>DASZMV010000037.1:0-261868 GCA_035551675.1 Caulobacteraceae bacterium | reverse complement strand
AGGCCCTGATCAATCTCGGCGTCGCGCGTCAGGAACTCGGCGACGACGCCACCGCGTTGCAGGCTTTCGACCGCGCGCTGGCGCTGGACCCATCGTCGGCGACCGCCTGGCATGCGCGCAGCGACCTGAAACGTTTCACGGGCGGCGATCCCGACATCGCGGCGATGGAAGCCGTGTTCGCACGGGCTACCGACGATGATGCGCTCATCCCCCTCGCCTTCGCGCTCGGCAAGGCGTGGCTCGACGCCGGCGAGATCGATCGCGCTTTCGACTTTTTCGACGCCGGCAACGCGGCCAAGCGTGCGAGCTTCCGCTACGCCGTCGGCGACGACATCGCGATGTTCGAACGCACCGCCGCAGCGTTTGCTAACGACGACGCGACCGCAGGCGGATTCGCCTCACAACTGCCGGTGTTCGTCGTCGGCCTTCCGCGCTCGGGCACGACATTGGTGGAGCAGATCCTGGCGTCGCATCCGGACGTGCGCGGCGCAGGCGAACTCGGCGTGCTCGAAGGCGTCATCGCCGCGACGACGAACCTCGAAGCGCTCGGACGAGCCTATGTCGAAGCGGTTGAGCCGCTGGCGCAGGGCCGCAAGCGTGTCGTGGACAAGATGCCGTCCAACCTGCGCCATGCGGGCCTGATCCGGCGCATGCTGCCGGGTGCGCGGATCATCCACTGCCGCCGCGACCCGGTCGACACCGGCCTCTCCTGCTACACCAAGCTGTTCACCGGCGATCAGCCTTTCGCCTACGACCTTGCCGAGTTCGGGCGCTACTACCGCGCCTATGACAGGCTGTCGGCGCACTGGCGCGCGATCTTGGTCGCCGATCGTTACGTAGAAGTGCAATACGAAGACGTGGTGTCGGACCTGGAAACCCAGGCGCGCCGCCTCGTCGCCTTCTGCGGCCTCGACTGGGACGCGGCCTGTCTCGACTTTCATGTAACGCGGCGCAGCGTGCGCACCGCCAGCGCCACCCAGGTGCGCCGGCCGATCTACAGGGCGAGCGTGGGGCGCTGGAAAGCGTATACGCATCGGCTGACGCCCCTGCTCGATGTGCTTGCCGAGTAACAGCGCAAGCCCGGCCGCAATCTAGCCGCAAGTCGCGCAACATCCCGCCGCAACCCGGGCGGACCCTCAACCATCGGCGCAAGCCGCCCTCGCTTCGCGCCAGGGTTCAAGAGGAGGATGAGGGCCAACGAAAGGGGACATCGATGATGATGCAAGCGGCAGGCGCTGGAGGCGGCGTCCTGCAAAACCTCAATGAAAGCGGCGGACGTCGCCGCATTCCGCCATGGCTCTGGGTCGCGCTGGGCATTTCGCTCACCGTGCACATCGCCGGGCTCGCGTGGCTGTTCAATCAGCACTGGAAGGCGCCGCCCGCGCTGCCCGACACGCAGCCTCCGGTGATCGTGACCTTCTGGCGGCCGCCTGTTCCGCCGCCGCCGCCCCAGCCAACCAAGACCCTACCCAAGTCGAATCCGATCAAGTTCCACGACAACCCGCTGGCGCCCACGCCGGACAAGACGATCGTCACCGTGACGCATCCGCCGACAGACGCGGATACGAAGTACACGATTAGCGGCCCCAGCCTGGATCCCGGCACGGGAACGATTGACGGCCGCGGTGGAGGCGGCGGGACGGCGAAGTCGCCGGTGATCCTCAACCCCACCTGGCTCACCAAGCCGGACGCCGCAGCGATGTCGCGCTTCTATCCGACCGGCGCGATTGCGGGCGGCATCGAAGGGACCGCCACCCTGCACTGCATCGTCACCGTCAGCGGGACGTTGACCAACTGTACCGTCGTCTCAGAGACGCCGCCGCGTTACGGTTTCGGCAATGCGGCGAAGCACCTTGCGCCCTACTTCCGCATGAAGCCCAAGACCGTCGACGGCGCGGAAGTCACCATACCGATCAAGTTCTCGATCAACGCGTAAGGTTGAGAACCAGGGGGCGAGCCCGGCGGTCCCAGCGGCCGCCGGGGCTTTCTTTATGACTCCCTTATACGGAACGCGGTCGTTCCGGATCGCATTCTGACGCCGCGATGGGCACCTTCCGCATCCTCAGCGGAAGGGACAGTGCGTGGCGGACATCTTCTATCTCCTGATCGGGGTCGCGATCTTCATCACCTTCGCCGGCTACGCCGTCCTGTTGAAGAAGGCGTGAGTCGATGATCGTCCAACTCATCTACGCGGCGGCGACCATCGGCATCGCCGTCTATATGGTGGTCGCCTTGTTGCGCCCCGAGAAGTTCTGAGGGGCGCGAATGAACTGGCAAGGCTGGGCGGAGATCGCCTTCACCATCGTCCTCACCGTCGCGCTGTCGTGGCCGCTGGGGATTTATCTCGCGCGCGTCTGGTCGAACCAATCGACCTGGCTGGACCCGGTGCTGCGGCCAGTGGAGACCGTCTGCTACGCCGCCTTCGGCGTGAAGCGCGGCGAGGGCCAGACCTGGTTGCAGTACGTTTTCGCGTTCCTGGCCTTCAGCTTGGCTAGTTTCGTCGTCCTCTACCTCATCCTGCGCTTTCAGGACTTGCTGCCGCTGAATCCGCAGCATTTCGCGGGGTTCAAACCCGACACGGCGTTCAACACCGCGGTCAGCTTCGTCACCAACACCAACTGGCAGTCCTATACGCCGGAGAGCACGATCTCGACCTTCTCGCAGATGGCGGGGCTGACCACGCACAATTTCCTGTCGGCGGCGGCGGGCATCGCGGTGGCCGCCGCGGTCGCTCGCGCGTTCGTGGCCAATCGCGGCAGCGACCTCGGCAACTTCTGGATCGACCTGACGCGGATCACGCTCTACGTGCTGCTGCCCGTCGCCTTCGTGGGCGCCATCATGCTCGTGCTGCTGGGCGCACCGCAGTCGTTGCTGGCGCACGTGGACGCCACCACCCTGGAAGGCGGCAAGCAGAGCCTGGTGCTCTATCCGGTCGCCAGCCAGGAGATCATCAAACAGTTCGGCACCAATGGCGGGGGCCTGTTCAACGCCAACTCGGCCCACCCGTTCGAGAACCCGAACGCCTGGACCAACCTGATCGAGATCGTGGCGATGAACACCCTGGGCTTCGCCTGCGTGATCGCGTTCGGGCGCACCGTGCTGGCGCGCAAGGACGCGCGGGCCCTGGTCGCGGTCATGGTCCTACTGCTCTCGACCGCCGCCGCCGCTATCTATGCCACCGAGACGCGCACGGCGCCGGCGCAGGCCGCTGCCCACGTCGCGACCAACGTCAGCATGGAAGGCAAGGAGACGCGTTTCGGCGCGCCTTCGACCGCGGTGTGGATCGCAGCGACCACCGGCGCGTCGGACGGCGGGGTCAACGCCATGCACGACAGCCTGATGCCGCTCGGCGGCGGCGTGGCGATGTTCATGATCCAGCTCGGCGAGATTATCCCGGGCGGCGTCGGTTCTGGTCTCTACGGGATCGTCGTCATGGCGCTGCTGTCGGTGTTCGTCGCCGGCCTGATGGTGGGCCGCACGCCGGAGTACCTCGGCAAGAAGGTCGAGACACGCGAGATCAAGTTCGCCATGCTCGCAGTGCTCATCCTGCCCGCGTCCATGCTCGGCTTCGCAGCGCTTGCGGCGGTGACGCCGCTCGCGCTGAAAGCGCTCGGCAATTCCGGCGCGCACGGCCTGTCGGAGATTCTCTACGCCTATACCTCGGCGACGGGGAACAACGGCTCGGCCTTTGCGGGCCTTGGCGCCGACACGCCCTTCTGGAACACGACGCTCGCCATTGCGATGCTGCTCGGTCGCTTCGGTTACGCGATCCCGGTGCTGGCCATTGCCGGCTCGCTGGCCGCCAAGCCCAAGCTCGAGCCGACCGCCGGCACGCTGCCGACCGACGGGCCGTTGTTTACCGGCCTTCTGATCGGCGTGATCCTGATCCTCGGCGGGCTCTGTTTTTTCCCCGCCCTCGCGCTCGGCCCGATCGTCGAACATTTCCAGGTGCTCGACGCGGTTCGCAAGATTCATTGAATTCGGAGCCCGTCGTCATGACCTCCACCGTCATTCCCGACCTCGCGCCCGCCAAGGCGACCCGGTCAGCCATCGCCGACGCCACCTTCTCGCCGCGCGTGCTGTTCAACGCGATGAGCGCAGCGGTGAGCAAGCTCAATCCGACCAAGCTAATCGGCAACCCGGTCATCCTCGCGACCGAGGTGGTGGCGGCGCTCGCCACCGTCTCGACCATCGCGGCTATTACGGGCGGCAAGCCGTTCGGCTTTCCGTTGCAGATCGCGCTCTGGCTCTGGGCGACGGTGCTGTTCGCCAACTTCGCAGAGAGCGTGGCCCAGGGCCGCGGCAAGGCGGCGGCGGATGCGCTGCGCGCCTCGCGCGTGACCACCAAGGCGAAACTGATCGTCGACCCCAAGACCGGGACCACCGTGCCCACCCCCGCCCACGAGTTGCGCGCCGGCGCGATCGTCCTGGTCGAGACCGGCGACGTGGTGCCTTCCGACGGCGAGATCATCGAAGGCGTCGCGTCGGTCAACGAGGCCGCCATCACCGGCGAGAGCGCGCCGGTCATTCGCGAGGCGGGCGGCGACCGTTCAGCGGTCACCGGCGGCACCACGGTGGTGTCCGACTGGATCAAGGTGCGGATCACCGCCGAGCCGGGCTCGACCTTCCTCGATCGCATGATCGCCATGGTCGAAGGCGCCGAGCGCAAGAAGACTCCGAACGAGGTCGCGCTGGCGGCGCTGCTCGCGGGGCTGACGCTGGTGTTCTGGATCGCGGTGGTGACGCTGCTGGGCCTTGGCGCCTATTCCAAGGTCGTGCTCGACCCGATCGTGCTGGGCGCCCTGTTCGTCTGCCTGATCCCGACCACTATCGGCGGCCTGCTGTCGGCCATCGGCATCGCGGGCATGGACCGACTGCTCAAGGTCAATGTGCTGGCCGTCTCCGGCCGAGCGGTCGAGGCCGCGGGCGACTGCGACACCCTGCTGCTCGACAAGACCGGCACCATCACCTTCGGCAACCGCATGGCGACGGAGGTCGTCCCCGCGCCCGGCGTGCCGGCGGACACCGCGCTGTGGGCGGCGCTGATGGCTTCGCTCGCCGACGAGACGCCGGAGGGTCGCTCGATCCTCGAACTGGCGCGCGAGAACCATGGCCTGGTCGAACAGATTCCCGCCGGCGCCGTGGTGATCCCCTTCAGCGCTTCGACGCGCATGTCGGGCCTCGATACCACGGGCATGAAATGGCGCAAGGGCGCGGTCGATGCGATCTGCCGCTACACCGGGCTGAAGGATGCGAGCGAGGCGCCCAAGGACGTCATTGCCGCGGTCGACCGGATCGCGCGCTCCGGCGGCACGCCGCTGGCGGTGGCCGAGAACGGCAAGCTGGTCGGAGTCATCCATCTGAAGGACGTGGTGAAGCCCGGTGTGAAGGAACGCTTCGCGGACCTGCGCCGCATGGGTCTGCGCACGGTGATGATCACCGGCGACAATCCGGTAACCGCGGCGACCATCGCGTCTGAAGCCGGGGTTGACGATTTCCTCGCGGAGGCGACGCCCGAGGACAAGCTGAAACTGATCCGCGCGGAGCAGGCCAAGGGACGCCTGGTCGCCATGTGCGGCGACGGCTCCAACGACGCGCCGGCGCTGGCCCAGGCGGACGTGGGCGTGGCCATGCAGACCGGCACCCAGGCCGCGCGCGAGGCCGGCAACATGGTCGACCTCGACAGCGATCCGACCAAGCTCATCGAGATCGTCGAGGTGGGCAAGCAGATGCTGATCACCCGCGGCGCGCTCACCACCTTCTCCATCGCCAACGACGTCGCCAAGTACTTCGCCATCATCCCCGCCATCTTCGTCGTCGGCCTGCCGGCGCTGGGCGCGCTCAACGTCATGCACCTGGCGACGCCGCAGAGCGCCATCCTTTCAGCGGTGATCTTCAACGCGCTGGTGATCATCACCCTGATCCCACTCGCGCTGAAAGGCGTGAAGTACCGGCCTATCGGCGCGGCGAAACTGCTGTCGCGCAACCTTCTGATTTACGGCCTTGGCGGCGTGATCGTCCCCTTCATCGGCATCAAGCTGATCGACCTTCTCGTCACCGCCATCGGCCTCGCCTGAGGACCATCGTCATGCACCGCGCGTCTCTCTCCACCATCGTCTGCTCCCTCGCCGTGATGCTGCTCGCACCCGCTTCGGTGCTGGCGCAGTCCGCGCCGCAAGCGGCGCCCACTACCGCGCCGGGCGATGCGCCGATCTGCACCGACCGGCCGACCAAGGCCAACGCGACCTGCACCGTGCCGGCGGGTCACTGGCAGATCGAGACCGATCTGGCGAACTGGAGCCACATGTCCGACGGCGGCGTTTCGACCGACGCCGTCCTCGCGCCCAATCCGACCTTGAAATACGGCCTCATCGACACGCTCGATGTCGAACTGAACATCGCGCCCTACGAAGAGTTGCGGATCAAGGCCGGCGGTGTAACGCAAGACGCAAGCGGCGTCGGCGATCTCTATGCGCGTTTGAAATGGGCGGTTGTGTCCAACGCGACCTGGAGTCTGTCGTTGATACCCTACGTCAAGGCGCCGACCGCGTCGCACATGATCGGCAATGGCGAGGTCGAAGGCGGTTTGGCCGTTCCCGTAAACTTCAGCCTGCCCGACAAGGTCAGCCTGACCTTCGGGCCGGAGCTCGACTCGCTCGAAAACGCCGCCCTCGACGGTCATCACCTGAACATGGTGCAGCTCGTCAACCTGTCGCGGCCGGTGACCGGCAAGCTCGGCCTCGCCGTTGAATATTGGGCCGACCAAAACTGGGATCCGCTCGAAACCGTGGCGCAGCGTTCCGCCGACGTCGCGGCGACCTATGCGCTCAGCAATACCCTTCAACTCGACGCGGGCGTGAACTTTGGGCTGAACCGGGCGACGCCGCGCTCGCAACTCTATGTCGGCGTATCCAAACGCTGGTGAGGCAAACCATGTCGATCATTTCCGCCCTTCGTCCCGCCGTCGTCTCGACCATCGTCTTCACCCTGCTGCTCGGCGTCGCCTATCCGCTGGCGCTCACCGGTGTCGCGCAGGCAACACTTCCGTTCCAGGCGCAAGGCAGCCTGCTGAAGGACAAGACGGGTCGCGTCGTCGGCTCGGCGCTGATCGCGCAACCGTTCACCGCGCCGCAGTATCTGCATCCTCGACCCTCGGCCGCGGGCAAGGGCTATGACACCACAAGTTCCGGCGGCTCCAACCTTGGCCCGCTCAATGCCGATCTCGCCAAACGCGAACAAAGCGACGCCGACAGCATCCGCAAGCAAGACGGCGCCGGCTCAGGTCCCCTGCCCGCGGACGCGGTCACCACCTCGGCCTCAGGGCTCGACCCCGACATCTCGCCGGAGAACGCGAAAGCACAGGTGGCCCGCATCGCCAGGGCGCGCGGTGTCGACGCCAGAAAGGTCGCCGCGTTGATCGAGCGCGCCACCGAAGGCCGGGCGATGGGCTTCCTGGGCCAGCCGCGGATCAATGTTCTGAAGGTCAACATGGCGCTCGACGCGCGGTATCCGATGGGCCACCCTGGCGCGCAATGAGCGACGACGAACCCCGGCGCCCGGATCCGGAGGCCCTGCTGCAGGCGGTGGGTCGGGACAGTCGCGGCCGGCTGAAGGTGTTTCTCGGCATGTCGCCGGGCGTCGGCAAGACCTTCGAGATGCTGCGCGAGGCTCGAAGCCGCAAGGCGGGCGGCGGCGAGGTGCTGGTAGGGCTGGTCGAGACCCACGGACGCAAGGAGACCGAGGCTCTGCTGCGCGGTCTGGAGGTGCTGCCGCGCAAGGCCACTGAGTACAAAGGGCGCGCCTTTCTCGAGTTCGATCTCGACGAGGCGCTGAGGCGCAAGCCCGCCTTGCTGTTGGTCGACGAATACGCCCATTCCAATGTCCTGGGTTCTCGCCATCCCAAGCGGTGGCAGGACGTGGAGGAACTGCTCGCCGCCGGCGTCGACGTCTGGACCACGCTGAACGTGCAGCATCTCGAGAGTCTGGTCGACGTGGTGTGGAAGATAACCGGCGTGCGCCAGCGCGAGACCGTGCCCGACTCCGCCCTTTCGCGCGCGGACGACATCGAACTGGTCGACGTCACGCCGGGCGAATTGCGACAGCGCCTGGCCGACGGCAAGGTCTATCTGGGGGAAACCGCGCGCGTCGCCGCGGAACGTTTCTTCAAGCCGGAAAACCTGACAGCGCTGCGTGAGCTCGCGCTCCGTCGCGCGGCGGAGACGGTGGACGACCAGCTCATCGGCGCGATGAAACGCGCGGGCGTGGAAGGACCGTGGGCGGCGGGCGAGCGCATTCTGGTGCTCATCGGGGGCGCGCCGGTGGCGGCGGCCTTGGTGCGCGCGGCTCGACGGCTGTCGGATTCGATGGCCAACGCGCCATGGACCGTGGCCCATGTGGACCAGCCGAACCGGCCGCCGATGAATGCGGCCAGCGCGCATCGCCTCAACGAAGCCCTGAAGCTCGCGCAACAGCTCGGCGGCTCGACCGCGGTCCTGACCGGCGACGACATCGTCGAAACCGTGCTGGACTACGTGCGCCGCAACAACATCACCCAGATCGTCATCGGCCGCACGCCGCATCGCCGCTTCCGCGCCCTGTTCGGCCGTTCCCTGCCGCAAGCCTTGCTGGAACGCTCGGGCGGGGCGGCGCTGCACATCGTGACCGAGACCGCCGCCGATGCGCCGCTGATCCCGGGGTTCTCGCGCAGCCGCGTGAAGCGGCCCTGGCGCGGTTATATCGCCGCGGCCGGCTGCGTGGCGGCGGCAAGCGGCGTCTCGGTTATCGTCGACCAGATGTCGAACCAGACCGCGAACCTGGCGATGATCTATCTCCTCAGCGTGCTCGCGGCCGGCATCGGCTGGGGCATGGGGCCGGCCCTGTTCGCCGCGGCGCTGGCGGCGGTCACGTACAACTTCTTCTTCCTGCAGCCGCGGCTGAGTTTCTACATCGGCCATGCGGCGGACGTGCTCACCTTCCTGGTGTTCTTCGTGGTGGCGTCCGCCATCGGCTGGTTGACCGGCCGCGTCCGCGACCAGAGCCGGGCGACCGCGCGCAAAGCCTCGGCCATCGCGTCTCTGTTGGAGGCCAGTCGTCGCCTGTCGGCCTCCGCCGGTCAAAAGGAAGCGGCGCAAGCCCTGGCCGAACAGCTCGCGGTCGCGGTCGGCGCCAAGGCGATGATCCTGTTGCCCCAGGACGGCGATATCGCGCCCGCCGCCGGCGCCCCGACGCTGGAAACCCTCTCGACCGCGGACATGGCGGCGGCGCGTTGGGCGTGGGAGCGCGGCGAGGCGGCCGGCGCGGGCACCGGCACCCTGCCAAACGCGGCCTGGACCTTTCGGCCTTTGGTCGGCGTAAAGAATCGCTCCGGCGTCGCGGGCGTGGAAGCGGACGTCCAGGATGCGGACGAGCGCTTCGTGCTGGCGCTGCTGGACCAGGGCGCGGTGGCGCTGGAGCGCGCGGAGTTCGCCGCCGACGCCGCCGACGCGGAGGCGCTGCGACGGTCCGATCGCCTGCGCGACGCGCTGTTGAACTCTATCAGCCACGACCTGCGCACGCCGCTGTCGACGGTCTTGGGGTCGACCACGACGCTCATCGATTTTGGCGAGAAGCTGGACAAGCCGGTCCGGCGCGACCTGCTCTTCAGCATCCGCGAGGAGGCGGAGCGGCTCAATCGCTACGTCGGCGACCTCTTGGACATGACCAAGCTCGAGGGCGGCGGGCTGGAGCCGCGCGCCGATCTGGTGGACGTGCGCGAACCCCTGGAGGCGGCGATCGACCGGGTGTCGCGGCGCCTGGGCGAGCGGACCCTGGAGCGGGACTTCGCGCCGTCGCTCTCCATGGTGAAGGCCGATCCGGGCCTGCTGGAGCAGGCGGTGGTGAATATCCTGGAGAACGCGGTCAGCTACAGCCCCGACAAGAGCCGCATCGAGGTCGCGGCCCACGAGGACCCCGACGAGGTGGTGATCTCCATCGAGGACCAGGGCCGCGGCATCCCGCGCGGCGAGCTCGAGCGGGTGTTCGACAAGTTCCGCCGCCTCGACGTGCCCACCGACCGCGGCAAGAGCGCGGGCCTGGGCCTCTCCATCGCCAAGGGCTTCGTGGAAGCCATGGGCGGCCGCATCGCCGCGGTCAGCCCGGTGACGGCGACGGGCGGCACACGGCTGTTGATAAGTCTGCCGAAGAGCATCCGAACCCACGAGTTTCTGCTGTGACCGCCTCGCGGCCGCGCATTCTCGTCATCGACGACGAGCCGCAGATCCACCGGTTCCTGCAGCCCGCCCTGGATGCGGCGGGCTATGAGCCGGTGCGGGCCGACAGCGCCGCCGACGGTCTGCGCGAGATCGCGCGCAAACCGCCCGACGCGGTGGTGCTCGACCTCGGCCTGCCTGACATGGACGGCAAGGAAGCCCTGGCCAAGGCGCGCGCCTTCTATGCGGGACCGATCGTGATCCTGTCCGCGCGGCACCAGGAGGCGGAGAAGATCGACGCCCTGGACCTGGGCGCCGACGACTATGTGGAAAAGCCGTTCGGGGTGGGCGAACTGCTGGCGCGCCTGCGCGCGGCGCTGCGGCGAAAGCTGAAGGACGCGGGCGCGGAACCCCTTGTAAAAGCGGGGGATGTGGAGATCGACCTAGTCCGCCGGCTGGTCACGCGAAACGGCGAGGCGGTGCATCTGTCGCCGAAGGAATACGACCTGCTGGCGCTCTTGGCCGAGGGCGGCGGCAAGGTGATCACCCATCGCCAGATTCTGACCGCCGTGTGGGGACCCGCGCACGAACACGACGTCCAGTACCTTCGCGTCTTCATCGGTCAGCTGAGGCAGAAGCTGGAGGCCGATCCGACGCGACCGGCGTTGATCCTCACGGCGCCGGGCGTGGGATATCGCTTCGGCATGTGAGGCGTTCGTCGCCGCGCAAGTCGGCTCCGGAGACATTCCAAAAAGAATCTGTTATTATCTCTTTGATACGGCTGAAGAGCGGCGCGGGGGCGCCGGCAGGAGGCCCGATGCTGGAGCCCGCCTTTATCGGTGCATCGCACCGCATAGACGTCCGCAGCGTCGCCGAAATGCGCCGCGTTCTTATTCCCTTCGAGGACGAGACCACCCGGATGACCGCCTCGGCGGACGCGATCCGCAGCGTCATGGCCGCCGCGCGCAAACAGGCCGGCGAGATCACCTACGAGACCATCGCGCGCGAGCTGTTCAAGCGCTTCAGCAAAGACGCCTCGGCGGCCAAGCCGGCGTCTTAGGCGCGCACAAGGCCGGCCAGAACGCCCGCAAGGCCCTCGGCCGCCGGCCCCACGATCAGATGCACCACCTGCGACGCGGGACGCGCGACGCCGCGCGCGCCGGCTTGGCGCGCCTGGGCTTCATCGACGGCCTTGTCGTCCGCCACCTCGACCCGAACGCGCCCCGCCCTCGCCTGCACCCCGGTGACATTCGACGCGCCGCCGAGTGCGGCCAGGAGGCCTGCGGCGAGCTTCGGATCGGCGGCGGGCGCGGATTTTGCGACGGGCGCGGTTTGCGCCGCCGCCCTGGTCGGCAGCGCCGGTTCGATTTCCAGGGTCGCGAGCCGGGCGCGGATGTCGCCGGCGGTCTGGTCCGCGGTGGGGCCTAGCACCACCTGCACCGTCGTCGCCGACGGGCGGATGAGGCCGCGCGAGCCGAAGGCCTTCAGCGCCGCTTCGTCGACGGCGTGGCTGTTGGCGACCTCGAGGCGCAGGCGCGTGGTGCAGGCGTCGACCGACTTCAGGTTGACGGCGCCGCCCAGCGCCGCGATCAGGCCGTCGATCCGGCCACCGCCGCTCGATGCCGCGATCTCCGCCGGCGCGGGCGCGTCGTCACGGCCGGGCGTCTTCAGACCGAAGCGGCGGATCGCGAAGCTGAACACGGCATAATAGACCACCGCATAGATCAGCCCGATCGGGATGATCATCCAGACCTTGCTGCCCTTGTTGTAGTTCAGCACGAAATCGAACAGGCCCGCCGAGAAGCTGAAGCCGAGCCGCACGTGCAGCAGGTGCATGACCACCATGGCGATCCCGGTCAGCACCGCGTGCAGCGCGTAGAGCAAGGGGGCCAGGAACATGAAGCTGAACTCGATCGGCTCGGTCACCCCGGTCAGGAACGAGGTCAGCGCCATGGAGGTCAGCATGCCGCCGACTTCCTTGCGGCGCTCCCTGGGCGCGGCGCGATACATGGCGAAGCAGGCGGCGGGCAGGCCGAACATCATCACCGGGAAGAAGCCGGTCATGAACACCCCGGCGGTCGGATCGCCCGCGAAGAAGCGGTTCAGGTCACCGGTCTTACCGTGGAAGTCGCCGATCACGAACCAGGCGACGTTGTTGAGCACGTGGTGCAGGCCGGTCACCAGCAGCAGGCGGTTCAGAACGCCGAAGATGAAGAGACCGGTGTCGCCGGACGCGACCACCGCATGGGTCAGCCCGTCGAGGCCGCTCGACAGCACAGGCCAGCCCCAGCCGAACAGACCCCCAAGCAACAGGCCCGCGAGACCGCTGACGATCGGCACGAAGCGGCGCCCGCCGAAGAAGGCGAGATAGTCGGGAAGCTTGATGTCGTAGAAGCGGTTGTAGAGCAAACCCCCTGCGAGACCCGAGAGGATGCCGCACGGGACGCTGAAGTGGGCGACCGCGCTGTTGGCGTAGTCGGCGGACGCCAACTTGGCGAGTTTGTCAGGAAGACCCGCGACGACGTCAGGCGGCGCCTGGATGACCGCTGCGGCGCCGGAAGTGGCGACGAGGTAGCAGACGACCCCTGCGAGGCCTGCCGCGCCATGGTTCTCCTTGGCGAAACCGACCGCCACACCGATGCCAAACAGCAAACCGAGATGCGAAAAGATGGCGTCGGCGCAGGCGCCGATGAACGGTACTACGTCGTGCTCGAACGGATTGTTCGGTGCGAGGCCTGCATACAGGTGCAGCCACGTCCAGAGGTCGCCCTGCCCCAGGCGCAGCAGCAGGCCGGCGACCGGAAGCACGGCGACGGGGAGCATCAGGGCCCGTCCCAGTCTCTGCAGGTTCGCGAGCATGCGGGACTCCTATTCGCGGGCGCTGAGCGCGGGCCAGGTCTGCAAGACCAGGGCGCGCACCTCGGCGGCGGACGTAAGGGTGAGAGCTTCGACTGCAGCCTTGCGGCAGTCGGCGAGCGTGACCTGGCGGATCAGCGCCTTCAGGTCGGGAATGCGATTGGGCGTTGCGGATAGTTCGGTGACGCCGAGGCCGATCAGGATCGGCGCTGCGATCGGATCCGACGCGAGGCCGCCGCAGACCCCGACCCAGCGGCCGTGCTTCGACGCGCCCTCGACCGCCTGGCCGATCAGGCGCAACACAGCCGGATGGAGCGCATCGAGCTGGGCGGCCAGTTGCGGACTGCCGCGGTCCATGGCGAGCGCGTACTGGGTGAGGTCGTTGGTGCCGATGGAAAAGAAGTCGGCCTCCTGCCCGATCTGATCGGCGAGCACGGCGCAGGCGGGGGTTTCCACCATTACGCCGAGTTTGACCGGGTCGTTACGTCCAAGCTCGCGCGCGATCTCGTCGACGACGGCGCGCACCGCCTTCAGCTCCGAGACCTGGGCGATCATCGGCAGCATGATCGAACACTGGCCGGCGGGCTCGACGCCGAGGATGGCGCGCAGTTGCTCGCGCATCAGGTCGGGCCGCCACAGGCTGGTGCGCACGCCGCGCAGGCCGAGCGCGGGATTGTCTTCGTAGGGCAGCGGCAGATAGGCGACGGGCTTGTCGCCGCCGATGTCGAGCGTGCGCACGATCAGGTGCCGGCCGCCGAGCGCATCGGCGATGGCCTGGTAGGCGCGCTTCTGCTCGGCTTCGTCGGGCGCCGTGTCGCGTTCGAGGAAAAGAAATTCGGTGCGCAGCAGGCCGCATCCCTCGGCGCCGGCCTCGACCGCGGCGGCGGCTTCACTGACGGCGCCCAGGTTAGAAAAGACTTCGATGCGCTTGCCATCGGCGGTGGTGCAGAGTTCGCGCGCGGCCTTGCGCGCGGCGCCCTGGCGTTGTTTACGCGCGGCGAGCGCGGTCTTGATGGCGTCCGTCTCCCACGCTTCGGGTGCGACGTGCAGGCGGGCCTGATCCGCGTCGAGGATCACCGGCGTTCCTTCCGCCACATCCAATACGCGCTCGCCGGCCGCGACGACGGCGGGAATGTCCATCGAGGCGGCGATGATGGCCACGTGCGAGGTCGGACCGCCGCCGGCGAGGCAGAAGCCCGCGAGCTTCGAAGCGTCGAGCGCGACCAGTTGCGACGGCAGGAGTTCGTCGGCGATCAGGATCGCGCCCTCGGGCAGCGTTGGCGCGGGCGCGGCGTCTTCACCGACGAGCGCGAGCAACACCTGGCGCTCGAGATCGGCGAGGTCGGCGGCGCGTTCGGCCATGCGCGCATCGTCGAGCGCCTTCAGGATGGCGATCTGCGCGCGCACCGCGTATCGCCACGCCGCGCCCGCGCTCCTGCCTTCGGCCAGGGCCGTCTGCGCCGCGTCGAGCAGCTCGGGATCGTCCAGCAGCGCGATGTGCGCGGCCAGGATGGAACGGCGATGGCGCTCGCCGCCGGTCGCGGCCTTTTCCAGATCGTCGCGCACGGCGCCGCGAGCGCGCGCGAGTTCGGCGCTTTCCTGCACGACGCCGGCGCCGCGTTCGGGGACCTCGATGTCCGGCGCGATGAAGCGCACGGCGATTCCGACCGCGAGACCCGGCGAGGCGGTGACGCCCGAGATCAGTTTCGGATCGGCGTCGCGCTTCGGCGCCAGGCGTTGCGTCGGCGCGGCGATCGCGGGCGCGGTTTCGACGAGGCCGGCGATGTGATCGGCGACGCCCTGCGCGGCGGCCTGCGCATCGGCGCCGCGTGCGAGCACCTCCAGCGCGTCGCCGTCGCGGGCGCCGAAGGCCATAAGCGACACGACGCTCTTGGCGTTGGCCTTGCGGCCGTGGGCGCTCAGGCTGACTTCGGAGGAAAAGCGCTTGGCGCAGGCGGCGACCGAGGCGGCGGGTCGTGCGTGCAGGCCGTGGGCGAGGGCGAGGCGCGCGGGGCGCGATGCGGTTTCGTCCGACGCCTGGTTCGTGGGCGCCACGGCGGCGCGAGGCGCGATCGCCATCAGGAAGCGGCCCGTCTCCACCGCACCCTCGGCACGGCGCGTGATCGCGAAGCTGTCGCTGTTGGCGAGAATGATCGGGGTGACCAGGCTGGCGGCGTGCAGCGCCAGATAGTCGAGGTCGAAGCCGATCAGCGGATCGCCGGCGCGCACCGCCTGGCCGTCCTGCACGTGCACGGTGAAGCCCTCGCCCTTCAGCGCGACGGTCTCAAGACCGATATGCATGAGGATTTCGGCCCCGCCGGTGGCGCGGAGGGTCACCGCGTGGCGGGTGTGATGCACCGACACCACCTCGCCGTCGCATGGCGCGCAGAGGGTCGAGCTGGTCGGGTCGATCAGCACCCCGTCACCCATCATGCGTTCGGCGAAGACCGGATCGGGCGCCTCGTCCAGCGGCGCGACCCAGCCCGCCAGCGGCGAAATCAGGGTCAGTTCGGACACGGGCGGCCTCTTGTCGTGCATGTCATTTCGGTCCGGCGCCGAACAGGCCGCCGAGGCCGCGCGATTGCGCCTTGGCGGGCAGAAGATTGATCGTCTTGATCACCCAGAGCGGATCGAGCGCATGCTGGGTGAAGGTGAAGCAGAGATCGTGCTTGCCCGCGACCGGCGCGATGGCGACCGGCGGCAAGGCGGTGACGGCGAGGTTGGCGGCCGCGGGCTTCAGCGGCAGGACCGCGATGCGCGGGCCCTCGCACGTGTCGAGGCGCACCTCGAGTTCGCCCTCGGGCGTGGCGGGGCTGCGGAACTTGACCACCTCAGGACCGAGGCCGGCGCCGACGAAGTTGTACGGGACCTGCCCCACCGCCGCATCGATGGCGCCGACGCCGTCGAGTTCGGCGCCCGGATAGATCCAACACGGGTTCTGAATATCGACCAGGAACACTGCGCGCGGCCCATTCACCGGCGCGTCGTCCTCGAGCGAAAGGTCGAGCTTGCCGGAGCAGGTCTTCAGCTCGTGGCTGTCGCGTGAGCGCACGGTGTCGGCGTCGAAGCGGCGTTCGATGGCGTGCGAGAGGGGTTCGGCGCCGGCGAAGGTCGCGGCGCGCACACGCGACGGCAGTCTGACCGCGAAGGGCGCGTCGTAACGCTGGGACCGGGGCGTCGGTTCGGCGCCATCGGTGGTGTAGCGGATCTCTCCCTGCCCGCTTTCGGTTGCGAGGGTGACCGCGACCGTGCCGGTCTTGGGGTCGAAATCGGAGGTCAACAGCGGCTCGAAGGCGCTATCGGCAGCGTTGACGCCGAGATCGCGCAGGCGCGCCATTTCGGCCGGCATGCGCGCGAGGAGGGTTTCAGTGCTCCCCGGTGGCGACCAGCCGATTTCGGCAATGGCGGCGGTGCGCGGGAAGGTCATGAACTCCACCCGCGGTTCGGTGCGGATGTGCTCGGTCCAGACCGCGCCTTCAACGCCCAGGATGTGGCCGCGCTGTTCGTCGGTGAGGCTCGCGGGCGCCGGATCGAAGGCGTCGATATCCTTCAGCGTCAAGAGCGAACCGCGTCCGGGCGGCTGGTCGGGCGCCGGGTTCTGGCGATGGTCGAGATAGAGCGTCGGATCGACCGCGAGGATGGCGTCGTGATCCTGCGCCGCCGCCGCCGCGGCGCCGGCGGGACCTTGCCAGGACATCACGGTCGCGTGCGGCGTGAGACCGCCCTTCAGAATATCGTCCCAGCCGACCAGGCGACGTCCGTGCGCGTCGAGCCAGGCGTCGAGGCGGCCGGTCATCCACGACTGCAGTTCGTCGTCGTTCTTGAGACCGAGTGCCTGCACCTGCGCCTGGATGGTCGGCGCGGCGCTCCATTGCGTCTTCACCGCCTCATCGCCGCCGACATGAATGTAGGTGCTGGGGAAAAGGGCGATCACTTCGGTCAGCACGTCCTGCAGGAAGCCGATGGTGGGCGTGTCGGGATTGTACAGGTTCGGATAAACGCCCCAGTCGGACGGCACCGCTGTCGGCGGATGCGGCGTCGAGGCGAGCCAGGGATAGGCGACGATGGCCGCGGTCGCGTGACCGGGCATGTCGATCTCGGGCACGATGGTGACGTGGCGCTGGGCGGCGTAGGCGACGATGTCCTTCACCTGGTCCTGGGTGTAGAAGCCGCCGTACAGGCGCGGCTTCTTGGTTGCGGGGTCGATGTCCTGCAGCGCGGCCTCGCCAGCCGGCACGCGCCAGGCGCCGACCTCGGTCAAACGCGGATATTTCTTGATCTCGAGACGCCAGCCCTGGTCGTCGGTCAGGTGCCAGTGCAGCACGTTCAGCTTGTGCACCGCCATGTCGTCGATGAGCTTCTTCACGAACTCCGGCGACTGGAAGTGACGCACGGAATCGAGCAGCAGGCCGCGCCACGGATAACGCGGCGCGTCGTCGATGGTCAGCGCGGGCAGTGGGATCGACCCCGCGTGGCCGTCGCTCTCGGTGGCGAGCTGCAGCAGGGTGACCGCGCCGTAGAACAGGCCTGCGTCGTTGGCGGCCAGCACGGTGACTCCCGCGGGCGCGGCGGCCAGGCGATAGGCCTCGTCGCCGACCGGCGCGTCGGGTCCGCGAGTCAGGTGGATGGCGGGACCTGTGACCTCGCCGTTCTCCTCGCCGATCTTCAATTCGATGCCGCGGGTGCGCTTCAGCATGTCGCTGAGGTACTGGGCGATCCAGCGCGCCTGGGGATCGTTCGGCGGGACGAGGATGTGGGCGCCCGACGCCAGGACGAAGGCGCCCTGGGCAGGGGTGATCGAAACCGGCTGGGGGATCAGCGAGGGCGCGGCCGGCGCGGCGGGAGCTTTGGAAGCCGCTGAGAACAGGCCGCCGAAGGGCGAGGCGGCCGTGGCGGCCGTCGCAGCCAGTGTCAGGGCCGTGATGAGACCTATGGCCGGCCCTGAAAACGCAGATCGATCCACCGGACGACAATCCTTCCGCCTGGGCGCGAAGAGGGGCGGAGCGGCGAACCGCCCCGCCCAAGTCATCGCTGTGCTCAGGAAGATACTCAATGCCTGATCCATTCCGGAGTCCGACGAAGCGGACGCCCTGGGGACAGGCCGCCCGCGCCCGATTGGGATCGGGAGAGGCGAGGTCCGCAGCCGGGGTCAGGGCATGAGAGCATCCCGAACCCCGGCTGAAGCTGATATCGCGGGCGGCGCTGGACCGGTCGCCGCCCACGGTCGGATCAGTACTTGACGCGTAACCCGACGTAGAAGGTCCGGCCGTTGTCATAGGTCGCGCGCGGTTGGGACTTATCCAGCGCGTAGTACTTCAATAGCGGGTCGGTCAGGTTCAGGGCGTCCGCCGTGATCACCACGTTGGGCGTCACATTGACGTTGATCGAGGCGTCGAGCTCGCCGGTGTTGTCCTGGTTCTCGGCAGAGGAGCGGTCGAGGCCCACGAAGAAGTGCGAGCGATAGGTGTAGGCCACTCGCGCGCTCAGCCAGTGGTTCTCGAAGTAGCCCGTCAGGTTGGCGGTGTTCTTCGAGTCGCCTACCAGCGGATTGCCGTTGGCGTCGGTGCCGTCCGCATAGGTGTAGTTGGCCTGGAAGCCGAACCCGTAGGCGATCGGCTGTTGCCACTGCAGTTCGATGCCTTCGCTCTTGCCAGTCGTGTTGATCGGCGAGGTAATGTTGAAGGTCTTCACCGCCCCGTAGAACATCGAATAGTACGGCGACTGGCTGACGCCGTAGGCGACGTAGTTCTGCAGGTCCATGTAGAACAGGTGGCCGGCCAGCAGTGAGGTCGGGCCGTAGTACCATTCCAGGCCCACATCGTAGTTCGCGGACTTGATCGGCTTCAGGTTCGGGTTGCCCCCGTTGCCGGTCAGCGTCAGATCGGTCAGCGCGACCGAACCCGCGAGCGCGGAATAGTCCGGACGCGAGATCGATTCGTTGGCTGAAAAGCGCAGCAGCAGGTTGTCCTTGACGTCGAACGTCAGGTTCACCGACGGCAGCGCGTCGAAGTAGTTGTGACTGGTCTTGTCGACGGTGTAGTCGCCGAACGCCGACGACGTGATCACGCCGGGCGCGCCCGCGACGGACTGGACGTTGGTGTAGCTGTGCAGATCGCTGCTCACCAGACGAACGCCGAAGTTGCCGTGCCAGCGATCGCCGCCGACCTCAGCCATCAGGTAGCCAGCCAGATCCGTCTCTTGCACCTTGAAGCTGCCGGGCCAGTAGAAGAACAGGTCCGGCGAACCCGTGGGCCGCGGCGGCAGAATCGGAACGATCACACTGGTGATCAGACCGGTGTTGCCGATAGCCGGATTGGACAGGAAGCCCGGAATACGGAACTTGTCGGCGAAGTTGGACGGATAGTCCTGGCCGGTCGGATCGACCGCGCTGAACGGCAGGCCGCCGCCGCCGGTCCAGCACTGACCGTTGGCGCCGATCGAGCAGCCATGGTCCCAACCCACCACGGAACGGGTGTGGTCGTTGGCGCGGACGCCGAACTTCAGCGCCTTGAACGGGCCGTCGTCCAGATCGTACGTGCCGTCGATCTTGCCGTAGGTTTCCTTGTCGAGTTCGTTGAACGTTTCGTTCCACGCCCAGTCGTTGTTGAGGCCCGCCGGACTCGACGGATTGATGTTGGGGAACGAAACCGCGGCGACGGAGCCGACGTAGTTGTAGGCCGCGCCGGTCAGACCGTCGACTTCGAAGGACGGCGCTGAAGGTGTATCGCCATGGCCTTCGGTGTAACCGACCTGGAAGTTTATGCTCAGGCGACTCGACGGATGCCAGGCGCCGTCGAGGTTAACGTACATGGTTCTGGACGATTCGTCGGGGCGGTAGATGTTGTCGACCACCACGCCGTCCACGGGCGCATGCGTATTGGGGTTATTGAGCGCGAAGTTGGCGCCGGTGATCGTTTCGCCCTTGACCGTGTAAGCGGTCGGCACGTTCGAGCTGAACTCCTTGGAGCCCCAGAACATGTAGTTGGTGTTGTAGTTGGTCGCGTTCAGCTTCGAATAGAAGCCGTCGAGCTTGAAGGACCACTCGTCGTTCGGCTTCCACTGGAAGGTTAGGTCCCCGCCTTTGCGCTTGCGCTCCTGCTGGAACAGGGACGAGCCGATGAGCGTCGGATACCACTTGCCGACCAGGCTCGGGATGGCCGCGCCGGTCGCATCGCCCGCTCCAACCTGCGCCCAGCCAAGCGTTTCCTGGCCATCACGGCGGAGCGCGCTGTCTTCATAGAATGCCTGCGCGATGACGCCGAAGGTCTCGTCGCTGTTTTTCCAGCCCAGCAGCGCGCTGACCTGCGGCTTCCACTTCGCGGCGAGCGAGCCGTATTCGCCCTGGGCTTCCATTTCCACGGTGGTCTGGCTGTGGAGCGCCAGAGGATCACGAGTCAGAATGTCGATCGAGCCGACGGTGCCGCCTTCGACCATGTCGGCCGATTGCGTCTTCGACGCGGCGGCGGTGTTGACGATTTCCGACGGCAGCAAGGTGAAGCTGACCGAACGGCCCACGGTCTGGAACTGATCGAGAATGAACCAGTCGCCGGTGGAGACTGGGTGGTCATTGATCAAGACCTGGGTGAGGCTGGGGCTGGTCCCGCGAATCGATACGCGGTCCTTTTCCGCGAAGCCGCCCTCGCCGCTCGAGGCGGACACGGTGTTGATGCCCGGAAGTCGCGACAGCGCGTCGGCGACGTTCTTGTCTGGCAGCTTGCCGATGTCGTCGGACGATATCGCATCGACCACGTTGTCGGAGTCGCGCTTGATCTTGATCGCTTTCTGAAGTGACGCCTTGATGCCGGTGACGACGACTTCGGACACCGTACCTGCGGTGTCGCCCGGAGCCGGGGCCGGATCCGCCGCGTAGGCGGGGGCGGCGACGCCGATGGCCAGAACGGCCGCGGCGCTCGACGAACAGATCAGCATGGCCTTGCTGCGACGCATGTAACTCCCTCCTTTTACCGTGCGGCTCTCAAGGCCTGCGCCGGTGCTTCCCCTTCGAAGCCGGGCCCCTCTTCGGCCCGCCCTCCAATATGAACCGGACGCCGTGTTCGGCCGTCCGCTCTCCGGAATCCTCCGGCATCGGAATGGGACCTTATAACGACGTTACGACCAAAGAAAGCAAAAAATGATACCAATCAAATTCCATTAGATTTATTGGTATGCAAGTGGTACGGTCATATGGCATAACCCGTTGGAAACCGCTAACCACGCCCTATCTCCTGGCCTCCGGAGCAGTTCTTGTCTCTCTCGACCATCCTTGGACCGTTGGACGAATCGAGTCCGCAGCCGCTGTATCAACAGCTGCAGCGCGCTCTGCGCGAGGCTATCGGCGCCAATGTGCTGGGGCCCGACGACGCCCTTCCCGCCGAGCGCGACTTGGCCGACGAGTTCGAGGTTTCGCGAATCACCGTGCGCAAGGCGCTGGACGGTCTGGTCAGCGAGGGCCTGCTGACGCGCCGCCAGGGCGCGGGCACCTTTGTATCGGGGCGGGTCGAGAAGAATTTCGCCAAGCTGACGTCCTTTTCCGAGGACATGATCGCGCGCGGGCGCAAGCCGCACAGCGTGTGGATCAGCCGCGCCGCCGGCAGCGTGACGCCGGAGGAATCGATGACGCTGGGCCTGTCGCCCGGAACCGGCGTGTTCCGTTTCGGCCGCATCCGCTATGCCGACGCCGCGCCCATGGCGCTGGAATATTCCACCATCCCCGCCGCGTGCCTCGACTCGCTCGAGGAGGTGGACGAGTCGCTCTATGACGCACTGGTGAAGCACGGCAATCGTCCGGCGCGGGCGCTGCAGCGTCTGCGCGCGGTGTTGTTCACCGCCGAACAAGCGGCGCTGCTCGGCATTTCCGCGGGCGATCCGGGGCTGTTGATCGAGCGGCGCGGCTTTCTGAAGAGCGGCCAGGCGGTCGAGTTCACCCAATCCTTCTATCGCGGCGACGCCTACGATTTCGTGGCCGAGCTGAGCACTCAAGCCTGAGCGCCGGCGTGGATCTGGAGCGCTCGCAAAACCCCGCGCAACAACGCGAAAGCCGCGAACCGACGCTTGGCGAAAGCTTGATGGCGCGTGAGGCGAAAGAGGCGCCGCAGGCGGTGGCCCATGCGATCGCCGCCAACCGCGAGGCTTTGCGCGATCTGGGCGCTTTATTGCGCAAGCGCGCCCCGCGAGCGGTGGTGACCTGCGCGCGCGGAAGCTCGGATCACGCCGCGACCTTCGCCAAATATCTGATCGAGACGCGCACCGGGGTGATTACCTCCTCCGCCGCGCCATCGGTCAGTTCGGTGTACGAATCAGCGCCGGCCATGCGCGACGCGGTGTGCCTGGCGATTTCTCAGTCGGGACGCAGTCCCGATCTCCTCGCCTCGGTCGAAGCAGCCAGGCGCGGCGGCGCCTTCGTGATCGCCCTGGTCAATGCGGACGATACGCCGCTGGCGGCGATGGCGGATGCGGCCGTGCCGTTGCACGCGGGACCTGAGCTGAGCGTGGCGGCGACGAAGTCGTACATTACCGCCCTCACCGCCGTGATCCAGCTCGTCGGCGAGTGGGCGCAGGATGCGGAATTGCTGACCGCGCTCGACGGCGCGCCGGAACTCTTGGAGCGCGCGACGCATCTGAACTGGAATGCGGCGGTCGAGGCGCTGACGCCGGCGCGCAACCTGTACACGGTGGGTCGCGGCCTCGGCTTCGGTATTGCCCAGGAGGCGGCGCTGAAGTTCAAGGAAACCTGCGGCCTGCATGCGGAGGCGTTCAGCGCGGCCGAGGTGCGTCACGGCCCCATGGCCCTGGTCACCGAAGGGTTTCCGGTGTTGGCCTTCGCCCAGGACGATGCGACGCGGCCGGGCCTGGAGGCGCTTGCCGCCGATCTGTCACGCGACGGCGCCAAGGTGCTCCTGGCGGGGGCGGACGGAGCGGCTGCGACGGTCCTCCCCACGCTGAAGGCGCATCCGGTGTTGCAGCCCGTGCTCGAGATTCAAAGCTTCTACGGCATGGCCGCCCGGCTTTCGCACGCGCGCGGGTTCGACGCCGACAAGCCGCCGCATCTCAACAAGGTGACCCGGACCGTCTGATGATCCGCGCCCTCACCAACGCTCGCATTCTGGAAGACGGCGGTTTGGCTGAAGCCAAGCTCGTTGAAGACCGCGCCGTGCTGATCGAAGACGGTCGCATCAAGGCGGTGGTCGGCGCGCGCGAGGTTCCCGCCGATGCAAGGCGTACGGACCTGGAAGGCGCGCTGCTGCTGCCGGGCTTCTTCGACACCCAGGTCAACGGCGGCGCCGGCCTCTTGTTCAACGACGCGCCCACGGTGGAGACCATCGCGGCCATCGGCGCCGCGCACCGCAAGTTCGGCACGACCGCCTTTCTCCCCACCCTGATCAGCGACGACCTGGAAGTGGTGCGCGAAGCCATCGCGGCGGTCGACGCCGCCATCGCGCAGGGCGTCCCGGGCGTATGGGGCATTCACATCGAGGGGCCGTTCCTCAACGTGCGGCGCAAGGGCGTCCACGACGCGTCCAAGTTCCTGACGTTGGATGAGAGCTCGCTGGGACTGCTGTCGTCGCTGAAGCGCGGCCGCACCCTGGTGACGCTGGCGCCGGAGAAGACCCGGCCTGGCATCGTCCGCGCGCTGGCGGACGCCGGCGTGGTGGTGTCCGCGGGTCACGCCAACGCCTCCTATGCGGCGACCAAGGCGGCGCTGGAGCACGGTCTTACCGGCTTCACCCACCTATTCAACGCCATGTCGCCCCTCACCAGCCGCGAGCCGGGCGTCGTCGGCGCGGCCCTGGAGAACCAGAGCGCCTGGTGCGGGCTGATCGTGGACGGCCGCCATGTGGACCCCGTCGTGCTGAGGATCGCGCTGAAGTGCCGCCCGCTCGACCGCTTCATGCTGGTCACCGACGCCATGCCCAGCGTGGGCATGAAGGGGTCCAAGACCTTCATGCTGCAGGGCCGGATGATCACTGTGGAGGACGGGGTCTGTGTCGACGCCCACGGCACCCTGGCCGGTTCCGATCTGGACATGGCGAGCGCGGTGCGCAATGCATGCGCCATGCTGGATCTCGACCTCGCTTCCGCCGCGCGCATGGCCGGCGCCTCGCCAGCCCGTTTCATGGGGCTGGAGCGCGAGTTCGGCCGCATCGCGCCGGGGCTGCGCGCCGACCTGGTCGCGGCGGACGACGACCTGAAGGTGATCGAGACCTGGATCGGCGGCGAAGCATCGGGCGACCTCGACGCGCACGCGCCCGAACCAGCCGCCGCCTTCGGAGGCGCTGCGCGCGGCCCGGCGGAGTGAGCCGATGAGCCCTGTCCCGACCACCGCCGGCGCCATGGTCATCTTCGGCGCCACCGGCGATCTCGCGCTGCGTATGCTCTATCCGTCGCTCTATTTCCTGGAGCTCGACGGTCTGTTGCCCAGGAACTTCGCCATCGTCGGCGCGTCGCGGTCGCAGCTGTCCGACGCGGATTTCAGCGAGCGCGTGCACGAGGCGGTACGCGAGCGCGCGGGCGAGCATTTCTCCGACGAGGCGTTCGAGGGCTTTCGCAAACGTCTGAAATACATCGGCGGCGACGCCGGCCAGCCGGAGATGTATCTGCGCTTGTCGCACGCGACCGAGGGCGCGGGCGAGGTGATTTTCTACCTGTCGACCTCACCCAGCCTCTACGGCGCTATCGCGCAGAACCTGCAGAACTGCGGCCTGGCGGCGGCGCCCAATCGCATCGTGGTGGAAAAGCCGCTGGGGCGCGATCTCGCCTCCTGCCGCGCGATCAACGATGCGCTGGGCGCGGGGTTTAGCGAAGACCGCATCTTCCGCATCGACCACTACCTGGGCAAGGAGGCGGTGCAGAATCTGCTGGCCCTGCGCTTCGCCAACACCTTCTTCGAACCCTTGTGGAACAAGGTTTCCATCGATCACGTGCAGATCACCGTGGCCGAGACCGTGGGGGTCGAAGGGCGCTGGGGCTACTACGACGAGTACGGCGCCATTCGCGACATGGTGCAGAACCACATGCTGCAGCTACTGTGCCTGGTGGCGATGGAGCCGCCGGCGTCGCTCGACCCGGATTCGGTGCGCAACGAGAAGGTCAAGGTGCTGCGTTCGCTGCGCACCCTCAACGGCCGAGAGGTCGACCGCAAGACCGTGCGCGGCCAGTATCGCGCGGGCGTGGCGGAGGGCCATTCGGTTCCCGGCTACGCCGATGAAGCGGACGGCCGGGCGAGCGACACCGAAACCTATGTCGCGCTGTGCGCCAATGTGGACAACTGGCGCTGGGCCGGCGTGCCGTTCTATCTGCGCACCGGCAAGCGCATGCCGGAACGTTCGTCGCAGATCGTGATCCAGTTCCGCGAGGTGCCGCATTCGGTGTTCGACGGCGCAGAGCTGCTGGCCAACCGCCTGACCATCCGCCTGCAGCCGCAGGAAGAGATCTCGCTGCTGTTGATGAACAAGACGCCGACCCTGGAGGAGGAAGGCCGCGGCATGGATCTGAAACCGCTGGCGCTGAACCTGTCCCTGTCGGACGCCTTCCCGGCGCGGCGGCGCATCGCCTATGAGCGGCTGCTGCTGGAGGCGATCAAGAACGACACCACCCTGTTCGTGCGCCGCGACGAGGCCGAGGCCGCCTGGGCCTGGATCGACGCGGTGGTCCACGGCTGGAAAAAGACCGGGATGAAGCCCAACCCCTACGTCGCCGGAACCTGGGGCCCCGCCGGCGCCTTCGCCCTGGTCGAACGGGACGGCCGTAGCTGGTACGAGTGAGCCGAAAGGCCCTCGCCGCGATGACACCGAGCTTTCCTGCCCCAGGCTCCCCTGGCCCATCCTTCCATGCCTACGACAGCCTGCTGGCCATGGCCCACGGACTGGCCGAAGAGGTCGCCGGCCGTCTGGGCGGAGCGCTTGAGGCGCGAGGCGGCGCGAGTCTGGTGGTCACCGGCGGGACGACGGCGGGGCCGCTCTACGACCGCCTGTGCCGGGCGCGCATCGCCTGGGACCGCATCTTCGTGACCCTGTCGGACGAGCGCTGGCTGCCGGCGGGCAGCAGCGACCTGAATGAGACCCTGGTGCGCCAGCGCCTGCTGGTGAACAACGCGGAGCGGGCGCGGTTCACGCCGCTGAAGGCGGACGCGCGCACCGCCGCCGAGGCCGAGAGCAAGATTAACTGGACGATCGCCGCCCTGCGCAAGCCCTTCGACGTGACCCTGCTCGGCATGGGCGCTGACGGACACGTGGCGTCGCTGTTCGCGGGCGGCGAAGGCGTCGAGCGCGCGATGGACCTGAGCGATCCCGCGTTGGTGCGCGCGGTGCGTTACGATCGCGCCGCGGGGTCGGCGGAACGGATGACGCTGACGCTGCGCGCGCTCCTGGAATCGCGCTTCATCGCCCTCATGATCCGGGGCGCCGACAAGCGCGCCGCCTATCACAAGGCGCTGACCGGACCGGCCGGCGCCCATCCCCTGCCCGTGCGCGCGTTGTTGCACCAGGACGCCGTCCCCGTCGGCGTCTATTGGGCGCCCTAGCGCAGCGGTTTCCCGCACGATCCGCGCCAAAGAATGGAGTTATCTCGTGGCTGAGCTGCATCCCGTCATCGCCGAGGTTACCGCACGCATTCGCGAGCGCAGCCGCGACAGCCGCAAGGACTACCTCGAGCGGATGGACGCGGCGCGCGGCAAGGGACGGTCGCGCACGCACCTGAGCTGCGGCAACCTCGCGCACGGGTTCGCCGCGGCCCCGCTCGGCGACAAGCTACGGCTGCGCGCAGAGGAAGCCGTCAATCTGGGGATCGTCACCGCCTACAACGACATGCTGTCGGCGCACCAGCCGTTCGCGACCTATCCGGACCTGATCAAGGCCGCCGCGCGCGAGGTCGGATCGACCGCCCAGGTGGCGGGCGGGGTGTCGGCCATGTGCGATGGGGTGACCCAAGGCCAGCCGGGGATGGAGCTGAGCCTGATGTCGCGCGACGTCATCGCGCTGTCGACGGCGATCGCGCTGAGCCACGACATGTTCGACGCGGCCCTGTGCCTGGGCGTCTGCGACAAGATCGTGCCGGGGCTGATGATCGGCGCGTTGAGTTTCGGGCATTTGCCGATTGTGTTCGTCCCCGCCGGGCCGATGACCTCGGGCCTCCCGAACAAGGAGAAGGCGCGCGTGCGCGAGCAGTTCGCGCGCGGCGAGGTCGGGCGCGACGCCCTGCTGGAGGCGGAGTCCGAAGCCTACCACGCCGCGGGAACCTGCACCTTCTACGGCACCGCCAACTCCAACCAGATGCTGATGGAGCTGATGGGCGCGCACCTGCCGGGGACGGCCTTCGTCAATCCGGGCACGCCGTTACGCGACGCCTTGACCGCCGCCGCGGCGAAGCGGGCGGTCGCCTTGGCCCAGGGCGGCGAAGCGCCGCTGGCCCAGGTCATCGACGAGCGCGCGATCGTGAACGGCGTCGTGGGCCTGATGGCGACCGGCGGGTCGACCAACCACGCGCTGCATATCCCGGCGATGGCGCACACGGCCGGCATAATCATCGACTGGAACGACTTCGCGGAGATTTCGCGAGTCACGCCCTTGCTGGCGCGCATCTATCCGAACGGCTCGGCGGACGTGAACCGCTTCCACGCAGCCGGCGGCATGGGGTTTCTGACACGCGAGCTTCTGGATGCGGGATTGTTGCACCAGGACGTAACCACCATCGCGGGCGGCGGTCTGCGGCCCTATGCGCGCGAACCCTGGCTCGATGGGGACGCGCTGGCGTGGCGTGACGCGCCCGCGCAATCGCTCGACACTGAGGTGCTGCGTGCAGCGACCGATCCGTTCGATCGCGAGGGCGGCTTGCGGGTGTTAAACGGCGACCTGGGTCGCGCGGTAATCAAGACTTCCGCGGTCGCGCCGCAACACCGTGTGGTGGAGGCGCCGGCGATCATCTTCCATGACCAGGACGACTTTATCGCGGCGTTCAAGCGCGGCGAGCTGGATCGCGATTTCATCGCCGTCGTGCGCTTCCAGGGGCCGCGCGCCAACGGCATGCCGGAGCTGCACAAGCTGACCCCGCCGCTGTCGGTGCTGCAGGACAAGGGGCGCAAGGTGGGGCTGGTCACCGACGGACGCATGAGCGGCGCCTCGGGCAAGGTTCCCGCCGCCATCCACGTGACCCCCGAAGCGGCCGAAGGCGGACCGATCGCGCGCCTGCGCGACGGCGACGTCATCCGCCTCGATGGCGAAGCCGGGTTGCTGACGGTGAAGGCCGAGGGCCTGATGCAGCGCGAGCCGGTGCGCCACGTTCAGCCGCAGTATGGCCTCGGCCGCGAACTGTTCCGGCATCTGCGCGCCCAGTCCACAGGCGCCGAGGCGGGGGCCAGCGTGCTCTATTGACTACCGATCAGGATCGCCTTGCCCAGATCGACGCCGCCGCCAGGAGCGGCGACATGGCGACGGCCGCGCGCCTCGCGGGCGATGCGATCGGCGCCAACATCACTCATCCCCTGCCCTATGTGGTGCTCGCGCACGTGCACCAGTCGTCGGGACGACTCGATGAGGCCGCGTCGCTGCTGGCGCGGGCGGTGAAGATCGAGCCGAACGATCCTCACCTCGCCACCCGGCTGGGCGGCTGTCTCGACGCGGCGCGGCGGCCGAAGGAAGCGCTCGGCGCCTATGACTTGGCGCTGGCGAAGAACGCGAAGTTCGCGCCGGCGCTCGAGGGCAAGGCGCGGGTGCTGATGGCGGAAGGCCGCGGCGACGAAGCGCGGGCGCTATTCGAAGCGGCAATCGACAGCGATCCTAAATATCTCGCGGCGCGGATGGGCCTGGCCCACCTGGCGGCCGAGCGCGGCGATTGGCCGAGCGCCAAGGCGGCGGCGAAAGACGCGCTGGCGGTGCAGCCCAACTTTCCCGAAGCCCTGTGGCTGCTGGCCCAGGCTGCGATGGTGGAGGACGACCCGCGCGCGGCGGAGAGCGTGCTGCGCGGCCTGCTGGCCGACCCCAGGCTTACGCCGTTCCAGCGCGCCGACACACGGCTCGAACTCGGCGATGCGTTGCACGCACAGGCACGCTGGCGTGAAGCCTTCGCGGCCTATGTCGAGGGCAAGAGCGCGCAACATGCGCTCTACGCCCAGCGGGCGCGCAGTCGCGAGCGCGAGACGGCGCGCGCGCTGCGTCTCGCGGCGTGGATCGACGAGAGCGGCCCCGAGTCCTGGTCGATTGACCAACGCAGCAATGATCCGTGCCGCACCCACGTCTTCCTGATCGGCTTCCCGCGCTCGGGCACGACCTTGCTGGAGCAGGCGCTGGCGGGACACACCGACGTGGTGACGCTGGAGGAATGGCCGACCCTGACCAATGCCGCCGCCGGTCTCTACGATGAGCCCAGGGGGATCGACGCCCTGCCCGCGATGGACAGCCAGGACCTGAAGGCGCGGCGGCGGAAGTACTGGGATACGGTGCGCGAGGCCACGCTCGACACCAAGGACCGCGTCTTCGTCGACAAGCAGCCCGGCGGCGGTCTGCACCTTGCGCTGATCCGGCGGTTGTTTCCGCGGGCGAAGATCGTCTTTGCCGTGCGCGATCCGCGCGATGTGGTGCTGAGCTGCCTGCGCCACAGCTTCCAGATGAACGCCCTCACCTACGAGTTCACCACCCTCGAAGGGACGGCCGATTGCTACGACGCCTTCATGCGCGTGGGCGACGCGGCGCGGCGGCGGCTGGGCCTCGACTGGTTCGACCTGAAGCATGAAGACCTCGTCGCGGACTTCGAGGGTCGCCTGCGGGCGCTGTGCGATTTTCTCGCGCTCGACTGGCACGCGGCGCTGACCGAGGTCGCGGCGACCGCGCAATCGCGCGCCGTGCGCACGCCGAGCGGGCCGCAGGTGCGCGCGGGTCTCACCGACACAGGCGTGGGGCGCTGGCGTGACTACGAAAAAGAGATGCGGCCGGTCCTGGACAAGCTGGCGCCTTGGGTCGAGCGGTTCGGCTATGCCTAGAGGCGGTGGACCGCGCGCAGGGCGCGCAGCATCGGGGCATCGCGGCCGTAGACGTCGGCGGGATACTGCATGCCGGTCGGCGTCGGCAGGGCGGTGAAATAAACGAGATAGACCGGCACCGGCCGCGCGAGATCCACACGCTGTTCCGGCGGCCCATTCCTGGGCGCCGCCAGCGGCCGGCCGAACAGCCAGCGCGCGAGCTGGCCCGGCTGTTCGAGACGCACGCAGCCGGCGCTGAAGAAGCGGTTCTGCTTGGCGAACAGTTTGCGTTCGGCGGTGTCGTGGAGATAGACGCCGAGCGGGTTCGGCAACATGAACTTGATCGCCCCCATGGTGTTATCGGGCCCCGGAAGCTGACGCATGCGCAGCTTGGTCTGGCCGGTCTCCACCGAAACCCAGTCCACCGTCGCCGGATCGACCGGCGTGGCGTTCTGGGTGAAGTCGCTCATCACCTGATAGTGCTCGGCGGTGAGAAAGCCCGGACCGACCTGCAGCACCTTGGGCGCGAAGCGGTTTTGCGCGAGATCCGGGGGAACGTTCCAATAGGGATTGAGCACTGCCCAGCGAATCTGCGCCACCATCAGCGGCGTCTGGTCGGTGGTCTTGCCGGCGACGACCTCCATGGTCTCCTGCGCCCGGCCGTGATCGTAGGCCCAGAGCCGCGCGGACGGCGCGTTCACCAGGATGTAGCGGTCGCCCAAATTCGCCGGCAAGGCGCGGGCGCGCTCCATGTTGAGCGCGAGCAGGATTTCATGCGCGTCCGGCGCGCCGGGATGGGCCGCCCGATAGGCGGCGCGCGCATCGCGCAGCTGGTCGTAGATCGGATTGACGTTGCGCACCGACGCGAGCCACGCGCCGAGCGAGGGCGCACTCGCCGCTTGCGTCAAAACCGCGGCTTCCTTGACGGGCGGCGGCGGCAGGGCGGGATCGGCGTAGTACATGCCGCCGCCGGGCGGCGGCCGGCGCAGATCGCCGACGTAGTGCGCCAGCGCCACTGACAGCGCCACATCCACGCGCGCGCGCGCCTTGACGTCCTTCGGTGGCGCGGTGGCGATCAGGGTGGCGAGACGGCCGGCTTGATAGGCCTTGGGATCGAGACCGTCGGTCGCGGCGGCGCGCAGTTGGGCGATCAATTGCGTCGTCTCCGGTCGCGGGCGCGCGCCGTTAAACCACAACGGGCGCCAGTGGCGCGCCGCGTAAAACTGGGCCGCGGCGGGATCGAGTTTGGTGGCGGAGACCATCGCCCGCTGGCCCGGCGACAGGGCGAAATCATGGTCGCGCACGACCTGGCCGATGACCATGCCCGCGAAGACGAACGCCGCAAGCCAGCAGATGACCGCCGCGGCGCCCGCGACGGTCTTCTTGCTTGGATGACGCAGCGTCTCGATCCAGGAAGCGTCCCAGGACGATGGCGGCTGCGTGCGTTCGGGCGTGCTCAGCCGCGTTCCCCGGTCGAGGTGCTTTCGGTCGCCATCGACGAACCGCCGGTCGAGCTGCTGGAGGTGTAGTAGCCGGTGGTGCTGCCGCTGGACGAGCCCACGCCGCCGGTATAGCCGCCGGCGTAGCCGGTGTGACGGTTGACGGTGGTGATGGTGGGTTCAGGCGTCACCGAGACGTCGTTGACGGTCGACGGCGTCGTTTGGCCCGGCGCGCTGATCGCGTCGTTGCCGGTGTTGTCGGTGGCCGGATTGTTGGTCGAGGTCTGCATCGACCCGGTGGTGTTGGCGCTGGTGTCGGTGGTCGGCGTGGTCGGCCCCGGTTGCGTGGATTGGGCGACCTGCGCGACCGCGATGCCGCCGAGCAGGAGGGCCGAGGCGGCGCCGGCGATGGCGATCTTGGTAAGCATTGGATGGATCTCCTCGATCCCGACCTGAGAACCCCGCAACGCTTGCCCGTCGCGGCGGTTCCGGCTTTGCCGCGCAAATGTCCGCGGGTTTTTAGAGCTTTGCCGAGGGGTTCGCACGCGTGCGTGAATTTCTGTCCGCGACGTGTGCAATGGCGACGCTCGCGAAGGGCAGGACAAGGCGAGGAACAGCGGCGCGGAGCGGCAGTTGTAGCGACAGCAATCCACACCCCCCGGAGATTACCGCATGACTGCTCGCCTCGACGGAAAACGCGTCGCCATTCTCGCCACCGACGGCTTTGAACAGGCCGAACTGTTCACCCCGCGCGACGCCCTGCGCGATGCGGGCGCCGAGGTGGATCTGATCTCGCTGAAGACCGGTGAGATTCAGGGCTTCGACCATCTGACGCCGGACAAGAAGGCGACGGTGGACCTGAGTCTCGACCAAGCCGATCCCGACGACTACGACGCCTTGGTTCTGCCGGGCGGCGCCAACAACCCGGATCGCTTGCGCATCGAACAGAAGGCGCTGGATTTCGTGCGGGCCTTCGCCGATGCGCGCAAACCGATGGGCGTGATCTGTCACGCGCCGTGGATCCTGATCGACGCGGGGATCGCCGGCGGGCGCAAGCTGACCAGCTACAAGACCATCCGCCAGGACCTGAAGAACGCCGGCGCCAATGTCGTCGACGAAGAGGTCGTGGTCGACGGCAATCTGATCACCAGCCGCCAGCCGAGCGACCTGCCGGCCTTTTGCGAAAAGGTGATCGACGCCATCGCCAACGGGCCGCAGGAGCGCGCCGGGGGCCGCACGGACCGCACCGCCGACGAAGCGGGCGCGGCCGCGCCCTAGCCCGCGGGCGCTAGATTCCGCGCCAATAGAGCGCGCCGTACAGATGCGAAGACGCCGGCCGCGCGTGCGGCCGGCGTCTTTTTTGGAAGTTTTCGATAGCTCAGCCGCGTTCGCCGGTCGCGGTGGTGGTTCCGCCGCCGGCCGAGGTCGTCTGATCGGCGCCGTTTGCGGTGTAGTAGCTGCTCGTTCCGCCGCTGGTCGAGGTCGTCTGATTGGACCCGTTGCCGCTGTAATAGCCGCTCGTACCGCCGTTGACGGGCGACGTCGTGCCCGTTGCGCCGTAAGAGTTCGAATTCCGATCGTTCACAGCGCCGCCGTTGGTCGTGCTGGGCTGCGCCATACCGTTCTCGCCGTTGCCGTTGGTTCCGGTGCTGGCTTGGTTCGCCTGGTCGTCGGTCGCCGGGCTGCTGGTCGTTCCGTTCGCGTTGGTGGTCGTTCCGTTTGCATTGGTGGTCGTTCCGGTCGTGCCGGTCGCGCCGGTCGTGCCGGCGCCCCCCGTCCCGCCGGACGACGAACTCGATCCGCCGCCGCTTTGCGCAATGGCGACGCCGGCGAGCGCCAACGCTGTAGCTGCGCCGGCGAGTGCGATCTTGGTCAACATGGTGCCTACTCCTGTGGTCCTCACGACCGCGCCAACGGCCCGGCGACGGACGAAGTTCCGACCGTGGGCGACATATCGCGCGGTCAAAAAGCGTGACCGTGCAAGGCTCTGCCGCAGAAACGTGTCGGGAGGGCGCGCTCTAGTTCACAGCCAACCGCGCCACTTGAACCAGGCGAGCGGAATGATGGTCGAGATGCCGATCATCGCCAAACCGTAGGCGTAGCCGAACTTCCAGTGGTACTCGGGCATGCTCACAAAGTTCATCCCGTACATCGAAGCCAGAAAGGTTGGCGGGATGCCGACAACCGACGCAATGGTCAGCACCTTGAAGATGTCGTTCTGCTGGACGCTGATAAAGCCCAGGATCGCGTCGAGCAGGAACTGAATCTTGTCCGACAGCCGGTTCTCGTAGTCGCTCAACGAGGTCAGGTCGGCGTGGATGGCGTTGAGGCGAAGCATCACCTCCTCGTCATGACGGCCGCGGCGGATTTCGCTGACGTAGGCGACCATGCGTTCGACGCCCAGCAAGGCGTCGCGGATCTGCGACAGCCGGTCGCCGAGACCGCCGACGCGCGACAGGGCCTGGCGCTGAATCTGCGTCGAGCGCGCGGAGCGGCGCTTCTGCACTTCGTCTTCGCGAAAGGCGCGGCGCGAGACGGTGTCGAGTTCCGCAGACACCTTTTCCAACAGATCGGCCAGGCGGTCGACCACCGCTTCGAGCAGGGCGGTGAACACCCCCATGGTCGTCGAACGATCCTCGGCGGTAAGGTTCGCCACCGCCGCGTCGAAGGCGACGAAGCGAGAATAGCGAATCGTCACCAGCCGCTCAGGCGTGATCACGAAACCCACCGGGCTCGGCTCATAGTCCGGCGTGTCCGCCCCGCTGACGAAGGGCGCCGACAGGTAGAGCACGTCGCCGTCGCGCCGCAGGCGGCTGGAGAACTCGATCTCGCTCAGGTCCTTCAGCGTCGGCAGCCGGATCCCCAGCAGCCCCTCAACCGTCGCGATCTCGTCGTCGCTGGGACTTTCGAGGTCGAGCCAGATGCTGGTCTCGTGTGGCTGGGCGCGGGGCCGGACGGGGGACTTGGGCGCGGCGGGATAGGCGTGGAGCAAGGTCGTTCTCCGGTTCGGTCCTGGTCTAGCCGTTTCGACCCCTGTCCGTCACCGGGGCCTAGGGCGCGGCGACGGGCGTATCGTTGTGAAGGGCGAATGCACCGCGAACCCCGTCCTGGCAAGGCGCCCCGTTTGGCGCTATCCATTTTGCCTGGGCCATCACGGGAGAATCGCATGCTCGATCGTCGTGAACTTTTGCGAGCCGGAACCGGGGCGGCGCTGGGCGCCGCCGGCAGCCTGGCGGCCGCGGAGGCCCTTGCGGCCGATCCTGTCGCCACCCTGCCCTTCGCCAACGGCGAGCGTCCGATCGTCCGCTATCCGCAGAAGCGTCCGATGCTGCAGCTCACCGCGCGTCCGCCGCAACTCGAGACGCCGTTCAAGGTGTTCGATGAGGCGACCCTGACGCCCAACGACGCCTTCTTCGTGCGCTATCACCTGGCCGATACGCCGCCGCCCGCCGATCCCGACACCTGGCATGTAGACGTCGCGGGCGAGGTCGAGCGTCCGGTCTCCATCGCCCTGAACGCGCTTAGGACCCAGTTCAAGCCCATCGAGTACGTCGCGGTGCTGCAGTGCTCGGGCAACAGTCGCGGCTTCTTCGAACCGCGCGTCGGCGGCGGCCAGGCCGGCAACGGCATGATGGGCAACGCGCGCTGGAAGGGCGTGCCGCTGAAGGCGGTGCTCGAAAAGGCCGGTGTGAAGGCGAGCGCGAAACAGGTCCAGTTCGACGGCGCCGACGGGCCGGTGATGCAAGGGACGCCTGATTTTGCCAAGGCGCTGGATGTTTCGCACGTCATGGACGGCGAAGTCATGCTGGCCTTCGAGATGAACGGCAAGGACCTGCCGCTGCTGAACGGCTTTCCGGTGCGGCTGATCGTGCCCGGATGGTACGGGACCTATTGGGTCAAGCACGTGAACCAGATCACGGTGCTCGATCATCCGCTGGATAATTTCTGGATGAAGACGGCCTATCGCATTCCCGACAACGACTGCGCCTGCATCGCGCCGGGGACCGCGCCGACAAGCACAATCCCGATCAACCGGCTGAACACGCGGTCCTTCATCACCAACATCGCCGACGGCGCCAAGGTGAAGGCTCACAAACGTACCCACCTGCGGGGCATGGCCTTCGACGGGGGCAGCGGCATCCGCTCGGTCGAGATCTCCACCGACGGCGGCAAGAGCTGGAAGGCCGCGAAACTCGGCCCCGACCTCGGCAAATTCGCTTTCCGCCCATGGACGGCCGATGTGACCCTGTCGCATGGCGCCCACGCCCTGAAGGTTCGCGCGGTCAGCAACACCGGCAAGGGTCAGCCGATGGAGCCGACGTGGAATCCCAGCGGCTATATGCGCAACGTCGTCGAAACCGTCCACGTGACGGCGGCTTGAGGGAGACTGTCATGCGCGCCATCGCCCTTTCCGCTCTGTTCGCCGTCGCTGCGGCCGCCATGCTCTCGTCGAGCGCGGGCGTGCGCGCCGCACCGGTCGCTTACGATCCGCCGCCGGAAACCGCGGTGTTGAAACCCGGACCCAATCTCGAAACCGCCAACAACTATTGCGGCGCCTGTCATTCGGTGGACTACATCCTGACACAACCGCCCGGCGTCGGCGGCGGCTTCTGGCAGGGCGAAGTCACCAAGATGACCAAGGCCTACGGCGCCGACATCCCCGCTGACGATCAGAAGAAGATCGTCGAGTACCTGAACGCCGCCTATCGGAAACCCTCCGCATGAAGCGTTTGACGATCGGCGCTGTCGGCGCGTTCGTTTTCGCGGGCGCCGCCGCCGCCTCACCGGCGGGCGACCCGGTGCACGGCCAACAGCTGTTCTCGCGCTGCGCCGCGTGCCACAGCATCGACGCGGGCGGACCGAACCGCGTGGGGCCGAACCTGCACGGCGTGCTCGGACGCAACGTCGCGGCGGCGCCGGGCTTTCGCTACAGCGACGCGCTGAAGGCGCAGAGTTTCGTCTGGGATGACGCCCGCCTCGACCGCTGGCTCACCGACCCGCGCACCATGGTTCCCGGGACGCTGATGATCCTGCGCACGCAAAACCCAGCCGAGCGGCGCGACCTTATCGCCTATCTGCACAAGGCCGCGCGCTAGGCCTCGCAGGGAATTCCTGCACCGCGCCGAACGGAGCGATCGGTCGAGGCCGCGACAGTCTAAGGCTTACTCGGGGTCCTCGTCGAAATAGCGGGGCTGGCCATCTTCGTCGTAGTAATAGGGCCGCCCGGCTTCATCGTAGTAGCGGCGGTGATGCACCACGACGACCTCGTGGTCGACGTAGTAGCCGTGGTTCGCAAGCACCGCTGCGCGAGGCCCGCTCTGGGCGTCGAAGGCCGGCATCGAAAGGTCGGGGTTGTTGGTCGAGGTCAGCATCGAACCGGTGGTGTCGGCGCTGATGTCGACGGTCGCGCGCGACGGCGGAATGTCGGGGTTCCAGCTGGGCCGCCAGCCGTCATCCGCCGGCTGAGCCAAAGCCGCTCCGGCCACGGTTGCGCCGCCAAAGACAGCAGCGATCGCGAGTTGCCTGATCATGTGTTTCTCCTCGCCTCCGGGCGGGCGAGACCCGACCTCGGGAGAGGAGAAAACCGCTCGGTCGTAACGTCGTTCCCTAAGGCCTGGAGGCGACGAAGCGACGTTCATCTGGATTACCCGCAATTCATTGGGTTGCACCGCGCATCCCGGCTAGCTTGACCACGCGGCGGGGGCCGCGAGGAGACTGACGCATGCACACGTTCGTAGGCGCAGCGGTCGCCACGGCTGCGCTTCTGGCCGTTTCCGGGGTCGCCATTGCAGAACCCGCCCCGGCCTTTGCCGGCTATCCCGCCCTGTTCGACGAGATGTGGCGTGACGTCGACCAGAACTTCTACGACCCGACCTTCAATGGTCACGATTGGAAGGCGATCGGGGCGCGTTATCGCGCCGAGCTTTCGACGGTGAAGACCGATCGCGACTTCAGCCGTCTCGCCTACGCCATGCTGGACGAACTCCACGTCTCGCATCTGTTCCTGACTCAGCCGGAACGCGACCGGGCCGTCGGCGGCGCTGGGCTTGGCGCGAGGATCGAGACGATCGGCAAGGATCATGTCGTGATCGACGTGCCGCCGATGACGGATGCGCAACGCAAAGGACTGCGCGTCGGCGACCGCATCCTGACGCCGGACGCGGCTGTGCGCGGGCCTCTCGGATCGGTCGCCGATGTGCGCGTGCGCGGCTGTGACGGACGTGACCGCTCGCTCCGCATCCGCCGCGAAGGCGCCCTGTGGCCCCCGACTCATCCGGGCTTCTGGTGGCGACGCATCGATGTCAGGCCGGGCGTCAGTTATGGCTACATCCGGATCGACCGCTTCGACGACGGCGCCGCCGAACTCGCCGACGAGGCGATGGCGGAGTTCAAGGACACGCAGGCCATCGTCATCGACATCCGCGAGAACAGCGGAGGCGACATCTCGTCGCTGCGCCTCGTGAGCTATTTCGAGGACGGTTCCCAGCCCGTCGTGGCGCTGCTCGCGCGCCCCTATCTCCAGGCGCTCGGAAGACCCGTGACCAAGTCGGACATCGACAAACTCCCGGTCACGCGCGGCGCCTATACGGACGCGGCGGTGTTCAGGGCGGTGAGGGAAGGCCGCGGGTCTGCGGTGTTCGCCACCGAGGACATTGGCGCCAAACGGTACCGCGGCAAGGTCGCGGTGGTGATGGGCAATGAGACCGGCAGCGCCGGCGAAGGCTTCGCGGCCGTCATGAAAACACTGGCGCACGCGACTGAGGTGGGACGACCCACCGCAGGCTATCTCCTCAGCAGCGATCGGATCGATCTTCCGGGCGGATGGACCCTCACCTACCCGGCCCAGGGCGTTTGGGCGCCTGACGGGACCGACTTCAAGGACACGCCGGTGCAGCCCGACGTCTTGGTGCCGCGCACCGCCGCCGACGTGTGCCGCGCCGACGATCCGGATCTCACGAAGGCGATCGAGGTGTTGGAGGCGCGCTAGGCGCTCTCGGCCCAGGCGACGGTCTTCGACAAACGGCCCTGGCGCAGCATGCCTTCGATTTCGACGAAGCCGGCGGGCCAGCGTTCGAGCCGGTCGACCAGGGCTTCGTATTCACGCCACAGGCCTTCGGGCAGGCGGTCGCCGAAGGGTTCGTAGGCGGCCGGGATCAGCGAGGCTTCTTCCTTCCACACCGCGCGGTCGACGCTGAGCAGAATGTCGAGCTGGTCGCTGGTGAGGCCGAGGCCCGCGACGTCGAGGGATTCACGCGTGGGCAGACAACCGATCGGCGTGGGCTCTGCGTCGGCCTGGCCGTCGAGGCGTTCGACGATCCACTTCAGGACGCGGCAGTTCTCGCCGAAGCCCGGCCACACGAAACGGCCCTTCTCGTCCTTGCGGAACCAGTTGACGAAATAGATGCGCGGCAGCTTGTCGGGATCGGGCGCGCGGCCTTCCATCGACAGCCAATGCGCGAAGTAGTCGCCCATGTTGTAGCCGCAGAAGGGCAGCATGGCGAAGGGGTCGCGACGCAGCTCGCCGATCTTGTTCTCGGCCGCGGCCGTTCCCTCCGACGCGACGTTGGAGGCGAGGAACACGCCGTGGCGCCAGTTAAACGATTCCACCACCAGCGGCGCGGCCGTCGCGCGGCGTCCGCCGAACAGGATGGCGGAGATCGGCACGCCCTTTGGATCTTCCCACTCGCTCGCGATGATCGGACACTGCGACGCGGGGGCCGCGAAGCGCGCGTTCGGATGCGAGGCGGGCTTGCCGAGTTCGGGCGTCCAGGCCTCGCCCGTCCAGGCGGTGAGCCCTTCCGGCGGAGTGTCGGTGAGCCCTTCCCACCAGACGTCGCCGTCGGCGGTTCTGGCCACATTGGTGAAGATGGTGTTGGCGTGCAGCGTCTCGATCGCGTGACGATTGGTGCGCAACGAGGTGCCCGGCGCCACGCCGAAGAAGCCCGCTTCCGGGTTCACCGCATAGAGGCGGCCGTCTTCGCCGAAGCGCATCCAGGCGATGTCGTCGCCGATGGTCTCGGCCTTCCAGCCTTCCAGCGTCGGCTGCAGCATCGAAAGGTTGGTTTTGCCGCAGGCGCTGGGAAAGGCGGCGGCGACGTAGCGCACATCGCCCTTGGGCGAGGTGAGCTTCAGGATCAGCATGTGCTCGGCGAGCCAGCCTTCGTCGCGCGCCATCACCGAAGCGATGCGCAGGGCGTAGCATTTCTTACCCAGCAGCGCGTTGCCGCCGTACCCGGAGCCGTAGGACCAGATCTCGCGCGTCTCGGGGAAGTGCACGATGTACTTGGTCTCGTTGCACGGCCACGGCACATCCGCCTGACCGGCTGCGAGCGGCGCGCCGAGCGAATGCACCGCGGGCACGAAGAAACCGTCGTCGCCGAGTTCGTCGAGCGCGGCCTTGCCCATGCGCGTCATCACCCGCATCGACACGGCGACATAGGCGCTGTCGGTGATCTCGACGCCGATGGCGGAGAAGGGCGAGCCGAGCGGACCCATGCAGAAGGGCACGACGTACAGGGTGCGGCCGCGCATCGAGCCCTTGAACAGGCCCTCGAGCTTGTGGCGCATCTGGCCGGGATCGACCCAGTTGTTGGTCGGGCCGGCGTCGGCCTTTTCCTGCGAACAGATGAAGGTGCGGCTCTCGACGCGCGCGACGTCCTTGGGGTCCGAGGCGGCGTGGAAGGAATTGGGCCGCTTGGCCGGGTCGAGCCGCGTCAGGGTGCCGGCTTCGACCAGGGTCACGGTCAGGCGATCCCACTCCGCGTCCGACCCGTCGCACCAAACCACCCGGTCCGGTTCGGTCAGGGCGGCGATCTCGCCCACCCATTGGATCAAACGACGATGCCGAGTCGGGGTCTCGTTCAGGCCCGGGACAGCCGTATCGCTCACGCTTCACTCCCTGTGACACCTGCCGGGGACGCTTCAGCGTCATCCTCCGGCGCTCCGGAGCAAGCTCCAGGCCAGCCCGAGAGATCAGCTTGGGCCGGGGGGTGTCAATGCCAAGGGACAGTCCCGGTTTTAGTTAGCTATGCTAAGCATTTCTAAAGCGGCGCAGCGCATTGAATTCCCGGAATCTCTGTGAGAACAACGTCGTGCGGCTTCGCCTTGCGCGCGAGAATTTGATCGGAGCCGGACGATCCAAGGCGCGGCGGAGACTCAGGCGTTAATACTGACAGTTGACTCCCACTTGTGACACTGTCACTTCTTCGCCATGGCGCCCAAGGGCAAATACACCGCCGCCGATCTCGCCCGCCTCGCGGCGGTCTCGCTCCGCACCGTCCGCTTCTACATTCAGGAGGGCTTGGTCGATCCGCCGCTGGGCCGCGGGCCCGGCGCGCACTTCGACGATCGGCACCTGCGTCAACTGCGCCGCACGCGCGCGCTGCAGGGCGCGGGTCTGGATCTGCCCGCGATTCGCGATCACGCCAATGAGCTGGAACAGATTTTGGCCGAGCGCGGGCTGACCGCCGAAAGCGCAGGCCGCATCTGGACCTCGTTCGCCCTGTCGACCGTCGGCTTCACATCCGGCGAGGAGGGCGAAGCGCAGGACGACTCTGACAATGACGACGACGACGCGGAGACGGTCGACGCCGACAGCGCGATCCGCATTCCACTGGCCCCCGGCGTCGAACTCTTGGTGGCGCCCGACATCGCCCTCCCCTCGCCGCGCCGGCTCGTCGATCTGGCCTTCGCGGTGCGGCGACTATTCAAGCTCGGCAAGGAGACGAAATGAGCCTGCACGACGCACGCGCTTTCTACGCGCGCCTCACGGTCGCCAAGGGCGGCGGCGACGAAATGCTCACGCGCGCGTTCGAAGCGGTCGATCGCGCCGCCTTCGTCGGTCCCGGGCCGTGGAAGGTGTTCGCGGGCGCGGGCTACGTCGAAACGCCGGGCGCCGATCCCGCCCTCGTGTTCCAGGACGAAGTCATCGCCCTGAAGCCCGACCTTGGCATCAACAACGGCGAACCCAGTCTGCACGCGCGGTGCCTCGCGGCCGCGGCGCCGAAACCCGGCGAAACCGCGATCCACGTCGGCGCCGGGACGGGCTATTACACCGCGATCCTGGCCGAACTCGTCGGACGGAACGGGCGCGTCGACGCTTACGAGGTCGAAGCCGACCTGGCCGACACCGCCCGAACCCTGCTCGGCGCCTGGCCGCAGGTTACCGTGCACGCCCGTTCCGCGCTCGAGCCGCCGCTCCCAGCGGTTGACGTCATCTACGTCAGCGCCGGACTCAGCCATCCGCCGATCGTCTGGCTCGAGGCATTGAAGCCGGGGGGCCGTCTGATCTTTCCGCTGACCGCCGGACGCGTCGGCGGCCTGATGATGCTGCTCACGCGCACGGGCGACGACGTCTACGCGGTGCGCCTCGTCAGCGGCGCAATGTTCATCCCCTGCGTCGGGGGCCAGGACGAACGCCAGGCGCAGGCGCTCATGAGCGCGCTGTCCGGCGGCGCTCACGCTGCGGTCCGCTCGCTGCGTCGCGGTCAACCGGATGCGACCGCCTGGCTCGCGGGCGACGACTGGTGGTTCTCGACCGCGACTGTAGACTAGGGCGATGGCCGACGAAGGTAATACGATGCGGGTCTTTGTCCCTGGCTTGATCGCCGCCGTCGCGCTTGCCGCCGCGGCGCCCGCGTCCAGCCCGTTCACCGGCCGCTGGATCGCCGACCTGAAGACCCAGGACGCCAGCCAGATGGTCGACAACTATCTCGTCGCCGGCGGCCGCTACGACTGCAAGAGCTGCGATCCGCCGCGCAGCTATCCCGCGGACGGCAAGCCCTACGCCGTGCCCGGCGATCGCGAGGTGACGTCGGAATCGGTGACGGTCCTGAGCCCCCGCTCGATCCGTACCCGCATCGTCAGCCCGACGCGCGTGCGCGAGACGACCATGATCGTTGCGACGGACGACGAGACCGCGCACTATATCGCCATCGACCACCGCACCGATTTGAAGGGCGTCTTGCGCACCGAATATATCGCGCGCCGCATCGCGCCTGCGCCCAAGAGCGCCAACCGCGTGTCAGGCTCCTGGCGCGGCGTCCGCTACGTCAGCGTGCCGGAGGTTTTGCGCACCATCGAGCTGGAGTCCGACGGCCGCACCCTCACCTACCGCGTTCCCTCCGGCGCCCACTTCACCGCCGTCATCGACGGCCCTCCCGCGCCGGTCGAGACGCCGCAGGGCGTGCAGGGCATGACGCAGGTCACCCGAGATGGACCGCGCACGCTCGTGGACACCCGCAAGATCGACGCCAAGCTGGTGATGCGCCGAACGTTCACCGTGTCGCAGGATGGACGCTCGTTGGACGTCGCAACATTCGATCCGGATACGGGCGTGACGTTCCGTGCGACGTCGCGGAAGAAGTAAGGCCCGTGACGCGCTTCCTCCTCGCCGGGTGGTGGGATTAGTGGCTTAGAATCCGTCCCATCGCGTCGAGCAGTTTCTCGTTTTCGTCGTCGCTACCGACCGTCACGCGCAGGTGATCCGGCAGGTGGTAGTTCTTCAGGGCGCGCAGGATCAGGCCTTCGCGGTTGAGGGCTTCGTCCAGTTGGGCGGCCGTTGTTCCTGACGATTCCGGCACACCGAAGGTGACGAAGTTGGTGGCCGAGGGCGCCGGTTCGAGGCGCCAGGCTTTGAAGCGCTCCGTGAACACCGGCAGCCACTTGCGCACGTGGGCGATCGAGCGGTCGACGAAGGCCTGGTCGTCGAGCGCGGCGACGGCGGCGGCTTGGGCGGGGCGGTTGACGTTGAACGGCAGGCGGATGCGGTCCATGGCCGCGACCACGTCGGGGTGACCGTAGCCCCACCCGACGCGCAGGGACGCGAGACCGTAGATCTTGGAGAAGGTGCGGGTGACCAGCACGTTGCACGCGGCGCGCGCGAGCGCCAGGCCGTCGTCGTACCCTTCGAGACCGCGGGCGAATTCGGCGTAGGCGCCGTCGTAGAGGAACAGCACGTTCGGCGGAATGCCCGCGTGGAGGCGACTCACCTCCGCATCGCTCAGCATGGTGCCGGTCGGGTTGGCGGGATTCGCCAGGAAGACGATGCGCGTGCGCGCGTCGATGGCGGCCAGCACGGCGTCGACGTCGACGTGCAGGTCGGTTTCCGGGGCGTCCTTGACGATGCCGCCGTTGGCGCGCGCGGCGATGGCCCAGGCGGCGAAGCCGTAATGCGGCTGGACGATGTTGTCGCCCGGTTCGAGGAAGGTCTGGCAGGCCAGGGTGAAGATCTCGTCCGAACCGCAACCGAAGATCAGCCTTTCGGGCTCGAGGTCGAACACCTCGGAGACCTTGTGGCGCAGCGCGTTGGCGCGGCCTTCGGGATAAAGGGCGATGTCCTGCGCGGCGGCGAGATAGGCCTCGCGGCCGAGCGGACTGCAGCCAAGTGCGTTCTCGTTGGCCGAGAGCTTGATCGGCTTGTCGACGCCTTCGATCTTGGCCTTTCCAGGCACGTAGTGGGCGATGTCGAGGATGCCGGGACGCGGCGTCGGTCCGCTCACGGCTTCTTCGCCCGTTCAGTCAGGACGTCAAGCGCCGCTTGCAGACTCAGGCCGCGCGACTTCAACAGCACCAGCAGGTGATAGATCAGGTCGGCGCTTTCGTTGGCGAGTTCGACTTCGTCGCCCGCGGCGCCGGCGAGCGCGGTCTCGACGCCCTCTTCGCCGACCTTTTGCGCGATACGCTTAGGGCCCTTGGCGAGCAGCTTCGCGGTCCAGCTCGAGTCGGGATCGGCGGAGGCGCGGGCGTCGATGGTCTGCTCCAGACGCGCGAGACGGCCGAGGCCCGGCGCGTCTTCGTCACCGAAGCAACTCGTGGTGTTTAGATGGCACGCCGGGCCGTGCGGGCGGACGCGTACGAGCAGGGTGTCGCCGTCGCAGTCGGGCGTAACCGAGACGACGTCGAGCCGGTTGCCGGATGTCTCGCCCTTGCGCCAGCGGCCGCCGCGCGAACGCGAGAAGAAGGTCGCTTCGCCGCTTTGCAGAGTCTCGTCGAGGGCGGGTTCATCCATGTAGGCCAGCATCAGAACCTGTAGGGTGTCGACGTCCTGCACCACAGCGGGGACGAGGCCGCCGCCCTTGGCGAAGTCGATGCGTTGGCGATCGGCGGGGGTCATGCTTTCCCTCCTCCCCTGTGAGCGGCGGCGAACGGGGGAGGTGTCGCGTAGCGACGGAGGGGGCGCACGGCTGCACCACATGTGACTGAGCAGTCCATGACGCCATGAAGATGCGTGCTCTCGGCGCGCCCCCTCCGGCCCTCCGGACCACCTCCCCCGTTTTCTGCCGAAAACAGGGGAGGAGTGTGCGACACGCTTCTCACGACCGCACCGCCAGGCCCGCCTGACGGAGTTCCGCCTTAAGCCCCGGCACCGTAAGTATTTCCTTGTGGAAGACGCTGGCGGCCAGCGCACCCGACACGTCGGCTTGCTCGAACACGGCGCGGAAGTCTTCCGCCGAACCCGCGCCGCCGGAGGCCACCAGCGGAATGGTCAGACGCGCGCGCGCCGCCTTCAGCTGCGCGATGTCATAGCCCTTGCGCACGCCGTCCTGGTTCATGCAGTTCAACACCACCTCGCCCGCGCCGCGCTCCTGCGCCTCGACGATCCAGTCGAGGGTGCGCCGGCCCGATGCGCGGCTGGTCGCTTCGCTGCCGGTGTATTGGTGGACCACATAGTCGTCGCCGTCGACCAGGCTGTCGACGCCCAGCACCACGCATTGCGATCCGGCGGTCCTGGCGATCTCGCCGATCAGGTCGGGACGTTCGAGCGCGGGCGAGTTGATAGAGACCTTGTCGGCGCCCGATTCCAGGCAGGCCAGCGCCTGGTCGACGCTGCGCACGCCACCCGCGACGCAGAACGGGATGTCGAGCACGGCCGCGATCGAACGCACCCAGGCGTAGTCCAGGGTGCGATCCTCGGCCGAGGCGGTGATGTCGTAGAACACCAGCTCGTCGGCGCCCTGGTCGCGATAGCGCTGCGCCAGTTCGACCGGATCGCCCATGTCCTCGTGGCCGCGAAAGCGCACGCCCTTGACCACGCGGCCGTCCTTCACGTCGAGGCACGGAATGATGCGCCTAGCCAGCATCGATCGCTTCCTTGAGGGTGAACTTGCCCTCGTACAGCGCGCGCCCGATGATCACCCCCGCCGCGCCCGCGTCGCGCAACGGCTTCAGGTCATGCAGGCCCGACACGCCGCCGGACGCCTGGATGTGCAGGTCGGGCCGCAGGCGAACCGTCTCGCGGATCAGCTCGATGTTGGGGCCCGACAGGGCGCCGTCGCGTGACACGTCGGTGATCAGCACATGTTTCACCGCGCCCGGCGGATAGAAGTCGAGCGCCTGGGTCAGGGTGACGCCGGAGTCTTCCTTCCAACCGCGCACCGCGACGTGCCAACCGCCGCCTTCGCGCGGACGCACGTCGAGCGCCAGGCAGACGCGCGCGGCGTCAAAGCGCTCGATCCAGTTGCGCACCTCTTTCGGCTTGAGCACCGCGGTCGAGCCCACGACCACGCGCGCCGCGCCCGTGTCGAGCAGCCGCTCCACGTCGTCGCGCTCCCGCACGCCGCCGCCGGTCTGGATATGGGCCTGCGCCGCGGCGGCGAGATTGGCGACCAGACTGTGCTGCTGCGGCGCGCCCGCGCGGGCGCCGTCGAGGTCGACCACGTGCACCCATTTCGCGCCCGCCTGTTCGAACGCGTCCAGGCGCGTGAATGGATCGTCGTCGTAGACAGTGACCTTCTCGAACTCACCGTGCAGCAGACGCACGGCTTGGCCGTCCTTCAGATCGATGGCGGGATAGATCAGCATGAAAGCTCGAGAAAGTTGTGGAGGATCCGCGCGCCGGTGGCGGAGGATCGTTCCGGGTGAAACTGACAGCCCCAGGTGTTGTTCTTGCGCACGATCGATGAAAACCGCGCGCCGTAGTCGGTGCTGGCCAGCGTCGCCTCGCCGACCGGGCAGGCGTAGCCGTGCACGAAATAGACGAAAGCGCCGTCGTCGACGCCGTCGAGCAGTGGATCGTCGCGCTCGCGGCGGATCTGGTTCCAGCCCATGTGCGGCACCGGACGGTCGGGCGCCGAGGTCATGCGGAACACCTCGCCCTCGATGCGGCCGAGACAGGGGGCCTCGCCCTCCTCGCTGCGGTCGTAGAGCAGTTGTTGACCCAGGCACACGCCGAGCATCGGGCGTTCGAACGTCTTCAGAACCCCGGTCAACCCCAAGGCCTCGACCCGGCCCATGGCGTGGGCGGCGGCGCCGACGCCGGGCAAGATCAGGCGTTCGGCCTCGGCGATCGCAGCCGTGTCGTCGGTCAGGCGCGCGTCGGCGCCCAGGCGTTCGAGGGCGAACATCATGGAGGCTGTGTTACCGACGCCGAGTTTCACCACCGTGACGGCCATCAGATCACGCCCTTGGTCGAGGGCAGCGCCGCGCCCTCGACGCGGATCGCCTGACGCAGCGCACGGCCGAAGGCCTTGAAGCAGGCTTCGGTCTTGTGGTGGTCGTTCTCACCGGTCACCGTGACGTGGATCGCCGCGCCCATCGCGTCCGCGAAGGAGCGGAACACGTGGCCGGTCATCTCGGTCGGATATTCGCCGATGTGCGAGGCGGAGAAGGCGCCCTCGAACACCGAGAACGGACGCCCGCCCAGGTCGATGGAGACCTTGGCCTCGGTCTCGTCCATGGGCAGGACAAAGCCGAAGCGGGCGATGCCGCGCTTGGATCCCAGCGCCTGTTTCAGGGCTGCCCCGAAGGCGAGCGCGCAGTCTTCGACGGTGTGGTGGGCGTCGATCTCCAGGTCGCCCGTGCAGACCAGAGCGAGGTCGAAGCCGCCGTGGAAGGCGACCTGTTCCAGCATGTGGTCGTAGAAGCCGATGCCGGTGCACGCCTTCACCTGGCCCGACGCATCGAGATCGAGCGCGACGCTGATCTTGGTTTCCTTGGTTTCGCGCGTGAGTTCGGCCCGGCGGTGCGCCGGGCTCGCGGTGGCGCAGCCGAGCGCCGCCAGCGCGCGGTCGTTGACCTCGGGTGGACCGATGTCGAGGCGAACGCCGCCGGGCGCGATTTCTTCGCGCCAGGTCGCTTTGACGCCGAAACGCGCGAAGGTGGCGCGCGCGGCGTCGGGGTCACGCGTTTCGACGAACAGATAGGGTCCCTCGCCGGCGCACACGCGCACGACGTCGGGAGATTTCTCCAGCAACATCGCCAGGCGGTCGCGCTCGGCGCGGATGAGTTCGACGCGGTTGGCGACCAGGATAGCGCGCGACGGCGAGAGCGCGGCCTCCGCGAGGCGCACGCTGGGTGTCGGCAAGGCATCGGGCTCCAGCACCTCGCGCAGGCGTTCGATCAGCCCGACCTGGGCGATCACCGCGCCGACGCGGGCGCCCGCGAGACCGTAGACGCCGGACAGGCTCTTCAGCACGACGAGGTTCCCGGCGCTGTCGACCAGGCGCGTCAGCGACGGCGTGCGCGAGACGTCGGCGTTGGTTTCGTCAACGACCCAGAGCGCCGGCGCGACGCGTTCGGGAAAATGGTCTGCCTCGAAGTCCTCGAGCACGAGGCCGAGCGGATCGCCGGGCGACTTCACCACCACCGCGCCGGTCGCGGTCCCCGGTTCCGACGCGATGTCGAGCCGCGAGATGCGGGCCAGTCGACGGTTGTCGTCGCTCTCCTCGCACACCACCTCGCGCGCGCCGTCGAGCGCGATGCGGCGGAACACGAGTTCGAGCCCGTGCAATGCGCCGCGCACCGGCAGCACCTGTTCGGGCCGCACGCCCCACACCTGCGCCATGCGTTGCGCGAGGGCGAGCGGCGCCTCGGGGTGCGTCTGCAGGCCTTCGGCTTCGGGACCAAGCGGTGGAAAAAGGTCGCTCATCGCGCCCTCAGGTCGGCGGCGAGCGCATGCGCCTCCAGGCCTTCTAGACGCGCCAGACGCGCGGCGGCGGGCGCCAGGGCGCGGGCGCCGTCCCGAGTCGCTTCCTGGATGGCGAAGCTCTTCATAAAGGCGGCGGTGGAGACGCCGCTGAAGGTGCGCGCGGCGCCGTCGGTCGGCAACACGTGGCTTGGTCCCGCGACGTAGTCGCCGAAGGTCTCCGCCGCCCAATGACCGACGAAGATGGTTCCGGCGTTCGAGATGGCGCCGATCAGGGGCTCGGGATCGGAAACCTGGATCGACAGGTGTTCGGGCGCGTAGGCGCTGGCCGCTTCCGCCGCCTCGTTCCAGTCGCGCACGAGCAAGATGCGGCCCTCCGACAGGCTCGCCTGCGCGATGTTGCCGCGCGGGAGCACGGCGGTCTGGCGTTCGAGTTCGCGGCACACCGCCTCGATCACGCCCTCGCCCATGGCCGCGAGCACCACCTGCGCGTCGGCGTCGTGTTCCGCCTGGCTCAACAGGTCGGCGGCGACCAGCACGGGGTCGGCCGACGCGTCGGCGATGACCATCAGCTCGCTCGGCCCCGCGGGCAGATCGATGGCGGGACCGCCCGGCAGGTCGGCCGCGTATCGCTTGGCCTCGGCGACGTAAGCGTTGCCCGGACCGAAGATCTTGTCCGCGCGGGGCAGGCCGGCGCCGAAGGTGAGCGCCGCGATCGCCTGGGCGCCGCCGACGAGGTAGAAGGCCTCGAGGTTCGCCAACGCCGCGGCCGCGATCATCACCGGCGCGACGCCGTCACGATGCGGCGGCGTCACGATCACGCGGTTGGGGACGCCGGCGACGGCGGCGGGAATCGCGAGCATCAGCAGCGTCGAAAACAGGGGCGCGGTGCCGCCGGGCGCATAGAGGCCGCAGGTTTCGATCGGCCGCCAGACGCGGCGCAGTTTTACGCCGGGCGCCGGCTCGACGGTCTGGGCGACCGGGCGGGTCGCCTCATGATAGCGGCGCACGTTATCGGCGGCGATTTGCATGGCCGCGAGATCTTCGCGATCGAGCTTCGCGCGCGCGGCGTCCACCACCGCGGGCGTCAGCTCCAGCCGCTGCGGCGCGTGGCCGTCGAGGTTCAGCGACCAGCGGCGCACGGCGGCCTCGCCCTCGTGTTCGACCTCGTCGAAGATGCGGCGCACGGTGTCGCGCACGGCGGCGTCACGCCGTTTCATCGGGCGCGCGAGGGCCGCGGTCTTCTCCTGCGCACTCAACGATGACCAGTCGAAACGCTTCACTTAAGCCTCACATCATCTTCTCGATGGGCAACACCAGTATCGCCGAGGCGCCCGCCGCCTTCAGCCGTTCCAGCGTTTCCCAGAACACCGACTCCTGACAGACCGCGTGCACGGCGACTGCGTCGTCACGGCCCGCCAAGGGCGTGACGGTGGGCGAACCGGCGCCCGGCAGGATCTGCTGGATGGTCGCGAGCGCCGCCTTCGGCGCGTTCATCATCACGTACTTCGCGCCCTGCGAGGCGACAACACCCTTGAAGCGCTCGACCACGCTTTCGGCAAGTTCCGCCAACTCCGGCGCGATCGGGCGCGGCGCGCGGATCAGCATCGCCTCGCTGTCGAGGACCAGCGATACGGCTTTCAGGCCGTTGGCCTCCAATGTCGCGCCGGTGGAGACGAGATCGCAGATCGCGTGCGCCATCTTCAGCCGGGGCGCCACCTCGACCGCCCCGCTCATCGCCACGATCTCGGCCGAGATTCCCTCGCGTTCGAGATAGCGGGTCAGGAGGTTGGGATAGGTGGTGGCGATCTTCTTGCCGTCGAGGTCCTTGGGTCCGGTCCAATCGACGGTGTCGGGCACCGCGATGCGCAGGCTGCAACGGCCGAAACCGAGCGGCATCACGCGTTCCGGCGGCGTGTGCGCGGCCTTGTGCTCCTCCAGCACATTGCCGCCGACGATGCCGAAGTCGGCGATGCCGTTCTCGACGAATGTAGGGATATCATCGTCGCGCACCCGCATCAGGTCGATGGGATAGTTCTCGACCCGATACAGCAGGTCGTTGTGACCCTTGACCACGCGCAGACCCGCGTCGCGCACGAGATCGAGGCTGCGGTCGGCGAGCCGGCCGCTCTTCTGCACCGCGATACGCAGACGCTGGTCCATTACTTGCGGCCCATCCGGTCGAGCACCTTGCGATAGCCCTTGAACGGCATGTCGCGCAGGAAGCGGGCGCACCGGGTGACGGTGGTGGTCGAGGCCCCGACCTCGTCGGCGATCTCGCGATAGCTCAGCCGGCCCTCGTCGAGAAGGCGAGTGATGCGCCAACGCTCGACGAATGCGCGAATTTCCGCGGGCGTGGCGAGGTCGGCCAGGAAATCCTTGACTTCCTTGCGGGTTTGCAGGCTGAGGAAGGCTCCGTAAAGCTCGTTCTCGGCCTTGTCTTCAGCACTCGTTTTTCTGGCGGAAGCAGCCATGGCGCACGCTCCGTTGCGGTTGGGATGGCGTGTTAATACGGTGGCACGCCGCAGGTTGCAAGCGCCGGTTCGGTGAAATCGCGTGACCGTTTTGTGGCGGAAGGCTGAGGCCTGCGCGCGCGGAAAGGGGCCGCGGAGGTCCCGCGGCCCCTGGAATTCCCGTTCAGAACGGCTCAGACGTGCTTGTCGCGCTCGCGGCCGCCCAACACGCCGCAGATCGAGGCGATGAAGGCGCCGATAATCATGGCCAGCGCCGTGAACAGGCCGGTGGCCTCGGCGGCCTTGCGGGCCTGGTCGGCCTGGGCGCGGACCTGGTTGATCGCCGCGTCGGTGCGCGCCTGGGCGACGGCGGGCGCCAGGCCGGCGCGCTGGGCGACCATCTGGGTCAGGTAGACCCGGTCGTCCTCGGCGACCTGCTTCTCGGTGGCGGCGTGGGTGAGGATGCGCCCGGCCTCGGTGCGGGTCGCGGGGTCGGACACGGTCGCCATGGTGGCCGGCGAGCGGAACAGGACATCGAGCTGATAGGCGTGCGGCTCGGCCGCGGCGGGGGCGCCGTCCCGATGGTGCGCGGCGGCGCCGGCGGCGAAACCGGCGGTCGCGGCGGCGAGGACGGCGACCAGGACCGTCGCCAGCGCCCAGGACAGAAATCCGTTGGCGGTGTCGCGAAAGTGGGTCTCGCCCTCGCGCACCCCCGGCCAGCGATGCCGCAGACGCCCGGCGAGGTAGCCGCCCAGGCCCGAAGCCAACCACTGGATCACGATCATCCAGATCGCCGTCCAGGCGGTGAAGGTCACCGCCTCGGAATTGGCGTGGCCGCCGACCCCTAAGCTATGGGGCGCGGCGCCGAAGCCGAGGCCCGCGCCGAGGATGAACAGCAGGACGCTGATCGCGGAGGCCGCGACGGCGCCGGCGATGATCGCCGGCCAAGACACCGCCGAGGAACCGGCCTGGAACGCGGTCCCGTCGACCGCCGACATCGGATCGGAAAAGGCGCCCGGGAGCTCGGACGCGGAGGGGGTCGTTGCGGTCATGATCAGCCGTCACCGTGGTCGATACGTCGGGTCAACGTCACGGCGCAGCCGGGGGTTCCGCGCGTATTTGGAGTAAGCTTGAGCGTGGGCGCCGGCCGCCCGCTACCTTGAGGACGACCGGCGCACGCGATCGAGGCCGATTAGCGGGCTTCGAGCACCGAGGCGATCACGCCGGTGGCGACGGCGGCGAGCACCCAGTTGCCGTCGACCTCGCGCCATTCATAGCCGCGCGGCGGTTGGCGCAGGTGATGGGCGCGCCAGTCGACCACCTGGCCGCGGTTCCAGTCGCTGTGCTCGATCTTGCCGCCTTGGCGCCATTGCTTGTGCACGACGCGCTGGTGGGCGCCGTGCTGGTCACCGTGCTGGTCAGCGGCCGAGGCGGCGCCGGCGGCGCTGCCCAGGACGAGCGCCGCGACAGCCACGGCGGCGAGAAGTTTGGACATGGCATTCTCCCATAGGTCACGCCCGGAACCTCCCGGACGCATTATTGAACAGGTTCAACGAGCGGGGCTTTAGGAGTCCGTCGCGGTCGGAAACGGCCAAGCTGATCTTCCGCGACAGGGCGCGCGGCGCAGGGTATCTGCGGCCCCGATGCGATACGTCTCCACCCGTGGCCAATCGCCGGATGCGACCTTTGCCGACGCCTTGCTGAACGGCCTGGCGCCGGATGGCGGGCTGTACATGCCGGTGACGTGGCCGGACCTGACGCCCGACGAGATCGCGGGTGCGGGGACGCGGCCCTATGCCGAGACGGCGCGGCGGGTGCTGTCGCTCTACGCCGGTGACAGCCTGCCGGCGGCGGCGATCGGGGCGGCGGCGCAGCGGATGACGGCCTTCGATCATCCCGACGTGACGCCCCTGGTCGAGCTCGAGCCGGGGCTGTTTCTGCTGGAGCTGTTCCACGGGCCGACGGCGGCGTTCAAGGACCTCGCCATGCAGATGATGGCGCCCTTGATCGAGGCGGCGCTGGCGGCGCTCGACGAGCGCATGTTGCTCTTGACCGCGACCAGCGGCGACACCGGTGCGGCGGCGGCGGCGGCGTTTGCGGGCGCGGCGCGTGTGCGGCTGGTGATCTTCCATCCGCAATGCCGCGTCTCCCCGGTGCAGCGCAGACAGATGACCACGACCGGCGCCGACAATGTGCTGGCGCTCGCCGTGCGCGGCGACTTCGACGACTGCCAGCGGCTGGTGAAGCTGTTGCTGGCCGACGAAGGCCTGCGCCGCGACCGCCGCGTCAGCTCGGTCAATTCGATCAATTGGGGGCGACTGGCGGGGCAGATTCCCTACTACCTCGCGTCGGCGGCGAAGGTCCCCGTCCCTGCCCGCTTCGTCGTGCCCACCGGCAACTTCGGCGACGCCTTCGCCGGTATTGCGGCCAAGCGGATGGGCATGACCATGGGCCCGATGACCGCGGCGCTGAACGCCAACGACACGCTTAAGCGCGCGCTCGACACCGGCCGTTACGAGCGCAAGACCGCCGTCGAAACCGCGAGCGTCAGCATGGACGTGGCGGCGCCGTCGAACTTCGAGCGCATGGTGTTCGAGGCGTCCGGCCGCAACGCAGAGCGCACGCGCAACCTGTTCGGCGTATTCGCCGAACGCGGCGGCGTCTATCTCCCGCCGGATATCCTGGGCGCAGTGCGCGGCGAAGTGAATGCTCTAAGGGTCGACGATGCGACCACGGCGCGCGAGATCGCCCGCGCGTACAAGGCCTACGGTCGCGTGATCTGTCCGCACACGGCGGTGGCGCTACACGCGGCGCGAGCCCTGCCGCGCGGCGGCCCGGTGATCGCCCTATCGACGGCGCACGCGGCCAAGTTCCCCGAGTTCGTGAAACAGGCGCTCGGCTTCGAACCGGAGGCGCCGGATCGTTTGAGGGTGGTGATGGACAAGCCGGAACGGCTCGAGGTCATCGATGCCAGCGTCGAGGCGGCGCGAGCGGCGGTGCTTTAAAAATCACGAAGAAAGTCAAGAGCACGAAGGTCACGAAGGAGAAACGGTTCGGCCCTGCGGCGTGAGACAGATTGGAGTCTGCGCCTTCGGCGCAAAGAGCCTGCGGCGAAGCCGCTTTCCACCCTTCTTCGTGAACTTTGTGCCCTTCGTGCCCTTCGTCTTCACCTTCTCCGAGGCCTAACCCTCCATCTCACGTTGGAAGTAGGTCAACCTTCGAAAATAAGGCGCGGGGTCCTTCGGCGTGACCAGCCATTCGGGATCGTGGAACAGGCGGTCGTGCAGGCGCGACAGTGTGAAACGCACAGCGGCGCCCCGGCACAGCAAGGGGAGCGCCTTGCGCTCGGCGTCGTCGAGCGGGCGCAGGCTCTCGTAGCCGCGCTTCATCGCGTTCATGGCGTCGCGGTCGGGCGCGCCGTCGGCGGAGAAGCCCCAGGCGGAGAGCGCGATGGCGAGGTCGTAGGCCAGACTGTCGGTGCAGGCAAAATAGTAGTCGATGACGCCCGATACGGCGGCGCCTTCGAACAGGACATTGTCGGGGAAATAGTCGGCGTGGATCGCGCCGCGCTTCAGGCGCTCGGGCCAGCGCTCGCTGAGGTACGTCGTTTCCAGGTCGAGGACATGCAGCATGCGCGCCGCCTCGCCCTTGGCGACGCCCTTGCAGCGTTCGACGATGCGGCGCCAACCTTCGGGACCGAGCGCATTGGGCCAGATGGCGGGAAAGTCAGCGCCCTTGTGATGCAGGTCGGCGAGCGAACGGCCAGCGGTTTCCACGTCGGCCAGGGTAGGTCCGCGCAACCATTGGCCCTCGCGCCAGTCGAGGATCGCCGCCGGCCGCGCGTTCAGGTCGGAGAACAGGCGGTCCTCGCGGTCGCGGCGGACGCGCGGGGCCGGATAGCGCCGCAGCGCCAGGTGTTCGGTCAGGCCGAGGCGAAACGGCAGGCTGTCCAGCTCGACGCGCTTTTCGAACAGAGTGAGGACGAAGCGGCCGCGCGCGGTTTCCAGCCGGTAGTTGGTGTTCTCCACGCCTTCGGCGATGGCGACGAGCTCGTGCAACGCGCCCAGATCGTAGCGCTGCAGAAAGATGCTCGCCTGTTCCGGCGTGACGGGGGTGAAGACGGCCATGGGCGATCAGGCGCCGTGTTCGTCCAACGCATCCGCCAGCCGTTCGAGGCCGACGCGCGTCATCTCAGGTTCCGCGGCGAGGCCGATACGGATGTAGTCGGCGCGTTCGAAGAAGCGCCCGGGCACGACCCCGGTCTCGTACTTCGACATCAGGCGCTCGCAGAACGCGTCCACGCCGCCGCGACGCAGGCGCGCGAAAACGGTGGTGCCGACGTCGGGCACGATCTGCTCCAACGCGGGGTGATCGGACAGGCGCTCGCGGTAGACGGCGTGGTTGGCGCTAAGGATCGCGTCGGCGCGGCGCTTGTACCAGGGCAGACGTTTGAAGGCGTCGGCGCTCAGCCGCTCGCTCATGAACGGCGGCAGCGACTGGAAGAGATCGCGCACGCGCCACATCCGATGCGCCAGGTCGTCGGGCGCCAGAATCCAGCCGCAGCGCAGGCCCGACAGGCCATAGGCCTTGGTGAGGCTGGCGGTGACGACGAAGTTGGGGCCGAGCGTGAAGGCCGACGACGGCTTCACCTCGCCGCTGGGACCGGCGCCGAACAGCAGCTCGCGATAGACCTCGTCCACCAGCACCACGGCGCCCTGGCGCGCGGCGATCTTGCCGACGGCTTCGACGGCGGACCGATCCGCGAGCGTGCTGGAGGGATTGTGCAGATCGCTCAGCACCACCAGGGTAGTGCGCGGCGTCATGGCGGCGGCGACCGCGTCGGAATCGAGCGCCCAGCCGTTCTCCAGGCGGCGCTGAAAGCGGATCGGTCTGCCACCCAGGTGCTCGATGGCCGACAGCATCAGTTCATAGGTCGGCTCCTCGATCAGCACCTCGTCGCCGGGAGCAATCAGGGCGGAGAAGGCCAGGTGGTTGGCGCCGCTGGTTCCCTCGTCGGTGACCACGCTGTCGCGCGAGACGCCGAACCGCGTAGCAATGGCGTCCACCAGCGGCGCATAGCCGTAGGCGTTGGGGCCGTGCAGCTCGAGGTCGCTCATCTGGGCGTCGAGATCGGCAAAGGTGCAGTTCATCACGCCGGACGCCGCAAGATTATATCGCGCGGTGGTTTCGAGCTTCGCGAACTGCATGTACGGCGAAGCCATGGTGCGGTCGTTGGGGAGAGGCTTACTCATGGTGTGGGAGCTTTAGGCATGAAACGTCGCCACAGGAAATAGACCGGCACGCCCGCCGCGAGGATGGAGTAACCGATCAGGCTGTCGCGCGCATCGGACCAGAAGCCATTCGCCACCACGATCACGCAGATCAGGATGAACAGGATGGTGCTGAACGGATGCAGCGGGATGCGGAACCCCGCGTCGGCGCGCGCTTCGGCGGTCGCCGATTTGTCCCGCGCGCGGAAAACGAAGACCGCCGCCCCGGTAACCGCGAAAAACAGGAAGTTGATCGAGACGTCGTAGGCCACGATCTGCTCGTAGGTGCCCGAGAGCACCAGGATCGCGGTCCACGCCGCCTGCACGACGATGGCGACGCCGGGGACGCGGGTCTTTTCGGTGACCTTGGCGAGTTGGCGGAAGAACAGGCCGTCGCTGGCCATGGCGAGATAGACGCGCGGTCCCGTCAGCATGCCCTGGGACAGATACCCCAGCGTCGATATTGCGATGGCCAGGGCCGCGAGCTTGGCGCCGACGGGTCCGATCGCGACCTTCAACACGTCCGACGCGGGCGCCAAGGTCTTGCCGAGTGCAGCGGGGCCCAGCGCGCGCAGACAGGCGATGTTCACCGCGAGATACAGCACGATGACGCCGACCACGCCGATGACCAGCGCCAGCGCCAGGTTGCGGCGCGGGTTCTTGATCTCGCCGCCGACGTAATTCGCTGTCTGCCAGCCGCCATAGGCGAAGACCACCGGGATCAGGGCGGCGCCGAAGGCCTTGAACAGATCTGTCGACGGCGCGCGATCGAGCACCGGGTGGGTGATCGGGAACGGATGGGCGATCAGGAACAGGCCGCCGAACACCAGGCCCGCGACGGCGAGGAGCTTCAGCACGCCGAGCAGCGTCTGGACGCCGTTGCCGCTCTTCACGCCCAGGCAGTTGGTGAGCGCGAGCAGCGCCAGGACCGCGATGGCGACGCCGTTTGCGAGCGGGTCGGGGCCGCCGGCCGGCGCCTCGTGACCGAACAGGACGAGAAAATATTTCGAGAACGACAGCGCCACCGCCGCCATGCCGCCGGTCTGCACCACCAACAGCGTGGTCCACCCGAACAAAAAGGCAATGAGATCGCCGAAGGCGGAGCGCTCGTACGCATACTCGCCGCCGGTCGCGGGCATACGGTCGGCAAGCTCGGCGTAGACGAAGGCGCCCAGGATCGCCATCACACCGCCCACCGCCCAGACCGCGAGGATCAGGACCGGCGAGTGCAGCGTGCGCGCCACCACGGCGGGATTGAGGAATATTCCGGTCCCGACGATGCCGCCGATGACCAGCAGCACCGCGCTCGGCAGGCCGATCTCTCGCTTGAGGGCTGGCGACGACATGGGATCCCCGACGGCGGGCGCGCAGCCGCGCCCCGTGGAGCCTTGTGTGGCCCCGGGCGGGATTCCGCAACCGTCAGGCCGGTTTGCGCGTCCGGGTCAGATATTCCGCCAGGCACCAGGCGGCGCCCATCAGGACCAGATTGGCCACGAACTCGGACCAATGGCCGGGGCTGTGCGGGTCCTGGATGACCAGGGGCAGATGCACGATCAGCTGCCAGCTCGCGTACATGATGGTGACCAGAACCGCGGCGAGGCGCGCTTTTATTCCGCTGAGCACGGCGAGGCCCGCCGCGACGTGGGCGGCGGTGGCGAAATAGGCCCAAAACAGTTGCGACGGCGGGAGCCACTTGGGCACCAGCGGCGCGGTGAGCTGCGGATAGACGCTGTCGCTGATCCCGAACACGATCAGGCAGAGGCCAAAGCCGATGCGCCCGACCACCGCCCAGTCGGCCCGCGTCGCGCCCTCGCGTAGCATCAGCCAGGCGAAGACCGCGCCCAGGCCCATGGCGACGGCCTCGGCGAAGTTTTCGTAGGAGCCCCAGACCGTGGGATGCTGAACCAGCGCCGGGCCGCCGGAAATCAGCGCACGCAGGAGGAAGGCCACCGCGAGGACGAGCGCACCTGTTCGCGCGATCCTGTCGCTGAGCGCGGCGGCGAGACCGGCCAGGACGAAAACCGAGTCCCAGACGAAGGCGCAGGCGTCGAGCCAGGCGAAGTGACCGGCGACGGGATGAAGCAGCGGGTTGAAATTGTGGAACTTGAAGCTGACCGCCGCGAGCGCGATCGCCGAGAGACCAAGGACCCGACGTCCGATCTGTTGCATGGTCTATCCCCTGGCTTTGCGCGACAGGGAATCGGCGACGCACCAGGCGGCGCCGATCAGCACGCCGTTGACGCCGTTGGCGCACCACGCGAAGTGATCGTGGACGTCCTTGAACAACAGCGGCAGATGCACCAGCAGGCCGAAGCCCACATACATGACCGTCAACAGGACGGCCGCCAGACGCGCCCGGACGCCGGTGAGGAAGGCGAGACCCGCCGCGATCTGGCACGCGCCGGTGACATAGGCCCAGATCATCGGTGACGGCGGAATCCAGGACGGGATGAAGGACTCGGTCGGCTTCAGGAAAACGAAATGAGCCACGCCGAAGATCACGCAGCAGACGCCGAACACGAGCTGTCCGCCGCGCATGAACCTGTCGCCGTTGCGGATGCTCAGGCCGTAGGCCACGACGCCGCCCGCAGTCATGCCGACAATCTCGCTCATCGCCTGCCAGGGCGCGAAGCTCATCGGCTTCGCGATCACCGGCGGCAGTTTCAGCGCCAGCACCCACAGGCCGTAGAAGACCGCGAGCAACAGCGCGCCCCACCTCGCCGTCTTCGGCAGGAAGATCGCGGCGCCGCCGACGAGCAGGATCGCGCCCGACACATAGGCCAGGAGATCGTGCGCGGGCCAACCCTTCGGAACCGGCTGCCAGATCGCGGCGTAGTCGTCGAAGACGATGCCGACGAGGCCGAGCACGATCGCGGCCAGACCATAGACGCGCCTGCCTGAATTCCCCATGGCCCCCTCGTCCTCAGACCCAACCTTCGACGATGGCCGCTGACCGCTGGCGAGCAACCTCGCCTGCTTCCGGCGGCGTTTCCAACGTCGCCAACGACACCACCCTTAGGGCGGCGACTTGGCCGGGGGAGGCCATCCGAAGTAGAGGCCTTCCAGTTGCGCGGCCAGCTTCTCCGAGCCCTGACCCTCAATGTTGGTGAGTACGATCACTGTGAGGCCATCATCCGGAAAGTGCTCGAAAGCACTCGAAAAACCGGGGAGGTTGCCACCGTGATCCCAGAGCCGATGGCCATGCCGCGTTTCCACAAAAGCGCCGAAGCCATAGCCGTGCCCGTAGTCGGTGAACATGGCCGCGACTGACTCTGGGCGCAGGAGCTTTCCCGAATGGAGCGCCTGGTCCCAACGCAGCAGGTCGTCAGCGGTCGAGCGAAGCCCGCCGGCCGCATAGGCTAGGGAGGTGGTCATCGCGCGCGCGTTCTTCACCACTCCGTCCGACAGCCAGTAGCCAGCCGCGCGCCTCGGCACGATATCGGCCGCATCGTCGTAGGCGGTCTGATCCAGCCCGAGAGGTCGGAGCACGTGCACACGAATGTAGTCGCCGTAGCTCTCCCCACTGACACGCTCGATGACCATGCCGAGCAACACGTAGCCGGTATTGTCGTATTGGAATTTCGAGCCCGGCGCGAAGTCGAGCGGTTGGTTGCGGACTAGGTCAACGATCTGATCGGGCTTCAAGTTTAAGGGCGCGGTGATGCGGATAAAGCCGTTCGCCTGGGTATAGTCGGGAATACCTGAGGTGTGGGTCAGCAAATGCCGCAGAGTAATACCCGCCCATGAAGGCGGCGTGTTCTGGACGTAGGCTCCGATCGGATCGTCAAGCCGCACCTTTCCCGCCTCGACGAGCTGCATGATTGCCGCGGCGGTGAACTGCTTCGTCGTGGAGCCTATGCGAAACACGGTGTCTGGCGTGACGGGCGCGTTCCATTCCCGGTTCGCCGATCCATAGGCGCGGCGTAGAAGCGGTCTTCCATGAACCGCGACAATGACGACGCCGCTGAAATCTCCGGCCGCCAGATGCCGTATCAGTAGGGCATTTGCCCGAGCGGCGTAATCGCTCCCCCGCGACGCAGGTTGCGCAGAGCCCCCAAGGCATAGGGCGACGGTCGCCAGAAACGCTAAGCAAAGAAAACGGACGGTCATGGAGACTCGAATGATATGTATGCGAACGCCAGTCTATCTCGCCGTCTGCGGCTGGGGCCAGTGCTTCGTCCCGTCGAGCTCACCCTTCATGTAGCCGACCTCGCGCGGAACGGACCGGGCGAAATAGGGCCACGATCCATACCTGGGCGTGAGCTGCTCGATCACCGCCTTGTTCAGCGTGTCGCCGCTCAGGCCATGCGCCATCGCCACCTTGGTCGCATCGCGGAGGGCTTCGAGGTAGCCGCGGAATTCGGTGACATCGGACAGCTTGGCGATGCCGCCGTGGCCCGGCACATAGGTCAGCTCGGCGGCGTGCGGCGCGGTCTCGATCGCCTGCAGCGTCGGGATCCATTTGGAGACCGTGCCGTCGATCAGGTTGGGCGGAATCTCGCGCCACAGCAGATCGCCGCAGAACAGCACCTTGGCGTCGGGGATAGCGACCGTGACGTCGCCGCCGGTGTGGCCGGGACGTTCCACCACCTCGATCATGCGCTTGCCGAGTTTCAGCGTCGCGCGCTTGTCGACCAGCATGGTCGGCGCGGGAATGGCGGCGATGGCGGCCCTTTGCTCCGGCGTGATCTTGTCGCCGTAGAACTTGGGGTTCTCAGCGTGGATCCAGGCGGCGACGTTGCGTTGAGCGACGATGGTCGCGCCCTCGGCTTTGAAGGTCGCGTTCCCGCTTACGTGGTCGATGTGATAGTGGGTGTTGACGACGTAGCGGATCTTCTTGTCGGTGCGCTTGCGGATTTCCGCCAGCAAGGCGGGCGCGGCGTTGGGCGCATAGTAGGTGTCGACCACCAGGACCCCGTCGTCGCCGATCACGAAGCCGGCGTTGGAGCCGGCGTGTCCGTCGATGTCGATGCCGGCGAAGACGCCATGACCGAGATCCTCGAGTTTGAACGGCGCGGGCGCCGGCGCGTCCGCCGCCATGGCCCGCGCGGCGAACCCCCATCCCGCGGCGCTAAAGAGGGTCGCCCCCAACAGCGCGTCTCTGCGCGTCCAGCCCATCGCCGTCTCCCCTCGAGTACCGCGCGACCATAGCGGGGGTCGGGGCGGAAGAAAAAGGGCCGGACCTGAGGGGAGAACAGAGGTCCGGCCCACCGTTTCCGCGGTCGCCGGAGGGGGGCCGGGACCGCAGGGTCAGCAGGTAGGGGCGAAGTCCTATCGTTTCAATAGGGATTAAAGGTCAGTCGTAGAAAAGCGCGGTCGCGTCGACGACGAAGCTGGCGATGGCGGGCGGGTGCTCGCCGGAGCGGCGCCCGACCAGGGGGCCGGTGAGCGCCTCCAGCTTCAGGCCGCGCACCCCTGCCCCGCTCCAGACGTCGGACAGGTCGATGCGGTAGTTCTGCATTCCCATCGACATGCCCATGGGCACCAGGAACATCTTGTCGTCGAAGGCGGTCGAGCCGTCGCCGTTGTCGGTGGCCTTGATCCGCGTCACCGAGGCGTGCTGCGGGTCCGGGTCGATGGTGAGATAGCCGACCGCCTGGGCCGACACCGCCTGGGAGGCTTCGGGCGGAATGTCGATCACGCCCTGGGACGCGCTCACGCGGTTCATCTGAAAGGTGTAGTTCTGAATGTGGAAGCGACGTCCCGCGCCGCGCGACGCCATCGCCCGCGCTGCGCCGAGCGGCGGCCGCGCGGTGATCGCATAACCGTAGCCCAGCGCTTCGGTGTCGATGGTGGTCGCGGCCGCGACCGCCGCGGGAGAAGCCCCGTCGGGGTCTTCGTAGCCCTGCAGCTGTTCGACGCTCCACGGGTCGGCGTAATCGCTGGCGGAATGCTTCGCCGCCCACGCCGACCAGGTGCGATCCACATTGGCGTGGTGCACCCAGAACAGGGGATCGTTGGGCGCGGTCTCCAACACGCCCATGTCGCCGCCGATGAAGCTGTGGATCAGGTTGTGCCCCGACCATTCGCACGAGCCGGAGAAATGCTGTTCGCCGCTCGGCGTGTCGCTGTCGCGCGGCTGATCCGCGGCGCGCGGCTTGCCGAAGAAGGTCGAGAAGTCGTTCTTGGAACGGTCCACGAGGGTGGTGTCGTTGTCGGCGCAGAACTTGGCGATGCTTTCCTTGGCGCCACACTCGCGGCCCGCGTGGCCGAGCACATCGTCGTTGACGAACTGAACCGGCAAGACGTCGTCGGTCCAGTCCCAATAGGGCATGGCGAAGTCTTGCTTTCCGCTCGCCTTGGCGATCAGCTTTTCCATGTGCAGCACCTGCAGGCGGTGCCAGGGCAGGAACCGCCAGCTCGAGTGATGCAGCCACTTCATGTCGGCGTGCAGATCGACCTGGCGTTGCCAGGCGCCGCTGGCGCGCAGCTTCTTGATGCCGATCTTCAGCGCCTGCAGGTCCGGGTCGCTGCGGCTCATGCCCTTCAGGTCGCGGCGCACGCGCGGGGGTTGGGCCGCCGCATCCTGGGCAAACGCGCGCAGTCCAGGCGCGAGGCTGAAGACGGAGGCCAGGGCCAGGGCCTGACGGCGGTTGGGTCGGATCATCGCGCGCGTTCCCCCGTGTCGCGGCAAATATCGAGACTTGATGGAGTAGGACGCGCCGCAGCCGGTCGTGTCAAATCCTGATCCGGTCCCTATGATCGCGCCGTCCTTCGGAGATTCTGCCGTGCGCCTGATCCACACCGTCCTCGCCAGTCTCGCGGCCGTGCTCGCGGTAGCCGCTCTCGCCCCGCTGGCGAACGCCGCCGACCTCGCGGTTATCCACGCGAAGCTTTACGCCTCGCCGGCGGCGATGGCGGTAGAGGACGCAACGGTGCTCGCCCATGACGGCCGCATCGTCGCCGTCGGCCACGCCCTACCGGTTCCGAAGGGCGCGACGATCGTCGACGCGCGCGGCGGCGCGGTGACCTACGGCCTGTGGAACAGCCACATCCATCTGATGACCCCCGATCTGATCCCGGCCAAGGACAAGACCGCCGCGCAGTTGTCCGCCAGTCTCGAAGGCATGCTGACGAGGTGGGGCTTCACCACCGTCTTCGACATCGCTTCGCCGTTCGAGAATACCAAGGTCATCCGCCGCCGCATCGCGTCGGGCGAGGTGACGGGGCCGATGATCCTGACCGTCGGCGACGCCTTTTTCCCCAAGAACGGGACGCCGATCTATGTGAAGGCGTTCTTCAAACAGTACGGTTTTCCGAGCTGGGAGATCGACTCCCTTCCCGCCGCCGAGGCCCGCGCGCGGCGCGAGTTGGCGGACGGGACCGACGGACTGAAGCTGTTCATCGGCGCCATCGTCGGCGGCAAAATCGGCGTGCTGCAGATGCCGACCAACCAGGCGAAGGCGCTCGCCGACATCGCGCACGCGCATCACAAGCCGGTCTTCGCCCACCCCTCCAACACCGAAGGCGTCGAGAACGCGATCCGCAGCGGCGTCGACATTCTCGCTCACACCACGCCCGAGGACAGCCCCTGGTCGCCGGAGTTGATTGCACGCATGCGCGCCCATCACATGGCGCTGATCCCGACCATGACCCTGTTCGACGTGGAGAACCGGCGCGCCGGCGCCTCGCAGGCGGAGGTCGAGCGCGTCATGACCGTCGCAGTCGGCCAGCTGAAGGCCTACTCCGATACGGGCGGCCAGATTCTATTCGGCACCGACGTCGGCTACATCGACACCTTCGACACCACCGACGAGTACCGCCAGATGGCCCGCGCCCTGGATTGGCGCCAGATCCTGGCCAGCCTGACCACCGACCCCGCCGAACGCTTCGGCTATGCCGCGCACAAGGGCCGTGTGGCCAAGGGCATGGACGCGGACCTGGTGGTGCTCGACGGCGATCCGGCCAAGGACGTCAGCGCCTTCGCGCGTGTGCGCGACACCATCCGCGACGGCAAGGTGATCTACGCCGCGAAATAGGCTGGACGCTTAGGTTCCTGTGGGCGCGCGCATCTCGACCCAGTCCTTGTTCGGCGCATGCGTCGAGCCGGTGGTGAGCCTGAGCCAGCCGGTGATCGTGTACCGCGCGCCGGGCTTGCCGAGCACGCGCGGGTCGGAGTTCAGGATGCGGTCGCCCTTGGCGTAGGCGCCCTTGGTGGGCATGGCGGCCGCTTCGCCGACGTAGCGTATGTCGCCGTGCGACGCGCCGCCCACGAATACGCCCTTCGGCAAGGCGAGTTCCTCCGGCTGGGCCGCGCCGCGCGAGAAGGTCTGGGCGGTCTTCGGCCCGGTGCGCAGCACGACCGTGCTGTTGTCCAGGTTGTTCCAGTCGTCGCGCAGGTCCGCACCCGCCCAATGCAGCCGCCATTCGTCGGTGGAGACGGTGTTCTGCTGACTGCGCACCACGTCGCCGTTCTTGCCGTTGCCCCCGACGACCGCCACGACGCTGAGCTTGCCTTCGGCCGTGCGCCCCGTGCTGCCGAAGCCGCTGCGCGATTCGACATAGCCGCCCAGCCCGCTTTCGGAGTGGATCGCCACCGAGAACGGCGTGAAGCCGGAGCCCTGCAGGCCGCCTTCGACCATTGACGGCGAGCGCACGTCCGACATCGGATCGCCTTCCTCGGAATAGACGCCGAGGAACAGCGCGCGGGTGTTCGGATCGGTCGCCACATAGTCGCCGGCGATGAGATAGGGCGCGCCGGCGCGCCAAGCGGGAAAGCGGGCGTCGGCCTTCACCGCCTGCCAGACGCCCGCCTCCTTGCCAGGCGGCACCTCGCCGCAGCGCACGGACAAGCATTGCCAGTTCGCGCCGCCCGCGTTCACGCGCGTCAACCCGTGGCCCGCGTACTGGCAGAGTTCGCCCACATGGGTGTTGCCGAGGAAGGAAAGATCAACGTCGCAACCGCCGCCGGTGTCGCTGATCGCGGTTCCGACGATCAGGCCGGCGTTGGCGTCCGCTCCATGCTGGTAGAGGCCGTAGCGTCCGACGCGGCCGATGAAGCCGTTATAGATGCGAAATATGTTGGTGTTGCCCACGCCGTTCGGATCGATGTGCACCCCGTCGCCGGCGAAGTCGCGTATGTTCACGTCGGTGAGCTGGGCGGTCGCGCACATCCACACGCCGTGCGATGTCTGGTCCGGCGCGCCGCCGCCGCCGATCAGGGTGATGCCGATGAGCTGCGTCCCCTGCCCGCTCGAGGTCTTTGGCGCGCGCTGACAGTGCGAGGTCGCGATACCGTCGATGACGATGCCGCCGGTCGAAGGCGGGAACTTCCACACCGTCGAGCCGCCGGACGGCAGGCCGGAAGAAACGCCGCGCTCCAGCACCGTGTGCTTCTGCGACAGGGTTCCCGCAAAGGCGTAGCAGCCCGCGGGCCAGTCGACCTCGCCATTGCCCACGCTGTAGTCGCCGGTCTGCACAGACACGACCGTGTCCGCCTTTTCCTTCGCGGCGGTGACGTCATAGGTGGAGCGGCAGTTGCGGATCGCGGCCCACTCCGACTGCGGAATGAACTGCAGGATAGAGACGCGGCCGTCCGGCGCCGGCTGGGCCGTGGCGCTCGCGGGCGCGAATAGTGCAAAGGCCGCCGCGAGAATCGCGACGGTGCGGAAGATCGGCATTGTAATCAGGCCCCTTTCACGCGCGACTGTTCGACCAGGCGCATCGCGTCCTCGGCTCCCTTGGTTCCCAGCGGTTCGAAGCGGCGGCCGCGCAGCGCGTTGTAGTTGACCCAGAACGCTTCGACGCTCTCGAGAAAGCTCTTGCCGATGTCCGCCGGTTCGCGGACCTCCGCGTAGAGTCGCGAGACCCTGGTCGCCGCCAGCAGGCGGTCGTTGCGTACGGTTTTACCGGCCTCGGTCTGGTTCGCCTCCAGCACGCCGACCAGACGCACCTCGAGCACCAGGCCCGCGATCAGCGGCTCCTCGCTCAGCACCATCACATCGACCGCGTCGCCGTCGCCCGCGCACGTGCCGGGAATGAAGCCGAAGTCGAGCGGATAGATCATGCCCTCCGGCAACAGATGCGACAGGGCGAAGCCGCCGAGCGCGTTGTCGTACTTGTATTTGGTGCGATTGCCGCGCGGCGTCTCGATAACTGCGCGGCACAGGCGCCGGTCGCGGTCGATCGCAGGGTCGAGGGCCAAAAGGTCGGTCATTGGTGATGCGCCAGGGGCGGCTGGTTTCGCGCGCACCCTAGCCGCGCGGGCCGTCCTGCGGAAGCGGAACCCGCGCAAGGCCGCAAAGGTTATGGTTTTCCGATGCCAGGAGACCTCGCATGGATGAGCCGTTTCCCGTCAGCCGCCGGCGCGTGCTGGCCGGCGGCGTCGGCGTAGCGGGGGCGTCGGTGGCCCACGCCGACACCAGCCTGCGCGAGCGGACGACGCAAGCGCCGCCGGCGGGACCGTCCACCGTCGCAGTGGAACTCGAGGTCAACGGCGACCGGCACAGGCTCGAGGTCGATCCGCGCGCGACGCTTCTGGATACGCTCAGGCTGACGCTCGGCCTCACCGGTTCGAAGAAGGGATGCGACCACGGCCAGTGCGGCGCCTGCACCGTGCATGTGAACGGCCGCCGCGTGCTGTCGTGCCTGACACTCGCCGCCGCGGTGCGCGGGCCGGTCACCACCATCGAGGGCCTGTCGGGGGCGGAGGCGTCGAAGCTGCATCCGATGCAGCAGGCGTTCGTCGATCAGGACGCATACCAGTGCGGCTATTGCACGCCGGGCCAGATCATGTCGGCAGTCGCCTGCGTGCACGAGGGTCGGACCGGCTCCGACGCGGACATCCGCGAAGCGATGAGCGGCAACCTCTGCCGCTGCGCCGCCTATCCGCACATCGTGGCGGCGGTGAAACAGGCCGCGCCGCAGATTGCGAGAGGCTGAGGATGGAACGGTTCGACTATGCCCGCGCCGCCGACCCGGCCGCGGCGGTGCACGCCGCATCGCTCGCCGAGGCGCCGAAGAACGAGACGCAATGGCCGACGCAGTACCTCGCCGGCGGCACCAACCTGATCGACTATATGAAGCTCGACGTGCTGCGGCCGCAACGCGTCATCGACATCAACGACCTGCAGGACCAGCACGGCGCGATCGAGGTCGCGGGCGATGGGCTGAGACTGGGCGCCCTGGCGCGCATGTCCGACGTCGCCGACCATCCGGACGTGAAACGTGATTACCCGGTGATCGCTGAGAGCCTGAACCTCGCGGCCTCGGGTCAGATTCGCAACATGGCGAGCGTCGGCGGCAATGTGCTGCAGCGGACGCGATGCAACTACTTCCGCGACGTGAGCTACAGGGCCTGCAACAAGCGCGACCCCGGCTCCGGCTGCGCGGCGCTGGAAGGGGTGAACCGCAAGCATGCAGTGCTCGGCGTGTCCGACAAGTGCATCGCCACCTATCCCGGCGACTTCGCCAATGCGCTGGTCGCGCTCGACGCACGGGTGAACGTCCTGGGTCATCGCGGTTCGCGGACGATGCGTTTCGAGGACCTTCATCGCGCGCCCGGCGACACGCCCGAGATCGAGACCAACCTGGAGCCCGGCGACCTGATCCTGGGATTCGAGGTCCCGGCGGGTCCGTGGACGCGGCGGTCGCTGTTTCTGAAGATCCGGGACCGCGAATCCTATGAGTTCGCGCTCGCCTCGGCGGCGGTGGCTTTGGCGATGGACGGCGGAACGGTGCGCGAGGCGCGCATCGCCCTAGGCGGGGTGGCGACCAAGCCCTGGCGGGCGCACGAGGCGGAGGCCGTCTTGAACGGCAAGCCCCTCGACGAAGCCCAGGCCAGACGCGCCGCGGACGCGGCCTTCGCCGGCGCCCGCACGCGCGAGCAGAACGCCTTCAAGCCCGAGCTCGGACGCCGCACCCTGGTGCGCGCCCTGATGCAGGCCCAGGCGATGGAGGTCTGAAATGGACGGTTCGGTCGAAGGCCGCAAGGCCGGTTTCGCGCAGATCGGCGATCCGGAAGTCCGCATCGACGGCCCCGCCAAGGTCACCGGCGCGGCGCGCTATGCGTCGGACGAGCCCGCGCCGGGCGCGGCCTACGCCTGGCTGATCACCAGTTCGATCGCGCGCGGCCGCGTCACCGGCTTTCACGAAGACGAGGCGCGCGCGGTTCCCGGCTATATCGAGCTGCTGACCTTCCAGAACGTCGGCAATGAAGCCAAGCCCCCGCCCCCGCCCGGCGGCAAGGGCGGCAAGCAAACCACCACCATGGAAGCCGACCGCGTCTGGCATGACGGCCAGATCGTGGGCGTGGTGCTGGCCGAGACCTTCGAGGCCGCGCGCGAGGCGGCGCGTCGCGTGCGGGTGGACTATGCGGAGGAAAAGCCGTCCGCCGGCTTCGACAGCCCAGGCGTGGAGACGGTCGCCGTCGCCGATGTCGAGAAATCTCACAAGGATCCGAAGGTCGGCGATTTCGACGCCGCCTTCGCCGCGGCGCCGGTGAAGATCTCCGCCCGCTACCAGACGCCGACCCAGCACCACAATCCGATGGAGCTGTTCACCACCACCTGCGCCTGGCAGGACGGGCGGCTGACCATCTGGGAATCGACCCAGTTCGTGCACGGCATGCGCGCGACGCTGGCGAAACAGCTCACGCTCCCGCCCGAGCGCATCCGCGCGCTGTCGCGCTTCATCGGCGGCGCCTTCGGCTCGCGCGGCTCGGCGACGGCGCGCACGGCCTGGATCGCGGTCGCGGCGCGGCGGTTGAACCGGCCGGTGCGATTGGAGGCGACGCGCGACCAGGGCTTCACCATCGCCACCTACCGCGCGGAGACGCGCCAGGACGTGAAGCTCGCCGCCGGCAGGGACGGCAAGCTGACCGCGTTGAGCCACGAGGGCTGGGAGGTCACCTCGCGGCCGACCGACTACAACGTCTCGGGCACGACGACGACGACGCGAGTCTACGCCTGCCCCAACGTCTTCAGCCGCACCTCGATGGTGCACGCCGACCGCAACACCCCGGGCTTCATGCGCGCGCCGCCCGAGACGCCGTACATGTTCGGGCTCGAGAGCGGCATGGACGAGCTGTCCTATGCCCTGGGCATGGATCCGCTGGAGCTGCGGCGGATCAACGACACCCTGAAGGAGCCGATCGAGGGCAAGCCCTACACCAGCCGGCATCTGCGGGAATGCATCGACGCGGGCGCGAAACAGTTCGGCTGGGACAGGCGCGAGCCGAAGCCCGGCGCCATGCGGGACGGAGACTGGCTGGTCGGCTACGGCTATGCGACCGCGGCCTATCCGGCCAACATCGGCGCGGCCAGCGCGCGCGTGCGGCTGGGTCCGGACGGCAAGGCGCGGGTGGAGATGGCTGCGATCGACGTCGGCACCGGCTCGTACACGGTGATCGCGCTCTGCGCCGCCGATCGGCTGGGTGTGAAAGTCGAGGACGTCGAGGTGGCGATCGGCGATTCCGACCTGCCGCCGGCGGGCCTGTCGGCGGGCTCGATGCACGGCTCGGCGATCTCCAACGCGGTGGCGAAAGCCTGCGACAGCGTGCGCGATCGCATCGCCCGCGCCGCGGTGGCCGACGACAAGTCGCCGTTCAGGGGCGCCGATCCCGCGAGCCTTCGTCTCGGCGGGGGTCAACTGATCGGACCCAGCGGCAAGGAGCCGCTGAAGACCGCGGTGGAACGCGTCGGCAGCTTTGTCGAGTGCTACGAGGAAAACGTGCCCCAGGGCGCGCCGCCCGACAGCATCGCGAAACTGAGCCAGGGCCAGATGTCCGCCGCGCGCGGATCCGAAATGCCCGACATGCGCTACGCCTTCGGCGCCCAGTTCGTCGAGGTGCGCGTGCACCGCCTCACCCGCGAGGTGCGCGCGCCGCGCGCGGTCGGCGCCTTCGCGGCGGGCCGGATTCTCAATCCAGTGACCGCCAAAAGCCAGTTGATGGGCGGCATGATCTGGGGAATCAGCGCGGCGCTGCACGAAGCCACCGAAATCGACCGGCGCACGGCGCGCTACTACAACGACGACCTGGCGGAATATCTGGTGCCGGTGAACGCCGACATCGGGACAGCCGACGTGATCCTGATCCCCGAGGAGGACAAGATCGTCAACCTGCTCGGCGTGAAGGGCGTCGGCGAACTCGGCATCACCGGCATGAACGCGGCGGTGGCCAACGCCGTCTTTCACGCGACGGGCGTACGCATCCGCGAACTGCCGGTGCGGATCGAGAAGCTGCTTTAGCTTCGCCACGCATCTCATTGGTCGCCGAACATAGTTACGTCGAAAAATCGGCCCGGCCGCGATCGGAACCTTCCCCGCAAGGCCATGGTTGAGTATCGAACTCTGCAACGTCGCGGCGAATTTCGGCGCCGTGACAGCGAGTGCGTGTGTCGAGGGCGCCGCGCCTCGGTACGAGTGAGGGGTCATGCACGGAACCCAGTCGCCCATCGCAGCGCCCTGCACCCATTGCGGAGCAAACACGCCCTCGAAGCGACTCGAGGGCGCGCGCGGCGCGGTTCTCACCTGCGGGGCCTGCGGCGGCCGGTATCTGGCCGATTGGGGTCAGTCCTATTCTGAAGCACTCTACGACTACTACGGCGATCCGGAGTGGCTGGCGCTGGCCTCCGCCTACGACCCCTTGACCGAGCAACGCTACGTGGCCCTGCTCGACGCGTTCGCGCGGCGCGTCCCGGGGCGTTCGGTGCTCGACGTCGGCTGCGGCGTCGGCCATTTCGTCCACACGGCGTCGCAACGCGGCTGGAACGCGCGCGGCATCGAGTTGTCGTCCGCCGCGGTGAACTTCTGTCAGTCGCACGGCGTTCCCGTGACCCAGACCGACCTGTTCTCGGCCGAGCTCGAAGCGAACAGCTGGGACGTCTGCACCCTGTTCGAAGTGCTCGAGCATCTGCCGGAGCCGCAGGCCTTTCTGGCGCGCACCGTCGAACTCACCCGCCCGGGCGGCCTCGTCTATGTGACGGTTCCGAACATCGCCTCGCTGGATGCGCGGGTGCAGGGCCGCGACTGGACCGCGATCAATCCCGAGCACCTCAGCTATTTCACGCCGCAAACGCTCGGGCGGCTGTTGCGCGGCGCGGGGTTAAAACCGCTCGACATGACCTCGCGCAACGTGTCGGGGATGACCTTGCGCAAACTCGTCGGACGCAGCGCGCCGCCGCCGGCGCTCGAAACCGCGAGCGTGGCCGAAGCCCTCGCCCCCTATCACGCCGACCAGCGCCTGCGCGCGCGCATCGAAGGTTCGCCGGTCCTGCGCGCGGCGAAGGCGACGGTAAACGGCGTGCTCGGCGCGTTCGGTCTGGGGTCGGCGCTGGTTGCGCTGTCCGTTAAACCGACCTGAAGTTTGCCGGCACGGCGGCTCAAGGCACGACGGGCAGGTCGATGTAAGACAGGTCCGCGCCCGCGTGGTGGATGGTGTTGTCGGCGACCACCGCCTTGGTTTCCTTCTCGTTGTTTCCGCCGGTGTTGAGGTTGCGTTCGAACTTGGGGAAGTCCGACGAGGTGATCTCCACGCGGATGCGGTGGCCTACGCCGAACTGCAGGCTGGTGGTCATCGGCGTGGGGTGGATGGCGTAGACCTTGCCCGGCTGCATCATCACCGACTTGTCGTAGCCGTCGCGGTAGCGCGCGCGCAGGATGGTGTCGCCGATGATCCAGGCGGTGCCGTCGGGCGCCACGTCGACCAGCTTGACGGCGAAGTCGGTGTCGCGCGCGTCGGACGAGACCTTCAGCATCGCGTCGACATAGCCCGCGATATCCACCGGCGCGGTCAGCGGGTCTGAGGTGTAGACCAGCACGTCGCTACGCGCCTCTACCGGCCGCTGGTCGTAGGCGCCGGGCTGGACGAGGCCGCCGTTGCAGCAGTCGCCGCCGCCGATGGTCTGCACCGGGTTCATCGGATCGTAGCGGAAGTGATCGTCCGCCTGGCCCGCGGTGGGCGGGGTGCGCACGAGCTTGCCGTCGCCGTAGAGGCTGTTGGCGTGGCCGCCGCTGGCGAGATAGAGGCGCAGCGACTGCACGTCCTTGGGCGGCCAGGTTTCCGACGCCTTCCAGGTGTTGGCCCCCATCTCGTAGTAGCGCACGTGCGGCGTGGTGGCGGGGAAGGCGTTCGGATCGTTCTTCAGCCAGCGGTCGAACCAGGAGAAGATCGCGCCGTCGACGTCGAAGCTGGTGTCGCCCATGTCGCGGTCGCCGACCTGCATGTGCGGGCCGAGGCGCTCGTAGGAACAATGCGGGCCGGGCGCGACCACGGCGTACTGGTTGTCGCGCACCTCTTGCGTTACGCCGGCCTGCTGGGCGTGGTTGAACAGCGCCAGGTTCGGGCCGATCGAGACGTCGTACCAGGTGTCGAACCACAGGGCCGGCACGCCCCACGGCATGTCGTCGTGATAGAGGCCGCCCTGGCGCCACGCCGGATCGGCGGGCGTGCGCGCGATGAACTGTTCGAAGGTGGCCGGCGGCTCGCCCATCGAGGTCAGCATCTCATCGACCGGCAAATGGCGGATCTGTTTGGTCCAGTCGACCTTGGGCTTTGTGGCGGCGAGATCGTTATATTCCTCGACGCGGGCCTGCATCTTTTCGTCGAGGCCCGGGGGCAGTTGCGCGCGCAGCGGATTGTCGACGCCGTAGAGCCAGACGATGAACAGGTTGCGCGGCACGCCGCCGGTGTACCAGTTGCCCTGCTCCCAGAACGGCCCGACCTTGCCGATGCCGGCGCCGGCCGACATGGGAACCATCGCGGCATGCGCCGGGTGGTGTTGCGCGGCGAGCGCCAGTTGCCACTCGGCCGACGACGAACAGCCGAGCGTGCCGACCTTGCCGTTCGACCAGTCCTGTTTCGCGATCCAGGTCAGGGTGTCATAGCCGTCGGTCTGGGGCTTGCCGAGAATTTCGTATTTGCCGCCGGAGAAATACCGGCCGCGTTCGTTCTGCACGATGAAGACGTAGCCGCGCTCCACCGCCTGCAGTGCGTAGCGCAGGGTGCCGCCCTTGATCTTGTGCTCGTTGTACGGCGTCTTCCACAGGATGGTCGGATAGGGACCCTTGCCCTTGGCCGGGGTGTAGATGTCGGTGGACAGGACCACGCCGTCGCGCATGGGCACCATGACGCCGAGCCGCGAGACCGCGACCTGGGACAGCTCCTTCTGGAGGCCTTCCTCGCTGTACTTGCTGAAGTCCTGCGCCAGGGCCGGACCGCCGGCCAGGGAGAAGGCGAGGAGGAACGCGAGGATACGCTTGACGATCATGGAAGTTGGTCCTGCCGAGACTTGCAAGACGCCACCATAGGCAGGATTTCCCGATTTGGAAAATCGGTTGCCGGATCAGTAAGTCTCGGGCCCGCGATCGATATGGCGATCACCCGGCCGGTGGCCCCCCTCACATCCTCTCCTTTACCCCCGTCTTCACCAGCAGCCAGTTGATCGGGTAGGCCGTAACGAAGCCGCAGAGCATGGCGATTTGCATGGCGAACCAGAACTCCGGGGAGTCGACGGGGGCGACGGACCCGTAGGCGGGACGGAGCCAAAGGAATTGGATGGCGGCCATGGCGGCGTACATGCCTGCCTGCCACGATGCGATCGACGCGGCGTCGGCCTTCAGCGCGGCGACGATTCCGTCTTTTGGCGACAAGTGGCGCACGGGCGCGATGGTGAAATACTGAAACGCGACGCCGAGGGCGAAAGCGACGACGAAGTCGAGCACCCAGACGGCGAAGGTCTTGTCCGCAAATAGCGTCTTCCATCCGAACGCGAGCGCGACGCCGGGGACGGCGAAGGCGAGCCACTCGGCGATCAGGTCGCCCAGCGCGCAGCCGGCGCCGCAGTGGCTCGCGCTCTTGGCGATGGCGACCGGCATGGGAGTGTCTTGCGGGGCGTCTTGGGGTTGCGGCCGAGATTGTCGCGGATCGGCGCCGCGGCCCCATCGCCAATAGAACGCGAGCCACAGCAAGCTGCCGAACAATGCGGTCAGCGGCCATACCAGCGCCATGATCCACATCCTCTGGCGCCGCCGCGTCTCGTCGATCACGATGGCGGCCGCGCACACGATCGCGACAGCGAGCGAGAGGATCGACAGGGCGTGCAGCCAGACGGGGAAATGCGCGTGCGCCATGCCGGTGCAACGCAACGGCGGCAGGGCGGGTTCATCACCCGATCGGCGTCACCCCTTCTCCGCCATCTTCTCCGCCTTGCGCGCTTCGATGCGGGCGACAAATTCGCCGGTGGTGTTGGTGAGCGGGAAAGCTTCGTCCGGGACCGGCAAGCCGAGAAAGGCGCACAGCGGCGTCCAGCCCTGGCTCGCTTCATAGACCAGTAGGCGGTCGGCCGGGATGGTGCGCTTCACCTCTTCGTTGTGCGCGTTGAAGAAGGCGACCGCTTTGTCGCGGTCGTGACGCCCGTCGCCGAGCGGGTTGAAAACCACGCTCTGCAGCATGCGGTTGAACGGTTGGGCGTTGACGTCGGGGCCGCCGCGCTCGGCGAAGATGGTGGCCTGGGTCGAACGGAACCAGGCGTCGGGATCGCGCACGGTCAGCACCACCTTGGCGTCGGGCCAACGCTCGGCCTGTTCGCGATACCACCGCGCCGTCGGCCAGTCGCAGGTGGAGTTGTAGCCGGCGAAGATCTGCGCCAGATCGCCGAGGTCGCCGTCGCCCGCGCGGCGCCAGAACTCGATCGCCGCCGGATTCTCGATCACTTCGTACATGTGATAGCAGGGGCCGAGTCCCAGAATGTCCATGGCGCGCTTGAACGACATGGTTCCGGTGCGTCCCAGGCCCGCGCCGATGACTTTGATGGTCATGTGAAGTTCCCCTCGAAGCCGCGATCCTAACGACTGGCGCGGCCGGGGTCTAACACCGCGCGAAGCCGACCGGCCGGACTAACCCGCCGGTTCGACGGGCGGCTCCGATGCGGTGGGGTCGGCCAGGATCGGCGCGCTCACGTCCATCTCGAACCGCGCGCGCCGGGCGGCGCGGCGAAGTGCTACGCGTTCGTCGGCGTCGACCCGCAGCACCAGCCAGGCGCGCCGGACGACGATCAGGATCAGGAACAGGGCGCCGAACATGAGCAGGGCGACCATTTCCGCCTCGCTGCCCTCCTCCGTCGCGGCGCGGTCGACGTGGCTCAGTCGCGCATCGCCCGGGTAGAAGCGCGCGAGCCCGTGCATGGCCGAGACGATGCGCCCCCGCTCGTGCACCCCCATGCCGTAGGCGAACAGGACCGCAATGACCCAATAGGCCACGGCGGCGCCGATCAGGATGCGCTTGCGCGTGAGCAGCCCCTCCAGGGTCAAGGTCCGCCTCCCTCCTGTCCCCGGCCACCCTACACATCCGCGGCGGGGGTGGCCCGGCAGCACAACGTCCAGGCGTGCGGCTCTGTTCATCCCAGGGCCAAGATTGGGTCCAGATCGCGCCCCATTGGGGCCTGAGCGCCACCGTACCTGTCCCCAAACGCGTTCGTCGGAGGAGGCGCGCATGCGTGCGATCGGCGTTAAGGCTGGGGCGGCGGTACTCGGAGCGGGCCTGGTTTTGCTGGCTGCGCCGGCGTTTGCGCAGGAGGCCGCTTCACCGGCCCCGGCCGATGCGGCGGCGACCCCGGCCCCCGACAGCGTCCCCTCTCCCGCACCGGCCGAGGCTCCGATCCCGGCGGCAAAGCCCGAGAAGTCCGACCCGGCGTTCTCGCTGGGCGACCTGACCACCTACGGAACCATGGGGATCGGCGGTACGTCCGGTAACGGGTCGACCGCGCCCGGCGACACCGGCATCTTCAACGCCCAGGCCGGCGTGCGCTTCGGCCCCTATTTCGGCGTCGAGGGTGAAGTCGGAACCGGCCTCCCCGGCGACAGCCGCACCGGCAAGAAGCTCAGCCTCACCGACCGCTACGCGGCCTACATCGTGGGCTATCTGCCCTGGACCAAGCATCTGGACCTGTTCGCCAAGCTCGGCCTCGGCCACAGCCGCTACAAGTACGAGGACAACGGCGCGTCGATCACAAGCGATCTCGACAGCGTCAACTGGGGCGTCGGCGCCCAGTATCTGTTCAACGACCACGACGGCGTGCGCACCGAGGTGCTGAAGGAGAACTACCACGACTCCCACGGCGAGCGGACGAGCCTGATGTTCTCGTGGATTCACCGCTTCTGAGGCGCCAAAAGAATCAGGGGCCAAAGAATCAGGGACTTACGCGAAGTCTTTCGAACAGGATCACCGGTTCGCCGCGATAGTCGGTGCGCGCATATTCGCGGTAGCCGAGCTTGCCGGCGAGGCTGAGCGAGGGCGTGTTGCCGGGACCGATCAGGCAGACCGTCCGCGGCGCGCCCGTCAGCGTCCGATCCGACCAGGCGAGCATCGCGCGGGTCGCCTCCAGCGCATAGCCCTTGCCCTGGGCGGCGGCCGTCAGGCCCCAGCCGATTTCCGGCGCGCCGTCGAAGGCCGGACGAAAGTCGCGCTTGAGATCGTGGAAGCCGCCCTCGCCCAGGAAGCGGCCGGTCTCGCGCTCGCAGATGGCCCAGTAGCCGAAACCCAGCAGCGTCCAGGCCCCGGCGTAACGCAGCAGACGCGACCAGCATTCCTCGGGCGTGGAGGGCCGGCCGGTGATGAAGCGGGTGACCGCGGGGTCGCTCCACATGGCGACGGTGTCGGCAAAGTCCTCGCGCGCGTGCGGACGCAGGACGAGGCGCTCGGTGGTCAGGACAGGCGCATCGGACGAGCTGGACATCAGGGTCCGACGCTAGACCTTTTGGATCAATGCGGGTGGAACAGGGTCGCGAACGACAGATAGACCAGGCCGGTCGCGATCAGCAGGAAGAGCGCGCCGAAAAACCGGTTGATGGTCAGATAGCCTGAGCTGTCCATCATCTGCATCTCGAGCTGGGCCCAGAAGCCCTGGCGCCAGGCCAGCATGCGTCGGCGCGACTCGCGAAAGCGGCCCACGAAGAACAGAAGACAGCTGCCGATCAGGCCGAAGATGGCCGCCGAGGCGCACATCATCGCGATGCCGGGCACATCAATGTCCGTCGGAATAACCATAATGGGTTGGGACATACCGTTCCTTGGTGAGTCTCGCCATACCCAATTGAAACAAAGGCGGGGATATCGCGCGCCCGGCGAAATATCGCGGTCGGTGCGTCGTCGGTTTTCCGTTATCTATTAAGACTCTCGCCTGAGAGGCGCGCGCTTCCCGTGACAGGAACATCACGGACTTCTTACGGATACTACCTATCCATAGGTACAGAAATTATCTCAGTTTAGCGACGAACGGCCTCGTCCTACCGCCAGGCGTAGTTGAAGCTGAGGCTGATCCGGGGGGACCGCCCGCCATGGGCCGGCACTTCGTGGCGCAGCCAACTCTCCCACATCAAGACCGCGCCCGGCGCGGGCATCAGGGTGACGAAGCGCTTCAGATCCTCCGGTGCGTCGGCCGTCCGCGGCGGAGCGGCCATCATCTGGGGTAGACGCGGATCCTCGAGCCGCAACCCGGCCGATCCCTTGGGGGTGGCCACATAGACCGTGCCGGAGATGACGCTGTGCGGATGGATGTGGCCCGAGTGCGACGCGCCCGGATCGAGAACGTTCACCCACAGGCTGTCGAGCCGCAGCTTGCCCCGGGGACCGAGATCGAAGGCGGCGACCTTCGCGAAGGCCTTGGCGTGGCGATCCAGCCGGCGCTTCAATTCATCGAACACCGTGGCGCGCGTCGGCAGGTCGTCGAGCGAGGCGTAGGAGGTGTAGCCGCCGTAGGCGTGCTCACGGCACCAGGCCTGGCCGGCCGCGTCCTCCTCGGCAAGCATGCGGCAGGCGTCGACGAGTTCGGCATTGAACGCCTTGAACCCCTCCTCCCCGGCGAGGGAGGCTTCATAGACGCGGGTGGCGAAGAGCGAGCGGACCGTGGGCATAGGCGCGGGGTTAGCACAGCTGGGCGCGGGTGGATCGCCCGACGTGGTTCTGGGTCTCGGCCAGGATATCGATGTCGCCGTTGATCAGGGCGTCGCTCGAGAAACGGATCACGATCCAACCAACCGGCCGACTCGATGATCTTGGCCCGCGCCTCATCGGCTTCTTCGCGGCCGATGTGCCAATAGCCGTCGAGTTCGATAACGAGCCTCGTCTCGACGCACGCGAAGTCGACGACGTAGCGCCCGATCGGCATCTGACGCCGAAACTTCAGTCCTGCGCACCGGCGATTGGGAGCATTTCCCACACCCGCCGCTCGGCCATCGGGGCGCGCTGTCTTAATATCGAGCGCGTGCCGTGGACATTGCAGACCTCGTGATCGTTCACCGTTTGTTCTACACCCTGCCGCTCAGGAGTCCAAGCTCTTCTCCCATGGGGAGAAGGAAAGACTTGGACGATGGCTCGCTTGCCGCGTCGGCGGTTTCCGCTCAAGGTCTGCGCGGGTTTCGGAGGGGGACTGCGCATGCCGCGGCGGGCGAAGATCATCCTGGGGGGTGCGGGGCTGCTCGTGATCCTGGGTGTCGTGGTGGCGCTTCGCACCGCGACCTACCAGCCTCCGGTGAGTCCGGACCTCAAACAGGTGAAACTCGCGCCGGCGCCCGCGATCGACCTCGACAAGGTCGCCCAGCATCTGGGCGAAGCGGTGCGGATCCAGACCGTGTCGCACCAGGATCCGTCGCAGAACGATCCCGCCCAGTGGAGCGCGCTGCACGACTGGCTCGATAAGACCTATCCCGCGGCGCGCGCGGCGATGACGCGCGAGATCGTTCTTCAAAACACCCTGCTCTACACCTGGAAGGGATCGGACCCGACGCTGCCGCCGATCATCCTGATGGCGCACCAGGACGTCGTGCCCGTCGACGCCGCAACCGCCGGCGCGTGGAAGCATCCGCCCTTCTCCGGCGAGATCGCCGACGGCGCGGTGTGGGGACGCGGCTCGGTGGACGACAAGGGTTCCCTGATCAGCCTATTCGAGGCCGTGGATGCGCTGGCGGCGCACGGATTCAAGCCGCGGCGCACAGTGATGATCCTGTCAGGCCAGGACGAGGAGACGCGCGGTCTGGGCGCGCAGGCCGCGGCGGCGCTGTTGCAACAGCGCGGGGTGAAGGCGCTGTTCGTGCTCGACGAAGGCTCGGCCATCCTCACCGACAATCCGCTGACCGGTAAGCCGTCGATCCTGATCGGCGTGGCGGAAAAGGGTTATGCGACTTTGCGCGTCACCGCGACCGCGCCGGGCGGGCATTCGTCCATGCCGCCCCCGACGACGGCGGTGGGTAATCTGGCGCAGGCGCTGATCGCGATCACAGGTCATCCGTTCCCGATGAAGTTCGAAGGCCCCGGCGCCGACATGATGCGCTGGCTCGCGCCGCACGCGTCGCCCAGTGTGAAAATGGCGGTGGCCAATGCGTGGCTGTTCAATCCGCTGCTCGTCAGCGAAGTTTCCAAGACGCCGCCGGGCGCCGCCATGCTGCACACCACCATCGCACCGACCATGCTGTCCGGATCGCCGAAGGAGAACGTGCTGCCGCAGACGGCCTTCGCGCTCATCAACTATCGCATCATGCCGTCGGACAGCGCCGCGATCGTGATGGCGCGCGCGAAGAAGGCCGTGCGCGGCGTCCCTGTGACCTTGGCCTGGGATTCGCCGCCGCGTGAGCCGTCGGCGGTATCCTCGACCACCTCGGAAGGCTGGAAATACGTCGCCGCCGCGGCCCAGGCGTCCGACCCCGGCGTTCCCCTCGCACCCAGCCTGGTGGTGGCCGGCACCGACAGCGGGCGCATGGGCAAGGTCGGGACCGACGTCTATCGCCTCCAGCCGCTGGAGATGTCGCTGGCGGACACGAAAATGATCCACGGGACCAACGAGCACATGACGCTCGCCAACCTGAAGCGGATGGTCGACTATTACGCCGTGCTGATCGCCACGGCGGCGCGATGAAGTCTCACGCCAAGAAAACGAGTTTGGGGAAACGAGCATGCTTTCGAGACGCGGACTGATCACGGCGGCGGCCGGCGCGAGCGCCCTGGCGGGCGGCGTCGCCATGGCCCAGGCTCCCACCACCGAACCGGCGCGCCCCGCACCGCCCGACCATCCGACCGAGCTTCGCAACATCGCCGCCGGCGCGGCGCCGATCTCGACCGTCGAGCGGATGTTCCGGCTGGAGAAGGCGCGCAAGCTGATGCGCGACCAGGGCTTCGGCGCCTTGCTGGTCGAATCCGGGTCGAGTCTCGACTATTTCACCGGCGTCGACTGGCATCGGTCCGAACGCACCACCGCCGCGGTGATTCCGGCGAACGGCGATCCGATCATCATCACCCCGGTGTTCGAGGAACCCTCGGTGCGCGAGACGCTGAACGTTCCCGGCGAAGTGCGCGCCTGGAACGAGGACGAAAGCCCGTTCGAATTCATCGCCGGCGCCCTGAAGGACCGCGGCGTGATGAGCGGACCGATCGCGGTCGAGAGCACCACCCGCTTCTTCATCGTCGACGGCGTGCGAAAGGCGTCGGGCGCCTATGAGTTTCGTTCCGGCGATCCGGTGGTGCGGCCCTGTCGCATGTTCAAGTCGCAGACCGAGCTGAACCTGATGCAGGTCGCCAGCAACGTCACCATGGCCGCCTATCACCTGGTCTATCAGCGGGTGCAGACCGGCATGACCGAAGCCGACATCTCGACCATGATGACCGAGGCTCATGCCGCACTGGGCGGACGGCCGGAGTTCGCGCTGGTGCTGGTGAACGAGGCCAGCGCCTATCCCCACGGATCACGCCAGAAGCAGGTGGTGCGCGAGGGCTCCATCGTGCTGATGGACTGCGGCTGCAGCGTGCACGGCTATCAGTCGGATATCTCGCGCACCTGGGTGCACAAGGCGTCGCCGAGCGACGAACAGCGCAAGGTGTGGAACACGGTGAAGCGCGGCCAGGAGATCGCGCTGGAGACCGCCAAGATCGGCGTGCCGTGCAAGGCCATCGATGCGGCGACGCGCGCCTATTACGAGAAGGAAGGCTGGGGGCCGCGGTTCAAGCTGCCCGGCCTGTCGCATCGCCTGGGCCACGGCATCGGCATGGACGGCCACGAGCCGCCCTATCTGGTCGGCAACGACGAGACACCGCTGCAAGCGGGCATGTGCTTCTCCGACGAGCCCGGCATCTACATCCCGGGCAAGTTCGGCGTGCGGCTCGAGGACTGCTGGCACATGACCGAGAACGGCCCGAAGCTGTTTTCAGGCTTGGCGAAGTCGCTGGAAGAGCCGATTTAAAAAACTTGGAACCACGAAGGGCACAAAGCGCACGAAGAAGATAAATGCGGCTTCGCCGCTTCAACATCGAGCTGAAGGCGCGCGGCGAATATCATCGTCGACCTCGCCCCTTCTCGACATCCTTCGTGCGCTTCGTGCGCTTGGTGGTTAATTTCTTTCCTAGAACCACGCCTTCCCAAGAGGGTGGCCGAGCAGGGTCGCCAGCACGCCGATCAGGGCGCCGAAGAAGAGGATCGCGGTCATGCTGCCCTGGACGAGAAAGCCCGGCCCGCGCTTGCCCGCGTCTTTCATGTATCCGACGAGATAGAGAATGCGGCCGACGATCCAGATCGCGCCCAGCACCGCGCCGACGCGCGCATCGAGATAGTACGACCACAGCCAAAGGCTCGGCAGAAAGATCACGATCCATTCCAGGGTGTTGCCTTGCACGCGGAGCGCGCGCTCCACGTCGGGGTGCCCGCTCATCGCCGGCGCATAGACCTTGGTGCGTACGCGCGTGCGTACGACATTCACGCTGGTGAAGAAGTAGAACAGCAACGCCAACAGGGTAACGAGGACGATCCAGGAAGACATGTCGCCGACTCCTTTCGCGGTTCCAGTTGAGCTTAGACGTGTCCGGCCATACCCGTCAGCGGCCCTCGCGAAAACCCTGGCGGCCTGATCCCAAGCGTCCTATATCCGCAACCGTCACAGATACAGGAGCGCGGACATGGCTGAGGGCGATCGGAACGTTGCGGTGCTGGTGGGAAGCCTGCGCAAAGGATCCATTTCCCGGCGCATCGCCAAGGCGCTGATCAAACTCGCGCCCGAGGGCCTGCACTGCGAGATCGTCGAGATCGGCGACCTCGTCGGTTACAACATGGACCTGGAAAACAACGTCCCCGCCGCCTGGGCCGCGTTCCGCGATCGCCTGCGCAAGGCCGAGGCGGTGCTGTTCGTCACGCCCGAATACAATCGCTCGGTCCCCGGCGTGCTGAAGAACGCCATCGATGTCGGCTCGCGCCCCTACGGCGCCAGCGTGTGGGAAGGCAAGCCCGCGGCCATCGTCTCCATGTCGCCCGGCGCGATCGGGGCCTTCGGCGCCAACCATCACCTGCGTCAGTCGCTGGTGTTCTTGAACATGCCCGCGATGCAGCAGCCCGAAGCCTACGTCGGCCACGCGGCCGAACTGGTCGACGACAACGACGACGTGAAGATCGAGGGCACGAAGACTTTCTTCACCGACTTCATGGCCGCCTTCGAAGCCTGGATCGAACGCACCGCGCGGAACTAACCGCCCAATCAGCCACCGTGTGAGGCGATCCACGCCGACAACGGACCAAGGCGGTCGGCCCGGAAGCTCGCGTTGCGCTTGATCTCCGCAATCGCCGCCGTCACCGGACGCTGCGAACCCGGGTCGACGTTCTTGTCGGCCCAGGCCTTCAGCGCGTCGGCGCGTGCGGGATCGGCTGACGCGCTCGCGACTCCCGAGACCATACGGATGCGCGTTACGAAGTCGGTGTGAATATCGCCCTTGGCGTCGTGCGCCTGCACGAAGTTCCAGGCGAGGTCCGGGTGGCCGAAAGCGACGTTGGCGACGAGGCCGGGCGCCAGACCGGCGGGCGTATCGGGGCCGATGGCGATGTCGAGCACGCGCGCCGCGAGCGCCGGGTCGGACACCTGTGCCATGGCTTCGAGCAGGCGCTGACGTTGCAAGGTGTCGGGCGTCGCGCGGACCATGGCGAGGAGCTGATCGAACTCCTGCGGCGTCGCATTGCGCGCGACAATGGCGATCACCGTGCGGCGCTGACCGGGGTCGAGCGCGGAATGGTTCGCGAACCGCTTGCGCGCTTCGGCGATGGCCGATGCGTCGCCGAAGCGGCCGAGGGCGCCGAGCAAAGTGGTGCGCAGCGTGGAAATGGCCGCATCCTCACCAGGCTTCGTATCCCAGCCCACGCGCGCGGCGAGTGGCGTTAGCGTGCGCCGCGCATAGGCGTCAAAGGCGGCGCGACGCGGATCGTCACCATAGGCGGCGCTGATTCCCACGAGGATGTTCACGCCCTGCCGCCAAACGATGGGATCCGCGTCAGCCGGCAAGGCCGAGGCAAATTCGAGCGTGTCCGACACGGGCTCATAGCCCGCTTCGCCCAACGCCCAGGCGTCGTAGAGCAGACCGAGTTGATCGACGGCGGAGAGGCCGTTCGCCCGCGCCGCCAAACCATCGAAGTCCTTTTGTGCGTAGAGCGCGCGCGCGTAGGTTTTCTGTCCGGCGTTGACCAACACCGGCGCCGCGTGCGCCGCCGTTTGGCGCGTCTCGTTCCCGCTGGTCAGCAGAATATCGCGGTTCTCGCCTTCCAGGGTAAGCGGGATATGCCACAGGGGTACCTTCTCGCCTTCGCCATCGGCCGCGTTCGCGAAGAACCGGCCGGTGGAAATAAGAACCTCGGCGCCGCCATGCGACGGCGTTTGCGTCACGCGCAACAACGGCAGCCCCGTCTGGGCCGTGAAGTCGTGCTCGATCTCCAGGATCGGCTTGCCCGAGGCCGCCTGCACCTGGGACCAGAGATCCACATCCACCGTGTTGCCGTACGCGTGGGCCTTCATGTATCGGCGCACGCCCTCGCGGAAATTGTCGGGGCCGGCGTAGGCCTCGAGCATGGTGATGACCGCGGCGCCCTTGTTGTAGGTGATGGAGTCGAATGCTTCGTCGGCCTGTTCGGCGGTCAGCACGGGCTGCACGATCGGGTGGGTGCCGGCGCCGGCGTCCGCGCGCTTGCCGCCGTCGTAGATGGCCATGGCCTGCAGGCCGGTGCGCCATTCCGGATGCAGTTCGACCGCGGCCTTGGTCTGCATCCAGCGGGCGAAGCCTTCGTTGAGCCACAGGTTGTCCCACCAGGCCATGGTGACGAGGTCGCCGAACCACTGGTGCGCCATCTCGTGCGCCACCACCAGGAACACGAGTTGCCGGTCGCTCTCGGTGGAAAACTTCGGATCGAACAGCAGGTGCTCGCTGGAATAGAAGATGGCGCCCCAGTTCTCCATGGAGCCGCCCTGGATCTCGCCCGGCGCCGCGATCAGGTCGAGCTTGGGCAGCGGGTATTTCGTCCCGAACCAGTCGTTGTAGAAGTGCAGGATGCGCGAGGCTTCGCCCAGCGCATAGCGGCCCTTCTCGGTTTCGCCGCGCGGCACGACCACGCCGACGGTGACGCCGTCGACGACGTTGGTGATCCGCTCCCAGTCGCCGAGACCGAAATAGATCAGGTAGGTCGACATCTTGGGCGAGGTTTGAAAGTGCGTGCGCGCGAGACCGCCGGCGAGCTTTTCGCTGGACGCGATCGGCATGTTGGAGACCGGCAACAGGTTTTCGGGTGCGTCGACGGTCAGGGTGAAGTTGGCTTTCAGCCCTGGCTCGTCCCAGGACGGCATGAAGTCGCGTTCCGACGCGGGCTCGAAGTTGGTGGCGAGCGTGCGCCGCTTCCCCGCCGCCGTATCGTAGTCCATGGCGAAGAAGCCGAGCGTCGTTTTGCCGATGTCGCCGTGATAGTCGATGGTCAGAACGTGACGGCCTTTGGCGATCGGCTTGGCGAAGGTCAGGGTCGCGCGCTGGAGTTTGCTGTCCAGAGCGACACGGGCGCTCGCGGTGTCGGCGTCGATTACCGCACGGTCGAAGCTCAGGCGGTTGGCGTTCAGGGTGACGGTGTTGGTGGACGCCGCGATGTCGACGGTGATCTTCACCTCGCCTTTGAAGGTCAGGTGTTCGGCGTCGGGGATCAGGTGCAGGTCGTAGGCTTGCGGCCGAACGTCGGTCGGCAGAACCTCGCGTACCTGGGCGTGCGCCATCAGCGGCGCCGCCGCCAGAACCATCACCGCCAGAACGACACGCACAACCGTCTTCATCGCATCCCCTCAACCTCTCGACGGCGCGCACCCTCGCCCGTCCGCCCGTTCAATGCAAATTACGAAATGTCTACGCTGGCCGAATCACCGTTCAGCGCTTCGATCAAGGCGTTGGTGGTGGCGCGCATGGCCCGGGTCAGGGTCTCGACGGAGGCGTGGTGATGGCCGACCAACCAGTCCTCCAACAGGCCGAGTTGCGCGCGCGCGATCAGCGCGGCGGCCGCCGGTCGCGACAGGGTTGGACCGCCCGGCGTCTGCGCGCACTCGCGGCTCAGGCGCGCTTCCACGTGGCGTGCGAGCTCGCGCAGGATCGCGGCCCAGGCGCCGGTCGCCAGCAGCAGGCGCGCGAACCGACGCTGCTCCCAGAAGTGAGCGACCACAAAGTCCAGGCGCAGGGCCGCGGGCGCCGCCCCGCCCGCCTCGGCCAGCACGCTGAGCAGCGGGCGCATGGCTTCGGCGAGCATCGCCTCCTTGCCCTGGAAATGTTCGTAGAGGGTCGAGCGGCCGACGTCGGCGCGGACGGCGACATCGGCGGCGCTGAAGTGGTCCCAGCCGGTGCTGAGCACTAGGTCGTTGAAGGCCTTCAGCAGGGCGGCGCGGGTGCGGGCTCGGCGCCGGTCGAGAGGCGTTTCCGCCAAGCCTGAGTTTTCGGACATCTGATCCGATCCGTCCGGAACCGGACAAGAGGGGCGACAGCGCCAGGATATCGGCGCGCGCGGCGGTTATCCATGGCCAAGCTCGCCCTCGCCCGCAAACCCCCCGTTTTTCAAAGGATTCCGATCCATGGCCCCCGCCCCGCGCCGCTTTTCCGACCGCTTCGCCGGCGCTGTTCTCGGACTCGCCGCCGTCCTGAGCCTGGTGCTGATCCTGCACCATCCGGTCTTGGGGCACGTGTCGTCACCGGAGGCGACGACCGCGGCGATCCGCAAGCTCGCGGCCCTGGACCGCTGGGTGCACGGCGGGTTGATCGCGCTGATGGCGCTGACGCTCCTGGGCCTGCTGCATCTGTCCCAGCGGCTGGGGTTGGACAAGCCGGCGGTGGCGGGCGGTTTCGTCGCCTATGCGCTCGGCACGGTGCTGGTCTCGATCGCCGGCGTGTTCGACGGCTTTGTCATCTCCGACCTCGGCGAACATTGCGCGGCGGCAGGTGTGGATGCGGCGGCGTGCAGCGCAACGGCCCTCGACCTGCTGCGGCTGTGCGGAACGGTGGTGCAGGACTTCACCAAGGTCGGCCTCGGCGCGATGAGCCTTGGCGTCGCGTTCTGGGGTGTCGCGTTTCTGCATCGGCGCGATCCCAGAGGCGTGGCCGGTCTCGGCATGGGCCTGTCGTCGCTGGCGGCCGGACTGGCGCCCGCGGCGATGATGATTTTCGCGCCCTTCCGTTTCACGCCCCATACCCTGCTGGTGACCTTCGCGGGCCTGGCCCTGTGGATGCTGTCGGTGGCGGCTTTCCTGATTTTCGCCCGCCGGCCCGCGGTCGAAGAGGCTTCACATGCAATGTGATTTGCCGCGCGGTCGGCGGCGTCGCACATCGCTCGCGACGGGGAGACGATCATGCGGCAGTCGCGGCGCGGAATCCTGGCGGGCCTTTCGAGCGCGGCGCTGGCCGGCCCCGCCCTCGCCGCGGGCGTAAATCCCTTCGAAGCGCTTGAGCGCAAATACGGCGGACGCCTGGGCGTGTACGTCTACGACACCGGATCGAGGCGCAGCCTGGGCTGGCGCCAGGACGAGCGGTTTTCGATGTGCAGCACCTTCAAGGCGCTGGCTGTCGCCGACGTGCTGGCGCGGGTGGACGCAGGGCGCGAACGGTTGGACCGGCGCATCGCGTACGGCGAGAAGGACCTCTTGGAATACGCGCCGACCACGCGGGCGCATGTGAAGGACGGCGCCCTGACCCTCGACGCCCTGTGCGCCGCCGCCGTCGAACTGAGCGACAACACCGCCGCCAACCTGATCCTGGCCGCGCTCGGCGGCCCGGCGGAGGTGACGCGGTTCGCGCGCAGCCTGGGCGATCCGACAACGCGTCTGGACCGCAACGAACCGACGCTGAACCGCCCCGAGGGCGAGCACGACACCACCACGCCCAGCGCCTACGCGCACACCATGGCCAAGATTCTGCTGGGCGATGTGCTGAAGCCCGCATCCCGCGCGAAGCTCGAAGGCTGGATGCACGACGAGACGCCGGGGCGCGATCGCGTCCGCAAGGGCCTGCCCGCCTCCTGGCGTTCGGCCGACAAGCCCGGCACCGGCAGAACCCAGACAAACGACGTGGTGCTCGCCCGCCCGCCGCACCGCGCGCCGTTGCTGATCGGCGCCTATTACGAGAGCAAGGACGGCGGGAGCGCGGCGGCGCAGGCGTTGATGCAGGCGGTCGGCCGCAGCGTCGCGAAATGGGCGCCCTAAAGCGGTTTCCGGCGAAGTGGATACCGGTTCGCCGTCAGAAACCGCGACAAAGCAACAATCTAGGGCGCGCTCTGATTCAATCAGAGCGAACAGCGCCCTAGGGTTCGGTTTCGCTCGAACCGCGCGAGGGTTCTGATACAGGGTCGGGCTTCGGCCAGGAGCCCGTCATGCTGAAGTCCCTCTCGAACATCCATCCGATCGTTTTCCTGCTCATCGCCACGACCCTCGAGGTCAGCGGCGACGCCCTGGTCCGCCGCGCGATCTACGATCAGCAGGGCCTGTCGCGACTGGGGCTCGCGGTCGCGGGCGCGGGCCTTCTGTTCGGCTATGGCGCGGCGCTGAACCTGGCCCCGGTCGAGTTCAACCGCGTCGCGGGACTCTATATCGCGACCCTGTTCGTGGTCTGGCAGGTGGTGAGCTTCATCGCCTTTCGGAGCCTGCCGAACCTGCCGATCCTGATCGGGGGGGGCCTGATCGTCGCCGGCGGCCTGATCGTCACCTTCTGGAAGGGGTGATTCCCGGCTCCGAAGCTTCGCCATACCGTTTCGATTGCCAACCCGACCGAATGCCCTAAGAAATGGGCGGGGTTTTCGGCTGGGGCGCAATGCTGCTGCGCGACGTCTTTTCGCGGATACCGCGCGAGGAGCAGTGGGTGGTGGGGGCGCTCAGCGCGGCCTTCGTCTTCCTCGTGCTGGCCAGCGCGGCGGCGATCGTGGGGACGGTGCGCTCCGCCAATGCCGAAAACTGGGTGGTGCACACCGTCGAGGTGCGCCGTCTGAACCAGGAGATCTATTCCACCGTCCAGTCCGCGGCGCTCGGAACCCGCGGTTACGTGATCAATCACGAGCCCACCTATCTCGAAGGCATCGGCGAGGCGCGCACGCGCACGCCGGCCATGCTGAAGCATCTCGAATTCCTGGTGCGCGACAACCCCGCGCAAGTCGCCCGCGTCCGCGACCTGGCCGCCGCGATCAATCGTGAACTTACCACGCTCGATGGCACCATCGCCCTGGCCGCCCACACGCCTCGCGGCGACATCGCCATCCGCGCCACGCCGCTGACCGCCGTCCGGGATGGGAGCGAAGCCGTCGACCGGGCCGAGATCGACCTGATGAGGCAGCGCCAACATCGCGCGGCGTTGGAGCGCGGCGTGCTGCTGGCGGCGGTAATCGCCTCGTTGCTCGCCGCCGGCGCGCTCGCCTGGTTCGTCCTGCGCTCGACCCAGCACAATCTGGAACTGGTCGAAGACCGCAACATCCGGCTCGCGGCCGAGATGGAAGGCCGCATGCGCGCCGAGGCGCAGCTGCGTCAGGCGCAGAAGATGGAGGCGCTGGGCCAGCTCACCGGCGGGGTGGCGCACGACTTCAACAACATGCTGGCCATCATCATCGGCAACATGGATTTGCTGCAGCGCAAGCTGGCCAAGGGCGAGACCAAAATCGGCGTCTATGCCGACAACGCCATGAGCGGGGCCCAGCGCGCCGCCGTGTTGACCCAGAGCCTGCTCGCCTTCTCGCGCCAGCAGCCGCTCGAACCGAAGTCTCTCGACGTCAACAAAACGGTCGCGGAAATGTCGCGCCTGTTGGAGCGGACGCTGGGCGAGCCAGTGGCGGTCGAGACCGTGCTGGCCGGCGGCCTTTGGCCGGCCTTCATCGACGGCGCCCAGCTCGAGAGCGCCATGCTGAACCTCGGCGTCAACGCGCGCGACGCCATGGCGAACGGCGGCAAGCTGACCATCGAGACCGCCAACACCTACCTCGACGACGCCTACGTCACCCAAGAGGCCGGCGGCTTGAAATCGGGCCAGTACGTGATGGTCGCCTTCACCGACACCGGCGAAGGCATCGCGTCGGACATCGTCGAGCGCGTGTTCGACCCGTTCTTCACCACCAAGGCGCCAGGCAAGGGCACGGGCCTGGGTCTCAGCCAGGTGCACGGCTTCATCAAACAGTCCGGCGGCCACGTGAAGATCTACAGCGAGTGCGGCGTCGGCACGACGGTGAAACTCTATCTGCCCCGCGCGGCGTCCGACCGGGCGACCGCGGCGATGACCGCGCATACGCCCGACCAGGCCGAGGCCGGTCAGGCCGTCGTGCTGGTGGTCGAGGACGACGCATCGGTGCGCGCCTTCGTCTGCGACGGCGTACGCGATCTAGGCCATCGGGTGATCGAGGCCCAGAGCGTCGAGACCGCGCTTGCGGCGCTGGACGCCGCGCCTGAAATCGAACTGATCCTCACCGACGTGGTGATGCCGGGCGCCACCGGCCGCGTGCTCGCCGACGAAGCGCGCAAGCGCAGGCCCGACCTGCCGGTCGTCTACATGACCGGCTATACGCGTAACGCCATTGTGCACAACGGCGTGCTCGACCCCGGCGCGCTGCTGCTCAATAAACCGTTCACCTTGAAGCAGCTCGCAAGCAAGCTGAAAGAAGCGCTCGGATCGGCGGCGTCCACGAACGCCGCCGCGGTCTAACGGTGACGCACATACACGCGGCGTTAAACCTTGCGGCGCATGGAAGCGCGGCTTCGAGGAATTTCGTATAGGTTAGTGTCACTCTAACGGGGGGCTTACGGAGGAGAAATCCGTTGGCCATGTTCCGATACGCCATCCTTCGGATGGACACCGAGTGGAAAATTGTCTGCGCGCGCCGGCGCATCGGCCACTTTCCCAGCTTCGAGTCCGCCCTGTCCGCGGCGCGGGAACTCGCCGCCGCCGCGCTGGAATGCGGACACGAGGCCGAAATCCTGACCCAGAACGACGCGGGACGGCTCAGTCGCCTGGCGCTCGACGGCGGCGGGAGCCTCGATTCCCTACCGCCGGGTAACCGCGACCATCACGCGCCTGTCATGCAATCGCATTAGCGGACAGCAGGATTGTCGGTTCTTGGGTCCCGTTCGGGACGAGCGTCGGGGTTGCGTATGCAGACGGGCCGCCTCCATCGCCGCGCCGCCTTTGTCTCCGACGTGCACCTGGGCACCCGCGGATGCCAGGCCGAGCTGTTGCTCGACTTCATCAAGGCGCTGGACTGCGAGACCCTCTATCTGATCGGCGACATCGTCGACGGCTGGAAGCTGAAGGGCGGCTGGTTCTGGCCCCAGGCGCACAACGACGTGGTGCAGAAGATCCTGCGCCTGGCGCGACGCGGGGTGAGGGTCGTCTACATCCCGGGCAACCACGACGATCGCGTGCGCGACTTCACCGGCGTGCATTTCGGCGGGGTCGAGGTGATGCTGGACGCTGTCCACCACGCGGCGGACGGGCGGCGCTATCTGGTCATCCACGGCGACGAATTCGACGGCGTCGTCACCCACGCCAAGTGGCTGGCCTTCGCCGGCGACTGGGGCTACCGCGTGCTGCTGGCCAGCAACACCCGGCTGAACAAGCTGCGTTCGGCGCTGGGGCTGGAGCCCTGGAGCCTGTCGGCCTTCGTGAAGACCAGGGTGAAGAAGGCGCTGCAGTTCATCGAGAATTTCGAAGAGGCGCTCGCCACCGAAGCGAAACGGCGCGGCGTCGACGGCGTGATCTGCGGCCATATCCACAAGGCCGAGATGCGCGACATCTCAGGCATCCGCTACATCAACGACGGCGACTGGGTGGAAAGCTGCACCGCCGTGGTCGAACGCGCCGACGGCCGGCTCGAGATCATCGACTGGCGCGCGTGGCGACTGCTGCATCCGGCCGCTGGTCCCGCGGGCGAAGCGCCCGAGCTCGAACCCGCACTCGCCCTGGCCTAAGTCGCTGCCGAGGCGTATCCCGCGACTCTCTTTTGCGGGAGCGAAGCATGGCTGCGACGGCGAGCTACTACGATACCGAGGGTCGTTCCGACGCCTGGAGCGGCGGGGTGCGGATGATCGAGATTTCGACGCCGCTCGGTCCCCAGCGCGTCTGGACCAAGCGCACGGGCTCGAACCCCAAGCTCAAACTGTTGTTGCTGCACGGCGGCCCGGGCGCGACGCACGAGTACTTTGAGGGCTTCGACAGCTTTCTGCCGGCGGCGGGGATCGAGTATTACTATTACGACCAGCTCGGTTCCGGAAACAGCGACAAGCCCACCGACCACGCGCTGTGGACCATCGAACGGTTCGTCGATGAGGTCGAGCAGGTGCGCCTGGCGCTGGGGCTCGAGCGCGACACCTTCTGCCTGCTGGGTCAAAGCTGGGGCGGGATTCTCGCCATCGAGTACGCGCTCGCGCACGGCGAGAACCTGAAGGGCCTGATCGTTTCGAACATGATGGCCTCGATCCCGGCGTACAACGACTACGCCGAGCGCGTGCTGATGCCTGAAATGGATCAGGCCTTGCTCGCCGAGGTGAAGGCGATGGAGGCGTCAGGCAAGACGTCGGATCCCCGCTACATGGAGATCCTCATTCCGATGCACTACGAGCGGCATGTGTTGCGCCGTCCGTTCGCCGAGTGGCCCGAGCCGGTAGTGCGCAGCTTCGCCCACATCAATGCGGACCTCTACACCCTGATGCAGGGACCGAGCGAGCTCGGCGCCAGCGGGCGTCTCGCGCAGTGGGATCGCTTTGACGATCTGAAACGGATCACCGCGCCGACGCTGACCATCGGCGGGCGCTACGACACCATGGATCCCGCCTATATGGCGGCGATGTCGAAGCAGTTCCCGAACGGGCGCTGCCTCGACCTGCCTGAAGGCAGTCACCTCGCCATGTACGACGACCAGCAGCGCTACATGGACGGTCTCGTGACCTTCCTGAAAAGCTTAGCCTAGGCCGCGGCTCACCACTTGGCGCTGAGACGCAGAAACCAGGTGCGGCCGGGGCCCGGGAAGGCGCCGCCGCCGGTGCCGTCGGCGAACAGGAAGACGCGGCGGTCGAAGACGTTGTCGACGCCGGCATTGATGGTGAAGGCCTTGATCGGCAGCGACACGCCCGCGTCCACCAGGGTCGAGCCGGGGATTTGGCGCGTTTCGCCGGCGTCGGCGTACTCCTTGTTGCGATAGCGCGCGCCGAGCTGCAGTTGCAGCGTCTTGAGCACCTCGTGACCCAGGTCGACATCGTAGGTCATCCAGGCGTTGGCCAGGAACGACGGCACGCTCGGCGGTTGGCGACCGACGTCGGCGGGCGTCTGCGGGAAGCTGGTGATGCGTCCGTCCTGGGCGGCGACGTTGGCGATGATGTTCAGCGCCGGAAGCGGATGCAGGTTCACATCCGTCTCCCAGCCGGTGACGCCGTAGGAGAAGACCTGCGCCACGTCGATGTTTCCCGGACCCGAGGGATTGGGCTCGCTCAACAGGGTGAACACGTGCTCGCGCGTGGCGTGATAGACGGCGGAGGACAGGGTCAGGATCGGCGGCAACTCATAACGCAAGCCGCCCTCGACCTGGCGCCCCGACTCGGGAACCTGGCCGATGCTCTCGGGCTCTTCGGTGTTGAAGATCGGATAGGCGTCGGCGGAATAGCCGGCGAACACCGACAGGTCTTTGGTCAGGAAATAGACCGCGCCGACATCGTAGGAGGTGACGCTGTCGTTGCGCTTGATCGGAACGCCCGGAACCCAGGGACAGGCGTTGGCGGTCGGTGGATTGCAGGGCTGTTCCTGCCCGGCGTTGACCGGCACCAGCGTGCGCGCCTCGCCTTGGGTGTCGAACCAGTCCTGGCGCACCGACAGTCGCACCTTGAGGGCGTCGGTGACATCGATCTGGTCGGTGGCGTAGAGGCCGTAGAGCCGCGCGTTCAGCCGGGCATTGTCACAGCTGTGGCCGCTGTCGCACTTGAAGGCGAGCGACGAGATCGCGGGGTCGGTGACCACCGGGGCGAAGATGTTGGCGATATTGGGCAGGTCCGCGGTGGCGCGGGTGGTCACGCCGTTGATGTCGCGCGCCTCGAAACCGGTCACCAGCAGATGGTTCAGCGAACCGGTGTGGAAATGCCAGGTCGGCTCGGCCTGGAAGTTGAAGTCGTCGAGTTCGTCGGACTGTTCGCGCAGTTGACGCCGCGTGAGCGCGTACAACCCACCCACCTGGCTGACCGAGCCCCCGGCGTTGCGCGCCAGGTCGACGTCGCGGTTCGAATAGGCGCCGCGCAGATTGATCGTCAGGGTGTCGTTGATGGTCCAGGCGTCGCTCAGGAACAGGCGCTGCAGCGTCTGATCCGAGAAGGCCCCGGGCGTATAGTAGGTGTCGGTCAGCGGAACCGCGAGCGGCTGGCCTACGCCGTTGGGCGGCGAGAACGGAATGCCGGTGGCGTCGGGCGTGGCGCGGAAGTTGTGGTACTCGTAGCGGAACTCGACGTCGTGGTTGCTCGGACGCCAGCTCAGCGCCGCAAGCAGCTCGGTATTGTTGGCGCCGAGGCCGCGGAAGCCGGAGGTCGTGCTGTACTCGCCGTCGAGGCGGAAGTCGACGTTCTTGAGGCCGGTCGGACCGGTGACATAGGCGTCGGTGGTGGCGGTTGCGAAGCTGCCGAACTGCGCCGAGACGCCGGCGCCGGGAACATCGCTCGGACGATAGTGCACGAGGTTGATCGTGCCGCCCTCTTCCGTCGAGCCGTAGAGCGCCGAACCCGGGCCCTTCAGCACTTCGACTCGTTCGACGCCGGTCAGGGTGTGCACATAGCCGGTCAGGTCCGAGGTGCCGTCGGGCAGGCCGTCGTCGAGATAGGTGGCGTTCAGGCCCCGGATGATGACGCGGTCGAAGAAGCCGAAGTTGAACTGGCCGCCCTGGGTCACGCCCGAAACGTCGCGAAGGGTGTCGACCAGCTTGATCGCCCCCTGCTCATCCATCAGCTCGCGGGGCACGACCTGGATGCTGCGGGGGATATCCTTGATCGGGGCGCCGGTCTTGTCGACGGCGGCGGGCTGGTCGAGGGGCGTCGGGTTGGGCGTGGTGACGATGACCTGTGACACGGTGTTGGCCGGCGCATCGTCGTCCGCAAACGCGGCGCCTGCAGACGATAGGGTCAGGGCGCCGGCGACGCCGGCCATCAACGCGAAACGCAAGGACTTCATAAGGTCGCCCCCTCAGGCGGATCTGAAAATTTCGGGCATGGGTAGTCGGATTTTTCCGGGTCCTGGCAATGAACTTTCGGTAAGGGGGCAAAAACAACTCTACTGATGCGCGATTGCCGCAATCCGGGGGCCGCTAATCCCGTTGCACTGCAAGGGGATATGTGCAGATTCGGCGCATGACCCTGCGCTCCCGCACGCCGTCGAAACAGACCCGCGATGTCCTTTCCGTTCTGCTCGAACGGCGGGGCGACTGGCTGCACGGCTACGAACTAACCAAGCTCACGGGGCTGAGTTCCGGCACCCTGTATCCGCTGCTGATCCGCCTGCACGAACGCGGGCACCTGGAGGCGCGCTGGGTCGAGTCCGAGCAGAAGGGCCGCCCGGAGCGGCACGTCTATCGTCTCTCGGTCCAGGGCGCCGCCTTCGCCCACGGCCTCGACCTGCAGATGGCTCAGTCCCTCTTCCATCCCGCCGGCGCGATCGGATGAGCGCCCCGGCCTGGCGCGCATGGCTGGCGGACTTACTGATGCAGCTGGCCGCCAGCCGGCTGAAGGCCACCCACCCGGACTGGGCGCGGGCGATGCTCCACGAACGCGCCAACCTCCCCGACCAGGACGATCCCCTCGGCTTCGCCTTCGGCTGCCTGCGCGCGAGCTGGGCGGCGACCGACGCGGTGCAGGCGCTCTATCCGGTCGCCCTGGTCGCCGGCGTCATGGCGGTGACCGGTTACGAGTGGGTCGGCGACGGCAGTGTCGCCGCGGTCGCCCTGCTCGTCTGCGTCGGCCTCGCGCTCGGTGCGATCAGCCCCAGGCGGTCGTGGATGTCAGCGCTGGCGGTGGGCCTGGCGGTCGCCGCAGTCATCGGCTTCGAGGCCTTCACCGGCATTCGGCCTAGTCACGAGGTCTACGAACATTCGCTTGTCTCGGCGGTGCGCTGGTCGCTGCTTGTCTTGCCCGCCCTCGCCGCAACCGCCGTCGGCGGCTTCGCCGGCCGCTGGCTTCGCGCCTGATCGCATGTCGCAGCGGGTCGCAATCGGCGTCGGCCTGAGCCTCGCGCTGTTCGCCGTCGCCGCTCAGGCCCAGAGCAAACCGGCGGCGCCGTCCAAGGTTACCCGCGTCTCCGGCGTGGATGTGAAGGGGCATCGCGAGGACACCCGCGCCAAGCTCGATCACATCATGCGCGAGGTGGACGGACCCAAGATCACCGTCGGCAAGCGCAGTTCAATGGCGCCGCTCGATCTGCAGCCGCCGGCGGTGGACGAGGCGCCGCGCGAACTGTTCGCCCGCCTGCCCGGCGTCCTGGAGACCGACCCGCAGACCCCGCTTACGCTCGACTTCACCTATCGCGGTTTCGGCGGACCGAACGCGCTGGGCTATGTCGCGGTGTTGCAGGACGGCCTGCCGATCACCGCCGATCGCTTAGGCGAACCGCTTGTCGATTATCTGCCGATGGCCCAGGACATCGGCCAGGTGCAGATGATCCGCGGCGGTTCGAGCCTGATCTATGGCCCGGCGCCGGCGGCGGCGATCAACCTGGTGTCGCGGCGGCCCAAGCCCGGCGAGCCGATGACCGCGTCGAGCGAGCAAATCGTCGGATCGAATGGTCTCTACGATACCTGGAACACGCTCGAGGGAACGAGCGGCGTCCTGGAGTACCGCGCCGACCTCGGCTATGCGACCACGGACGGCGACCGCGACAACGCGCGTTCGAACGTGCTCGAAGGCGACGGCTATCTCGGCTGGCGCCCGAACGCAGCGACGCTCTGGTATCTCGACCTGCACGCCTATCGCGCCGACGCGGGCGATCCGGGACGGCTGGGCTATCCGCAGTACCTAGCGAACGCGCACCAGACGCTGACGCCGTTCAACCATGACTGGGTGAGTCGTTACGCGGCGACGCTCGGCAACGAGCTCGACCTCGGCGATGGTTGGCATGTCGAGAGCAAGCTGTGGGCGTCCTATACCGACCTCTACGATCGCACCGCGGCGAACGGCGCCGCGCCGCTCACCACGACGCTGCAGGATCGGATCTTCCGCAGCGACGGCCTCGACCTGCGTCTGCGCAAAAGCTGGGGACGCGGCAACGCCTTTACCGCCGGCGTCGACCTTGCCGAGGATCACGCGCCCTGGCGGCAGTGGACCAGCGGCGATGTGACCGCGGACCTCGGCGACCGCAACGGCGCCACGCCACGCCTGAACCAGGCGCGCCGCAGCGACTACGCCGCCGTCTTCGCCGAGAACGTCTTCCGCCTGCCTGGCCGCATTCATGTCGTGCCGTCGGTGCGCCTGGAGCACGAAGGCGTCGAGGTTGACGAGAGCGTCGCGCCGCCCTTTGTTTCGCGGCCGCTGATCCACGCCGATGCGGGGCGCGACGCGGCGCTGTTCGGGTTCGGGATCGGCAACGACTTCGGCAAGGGCAACGAGAGCTATTTCAGCATCAGCCAGGGCTATCGCCCGATCGGCTTCCTCGACATCGCCTCGCCGTTCACCGGGGCGCAACCGCGTTCGCTCGATCCGTCGCGGTCGTTGGCCCTCGAAGCGGGCGTGCACGGCACGCCGGTCACCGGGCTGTTCTATGACGCGGGCGTCTATCAGATCGACCTGAAGCGGCGGGTCGAGACGGTGATGGTCGACGCCAATCCGGACGACCTCGCCGACATCGTCACCGGCGATGTAAGGAGCCGCGGCTTCGAAGGCGAAATCTCCTACGACTTCCTCGCGGTGCGTGAGAGCAAACAGCATCTCGTCGCCTACGCCGCGCTGAACCTGAACGATTCGCGCTTTACCTCGAGCGACATCCCCGGGCAGGCCGGCAAGACGCCGGCCTATGCGCCGCGCACCATCGCCAAGGCGGGCGTGACCTGGCGTGAGGACCAGCGCTTCAGCGTCGGCGTCGCGGCCGTGTCGACCAGCGCGGCCTATTTCCAGGACTCCGACCTGAGCGCGGGCTCCGGCGCGAGCTTCGTTCCCGCGAAAATTCCAGCCCGAACCGTGATCGATCTCTCCGGTGAAGTTTATGTGACGGCGCGGGTGAAGCTGATCGGCGGCGTACGCAATCTGGGCGGCGAGAAATATTACGCTCGCGCTTTCACCAACGGCGTGGAACCTTCGCCGGGTCGCACCGTCTGGGCGGGCGTAGCCCTGGGCTTCTAAGCCTGAGCATCTGAACGACAGGTTTTTTGCACCCGATGACGTCGATAACGGCGTGCGACGAACGTCATAGGTTGCTAACTACCCGAAACCACGAGCGCGGCGCGACACGCGCCCAAGGAGACTCGCATGTCAGACAACAACGGGCGTTTCGTTTGGTACGAGCTGATGGTCGACAATCAGGCCGCGGCCAAGGCGTTCTACGGCAAGGTCCTGGGCTGGGGCTTCGACGACATGCCGATGCCGGGCAAGGAAGGTCAGATCTATTCCCTGGCCAAGGTCGGCGACACGCCGGTGGCGGGGATCATGCTGCTGCCGGATGACGCCAAGGCCATGGGCGCGGTGGCGTCCTGGAACGGGCACGTGGGCTCCCCCGACGTGGACGCGATGGCGGCAAAGGCCAAGTCGCTCGGCGGCCGCGTCTATAGCGAGCCGATGGACATCCCGGGCATCGGCCGCTTCGCGGTGCTGGCCGATCCGCAAGGCGCGGTGATCCTGACCTTCAAGGGCTCGGGCGAACCGATGCCGGGGCCCGCCTCCGATGCGACCGGCTCGATCGGCTGGCGCGAACTCTGCGCCGTCAACATGGCCGAGGTTCGCGACTTCTACTTCCAACTGTTCGGCTGGGCCGCGGGCGAAGAGTACGACATGGGGCCGATGGGCAAGTACCAGCTGTTCACCGTCCACGGCGACGTTACCGGCGGCATGATGAACAAGTCGCCCGAAATGCCGGCGCCGTTCTGGGGTTACTACTTCAACGTCGAAGGCGTCGAAGCGGCGCTCGCCCGCGTGGAAGCCGCCGGCGGCAAGAAGCTGATGGGTCCGACGCAGGTGCCGACCGGCCAGTGGGTCGGCCTCGCCTTCGACGACCAAGGCGTCTACTTCGGCCTGCTCAGCGCCGCGAAATAACGTTGAGGCCGTTGGGCTTCATCGCGTCTTGAATCGAGCGATCGCGTGCACGTTCGGATCGTGTGCGAAATCGGACGGCGCGATGAAGCCCAGGCCGTCCCATTCGATGTCGATCCCCGCGTGCTCGAAGCATTTGTCGGCGTATTCCGAGCAGATGTACTCGTCGTCGGGGCATAGCGCCCGGGGAAGGTGATCGACGAAGCGTGACGCCATGATGCGCAGGGCGATCTTGGCGATCTCCAGCGGCGCGAACGGATCGCCGAACTGGTCGACGGCGAACTCGACGAAGCGCTTCAGGTTCTCCGGCGCGAGCTTGGTGTCGCCCCAGGCGTCGTGCCGCGCCAGGATGATATCGCCCGGGAACGGGGTCGTTCCGTCCGAGGTCTGGCTGATGAACTTTTCGATCGGCACGGCGCGCACGCCGAGCTTCTGCACGCTCTCGAAGGCCATGACGCGGTTGAGCGCCGGCCAGCGGTAGGCGATGGCCACGTGGCTCCAGGGCGACTGGGTGGCCCAGGCGATCAGGCGCGAGAACGGGTCGTGCGCGGCGCACAGGAGGATGTCGCCGTCCTTGATCTTGGGCCCGATGGTTTCGAGCGGTTCGGGCGCCAAGGTCGCGATCACGTCGTCGGGGATGGCCATCGGTGTCCTGCGGTCGAGCTTCTAGCGTAGGCTTAAATACGCGGACACGCGCGCGGTTCCTTAGCCAAGCGCCTTGCCGAAGAAGTCGGTGATGTCGAACCACATGGCCTTGTCGGCGCCCTTGGCGTCGGTGACCGTCAACTGGTCGTAGGTCCGCCCGTTCTGCTGGATCAGGGCCTGCTGTTTCAACGTCACCTGGGCGATGTGCATGACGAAATATTCTTCGTCGATGGAGGCGACATGCCAGGCCGACGCCGCCGTCTTGCCGTCGCCGGAGTCGAGGATTGATTTCAGCAGGCCGAACTCGACGAAATGTTCGTGCTCGGCGCACTCGCTTTCCTGCAGGGCGACGCAGGCGAGACGACGCATCATATGCGCCTCGAGGTCGACGTAGCGCGCGGAGATCACCTGTTCAGCCGCATCGCGGACCTTGGCGTTATCGGCGGCCGCGGCGGCGTCGCGCATGGCCTTTTCGGCGCCGGCGGGCGGAGCGGAACGGTGTTCGGCGCTGTCGAGCCAGGCGAAGCGCAGCGCGCGGAAATCGGTAGACGGATCGCCCGCCTCGGCCCGGGCGACGAGCCCCGCATAGCTGTCACCCGTCCCCGCCGCCTGGGCGTGCGCCACATGCGCCGGCGCCAGACCGGCCAGGACAAGGCACGCCGGGACCACGACGGCGAGGCGACGGGGCGAGGAACTCATTCAGGCGTCTCCGGGCGGGCGTCTCCGGGCTTGGGACCCGGCTGGACGCTACCCCAACCGCGCTCGGCGGCCTAGTTCATGACCCCCAGGTCGCGAACATGCCGACGGCGGCCGCAAGCATGACCGCCGTCGCGATCCATCCGACGAGCTTGAGCATCGGCGGCAGGCAGAAGCGGCCCATGATCGAGGGACGGCTCGACAGGATCATCAGGATCGCCATCACCGGCACGGCGACCACGCCGTTGATCACCGCGCTCCAGAACAGCGCCTTGATCGGGTCGATGTCGACGTAGTTCAGGCCCACCCCGATGGCGATGCCGATGACGATGACGGCGTAGAAGGTCGGCGCCCGTTTCAGCTTGCGCGCCAGACCCACGTGCCAGCCGAAGGTCTCGCCGATCGCGAAGGCCGACGAGCCCGCCAGCACGGGCACCGCCAACAGCCCCGTGCCCACGATGCCGAGCGCGAAGAGCGCAAACGCGAAATCGCCGGCGATCGGCCGCAGCGCCTGCGCCGCCTGGGCCGAAGTCTGAATGTTGGTGATGCCGTGCGCGTGCAGGGTCACGGCCGCCGTGGTGACGATGAAGACCGCGACCGCGTTGGAGAAGAACATGCCGAGATAGGTGTCGATGCGGATGCGCCGGAACTCGGGTTCCGCCTGGGACGGCGCGCGGCTGAGCGGGGCCGCGCCCGGACGCTCCTTGGTGTCCTCGGCCTCCTCCTCCGCCTGCCAGAAGAAGAGGTAGGGGCTGATGGTGGTGCCCAGGATGGCGACCACGACGGTGAGATAGGCCCGATCCCACTTCACGTCGGGCACCACCAGATGATAGCCGACCTGATCCCACGGCGTCGCCACCACGAAGACCACCGCGACGTAGGCGAGCAAGGACACGGTCAACCACTTCAACACCGCGACGTAGCGCGAATAGCGCACGAAGATTTCGAGCAGGGCGCAAACCACGCCGAAGGCCGCGACATAGGCGAGCTGCGGGCCCTTCACGATCAGGTTCAGCCCCGCCGCCATGGCGCCGAGGTCGGCGCCGAGGTTGATGGTGTTGGCGATGAACAGCAGCAGCACCAGGACGTAGAGCACCGGCGCGGGGAAGTGCGTCTTGATGGCGCCGGCGAGGCCGCGCCCGGTCACCCGCCCGATTCGCGCACTGATCTCCTGGATCGCGCACATCAGGGGGAAGCTGAACAGAAGCACCCAGCCGAGGTCGTAGCCGAACTGCGCCCCGGCCTGGGAATAGGTGGCGATCCCCGACGGATCGTCGTCCGACGCCCCGGTGATCAGCCCGGGGCCCAGGATCTGGAACAGGTTTTTGCGGCGCTCGGACGGGGCTTCCCCCGCCTTCAGGCTCGGCTCGTCCTGGGGCGTCTCCTGATCCATCGGGCCCTCCAATCGGGAGACTGCAATGCTTTGGGGCGAATTGCGATCCCAAGCAGGACCAAGGATCCGACCGTCCCGGCCCCGTCTTGGGCGCGCCGCCGCAATTCGGCGCCGATGGCGCGGCAACCTCGCGCTTGCCCCGGGACCGGGCGGACGGGTATCTCCTGGACCCGGAAAAGCCCCCCGGCATACGGCGGGGCGCGGACGACGGAGACCTTTGATGAGCGGACGGATCTGGCGGGCGATCGCTGCGGCGGGCCTGGGCGCGGCCCTGACCATGGGCGGCGCCGTGGCCGTGGCGAAGATTTCGCTGCCCCACTTTTCCGGCCCGCACAAGAAAGAGCCGGTCACGCTCGATACCCTGCTGGGTCAGGTGAAGGTCAAGCTGATCGGCCAGGCGACGATGAGCTATGTGCTGACCGAACGCGACCATAAGGGCGCCGAGGTCGACACGCCCCAGACCCACGCCATCACCTACACCGACGTCTCCTGGGCCGACCGCTGCGTGCTGAAGGTGAAGGAGAGCTCCGTCGTGCAGGACAACGTCGACGAGGCCTTCCGCCGCGATCACACCGACGAAGCCACCATCGACCTGCACGGCCTGAAGCCGCTGCGCGCGGTGCGCTACGCCGACTATCTCACGCACAAGGACGTGAAGGCGTCCTCGCGGTTCTCGACCGACCCGCACGGCATCTGGGCGATTCCCGCCGGCGACACCGTGCTGATCGCCATGGACCATGACCACGCGGCCATGATCATCCACGAACTCGACCGCGCGGCGAAGATGTGCGCGGCGGAAAAGCCGCCGGCCTGAGGATTGCTGGTCTGAAGTCCATTGGCCTAGCGCCTGTTAGCCCGGCGTCTCAGCCTATTCCCGCTTCCAGCGTGAGCCGCACCAGGTCCGAGGTGCGCGCGACGCCAAGCTTCGACTTGATCTGGCTGAGCGTGTTGGCGATCGTCTTGTAACCGAGGCCGAGCGCATCGGCGATTTCGCTCAAGCTCTTTCCCGCCGCGAGCAGTCGCAGAATCTCTAGGTCGCGCGCGGACAGCCGGTCCAGCGACTGCGCCGGGCCCGGCCCCTGTTGCGCCAGCGCCTGCGCCAGCTCGGCCTCGACATAGCGTCCGCCGCCCGCCACGCGCCGCACCGCGGTCAGGAGTTCGTCCGGCGAAGCGTTCTTCGACACATAGCCTTGCGCGCCGGCGTCCATGGCGCGCGCGACGTAGAGCGGCTCGGCGTGCATGGACAGCACGAGCACCGGCGCGGAGCCGGCCTGGATCAGCCGCCCGAGCAGTTCGATGCCGCCGAGTTCCGGAAGATTGAGATCGAGCACGATCAGATCGAGCGGCTTGGCGCGCGCGATGGCGACCGCCTCGCGTCCTGTGGCGGCTTCATGGATCGTCTCCACCGGCAGGCTGGCGAGCAGGCGGCGCAGGCCGTCGCGGACGATGGCGTGGTCGTCGACCAGCAGGATATTCATGACGCCATCTCCGCCCTGGAGACCTGCAGCGGCAGTCGCGCCGTGACTTCCCAACCGCCGTCGCCGCGGTCGATCGCCAGCACGCCGGACGACGCGCGCACGCGCTCGCGCATACCGATGAGGCCAAGCCCCCCCGCCACGTTGGCGGTGACGTCTGGCCCCAGGCTGACGCCGGCGCCGTCGTCCTTCACCCGCACCATTGCCTCGCCGCCGGTCAAGGCGAGCGAGACTTCGACCTGGGCGGCGCCGCCGTGGCGAACGGCGTTGGCGAGCCCCTCCTGCACCACGCGATAAAGGGTATCTTTCAGCGCCTCGTTCAGGCCGCTTTCGGTCTTCGGCAGATTCAGCGTGATCGACATTTCCGGTCGGCGCGCCTGCCAGAAGGCGGCGAGGTCGCCGATGGCGGCGTTGAGGCCGAGTTCGGTCGCGCGCGTGGGCCGAAGCCGGCTCAGGATCTCACGAACCAGGCGCTGCATGTGGCCGACGCCGGACTGGATCGATTTCACATGGGCGCGAATGTCCTCGGCGCGGTCGGTTCCCACCAGGCCGCCGATGACCTGGGCGTCGACGTTGACGGCGAACAGGTGCGGCCCAATCTCGTCGTGCAGATCGCGCGCAAGGTCGGCGCGCTCCTCGTCCTGCAGGGTCACGAGCTGGGTCTCGAGGAGGCGGTTGCGATCGTCCATCGCCGCGAGCTCGGCGGACATGGCGTTGAAGCCCTGTTCGAGGCTGCGCAGCTCGCTCGGCCCCCGCTCGGCGACGCGGCCGCCGTAATCGCCGGCGCCGATGCGCACAAAGCCCGCGGAGAGATCGTGCAGCGGACGCAACGCGGCGCCGATGGCGAAATAGACCAGCGCCAAGCCGAGCATCGACGAAGCGCTGAGCAACAGCACCACGCCCGAGAACTCGTTCCACAGCGCCGACACGTCCAGGGCCGGCGTCGCCTCCAGCCTCAGCTCGGTATAACCGCCGAGTCGGTTCGGAACGGCGATGTGCACCGGCGCCGGCGTCGGACCCAATAGATGTTCGAACCATTGCGGCGCGGGCGCGCGCGGCGGAGTCACCGTCGACGTCATGCTTACCCGTCCATCGGCGCCGATGAGGAGGGCGCGAACGTGGCGGTTGCCGTCGAAGGTCGCGGTGAGCTGGCGCAGGTCGCGACCCGGGTGGTCCGATCGCGCGAGGTCCTCGAACGACGAAGCCACCGTCTGTCGCGCGCCCGCCATGCCGGCGGAAAGCTCCTCGGCGAGGCCCCGGCGCGCCTGCAAGCCGGCGAACAGCGAACCGAGGAGGACGCCGGTCAGAAGCACGATGCCGATCAGGGCCACGACGCGCGTGCGAAGGGACATGCCAGTCTCCTAACTCAGCGTCTCCTAACACGGCGCCTCCTAATCTCAGCGCCTCCAAACGCGGGGCGATCTTGGCCTTGAGCGGTTCGCTCTGTCGGCGATCCGACCCGGAACCCCCGCGTTCAAGCCTGCGTTATCGCAACGGCCCGGCCTCCTGCGCCGGCGAAAGCCCAGCACAACCGTGAGCCGCCCTTCCTGCGCGGCCGGCGAAAGCATGGCGCAAAGGAGAGGATATGACCTTCAAACCCTTATTGCTCGCGGCCTCGGCCTTGGCGCTCGTCGCCTTGCCGATGTCGAGCTTCGCGCAACAGCACCATGGCGGCGGAGGCGGTGGCGGCCACGGCGGCGGCGCTGCGCCACACGGCGGCGGCGGAGGCGGTGGCATGCCTCACGGCGGCGGTGGCGGAATGCCCCACGGTGGCGGCGGAATGCCTCACGGCGGCGGAGGCATGCCCCACATGGGCGGCGGCGGCCATCCCAGCATGCGTTCCGCCGGCGGCGGCGGCCACGTGAGCTTCCGTGGCGGCGGAGCGACCACTCACACCCGCATGGGCGGCGGAGCGACATTCCATGGCCGGACGGGGGGCGGCGCGACCGTCCATACCCGGAGGGGCGGCGGCGCGACCTTCCACGCCCGCACGGGCGGCTCGACGGTTCGCGGCGCGGCGCTTCATGGCCGCACCGCGCGCGGAACGACCTTCGCACGCGGCGGACGCACCGGCGCCGGCGTGACCGGCCGCACGGTCGGTGGTCGCGCAGGGGTCGGTGGTCGCACAGGGGTCCGGCAGTCGGCGGCAGTGCACACGCAGCTTCGCAACAGCTGGTCGAGAAATCGCACCGTGGTGTCGAGCCATGCGGTGTGGCGCGGCAACCGCAACTGGTGGCGCGGCAACGCTCACTTCAACGGCTACACCGGCGCCCGCAACGGCTACTATTTCGCGCCGGGCTACGGCTATTACGCGGTGCCGCGGGAGTACTGGGGCCACCGCTGGGGCATCGGCGCCTTCCTGCCGCTGTTCTTCCTGACCTATAGCCTCGTCGACTACGGCGACTACGGCCTCCCGCCGCCGCCTCCGGGCTGCGCCTGGGTCTGGGTGGGTCCCAACCTGCTCCTGGTCGACATCGCCGACGGCTACGTCGTGGACGAGTACTACGACGTGTTCTGAGGTCACACCGGCTCCAAGACGATAAAGGGCTTCGCCACGCGGCGGAGCCCTTTATCCATGGCCGCGTTTAGGGCTCATGACCCCCGAACCCGCCACCACCCCGCCGCCGCCGATCGAACCGGCGCCCGAGCCGCAACCGCAACAGCCGCCGCCTGGACCGGCGCCCGCGGTCGCGCCCGACCCCTATCCGGCGCCCGCCGCCGATCCTCAGCCCGTGGGCGACGAGCCGCGCGCCTTCGAGCGTACGCCGGCGCCGCCGCTCGAACGGCCAAGCAAACGCGACCTGCGCCACGTCCCGATCTATGGCGACATGTGGGGCACGGGCGCGGAGCCCAGGCCCTACGATCTGCCCGGCCTCGCGCCCGACTATCCGGATCCGTCCGCGCCGACCTCGGGTCCGACCGTCGGCCCGAAGCCTGGTCCCGGCCAGTTGAAAGCGCCCACCGCGGAAGAGGAATCGGCGCTGCCGCTCGCGAGCACAAGCGTCGACAAGAGCTAACACAAAACGTTGAAAATTCCGCAGCTTGAAGCGTTGCCCGGCAAGGAACCCCGCGCCGCGCGACTCGTTCTTTTGTCTCTCCTCCCAAACCCCTGAAAGGGTGAAGCCATGAACAAGAACCGCGTGAAGGGCGCCTCGAACAAGGCGGCCGGCCAAGTCAAGGAATCCACCGGCAAGCTCGCCGGCGACAACTCGCTGCGCGCCAAGGGCGCCGTTCAGAAGGCCAAAGGCTCGGTGCAGAACGCGGCCGGCAAGATGCAGGACCGCATGGACGGCGGCTCGCGTCGCCCGTAACGGCAGCGTCCACAACACACAGCGAAGCGCCCCGCGTCGATGACGCGGGGCGTTTTGCTTTTCCAGTTCAGAAGTTCAAAGCGCAGGGCTTGGGATCAGCGCGAGATTTCGAAATAGGCGCGGTCGCCGCCTTCGGTGTGGGCGATGACGACGATGCGCAGGTCGTGGCCGTCATCGAGCGTCAGCCGCGCCTGACCGGCATGGAACGCCGAGCGCAGGCATTGCGGCTCGCCGACCAGGGCGCCGGTGCCGCTCTTCAGCTTGTCCGCGCTGTGCAGGACGTAGTCGGTCGGGCCTTTGAAGCCCGAGAAGGTCAGCTCCCCTTCGCCGACTCTGGGGGCCGGCTTTGCGCGCGCACGTCGCATCCTGAGGTTCCTTAAAGCAGAGACGAAACGACAGGGGCCGGAGCGATCCGGCCCCTGGGAACGGATTACTGGGGCGTTCCGGTCCCGGGCTGGGTGGTGCCGACCGGCGGTTCCGGGCGGGTCAGGGGACGGTGATCGAGCGGCGGGCCATAGCGCTTGCGGTTGGCCGCGGTGTCGGGGATCGGCGGGTTGGCGACCACCGTTACGGTGGTCCCGTTGACCGACTGGGTCGTGGTCCACAACTGGCCGGCGCCGGGAGCCGGCGGCGGGGATTGAGTCGCGGTTTGGGCGAGCACCCGATCGCCGCCGCCCGGCGATGAGACTTGCTGGCTGGCTTGCTGGGCAAGGGCCGGCAGGGCCGTGAGGGAGGCGGCGGAAACGAGCACGAGCAAGCCGAGCTTGGTCATGGGGAAGATCTCCGAAGCGAATGGTTTCATCCGGGGATAAAACGCGTAAACAGCCCAGCCGTTGCGTCGGGACCCCGACCGGTCCCAGGCCCCGGCCCTGCGGCGTCGCGGTCGTTCAACGGCGGGGCGATATGGGCGACTATACAAGGCTGAAACTGCAAAGGCGGACCGATTCGTGGACCAGGCCGTGACCGCGCCGATTGAACCGACGCATGACGTCGAGCCGCGCGACGCCGAGATGCCCGGGGGCCAAGCGCTCGAAGGACAGGCGCTCGAACTCACCATCCTCATGCCGTGCCTGAACGAGGCGGAAACCATCGAGGTCTGCGTGCGCAAGGCGCGCGGCTTCCTCGAACGCGCCGGCGTGAAGGGCGAGGTGCTGATCGCCGACAACGGCTCGACCGACGGCTCGCAGGCGATGGCGCAGGCTGAGGGCGCGCGCGTGGTGGCGGTGCCGGAGAAAGGTTACGGCGCCGCGCTGATGGGCGGCATCGTCGCGGCGCACGGACGCTATGTCGTGATGGGCGACGCCGACGATTCCTACGACTTCGAGAACCTGGACGGGATGCTGGAACATCTGCGCGGCGGCGCGGACCTGGTGATGGGCAACCGTTTCAAGGGCGGCATTTCGCCGGGCGCCATGCCGTTTCTGCACCGCTACCTCGGCAACCCGGTGCTGTCGTTCCTGGGTCGTCTGTTCTTCCACGTGCCGACGGGAGATTTCCACTGCGGCCTGCGCGGCTTTTCGCGCGCGGCGATCCTCGGACTCGATCTGAAGAGCCCGGGCATGGAGTTCGCCAGCGAGATGGTGGTGAAGGCGCAGCTGGCGAAATTGCGCATCGAGGAGACGCCGACGACGCTGCGTCCCGACGGTCGTTCGCGCGCGCCGCACCTGAAGACCTGGCGCGACGGCTGGCGCCATCTGCGGTTTCTGCTGTTGCACAGCCCCAAGTGGCTGTTCGTCTATCCCGGCGCCGTGCTGATCGCCCTCGGACTCGCGGGCGCGATCATCCTGTCGGCCGGCGCGGTGCGACTGACACCGGGTCTCGAGCTCGACATCCACACCCTGACCGCATCGTGCTTCGCCATCCTGATCGGGGTGCAGCTGGTGATGTTCGGCTCGCTCGCGCGGCGTTACGCCATGGTCGAGGGCATCCTGCCGCCGGCGACGCGGTTACACTCGTTCCTGATGGGCTTGAGCCTCGAGGTCATCCTTCGCATCGCCGGCGTGATCTTCGCGCTCGGCGTGATCGGCGCAATCTGGGCCGTCAGCCTGTGGGCGCAGACAGGCTTCGGCGAGATTCAATATCACGACGTCATGCGCGTGCTGGTGATCAGCCTGACCGCGGTCGCGGTGTCGGTGCAGCTCGCGGCGTCGGGCTTCCTCGCGTCCGTCTTCACCTTGCGGCGCTGAGCCCGCGGTCGGGCGCGCGCGATGCGACGGCTCCTGCAGGCGCTGCCCACGCTCGCCGGCACGGCGATGATCCTGCTGGCGGTGCTGGCGGTCGGACGTCCCACCGTCTTTCCCGACACCGACGACTATTTCGAGCACGGCAAGAACTTCGCCTTCACCACCGCCTACGCCTTCAAACTAAAGGCCGTGCCCCCCGCTCCCACTGACCCCGACGAGATCGAGGACGCACAGCAGGCGGCGGAGGATGCGCACATGTCGCATCCGGAGCTTGCCGCGCGCTCGCCCTATTACGGACTTCTGCTCTACAGCAGCCAGCGCGTCGGCACCTTGTGGCTGCTGACCGCGATCCAGGCCGCGATCGGCGCCTGGCTGGTATGGCTGCTGTGGCGAAGCGTCGTGCCACGCGCCCCGTTGTGGACGGCGTACGCGACTGAGGCGGCGTGCGCATTTCTGTCGACCCTGCCGTTCTTCGCGGGCTTCGCCATGCCCGATGTGTTCGGCGGCTATGTTGCGTTGAGTTCTGCGTTGCTGGTCGGGTTCTGGGAGCGGGTGTCGCGTAACGAACGCGCCGTGCTGATGGCGCTGATCGTCGCGGGCTCGACGTTTCATGGCTCGAATCCTCTGCTCGCGCTGGCGGTCGGCATGGTCGGAGGGGTGTTCGCGTGGATCCTGCACGCACCGCGGCGGCAGATCGTCTGCGGCGTCGCCGGCGTCACCGGCGCGGTGATCGCGGCACTCATCGCCAACGCCGTCTATATGCAGGCGGTGAAGATCAAGACGGGCGACCTCCCCGGCCGCCCGCCGTTCCTGGCGGTGCGTCTGCTTGCCGACGGACCGGGGCGCGGCTATCTGCGTTACGCCTGCGCGCACGGCGCCGACTATGCGCTGTGTCGCTACCGCGACCTGCCGCTCGACGACACCGACGAGATGCTGTGGTCGGACCAGAAGACGCTCGGCGTGTTCAACATGAGCGACTATCCCACGCGCGTGCGGATGGAGCGCGAGGAGTTCCGCTTTGCACTCGGGACCATCGCCTACGATCCCTTCGGCGTCGCCGGCGCGGCGCTGCGCAACTGGGGACAAGAGCTGGCGGGCGTCTATGTCGACGATCCGCTGCGCGACCCCAACTACTATCTCACCAACGACTACTGGAACACGACCAACCTGCCGTGGCTGATCGAGCACGTCGGCCATTGCGGACACGACAAGCGCGGGTGCAAACCCAGGATCGACGTCGGGCAGTCGATCTGGCTGCACGCATCGTTGTTCGTCCTGGCGCTGTTCCTGACGCTCTGGCGGTTGGGACGCGGCGACGTTCGCGAGGCGGTGCGGGCGCGCGACTGGAACGCGCCGGCGGCGCGGCTCGCCTTCGCCCTGGGGCTCCTGGTCGCGGCCCTGGTGATGAACGCCGCGATCTGCGGGATTCTGTCGGGCCCGTTTCCGCGCTATCAGGCGCGGCTGGTCTGGCTCTTGACCGCGGCCGCCGCCTGCGGCCTCGCGAGCCTGGCGCCGGCGCGCAAAGACGCTTGGAAGCCGATGACGCCCATGGACTGGATCAGAGCCCTGCCGGAGCGCCATCCCTGGCTGAAGCCCGTGCTGGCCCAGCGCCAGATCGCCTGGGCGCTGTCGAAGGTCGACCCGGCCTTCATCGCCTTCGGCTTCGTCGGCGTTACCGGCTTCCTCACCGACCGCCTGGTGCTGGCCGCCGACATGACGCTGGGCATGAACTATTTCAGCGGACGGTTCGTGTCGTATCCGATCGCCATCGCCGTGACCTGGTTCCTCAACCGCACCTTCACCTTCCGCCACGCGGCGGCGCACCATCCGCCGCTAAAGCAGGCGGCGATCTATGTGGCGGTCCAGGTCGTCGGCGCGGTGGTGAATATCGCCGCCTATACGCTGGCGATCCGGCTTATGCCGTCGCTGAAGGCGCATCTGCTGATTCCGCTGGCGATCGGCTCGGCGGTGGGCCTCTGCGTCACCTTCGTGGGATCGCGCAAGCTGGCCTTCCCTGTGCCGCCGTCCGCGGTCTGATGGCTTACGCCGGCAGCGAACTCTCGAGAGTCTGCGCGCGCTTGGCGGCCTGGTATGCCGGTCTCGCTCTCAGCCGCTCCCAGTAGGTCCGGACGACCGGGGAGAACTTCTCGTCGAGTTTCAGGTGCATGGCGATCATCAGGGCATAGCCCACCGAGATGTCGGCGGCTGTGAAGCGGTTCGCACACAGCCAGTCGTTCCCAGTCAGGGCGCGGTCAACGTGGCGCAGCCGGCTGAGGAACCACCGGGCGTAGTCGTCGGCGACCGCCTCGCCCCGGCCTGGCTCGAACAGCCGGTAGCGCAGGATCAGCGTCTGCGGAAACGTCAGCGTCGCCTCGCCGAAGGACAGCCAGTTGAGCCAGGCGCCATAGGCGGGATCGTCGACGGCGACGACCAGATCATTCGGACCGTAGCGTGTCGCCAGGTACTGAACGATGGCGGCGCTTTCGGTCATGAAAGTCTCACCGTCCCTGAAGGCCGGAATGGTGCCGAGCGGATTGATCTGGAGGTATTCGGGCGCCTTCACCCGGGGCGGGAACGGCAGTTCGTGGATGGTGTAAGGGAGCGCCAGCTCCTCAAGCGCCCAGAGCGCCCGAAAAGAGCGGGCGTCGGCGCAGTGCCAGAGTTCGATCATGCGCCACTCTCCGCGTCCACACCCGCCACCCGGCCGCAACGGGCTCGTGGGTGGTACCGCCTCCCTGGCTTGAACAGGGGACCTCTAGATCCACAATCTAGCGCTCTAACCAACTGAGCTAAGGCGGCCCGAAGACCCGACGCGCGGACCGGGCGGCCTGAGCCGCCGGAAGGGCGAAGGCGCCGGTTCTAGCGGCGTGGGCGGGTGGGATCAAGCGGACGTCGCAAGTCTTGACCGGCCAAGAAAAACCGCCCCGGGCGGACCCGGGGCGGTTCGATGTCGTCGCTATGTCGTTGCTCTGACCGGACCTAGCCGGAGAGCTGCCAGCGGAGCGGGATCCGGACGCGGGCCCCGCCGACGGGCGAGCCGTCGACCGTCTTGGGTCGCATCTTGAATCGTCCGGCGGCCTTGACCGTCGCGTTGCCGAAGCCGGCGCCGGCCGGGCTCTCCGAGATGACCGAACAGTCAGTCAGAGTCCCGTCTTCCTTCACCGTGCACTCGACGGTGGCGCTGCCTTCCTTGCCCTGTTCCTTGGCCCCGGTCGGATAGTACCGGTCGAGGTCCTCGCTCGAGGGCTTCCGAATCCAGTCCGGGCTCGTGATCACCGGCGGAGCGTGAGGCTTCGGCGGCGGCGGCGGGGTCTGGATCACCACCGGAGGCGTGTTCTGCACCGGCGTCGGATGGACGATCGGAGGCAGAGGCGCCGGAGGCGGAGTCGGAATGTTGATCGGCGGCGGCGGAGTCACCCGCGGCTGAATCGTCGGAGGCGGCGGCGCCTTCGGCGGCGGAGGCGGCGGCTTCTTCGGCGGCGGAGGCGGCGGCGGAAGCTGCTGGACCTTAATGGTGACGGTCTTGTCGTGATAGGTGAACGGAATCAGCTTGAACTTCTGGTTCACGACATAGAGGACGATGCCGCCGTTGACGATCGCCGAGATGGTGATCCCGACAACCCAGGCGGCGCCCATCCCCTTCCGCCGAGGCGGATCCAGAATCGGGTCGCGGTGACGTATTTCAGACATGTCCTACCCGTGACCCTTATTTCTTGTTCGACTTCGGCGTCTCGCCGACCAAGGCGACGCTGTAGAAGCCCTTGTCTTGCAGCTTGTTCATAACCTTCATGAAGGTGCCGTAGCGGACACCCTTGTCGGCCCGAATGAAGACCCGGCTGTCGGTGCCGCCTTGGCGGATATCCACCTGCTTAGCCAGTTCGGTCCCGATGTCGTCGACCTCAACCGGCGTACCGGTGTTGCCGAGATAAGCGGAGCCGTCCTTCTTGATGGAGATATAGACCGGCTTTTGCGGCGTCTTCGTCGACTTGGCGTGCGAAGACGGCAGCTCCAGCTTGATCGGTATCGCCAGCGGGGCAACCACCATGAAGATGATGAGCAACACGAGCATCACGTCCACGAAGGGCGTAACGTTGATCTCGTGGTTCTGCTCGATCGTGAACTTCGACGAGCCGCCGCCTGAAAGCTTGGCAGCCATCTAGTTCAGGCTCCTTTGTCGAGCTGGCGCGAGATCGCGTTCAGGACTTCCGCCACGAACCCTTCCGAACGGGCGCCGTAGGCGGCGATCCGCGTCTGGAAGTAGTTGTAGAAGATCACCGACGGGATAGCGGCGAACAGACCGATACCGGTGGCGAGCAGCGCTTCGGCGATGCCGGGCGCCACGACCGACAGGTTGGTCGTGTTGGTGTTCGCGATGCCGATGAAGGAGTTCATGATCCCGAACACCGTACCGAACAAACCGATAAACGGACCGGACGAACCGATGGTCGCCAGGAACTGCTGACCACCGGCCAGTCGCTTGGCCAGGGACGCCTGTACGGCCGACACGGCCGAGGCCGCGCGGTTCATGGTGGTGTCCTTGTTGGCGCCGGAAACCTGCAGCCCGGCCTGGCGGCTGAGCTCGACTTCTTCGGAGGCGGCCGCGGCCATGTCGGCGAGCGGGTTGCCTTCGAACTCGTCCGAGGTCGCGATGCGGCGCATGTCGCCGATCGACTTGGCGCTGCGGAAGGACTCGAGGAAGCGGTCCGAGGTGCGGTTCAGCGAACCGAACTCCATCAGCTTCACGATCAGGATCGTCCACGAAATGAGCGACGAGGCCAGGAGGCCCAGCATCACGCACTTCACGACGATCGTCGCCTGCATGAACATCTTGATCAGGGTGAGCTTGCCCTGATCGGCGCCGGCGCCGGCAGCCGAAGCGTCGCCTGACGCGGCCGAGTTGTCGGCCGCAGCATCCGTCGCCGGAGCGGCGTTGGCGGCCGCGGCGTTGGCGGGAGCGACATTGGAAGCGGCGTTCGAAGCAGCGGCGTTAGAGGCCGCCGCCGCCGGGGCGCCCTTGGCCGCAGGGGCCTGCGCCAGGGCGGGAGCGCTCACCATCAGCGCCGCGGCGCTGAAAAGAGCGACAATCGGGTGGATCTTCTTGTGTTCGAGCATCGTTCGCCAGTTCCTGGTTTGGTCGGACCGTTGGACCATGGGCGTAGCGCGAAAGCGTTTCCACCCTAAAAGAATTCAATACGCCCCAAAGCTGTCCCTGGAAGGTCCAGTGACGTCCTCGACACGCTCCTGCCTGCGCCCAGCCTCAACGGGTTGGGCCCTGGGGCCGTCCCGCTTGTAACAAAGACGCTTGGGTTCCTCCCGCCGAGGCGGTTCTCAGCCCTGCGCTCCTTCTTAGAGCGCTTAAGCTCCTTTGACCAACGCATAACAGAGCGTCAAGTGGCCTCAAGCGCTTTTCCCCTCCAGCGAGAACGACTGGAGAAGCGGCCTGCGAAACACACTGAAGTCCATAGCAGACAAGGTGAATCGGCGAGGCCAGCTAGCGACCGGCGTTACGGGTATGAGCGCTTCGTCTGCCAGCCTTCCGACGACGCGCCTGTACTGCCGGCGGGAAACCTCAGACGCGGCCCCGCTAGACTTGAAAACACCCTTCCCGCCACAACGGTTCCGCTGGCGATTCCGAAGCCCGGATCGAGGCGCCGCCGGCTGCTGATTCGCCCCGAGGCAAAACCTGAGCCGCAAAAAGCGGCGCCCGGCGCTGAAAATCGTGGCGGCGTAAGGTTGCAGCGCGCCCCGGCCTGGGGTAACCGCACGGCTCTACTTCTCTGGAGATATCTGAAATGCCCACCGGCCTCGTTAAATGGTACAATCCCACCAAGGGATTTGGCTTCATTCAGCCGGAGGACGGCGGGAAGGACGTGTTCGTTCACGTGAGCGCCGTCGAGCGTGCGGGCCACGGCGACCCGCAGGAAGGCGACCGCATCAGCTACGATCTCGAAAAGGGCCGTGACGGCCGCGAGTCCGCCACCAACCTGCGCGCTCCCGACGCCTGAGGCGCCGAGCCCTGAAGTCTCTTGGCCGCCAGGGGCCGCTCTCTTCCACAAGCTTTGAACCCGGCAAGACGTCTTCTGGACGTTTGGCCGGGGTCATGAACAGAACAGAGCGCGGCCCCGGCGATCCGATCGCCGGGGCCGCTACCCGTTTACATCAGATATGACGCTTCGGACCCGCAGCCTGGCCCAGGCGTCACGGGATCAGAAGCTGATCCACACGCCGTCGCGGTAGTAGCCGCGGTTGTCGTGCCAGCCGCGCCAATGATAGGCGCGGTCGTGACGGTGCGCGCGATACCAGTTGTCGTCATAGACGGTGACGCCGAAGTTCGGCTGGTAGTCGTAGTGGCGGTGCGTGCGCCAGCAATCGCCGGCCGCGTTGCACACCACATAGGCCGAAGCCGGAACCGCCATCGACAGGGCGCCGACGCCCAACACCGCGGCCACGCCGGTGGTGATGGTCTTCTTCACGGAAATCATCTGATACCTCCTTGAAGCGGCGGTCGCGAAGGGAGCAGCGGCCGGCCGCGAGAATACCCTCTCGGGTGGGCCAGAAACGGCGCGGCGGAACGTTGGTTCCGTAACGGCTTCGCCCCTGTATCCATTGAAGCTTTGCCGAAAGCTCGGCGGAACCGCGTCACCGAACTTGGCGGTTTCGTGCTGGATAACATCGTTCGTTTTCGGCTATGAACGGGGCTCCAAAAACCGGAGAACGGGCGATGACCTTCAAGGGTGAATGTTTCTGCGGAGCCGTGCGTCTGGAAGCCGAGGGCGCGCCCGAAGCCATGGGGTACTGCCACTGCCGCTCGTGCCGGTCGTGGTCGGGCGGGCCGGTCAACGCCTTCAGCCTTTGGAAGCCCGAATCGGTGAAGGTGGTCGCGGGCGAAGAGAACCTAGCCACCTACGCCAAGACTGCGATGAGCGAGCGCAAGTACTGCGTCAAATGCGGGGGCCACCTGATGGCCAACCATCCGCCGCTCGCCATGGTCGACGTGTTCGCCGCCACCCTCCCCGACCTCCCGTTCAGCGCCGGCGTGCATGTGAACTATCAGGAGTGCGTCCTGCCGATGAAGGACGGCCTGCCCAAGCTGAAGGACTTCCCCGCGGAGTTCGGCGGCTCCGGCGAGACGATGGCGGAATAGCCGCACCGTTCAGCTTTCGGACAGCGACTCCGCCAGCCGCGCCATGAAGGCGGCGCCGCGCTCGATCTGCGCCTTGTCGATATATTCGTCGGGCTGGTGCGCCTGATCGATGGAGCCGGGGCCGCAGATGACGGTAGAGAAGCCCGCGCCCTGGAACTGGCCGGCCTCGGCGGCGTAGGCGACGGCGCGCCCTGGACTATTGTCGCCGGTCAGGCTGCGCACCAGGGCTTCGGCTTCGCTGTCGGGTTCGGGGGTCAGGGGCGGCGCGCTGCGCAGCACCTCGAGTGCGGCGCCGCAGCCCGGAAAACGCGCCTTCAATTGGCGGTCGACCGCTTCGACGCGTTCGCGCACCGGCGCCAGCACGGTCTCGGGATCGTAGGCGGCGGGCGCGCGCAGGTCGCTGGTGAACCTGCATTCGCGGGCGAGGATGTTCGACGCCGTGCCGCCGTTGATCAGGCCCACGGTCAGGGTCGGGCCCTTGGGCAGGAACGGCGAGCGCGCGTCCGCCTCGTCGTCGAGCCGCTTGGCCAGGTCGCCGATGAAGGCGACCAGCCGCGCCGCCTCCATGGTCGCCGAGACCCCGAGATGCGGCTGCGACGAGTGCGCCTCGCGTCCGGTGACGGTGACGGTGAAGACGGTGATCGACTTGTGCGCGGTGACCAGCTGCATGCTGGTCGGTTCGCCGACGATGACCAGGCGCGGTTGCGGCCCGTGCGCGACCAGCTTGCGGATCAGATGCGGCGCGCCGAGACAGCCGATCTCTTCGTCATAAGTAAAGGCGAAATGCACCGGCCGTTTCAGGTCCGCTTCGGCGAACAGCGGCGCGGCGGCGAGCGCGAGCGCGATGAAAGCCTTCATATCGCAGGCGCCGCGTCCGTAGAGCCGCCCGTCGCCCTTGTCGGTGAGCGTCCACGGATCCGATGTCCAGGGCTGGCCGTCCACCGGCACCACGTCCGTATGGCCCGACAGCACCACGCCACCGTCGGCCTCGGGCCCGATAAGAGCCAACAGGTTAGCCTTGTCGCCGGCCTCGTTGGGAATGCGCACCGAACGCGCGCCGTGCTTCGCAAGCTCGGCCTCGACGTAGTCGATCAGCGCCAGGTTCGAGCCGCGCGACGTGGTGTCGAACGCCACCAGCCGGCGCAGATATTCGGTCGCGGTCGCGGCGAGGGTGTCGGCCATGGGACGGCTTTAGCCTACCCGCGCGCTGTCCGCGAGCCTCAGAGATCGACGATCGCGCAGCCCAGCCGTTCGCAGATGCGCTCAGCCACGATTTTCCTGTGGCAGCCGTTAGCGTCGGCCTCGTAACAGAGCAAGGCGGCCCTTCGTTGCGACGCCAGCTCCGTCGCCCGCGCGAGTTCGAGTTGCGCACCCGGCTCCTCGAGATGGGTCTCGAAGATGGCGCGCATTTCCGCGATGCGGCCATGCCGCGCCGCCTCACGTCCCGGCTTGGGCGTGCCGAGCTGGCGCAGGTGCAAATATTCGATCCCCTCCGCCTCCAGGCTCGCGGCGAGCACCCGCTTCGAAAAGCCCGCTCGGCGCGACGCGGCGACGGCGCGCACATCGATCAACAGGTCGACGCCGGCCTGCTTCAGGCGACCGATCACGGCGTCCTGGGTCTGCTGTTCGTAGCCGATGGTGGCGAGGGGATGCGCCATGGATAAAGTCCGACGTGAAGCCGAGACCAACGCCCGGCCGCTCGATTTCGTTTCAGTCGCGCGCCAACCGCTCCGCGATGGCGCGGAAGACCTGGGCGTTGATGACCAGGCCCACGTGGCTGCCGACCACCACCACATTGTCGGCGCCGTCGCTTTCGTCACGGCAGTCGAAGGCGGCGACGATGCCGTCGCTTTCGCTGAAGATCGCGGTGTGAGGCACGGGAAGCGGCGAACGGTCCGGCGTGGCGTACGGATCCTCGCTGGTGAGCGAGCGGCGCAACCACACGACCGGCGTCGGCATGCTGGTCTCGTCACCGGCGTAAGGGCTGCCGAGGGTGATGACGCGCGAGACTTGTGCGGGGTGTTCGCGCGCGTATTCGCGGGCGAGCGCGCCGCCGAGGCTGTGGCCGATGAGGGCGACCTTGTCGTCGCCGCGGATGTCGGCGACCAGTTTGGTCAGCCGTTGGTTCTCTTCGCCGAAGGTGCGGCGGCCGAAGTTGTGACCCGCGCCCAGCGCATGGGCCTGGTAACCCAGCCAGGTCAGATAGGCGCGCAGCACCAGGGTCGAATGGTCGTCGAGCGAGAAGCCCGGAAGCACGATCACCTTCTCGCCGTGTCCGCGCGGCTCGAACGCCAGAAAGGGCGCGCTGATAAACAGGCCGGCGAGTTCGAGGGCGCAGCGGGGGCCTTCGGTGAGGGTGTAGGCGAGATGCGGGGGGCCGGAATCGGAACTGGGACGCGTATGGATCATACGCCCCTTGCAGCCGGTTTCCGGCGAATCGTCAAACCCTTGCGCTCTCAGCGGGCGCGGACGTAGGAACCCGGCGCGGGTTCGATCGCCTTCAGGGGGCCTGCGCCCGGCTCGCGCGCCGCAACCAGCGCGTCATCGAGGCCGGTGAGCCAGGCCTGCCATGCGGGCCACCAGGAACCGTCGTTCTTTACCGCACCGTCCATCCACGCCCGGGCTTCGTCCGGCAGGGCGTCGTTGGTCCAGAAGCCGTGCTTATTGGCCGACGGCGGATTGATCACGCCGGCGTTGTGGCCCGAGCCGCCGAGCACGAAGCGCGTGTCGCCGCCGAACAACTTGGCGCCCGAATAGGTCGCCGCCCATGCCGAGACGTGATCGTCCTTCAGCGACACCAGCATCACCGGCGCCTTCACCTTGCGAAGATCGAGCGGTACGCCGTCGATGACGACGCCGCCGGGCTCGCGCAGCCGATTGCCCTTCAGAATCAGCTCGCCGTAGCTGGTCAGGAAGGCGGCGGGAATGCGCGCGCCGTCGGCGAACCAGTAGAGAATGTCGGAGGGCGGCGCTTCCTTATCCAGCAGATAGTGGTTCACCACCGATGACCAGATCAGGTCGTTGGCGCGCATCAGGCTGAACAGCTGCTGCAGTTCGTGGCTGTCGATGTAGCCCTTGGGCGTCACGGTTCGACGCAGCGCCGAGAGATCGCCCGCGCTGGTGAACACCGACCATTCGCCGAGTTCGCTGAAATCCAGCAGCGTGCCGATCAGCGTCAGCGAACCGACCCGATCCCCCTCGCCCTTGCTCGCCAGATAGCCCGCCGTCGTGGCCGCGAGCGTGCCGCCCATGCAGAAGCCGACGAGGTCCGCGTCGTTTTCGCCGGTGGCCTTCGCCGCCGCGTCCATGGCCGCGACCACGCCTTCGGTCACATAACTCGCGAGGTCCTTGTCGCGCAGCTCGGCCCCGGGGTTGACCCAGGAGATGACGAACACCGTGCGGCCCTGTTCGACCAGCCATTTCATCAGGCTCGACTTCGGCTGCAGGTCCATCAGGTAGTATTTGTTCACCAGCGGCGGGACGTAGAGCATCGGCCGGCGCGACGCCTGTTTGGTGCTCGGCGTGTACTGGATCAGTTCGAGCAGGTCGTTGCGGAACACCACCGCGCCAGGCGTCGCGGCGATGGTGACGCCGATCTCGAACGGATCGTTGGCGCGGCGCGCGACGACGCCCTCGCCCGCGGCGACGTCGGCCAAAAGGTTGGCGAGACCGGTCAGAAGATTGACGCCGCCGGTTTCCAGGGTGCGGCGAACGACGGCGGGATTGGTGGCGGCGAAATTGGTCGGCGCCACAGCGTCGAGATACTGGCGCACCATGAAGTTCACGCGCGTGCGGGTTTCGCTGTCGAGGCCGTCCGTGCCGTCCACGAGGTCCACGAGCTGGCGCGCGCCGAGCAGATAGGCCTGCTTGATGTGGTCGAACATCGGCTCGGCCGACCAGGCGGGATCGGAGAAGCGGCGGTCGCCGCGTTGCGGCTCGATCGCCGGCGCCGCGGCCTGGCCGGACAGGCGGCTGAGCGTCGAGCTCCACAACTCGGACCACTCGCCCCAGGCCTTCAACTGGGCGTCCATCACCCGCTGGGGCTGGGTCATCAGGGTCAGGCTGAAGGACATCCAGGCCTGGACCTTGTCGGCGGGATCGAAGCCGACGGCCGGGCCGCCGGTCAGGGCCTGGTTCGCCTGTTGGCGCACCGCGTCGAGCGCATTGGTGAACACCCCGGCAAGGGCCGCGCGGGCCGCGTCGGCGTCCGGCAGGTTCGGGGTCGTGGACCAGAGGGAGGAGTCGGTCGGGCGGTCAGTCGCCATGGGTCACCCGTAGGAGTCGCCCGGAAATCTCAGGCGCCGGTCAGCAGACGGTCCAGGGCCTCGCACGGGCGCGGCGAGACATAAAGAAACTTCAGGAGCGCGTCGGCATCGACCTCGGCCCAGGCGGGGACGGCCGCCATGGCTTCCGGCTTGGCGGCGCAGGGCATGACGAGGTCGGCAGCTTGGGCGGGGGCTTGCAGGGTCAGCACAGGCGGTCTCCGTCGAACGCGGCCGCTCCATAGCGCTTATGCTGCAGTGCAGCAAGGGCTCGAGGCAAAAAATGTTGCGCTGCACAATTCCATGCGAGCGCTGCAAAGATCAAGACTCCTCACTTGATCGAGGCCAATACCGAGTCGATCTTCCGCTCTCCTTTGTTCGCCTCGGCATCGAGCTCCTTTGACACCGCGTACTGCGCCGCCGAAGGCTTGGCGTAGGCGAGTTCGATATCGGCTGCGAGATAGGCGAGGTGGCTACGCAGCCGGACCGGGTGCAGCAGTGTGCCTTCGTCGGATTGCACGCCCAGCTGCACGAGATCGGCAATCTCGGCGTCGAGCGCCGCGATCGTGCTCGCCGCGCCCGGTTTGCCGGACGCCGCCAGCCGCTCGCGCGCCTCGATAGCCCGATTGACGGTTCGATCGAGCTGATCGAGCGTGCCATGGATCTGCATCAGTAGCGCAAAGCGCGCATTCAGGTCGGCGGCATCGGCCTTGATGCGCGGATCGAGGGCGACCTCGAATTCCTGTTGCGTCGTGGCGCCGCCGTAGTCGAGCGTGACGCGATACGCGCCGGGCGCCACGACAGGACCCGATACGTCGTCGGGAAGCCCCCCGGCTGCGATCGGCAGGTAGAAGCCTGTCACCTCCGTTGCATCGGCATAGCGCAGATTCCACTGGAAGGCGTTCATGCCCGGCTCGATCGTCGTGAGCTTCTGCAGCGCCTTCACCTTGTGCTCCCCCGGACTCATGAGGGGATCGTCTCGTTCGGCTTCTTCCTGCTGTTCTCTTGCGTCAGCCTGCGTCTTGAGGTGCAGATCGAAGCTGCGGATGATCGCGCCGTTGCTGTCGGCGAAGGTGAGCTTCACCGGCGTCCGGCCGTCGTATTGCTTCGGAATGCGGAAATAGACCGTCGCTCCGAACGGCGGATTTACCCCCGCCCCCTTAGCCTGCCAGGGTTCCTCGGGTTTGCCATAGGCCTTGGTGAGCCAGGCGCGCTCGGGCGCGAGCAGAAATGCCCCGGAGTCATCGGAGGGCGGCTTGCGCGTGAGCTGTTCGAGCACCGCGAGGTTATCGAGCACCCAGAACGCGCGTCCGTGCGTCGCCACGACAACGGCGCCCTGGCGCAGGTTGATCGCGATGTCGCGCACCTGCACATGCGGTAGATTCAGCGTCAGCGGCCGCCAGTTCGATCCGCCGTCGAGGCTCGCGTACACGGTGTTCTTCGTGCCGAGGAAGAGGAGATCCGCGTCGTTCGGATCCTGTCGCAGGGCGAACGCGTATTGATCGCCCGGCAATCCCGCAGTCATCGGCGTCCAGGTGCGGCCGTAGTCGGAAGTCTTGAATACATAGGGCGCGAAATCGTCCCACATGTAACGGCTGGCGGTGAGATACGCCGTCGCCTTGTCGACATGAGAGGGCTCGATCGAGCTGATGTCCGCCCATCCAGGCAGATTCGGCGTCACCTGTTTCCACGTGTGTCCGGCGTCGGTGGTGACGTGCACCAGGCCATCGCTCGAACCGGCCCAAATGACGTTGCCATCCAGCGGCGAGACGGCGAGCGCGGAGATATTCGGGTAGATTTCGGCGCCCGACTGGTCGAGATCGACCGGCCCTCCGCTCGGCGCTTCGGTGCTCTTGTCGTTGCGCGTCAGGTCCGGACTGATCGTGCGCCAGCTCGCGCCGTAATCGTCGCTCGTCATCACATATTGCGAACCGACGAGGAGCTGCTTCGGATCGGTCGGCGAGAACAGGATCGGATGAGTCCAGGCCATGCGGTACTCGAGGTCGCCTGCCGAAGCGCCTTCGCGGTAGCGCGGCCACGGGCTTACGCTCTGGAACTGCTCGGTGTCGGGGTCGTGGCGCAGGAAAATGCTGTAGTAGCCGCTGCCGTAAGTGAGTTTTGGGTCGCCCGGCTGGGGCACTACGAATGTGCTTTCGCCGTACGCGGCCGGTCGCCAGGCGCTGAGGTCGATCTTGTGGTCGGCGCTCGCGCTCGGCCCCTCGAACGAACCCTCGTCCTGCTGCGCCCCGTAGATGTGGAATGGAAATTGGTCACCGAGGTTCACGTGATAGAACTGGCCGGTCGGCTGGTTGTGCACCGAACTCCAGGTCTTGCCGCGATCGGTCGATACGGTGGCGCCGCCGTCGTTGCCTTCCAGCAGGATGTCCGTGTTGTGAGGATTGATCCAGACGATGTGATTGTCGCCGTGCGGGGTGTGCAGCGTCGCAAACGTCTTGCCCGCATCGTGGGAAACGAAGAGGCCGCTGACCTGCGGCACGTAGATCGTGTCGGGATCCTTGGGATCGACGAACACCGCCATGTAATAGAACGCGCGCTGGCGCAGCTGCATGTTTGCGTTGACGCGCTTCCATGAGCCGCCGCCGTCGTCCGATCGGAACAGCCCGCCGTCCTTGGCCTGGACCGAGGCATAGAGGATGTTCGGATTACTGGGCGCGACGGCGAGTCCGATCTTGCCGATCACACCGCCCGGGAAGCCCGGGCGCTGCGTGATGTTGGTCCAGTGCTCCCCCGCGTCGGTCGACTTGTAAATGCCGCTTCCGGGGCCGCCGCTCGAGAGCTGCCACGGCTTCCGATACGCCTGCCACGCCGCAGCATAAAGCACTGCGGGATTATTCGGATCCATCACGAGACCGTCGACGCCGGTCTTGTCGTCGACGAAGAGAACCTTCCTCCAGCTATTGCCGCCGTCGGTCGACTTGAACACGCCCCGCTCCGGCCCCGGCACGAACACGTGGCCCATCGACGCGACGTAGACGGTGTTAGGGTCGTGCGGATCGATGAGGAGGGCCATCGTCGTGTGCGTTTCGCGCAGGCCTGCGTAGGACCAGGTCGTTCCGGCGTCGCTGCTCTTGTACACGCCGTCGCCGGTGATCATGTCGCCGCGGATGTCGCTCTCGCCCGTGCCGGCGTAGATGACGTTCGGGTTCGACGGCGCGACCGCGACCGCGCCGATGCTGTCGCTGGCGCCCGGCCATTTGTCGGTGATGTTCTTCCATTCGAGCCCGTAGTCGGTGCTCCGCCACACGCCGCCGTCGACCGTTCCCATGTAGAAGAGGTTGGGCTGGCTCGCGACGCCGTCGATCGCCACGACACGGCCGCCGATATAGGGACCGACGCTGCGCCACGTGAGCTTGCTGACGGGGTCTGCGGACGGCGGGTCATCCGCGCGCGCTCGACAAGGCTGCAGAGCCACGATCACGATGAACGCGGCGGACATCGCAATAGTACGCATGAAACCGATCGGATACGACACGCTTGGTCTCCTTCGGATCGGCAGACGCACAGTCCACCAAAGGAACAGGTCAGATATCTGATTGCATGACGGTCACCATTTCTCAGTCCAAGTCAACAAGGCGCAAGGCTACGTCCGCTTACCCGGGGGCGGAAACGGCGCGGAGGACCCGGTCCGGGTCGCCTGCGGGAGATGGACCACCCTCTCGCTCGCCAAGGCGCGGAAGCGGGCGGCGGACGCCCAGCGAGCGCCTGGAGCCCATCGAGGACCGCCGCATTTCGGCGCCGCCCGACGCTCGGACGCGTACGGGATCTCAAATATCACCGCCCCGTCCATGGTCAGCCGAACGCCTCGGCCTCTTCGTCTTCGTCCGCTTGCTCGCGGGTGAGCACCGCGGCGCTGATCCGCGACCGGCGCGGCAAGCCGAGGTAGAGAATGTCGCTCTCGTCTGTTGCGGTGAAGCGGGCCTGTTCGCCGTCTTCGAGATATAGCGCCGTCAGCAACCGATAGGGTTCACTGTCCAACTGCCCGGCGCCGGCGAGCACGAAGTAAATGCCGCGTTCGCTTACCGGGAGTGAGGCCTCGGGTGCGAGTGTATAGCGCGCGGCGCGAATCCGGGTGCTCGAGAAGGTTCCGAGCGACCGCTCCTCTACCCCGGGCAAGCCTTCGGCAGGCAAGGCGGCGATCGCATTGCTGTCGATCATGATGGGGCAGAGGTACTGCGGCTTCGGATAGATCACCGGCCGCTTGCGGATGTATTCGAAAATCGCCTCATTGCCGTCCTGGACCGGCTTGCCCTCGACGCCGGGGTTGCGGCGATAGACGCCGTCTTCGAACACGCCCGTATTCAGCGCCTTCATTTCCGCCATCGCGACTTTCATGACCTTTCGGTCGACGAATCCGTTGCCGCTGGCGCCGCCGAACTGGACGATCAGGACCGAACCCTGGGTCTTGTCCTGCGGGCCATAGTAGGCGCCTTCGGGGAAATAACCGAGCACGCCGTCGACCATCTTGCCTTCACGAAACCGAGCTTCTCCGTGGAGCATGAAGCGAAACTGCTCGAAGTCGTGGCGATGGCGCGGCGCGTGAAACTCGCCCTCGCTCACATGGCTGAGCTGGGCGAAAAAATTGTCGGGGGCGTCGGGGTCTCGCCCCAGAATGTCACTGTCGAACATCACCTGGGACGAATGGCCGGAGCCGCCCCGCGCGCGCGGGCTGGCGGTCCTGGGAATCTCGTCGAGGTGAATGATCTTCATGGTGCTGTCCTCTCGTCTTGCGCGTGCGCGGGGAGGCGCACGGGCGCGCCGGGCCGGCCGAACAACCTCAGCGGATTGTCGACCAGGATGGCGTGAAGCAAGCCCGCGTCGCCGATCTGGCGTGCAAAGGCGTCGAGCTGCGCGCCGGTTTGCGGCATGCGCGTCGGATCGGTGAGCGCCACGTTCGGCCAATCCGCCGCCCAGATCGTGCGCCCAGGGGCCGCCATCGCCAAGCCGCGCACAAACGGTGTGAGATCGTCGTACGGCGCCCCCCGCTCCGTGAAACGATAGGCGGCCGAAAGCTTTACCCAACAGTGATCAAGGTGGGCGAGATCGACCAGGGCGGCAAAATCGTCGTGTGTCACACCCAGCGCGGGGTTCGGCGCTCCCATGTGGTCGATCACGAACGGCAGGTCGAGCTTGGCAAGGCGCGGCGCAAGTTCGCGCAGGCGCTCCGCGGTTACGCCCAGGTCCACGTGCCAGCCGAGAGGTCGGCAACGATCCGCCAGGCGCTCGAGTTGATCGGCGCTCGCGCCGCCCGCGAAGTGCTCGTTCAATCGGATGCCGCAGACGCCGAGTTCGCCGAGCGCCCTCAGTTCCGCGTCGCTTTCTCCTCCACCGATGGAGATGACGCCTCGCAGGCGGTCCGGGTAGCGGCGCAGGCCGTCGGCAATCAGGCGGTTGTCGGCGCCATGCACGCTGATCTGGATCAGAACGCCAAAATCGATTCCCACGGCGTCGAGCATCGCTACATAAGCGTCGACGGTGGCTTTCGGCGGCGTGTAGCTGCGGTGCGCCACGAAGGGACTGACGGCGTCGCCGCCGATGACGTGGGCGTGGGTATCCCATGCGCCCGTGGGCGCCGTCAGGCTTTCGGGTCGCTGCGCCGGCCGTGGCGGCAGACAGGTGGGCGCCGTTGTGGAGGCGACGTCGGTCACAGACCCATCAAGCCCCCGTCCACCGGGATCGTCAGGCCCGTGAGATAGGACGCCTCGTCCGACGCCAGGAAGGCGACCAGATTCGCCACGTCTTCCGGCTGGGCGATGCGGCGGAGCGGGATCTGGCGCGCCAGTCCCTCGACCACAGCGGCGTGGGCGGTTGCGTCGACGCCTTGCTGCGGAAAGGCTGTGTCTACCGCGCCGGGACAGAGCACGTTCACGCGGACGCCATCGGGGCCCAGATGCTGGGCGAAGGCGCGCGCGGTCATCACCAGGGCCGCCTTGCTGATGGAATAGAGGGGGCTGCGGCCGAAGAACTTCAGCCCGGCGCCGGAGGCCATCAGGATGGCCGACGCATGCGGCGCGCCGCGGCGCAACAGCGGCGCAGAGAGGTTCAAGGCAAAGAAGTGGGACTTTGCGTTTATGGTCATGGCCGCATCGAAGTCTTCTTCGCCGATATCGAAGCCGTTGGCGCAGCGCGAGCCGACGTTGTTGAACAGTACGTTCAGCCGGCCGTAGGTCGTGTCGATATAGCGGACAAGCCCGCGCATGGCGTCCATGGACGCGACGTCCACCTGATAGGACCGGGCCTCGCCGCCTGCTTCGGCGATGTCTTGCGCCGCGCGCTTGGCGGCATGCGCGTCAAGGTCGGCCACGACCACGGTCGCGCCCCTCGCGGCGAGCGTCTTGGAGGCGGCGAGACCCATGCCGCCACCGCCGCCGATCACCAACGCGATTCTGCCTTTGAGGTCGCTCACATCCCCTCCGCCGGTTCAGGCCAGGGCGGGCGCCGGCGTGGCCGCCCGTCGGGTATATTTGGAGAGCGCGATGAAACAGAGGGTGGTGACCACGCTCGCACCGATCATGAACCCGATACCGGCGGCGAAGCTCCCGGTGCGATTGACCAGGAACCCGATGATGGGCGGCGCCACGATGCCGCCCATCTGACCCATGGTGTTGTAGATTCCCACGAAAGCCGCGCGACGGCGTTCCGGCGCGAGGTCCAGCGCCACCTTGCCGACAGGGCCGAGCGTCGCAAACAGGAAGAAGGCGGTCGCCGAAAGCCCGGCGAGGCAGTAGGTCAAAGTGTCGGCCTGATAGGCGAAGAACAAGGCTCCCGCCGCGGCGAGGAAGCATACGCCGATCAACTCCGCGCAGCGACGATGCAGCACCGTGCTGCCGAGCCAACCGAAGATCACCATGCCGAGAAAGGCAAAGCCGTAGGGGATAGCCGCCAGCAGCCCCACAGACTTGAGATCGATGTGCCGCGCCAGCGCCAGATAACTCGGCATCCAGCCGAGGTATCCCCAATAGGGAATGTTCCAGGCGAAACAGGCGATGGACAGAATGCGCAAGCTCGGCATCGCGAAAAGCTGGCGCAGGGTGGCGTTCTCGCCGCCCGGGATGTCCTCGGGTTTTGACACATAGGTCGGTTTAGCCGGGACCAGCGTGAAACTGGCGATCGCCGCCAGCACCGCCGGAATGGTCATGAGGAAGAACATCATCTGCCAGCCGTAGGCGCCGACCAGCTTGCCGACCAGGACGCCGGCGAACAATGGCGCGAGCGGGATGGCGGTGTTGTTGATGGCCACTGCGCGGGCGCGCCCCTTCGGCGCAAAGTGCTCACCGACAACCTTGTAAGCCGAGGTGTTGGAGAGGCCTTCGGAAAAGCCAAAACAGACGCGGACGGCGACAAAGACCGCGATCGTCGTCGCCAGCCCCGTCAAACCGGTGAATACCGCCCATAACAGGGGGCTCATCACCAGCATGGCGCGCGCGCCGATCCGGTCGGCCAGCAAGCCGCCGGGGATTTGCGCCAGGAGATAGCCGATGCCGAAGGATCCCAGCACCACACCGAAATCGGTCGGCGTCATGTGCAGGGATTTCATGATCGACGGGCCGGCGAAGCTCAGCGCCACGCGATCGAGATAGTTGACCAGAAAGAGAATCCAGAGGGCCGAGACGACCCCTCTCTGCGCGTTCACTCACCTACTCCCGCTTCCCGGTCCCCGGCCGGACTATAGCCGAAAAAATGCCCCTCGGCGTCGCTTGCGCGCGCCGAGGGGCGCAGTCGTCAGGAGTTCACCATTTGAAGCGCAGCTGCAGCGACACGTTGACCGGCTCTTCCTTGCCGCCGAGCGTGTTGTTGGTGCCGTAGGAGACCGGGATCACCGCGTTGGTGATGTTGTTGCCGATCAGGTCCACGGCCCAGCGACGGTCCGGCGAGTCCAGGGTTATCCGACCGTCCAGGCGCGTCTTGCCCGGAATGACGAAGTTCGGATCATCGGTGCCGGCGCTGTTGTAGTACTTGCTCTGGTAGAACGGCGTGAGTTCAGCCGACAGCCGATAGTCGCCCGGCAGCTCCGTGTGATACTCGGCCGTCACCGAGCCGCTCCACTTCGGCGCAAAGTCCAGCGGACGACCCGACAGGTTCTGGTGGGTGATGTGGTTCTGCTTCTCCAGATAGGTCGGAGAGGCGTTCGGGTAGCTGTCGTAGCGGGCGTCGAGATAGGTGATGTCGGCCTTCAGGCTGAAGTGATCACCGAGAATCCATTGGGTTTCGAGTTCGGCGCCTTGTGAGACCGACGATGCGGCGTTGGTCACCGCGATGGTCGAATTGACCGGCAGCTGGACCAGGGCGTTCACCTGCAGGTCCGCGTAGTTTTCACGGAACAGGTCGAAGTTGACCAGGACGCGGTTGTCGAACCACTTGCTCTTGATCCCGACTTCGTAGGAGTCGACGTATTCCGGGCTGTAGGTCGGTTCGATCAGGCCGCCGACCGGGCTCGGCGAAATGGCGTTGAAGCCGCCCGCCTTGAACCCCCGCGACGCAGTCGCATAGAGCATCGCATTGGGATCGATCTGGTACTGCAGCCCGACGTTGCCCATCAACGCCTTGTCGGTGCGCGAGTAGTTGTAGGCGCCGGGCGGCCCCAGGATGAAAGCCACCCCCTGTTGCACTGCGGTCGAATAGGGGATGAAGCCGCCGTAGGTCTGCGTCTCCTGGCCGTAGGCGATCGTGCCGGTAAAGTCCTTGGCGTCGGACGTGCCGCGCAGGCCGATATTGAGTTTCAGCTTGTCACTGATATTCCAGCCGACAGAGCCGAAGGCGGACTCGATGTTTTCCTTCTGGTCGTATCCGATCTCGTAACCGAACGGCAGCGCCGCCTGGAGCGCGAGAAGTTCGGTGTGCGAAATCAGGCCGAGCGCCGCATAGGTCGGGAAGTTCCCGTCAACAAAGGTCGCGTTGCCGTTGATCAGTTCGTGGATCTTATCGTACTGATAGTAGACGCCGAACATGTATTCGATCGGCTGATCGGCCGGCGAGGTGACCCGCAGTTCTTCGCTGAACTGATCGTACTTGTCCGGCATGAATGAGTTGGTCGACAGTGCAGGCGTGCCCGCGCTCGCATTGTCTTCATGCGACGTGAAGTTATAGCCGGCATAACCGGTCACCGAGGTGACGGTCAGGCCGCCTATATGCCAGTTCATGTTAAGGACGGCATCCTCGGTCTTCAGGTCGGCGAACTGGTCGGCCAGGCCTGAATTGTTGTTGTTGCCGAACCCCATCGGCACGCCGCGCGCGATGGCGGAGCCGCAGAAGTTGTTGATGGCGGTGGTGGTCAACGGCGCGGGCGGCGGACAGTTGGCCCACTGGCCCGGCGTATCCGAGGCCGAGCCGGTGATCTTGTCCTCGCCGCCTTCGATCTTGAGCGTCGCGTCGAAGTCCTGCGACGGCTTCCAGGCGAAGGTGATACGGCCCTGCTCGTTGTGCTCGATCGGGGCGAGACCGCCGGTGTCGACGTTGCGGATCCAGCCCGAATCCCCGTTCGCCACGCCGGCGATGCGGACGGCGAACTGGTCGTTGATCGGAATGTTGTCAGCCGCTTCGACCGCGTAGGTCCCGTACGAGCCGTAGAGCACACGCGCGTAACCGTCGGAGTTCCAGTCCGGCTTCTTCGTCACCAGGTTCAGCGCACCGGCTATGGCGTTGTTGCCGAAGAAGGTCGACTGCGGGCCCTTCAGCACCTCGATCCGATCCATGTCGAGGAAGGTCGACTGGGTCATGTGGGAGCGGCCGTAGTAGATGTCGTCGTCGAATATCGCGACCGACTGGTCGAAGGCCGGGTTGCCGGCGCCGGAACCGATGCCGCGGATGTTGAGTGAGTTGGAATAGCTGCCCGTGTTGACAATGTGCAGGTCCGGCACCGTCTGCGACAGGTTGGACAGTTCGTTGACGTTGTTGTCCTGCAGCTGGGCGCCGGTCACAACCTGGACCGCGACGGGTACTTTCTGCAGCGGTTCGGCGCGCTTCTGCGCGGTGACAATGACCTCCTGGACCGTGTTGGCCTTGTCCGAGCCGGTGGCCGCAGGCGCAGCGGCGTCGGCTGCAGCGACGCCGGCGCTGACCAAGATGACTCCGACTGCGAGGACGCCCGCCGATAGCGCGCGCGCAGATGTAGACGATAGCGCAAGACGCGCGAATTTCCGGTGCATAGCTTCCTCCCCGTCTTGTTGTTTTCGTTGCACCTCCGGTCCGTACGGGTTTGGAGTCCGAAGGTGAGAATTTCGTGGCGCGCGCGTCCAACAAGGACGCATGGGTAACCGCTGACTCCTTGATGTGCGGCCTGTGCGCCGAGTGCGGCTTTGCGGAGGTTCTCGATAACCTCCCCATCGGTTCGGCGGCGTCTTCGCCGTCCGTTCGATGCGTGTGCCTGCCTTCGGCGCATGGGCGCGACTTCAGCCTCCGAGCATTATCTCGGGCCGGAGCGAAGGCAAGCATTTTTTATAGGGATACAATCTCTTTTCATATCCCTGAAAAAATGAATGATTGTTTAGAGTCATAAACCCCCTCGGACGGCGACATCAGTCGCCTGCCAAGTTATTCAAATCATTGCTCCTTCGTTTGTCTTCAGAGCCGCATGGCCATACGCGCTCGCCCCTGGCGCCACATGGAGCGTCAGTCGCCGGTCGCTCGCGTCCAGGAAGAAGTCGGAGAGGACGTCTCGCCGTTCGGGCGACTCTGTCGAGACGCCGCGGACGACGCGTGTGACCGTTCCGCTCATGCGCCCGATCCCGCACTCGGCGCGTCGAGGCTGAAATGCGGGCGGCCGCTCGTCACGCTCAGACGAAGACCGCGCCTGCGCACGAGGTAGGCCAATGCCACCGCAGCGGCGAGCACGCCCGATCCCGCCGCGAGGCAACATGCCCAGCGCGGTCCGAAAGCGTCGGCCACCCAGCCCGCCAGCGGCGCGCCGACGGGTCCGCCAAGCGTAGCCACCGCGATGCGAATGCCGATAACGCGTCCGCGCATGGCCGGCTCGGTAACGAGTTGCATGAAGCTGCTCGAGGCCGTGGTCAGAGCCACCGCGGCCGCACCGGCTATGGCGAGGGAGACTCCGAACGTCCAGACATTGGGCGCCAGCGCGGCGAGCGCGAAGCCCAGGCCGAACAGGGCGCCGCTCGACATCAACAGCACCATGCCCGGTCGCGGCATGCGTGCGGTCAGCATCGCGCCGGCGATGGACCCGATGGCCATCACCGAGGTCAAAAGGCCATAGCGATCGGCGCCGCCATGAAAGACGGTGACGGTCATGGTCGAGATGTAGATCGGCAGGTTGAGGGCCAGTGCGCCGAACACGAACATCATGATCAGCACGGCCCGCAGGTCCGGTCGGCGCCAGACGTAGCGAAAGCCATCGATCATCCCGCCCGCGCCACGCGCCGCCTTGGCGCCACGGTGCAGATGTTTCACCTGGATTAAGAACAGTGAACACAGCACCGCGCCGAAGGACGCGGCGTTGATCAGGAATGCCGGTCCTGAGCCCACGGCCCCGATCAGCACACCCGCGACCGCAGGGCCCGTGAGCCGCGCGAGATTGAACGAGGTCGAATTCAGTGAAACGGCGTTGGCCAGATCCTCTTCGCCCACCAGTTCGGCCGCGAAGGTATGCCGCGCGGGCGCGTCGAAAGACGAGACGCATCCCGACAGCAGGGCGAAAATCCACACGTGCCACAGGCGCACCATGCCGAAGACGGTGAGCAATCCCAGTCCGAGCGCCAGAAGACCCAGCGCGGCCTGGGTGACGAGCAGAACCTTACGGCGGTCGAACCGGTCGGAGGCGAAGCCTGCCAGTGGCAGCAACAGGAAGGCCGGCAGCATCTGCAGCGCGATCACCACGCCCACCGCGGTTGCGCTGTGGTGGGTGAGTTGCGTGAGCACCAGCCAGTCCTGCGCGATGCGCTGGATCCAGGTGCCGGTGTCCGACACAACCGCACCGGAAATCCAAAGCCGGTAGTTGGGGTTTCGCAGCGAACGGAAAGCGCTGGTCCGGCGCGCAGGGGCAGTCGCGTCGCCGCTCATGCCTCACCCATGCGTTTGATCAGGGCGATGGCGGAGGCGAGCGCGTTGCGCTCCCCTGGCGACAGTTTTGAAAGCGCGGCCATCAGCCACTCGCGCTTGGCGGCGCTACGCCGGCGCCGGGCCTCGACACCCTTTGGCGTCAAACCGAACTCGACCTGGCGGCCGTCGGTGGGATGGGGGCGGCGCTCCACCAGGCCTTCCTCCTCGAGCGTGGCGAGGATCGCGCCCATGGACTGGGGTTTCATCGATTCCGCGCGGGCGAGGTCGGAGGTGGTCATCCGGCCGTTCCGGTCGAGGCGGACGAGCGCGGCGGTCTGGGACACATTCAGTTCATCCGCCCCGGCCGCGGCGGCCCGAACGCGGCGGTGGAACTGACCGACGGCTGTGGAGAGCTCCACGGCGAGGGCTTCGAGGCGGGGATCGTCTGACATGCCCGCAAACTAAATGATTAAAGTCTATCTTGCAAGTTTACCTGTCATGCTTGTGGACAGTCCACCTCCTAGTCGAGCCGCTTTTTGGGCCCGGCGACGCCCGGTGATCAGACCACGAACTGGTACGCGGTCTTCAGGGTGGTGAAGAAGTCGCGCACATGGCCGCCCATCTCGCGGGTCCCGTAGGACGAAGACTTGCGACCGCCGAACGGCAGCTGAAAGTCGACACCGGAGGTCGAAAGGTTCACCTTCACGACCCCGGTCTGGCTGTTCTGCTTGAAATGCTCGGCATGCTTGAGGCTGGTGGTGCAGATGCCGGACGACAAGCCGAAGTTGGTATCGTTGGCGACGGCCAGGGCCTCGTCGTAGTCCTTCACCCGCATCACTGCGGCGACCGGGCCGAAGATCTCCTCGCGACAGATGCGCATGTCGGGCGTGGCGTCCACAAATAGAGCCGGCGACAGATAAAACCCGTCGTGTTCGCGCTTCAGCCCCTCGCCGCCGCTGAGCAGGCGCGCGCCTTCCCTGCGGCCGACGTCGATGTACGACAAATCGATGTCGAGTTGGTCCTGGTCGACCACCGGCCCGATCTGAGTCTCCGGTTTCAGCGCGTCATCCACCACCAGCTTCGACATGCGCTCCCGTAGTGCGTCTACGAAGCGGTCATGGATGGCTTCGGTGACGATCAGCCGCGACGAGGCCGTACACCGCTGCCCTGTAGCGAAGAAGGCGCCGTCGACCGCGCAGTCCACGGCGTTGTCGAGATCGGCGTCGTCCAGCACCAGCAGCGGGTTCTTGCCGCCGAGTTCGAGCTGAATCTTCTTCATGTTTTCGCTCGCGATGGCCGCCGCGGCGACCAGGCGGCCGGTAGGAACCGAGCCGGTGAAGGTCACCGCGTCTACGTCGGGATGCTCGGTCAGGCGCTTGCCGACCACCGGCCCATCGCCCATCACCAGGTTGAGCACGCCGGCGGGCAGGCCGGCGCGCGCCGCGATGTCGGTGAGCGCCCAGGCGGTCGCGGGAACCAGCTCCGCCGGCTTGAACACGACGGTATTGCCGAAAGCAAGCGCCGCGGCGATCTTCGCGGCCGGCAACGCGATCGGAAAATTCCACGGCGTGATCGCCGCCACCACGCCCACGGACTCGCGAACAATCTGCGCGGTGACGCCGGGGCGCAGGCCCGCCAGCAGCTCGCCCTCGATGCGCACCGTCTCGGCGGCGTAGTAGTCGAACAACTGCGCCGCACGCATGACTTCACCCACCGCCTCCGCCAGCGTCTTGCCCTCCTCGCGCGCGAGTTGCCGACCGAGTTCCTGGGAACGCGCCTGGATTTCGACGGCGATCTTCCGCAGGAACTGGCCGCGTTCATGGGGGATCGTGCGCGACCACGCGGGATATGCCGCCTTCGCCGCCGCGACCGCCGCGTCCGCATCCGCCGCGCCGCCCAGGGCGAAGTCACCCACCGTGTCGGCGACGTTCGACGGGTTGATGTTCGCAGCCGCGTTGGCGGGCTTGAGCCACTCGCCGGCGATGTGATTGCCGAAGGCAGCGGTCATGGCGGTCTCCTCAGGAGGGCGGATCGGCGGCGGGCGTGAACGCGGACAGGATCTCGGCGTCGTGCTCTCCGAAGCGGGGCGGCATGCGGCGCAGACTCGCGGGCGTGCGGCTCAGCTTCACCGGCGCGCCGACGCCGGTATAGTCGCCGTCCTGCAGCACCATGCCGCGATGGGCGGTGTGCGGATGCGCCAGCGCCTCCTCGACGTTGAGCACCGGACCGCAGGGCACGCCGTTACGGATCAGAGTCTCGCCGAGCGCGGCCGCCTCGTGCGCCGCGAACAGGCTTTCGAGGTCGGCTTTGAGCGCGTCACGGTTTGCCGACCGATCGGGATTGGTCAGATAGCGCGCGTCCTTGGCCAGGTGCGGGGCGCCGAGCGTGTCGCACAGCTTGCGGAACTGCACGTCGTTGCCCACCGCCAGGAACAGATCGCCCTTGCGGGTGGCGAAAGTCTCGTAGGGCGAAATGTTCGGATGGCCATTGCCGGTGCGCTGCGGAATCTTGCCCGACGCGAGATAGTTGGCCGAATAGGGATGCAGGATCGACAGGCCGCAATCGAACAGGGCGATGTCGACGAATTGGCCGCGCCCGCTGCGCTCGCGTTCGTGCAGCGCCAGCAGAATTCCGATGACCGCGTTCAGGCCGCTCGACATGTCCACCACGGGCACGCCCAGCCGCGTGGCCCCGCCGTCAGACGCCCCGTTGACGCTCATCAGGCCGGTGACCGCCTGGACCGCCGCATCGTAACCGGGCATGGCGCCCATGGGCCCGTCGGCGCCGAAGCCCGAGACGCAACAATGGATCAGTCGCGGGAAACGTTGGGACAGGGCGTCATAGCCCAGGCCCCAGCCCTCCAGTGTGCCCGGCTTGAAGTTTTCCACCAGCACATCCGCGTCTTCGAGCAGGCCGAGCAAGGCTTCACGCGCGGCGGCTTGCTTGAGGTCGAGCACGATGCCGCGCTTGTTGCGGTTTACCGCGCGGAAATAGGCGGCGGTGTCGCCGGAATAGGGCGGACCCCAGGTGCGCGTCTCGTCGCCCTGGGGCGGCTCGATCTTGATCACATCCGCACCGTGATCGCCTAGAATCTGGGTGCAGTACGGACCGCCCAGCACACGGCTGAGGTCGATGACGCGCAGGCCGTCGAGGGCGCCGCTCATGCAGGAACCTCGACCGTCTTCACGCGCGGGCCGATGGGATAATAAGGCGGGTGCTCGCCCACCGCGATCATGTCGATCTCGACCATGCTCGGCCCCCGCACCGCGAGCGCCTGGGCCGCACGATCGCCGAAATGATCGGCGGCGGTGACGCGCCAGAACGGAATGCCCGCGACTTCGGCCAGCGCCTCGAGCTTCGGCGCCAGCAGATCGTCGAAATTGCGCCGGCCGCCGGCGACCTTGTCCTGGATCTGGCGAATGACGCCGTAACCGTTGTCGTTGCCGACGATGATGGTGATGTCGAGATTCTCCTGCACCGCGGTCCAGAGTTCGCCGAGATTGAGCTGCAGCCCGCCATCGCCGATCAGCACCACGGTCTTGCGCCCGCCGGGTGCGAGCGCCGCGCCGACGCCCAGGCACAGCCCCTGCCCGATCCCCCCGCTGATCGGATAGATGTTGGTCGACGGGTGGTGGAGCTGGAACAGCCGGTGACCCCAGCTCGAATTGTTCATGGTTATGTCGCGCGCCCAGATCGCGTCGCGAGGCACGACCGCGCGGAGCTGTTCGGCGAAGCTGGCGTAGGGACCAAGAGACGCCTTGAACGAGGCGCGCGCCACGGTCTTCAGCCGCTCAAACTGCGCGGGAAAATCTGGATCGATCCGGACGCGGTCGCCCGCACGCGCCAGCAGCTCGTCGATCACCTGGGCGACGTCGCCGTTGACGAAGCCGGTATTGGCGTAGGTGCGCCCGTCGGCGCGCGGATCGACGTCGATCTGCACCAGGTTCGCGGGCAGCTTCGTGGACAGGTCGCCCGTGTCGTAGGCGCGAACGCGCGAGCCCAGCACCAGCATCAGGTCGCAGGTCGCGTAGAACTCCTCGATCACCGACATGCCGCCGCCGTTCAGGGCGCCGAGGTTGCGCGGATGATCCTCGCTCACCACGGCTCGGCCGGCGAGGCTGGTCACCATGCCGAAGCCGAGCTCCACCAGCTTTTGGATCTGCGGCCCCGCATGCATGGCGCCGCGACCGACCCACAACACCGGCCGGCGCGCGTTGGCTACCCTATCGGCAAGCATCGCGAGTTCGGCTTCCGCCGCGGGGGCGAAGGCCGGCGTCGGCAGGAGGTAATCGTCGAGGCCCGCGGGCCGTTCGACCGCCATGCTCTGCACATCGATGGGGACTTCCACGGTGACTGGTCCGCGCGGGAAGCTGAGCGCATCGGCCGCCGCCTGTCGCAGCACCGCGAACGCGTCCGATGGCGTACGCACGCGATAAGAAGCCTTACCCGCGCTTGCCATCAGGCCGAGCTGGTCGGGGATGTCGTGGACCGATCCCATGTCGCGATCGACGAAGCGTGTCGACGACTGGCCGGTGATGTGCAGCATGGGCGTGGATGCGAACCGGCCTTCCACCAGACCGGTGGCGGCGTTCGAGGCGCCGGGGCCCGTGCTCGAGAACAAGACACCGAGCTTACCCGAGGCGCGGCCATAGCCATCGGCCATGTGACTTGCGCCCAGCTCGCCGCGCGCCATGACGAAGCGGATGCGGTTGCTGCGCGCCACGGCGTCGAGCATGGGCACATTGTGCACCGAGACGACGCCGAAGGCCGTCTCCACCTCGCAGCGGGCGAGGAACTCGGCGACGAGATCACTGACGGTGTAGCTGGTCGACATGTCGCGCGGTCCTCAATAGGACTTGGGAAGGTCGAGCACCTTCTCGGCAATGAAGTTCAGGATCATCTGCGGGCTCACCGGCGCGATGCGCGGGATGAAGCATTCGCGCATGTAGCGCTCCACATGATATTCGGCGGAATAGCCCATGCCGCCGTGGGTCTGGATGGCGGTCTCGCAGGCGGTGAAACAGGCTTCGGCCGCGAGGTACTTACCGCTGTTGGCCTCCGCGCCGCATTCCTGGTTCGCGTCGTAGAGCGAAGCGGCCTTCATCACCATCAGCCAGGCGGCTTCCAGGTTCATCCAGGCCTTGGCCAGGGGATGCTGGATGCCCTGGTTCTGGCCGATGGGCCGCCCGAATACGACGCGCTCGCGTGCGTAGTTCGACGCTCGGCGCACCGCCGCCATCCCCAGGCCCACCGCCTCGGCGCCCACCAGCACGCGTTCGGGATTGAGGCCGTGCAGCAACATCTTGAAGCCCTGACCTTCCTCACCGATGCGGTCTTCGACCGGAACCTCCAGGCCGTCGAAGAACAGCATGTTGGAGTCCACCGCGTGTCGGCCCATCTTGCGAATGCTGCGCACTTCCACCTTCGAGCGGTCGAGCGGCGAGTAGAAAAGGCTCAGGCCTTCGGTCTTCTTCTTCACCTGATCGAGCGGCGTCGTGCGCGCGAGGATCATCGCCTTGTCGGCGACCTGGGCGGTGGAGATCCAGATTTTCTGCCCGGAGATTCGGTAGACATCGCCGGCGCGGTCGGCGCGGGTCTTGATCTCCGTGGTGTTGAGACCGGCGTCCGGTTCGGTCACCGCGAAACAGGCCTTTTCCAGCCCCGCGATCAACGGCGCCAGCATGCGCGCCTTCTGCGCGTCGGTTCCGAACACCACGACGGGCTGCAGGCCGAAGATATTCATGTGGATCGACGACGCGCCGGCAAGGCCCGCGCCCGACTCCGCGATCTCGCGCATCAGGACCGCGGCTTCCGCTATGCCGAGGCCCGCACCACCAAAAGCCTGGGGCATGGCGACGCCCAACAGGCCCGCGTCGGCTATCGCGCGATGAAAGGCGTGCGGAAACTCGGCGGCCTCGTCGGCCTTCAGCCAATAGTCGTCGTCGAAATCCGCGCAGACCTTGCGCGCCAGGTCGCGGATGTCCTTCTGCGATTCGCTGAGGGCGAGGTCCACGACCTAGGCCGGCGGTTTCACGAAGCGATCGACGATGGAGATCATCTCGGCGTCGGGACCAATGCGGTTCTCTTCGGCGACGTGGCGATAGAGCGCCGCCGCGCCCTCGAACATCTGCACGCCGCCCGCCTCCGGCTGCATGAAGCGCGCGATCTCGAGCATCTCGTCGTCCCAGCGATAGGCCTTGCGCGCCATCACCGGCAGCATGCGCACGAGCCAGGCGTAGATCTGCGGCTGGGTGTCCTTCATCTCCTCGAGGAAGGCGTCAGCCGCACCCGCGCGCGCGGCGCCCAGGGCTGCTGCGGCGCCGATGGCCTGCATGCCTTTGGTGATCGCGGCATAGGCCATCTTGATGCCCGAGGCGTCGCCGAGATTCTGCGACATCGGCCGGGTGTCGAGGCCCAGGCCCTTCAGAGTCTCCGCCGCCTCCGCAATCGGGCCGGACATATAGACCTTGGGACTGTAGCCGTCCGGCTTGGGCGGCCAGCCCAGGATCGAAGCGTCGGCGAACGGCAGGGCCTGGTCCAGGAACGGCTGGGCGATCGACTTCAAGGTCTGGGGCGCGATGGCGTTGCAGTCGATATAGAGCGGCTTCTTCGCCGACGCGGCAATCGGCGTGCGGAAGCGCTCGGCCGTTTCGGGGGCCGCCGCCGGGGGTACGATGGATAGGAAGATGTCCGCCTCGCTCGCCAGGGCCTGGTCGTCGGCGACTTCCACGCCCGCAGTCTTCGCCCGCTCGGCGCTCGCGCCGCTGCGGCCGGCCAGTGAGGTCAGCACCCGGGCGCCGCGCTCGACCAGCCGCTGAGCGATGGCGGAGCCCATTTCTCCCATGGCGACGACAGCTATGGTGACCATAGGTTTCTCCGTCCTCCCGGTCCTCCGCCGCCACGACGGCTGGATGCCTCCCCGCTATTACGGGCAGGGGTTCAGTCTAGATATGCGCCGCAATGATTATTCATGTCCATACAAAACAATTTCATATAGCCGTAATTTCGTTGACGCCGGCCTGACGGACCGCCTATCACTAGAGCCAACGCAGACCAGAGAACGCGGCGCGCTGACTTGCGCGGTCCTCACGGATCGCCCGCCGAAGTTTCCGGACCCAAGGAGAGGATCGAAGATGCCCGTGACCACGCTCGACCCGAAGACCGCCCTGATCGTTCTGGACCTGCAGAAGGGCATCGCAGGATACCCCCTGCTCCACCCCATGGCCGACATGGTCGCCCGCTCGAACGAGCTGGCGCGCGCCTTTCGCGCCAAGTGCCTGCCGGTGGTGCTGGTGACCGTGGACGATACGCCTCCGGGCCGCACCGAGCAGGCGCGCGGCACGCCCAATCGCCCCGCCGACTTCGCGGACCTGGTTCCGAATCTCGACCATCAGCCTGGCGACATCCTGATCCGCAAGAAGAGTTCCGGCGCCTTTGCCCGTACCGAACTGGAAGCCAAGCTGCGCGCGCTGGGCGTGACCCAGGTGGTGCTGACCGGCGTCTCCACCAGCAGCGCCGTCGAGTCCACCGGGCGGCAGGCCTATGAGCTGGGCTTCAACGTCACCTTCCCGCTCGACGCCACCACGGACGCCCGGCAGGAAGCGTTCGACCACAGCGTGGAGAAGGTTTTCCCACGGCTCGGCGAGCGCGGCTCGACCCAGGACGTTTTGAATGCTCTGCAGGCCGTTCACGCCTGATGCAGGTGACGCCTGAGCCGTTGCCGCCGACCGCTCGAGCCTTCCTATTTTGTCCCCGCCATCTCGCCGGTGAGATCGTTCAATCGGGACCGTGACGATGAAAGTGATCAGCGCAGCTGATGTCGCCCCCTTCGACTGGAACGCCGACGGCCGCTCGTCACGCAAGGGCAGCTATCCGAGCCAACGCCTCTTCACCGAAGAAGCGCCGGACGGTCTCAACTTCGTCTTCGTGCGTAACGAGTTCATCTATTCTGGCGACGCGGCCTTCGAGACTCCGCGCCACCGGCACACCTTCGCCCAGGTAAAGTTCATCGCTCAGGGGCAGTCGAACTACGCGCCGGGACAGGACATCGGCGAAGGCGAGATCGGCTATTTCCCGCGCATGGCCTACTACGGGCCACAGCACAAGGAAGCATGCACCAGCATGGTGATCCAGTACGGCTTCGACGGAGAACACCAGAAGGGCCCGGTGTGGGAAGGCTATCGCGCCGAAGCGATCGAGCGCCTGAAAGCGCGCGGAACCATCAAGGACGGCCGGTACTTCGAGACCGATCCGGCCACCGGCGGCAGCCGCGTGCGCGACGGCGTGGAGGCGATCTACGAGGAGCAGTACCTCATGCATACGGGCAAAGCTTTGCCTACGCCGCCGCCACCCGGATACGATGCGGTCATCCTGATGAAACCCAAGGCCTTTCCTTGGTTCGACGTATCGCCGGGCGTGCAGATGAAGCGTCTCGGCGCGTTCTTCGACCAGCCAGGACCCAATGGCGACACCCGAATTTCAATGCTGCGCCTGTCGGGCGGCGCCTACGCCCTGTCGGCGGATCGCGCACAGCTATGCTGGGCGCTCGAACCGGGCCTGGTGGCGGAAAACCGTATGCGTCCCGAAATCACCACCGCCTATTGTCCGCGCGGCGAAGAGGGCACCCTGGCCGGTGAGGGCGGCCTCGAAGTCTTCGTCGTCGATTTTCCGAGGCGCGACTGAATCATGAGCGAAGCGGCGGACGGGACCATGAAGGTGCATGAAGCCATCGCGCGCTGCCTCCGCGACAACGGCGTCGAGACCATCTTCGGCCTGATGGGCGACGGCAACATGTTCATGTGCGACAGCTTCATCCGCGACTGCGGCGGAGAGTTCATCGCGGCCGCGCACGAGGTAGGCGCCGCCCTGATGGCGCTGGGCTATTCCACCGTCGACCTCGGCAAGAAGCTGGGCGTCGCCAGCGTCACCCACGGCCCGGGCATGGTGAACACCGTCACGGCTCTGCTGCAGGGCGTGAAGGCGTCAACGCCGATGCTGCTGATCTGCGGCGACGTAAAGGCCGAGGATCGTCTCAGCCTGCAGAAGGCGCCCCAGCGCGAACTGGCCATGGTCGTCGGCGCGGGCTTCGAACAGATCCGCTCGCCGCGCACGGCGGTTGCCGACACCGCCATGGCCATGCGGCGCGCGATCCTGGAGCGGCGCCCGGTCGTGCTGAACGCGCCGGTCGACTTCGACTGGGTCGATATCGAATACAAACCCGTGCGCGTGCACATTCCCGAAGGACGCGCGGTGGTGCAGGCCAGCGACGACCTGGACAACGCCGTCGGCATGATCGCCGCCGCCAAGCGCCCGGTGATCGTGGCCGGCCGGGGCGCTTGCTCACCCGACGCGCGCGCGTCGATCCTGCGCCTCGCCAAGCGCATCGAGGCGCCCATGGCGGTGACCTTGAAGGCCAAGGACCTGTTCCGCGGCGAAGACTACGACCTCGGCATCTGCGGCGTCGAATCGACTGACCCGGCGGTGGAGACCATCCTGGCCAGCGACTGCCTGATCTTTTTCGGCGCCAGCATCACCAAGGCCACCAGTTCCCTGGGCGCCTTCGTCAAGGGCCGCCGGATTATCCAGATCAACCAGGAGCCCGAGGAAATCGGCAAGAACGTTCTGCCCGACGTCGGCGTGGTGGGCGACCCCGGCGGCGTCGCCGACCTGATTGTGCACTGGCTCGACGAGGCGGAGATCCCGCCCTCGGGCGGCTATACCGACGAGCTGAAGCACAAGCTGGAAACCTATCGCTTCGAGACCGGCCCCGACGCGGACTATGACAACGGGACGGTGGACTATCGCCACGCGCTCGTGCGCCTCGAAGAAATATTGCCGCAGGGCCGCGTGCTCGCGACCGACGGCGGGCGGATCACCCGCCGGATCTGGCCAGTGATCCGGGTGGACGGACCGGGCTCTTTCGTGCCGGCGCTGGATTTCGGGTCGATCGGTCTCGGAGTCTCCCACGCCATCGGTGCGGCGGCCGCAATGCGAGGGCGACCGGTGGTTGCGACGGTGGGCGACGGCGCGTTCATGAACGGCGGCCTGACGGAGTTCAACACCGCGGTTCGCGCCAAGCTCGACCTGATCGTGGTGGTCGCCAACGATTCCGCCTACGGCGCCGAACACATCAAGTTCGAGCGCAAGCAGCGCGACCCCGCCCCCAGCCTGTTCGACTGGCCGGAATTCGCCGACGTGGCCATCTCCCTCGGCGGCCAGGGCGTGACCGTCCGCTGCGACGCGGACTGGGCCAAGGCCGCCGACGCCATCAAGAACCGCAAGGCGCCGTTGCTGATCGACGTGAAGCTCGACCCGTCCCGCATCTCGGAGGACGAATAGGCGCATCGTCATGGCCGAGAACGTCCAGGATCACGTCGCAACGTCCGGACCCGCCGAGATTCTGGTGATGGGCCGGCTGCCCGTGCTCGAGAACGCGCCCGATGGCCGGCTGGTCTTCCGGCGCCTGTGGACGGCCCGCGACCCGGACGCCTTCCTGGCCGAACACAGTGCGGCCATCCGCGGCGTCGTGACCTTCGGCGCACTCGCGGTGGATGAGGCGCTTTTGCAAAAACTTCCCAACGTCGAGATCGTCTGCGCCTTCGGCGTCGGCTACGACCAGATCGACATGGCGACCGCGAAACGGCGCGGGATCACCGTAACCTACGCCGCCGACGTCCTCACCGAGGAAGTCGCCGATATGGCGCTGGGACTGCTGATCGCGACGCTCAGACACATTCCCCAGGCGGATCGGTTCGTGCGCGCCGGCAAGTGGCGCGAAGGGAACTATCCTCTCTCTGACGCATCGTTACGCGGACGCAGCGTGGGCATCGTCGGGCTCGGCCGTATCGGTAAGGCGATCGCGCGCCGGCTGCAGGCTTCGAAGATCGCCGTGGCCTACCACGGCCGCACCCGCCAGGCGGACGTCGATGTTCCGCACCACGCGAGCCTCCTGACGCTCGCGCAAGCTGTCGATACCCTGATCGTCGCGACGCCCGGCGGCGCCGGCACGCACCATCTGATCGACGCCGCGGTGCTGAAAGCGCTCGGTCCCAAGGGCGTACTGATCAATATCAGTCGTGGTTCGGTAGTAGACGAGACGGCGCTGATCGCAGCACTCGCCGATCATACGATCCTGACCGCCGGGCTCGACGTGTTCGAGGACGAGCCCAATGTCGCGCAAGCCCTGCTCGACAACGACGACATCGTAGTCCTGCCCCATATCGCGTCGGCGTCCGCCGTCACGCGCGCCGCGATGGGTCAGCTCGTAATCGAGAACCTGGAGTCCTGGTTCGCCGGCAACGGACCGTTGACGCCGGTCCCCGAAACGCCCTGGCCGCGCGAGACACAGCGATGAGCGAAGCCAAAAAGCCGCTGCGCTCCGCCCGTTGGTTCGGTCCTGCCGATCTGCGCTCGTTCGGCCACCGTTCGCGCGCCATGCAGATGGGTTACGCGCCGGAGGAGTTTCAGGGGCGGCCGGTGATCGCCATCCTGAACACCTGGTCTGACCTGCAACCGTGTCACGTGCACTTCAAGACACGCGTGGAGGACGTGAAACGCGGGATCCTCATGGCGGGCGGCTTCCCGGTAGAACTGCCGGCGCTGTCGCTGTCGGAATCGCTGATGAAGCCGACGCCGATGATGTACCGTAACATGCTGGCCATGGAGACGGAGGAGCTGTTGCGCTCTCACCCCGTCGACGGCGCGGTGCTGATGGGCGGGTGCGACAAGACCACGCCCGGCCTGCTGCTCGGCGCCATCAGCATGGACTTGCCGTGCATTTTTGTGCCTGCGGGGCCGATGCTGCGCGGCAACTGGCATGGCAAGGTGCTGGGCTCGGGCTCGGACAGCTGGAAGTACTGGGACGAGCTGCGCGCGGGCAAGATCACCGAGCAGGACTGGCGCGGTGTCGAACAGGGCATCGCGCGGTCCTACGGAACCTGCATGGTCATGGGGACGGCCTCGACCATGACCGCGATCGCCGAGGTCGTGGGCATGACCCTGCCCGGCGGGTCGTCGATCCCGGCGGCAGACTCCAACCACATCCGCCTGTGTTCCGAGTCAGGACGGCGGATCGTGGAGATGGTGGCCGAGGATTTGCGACCCAGCCGCATCCTCACCCGCGCCTCGTTCGAGAACGCCATCGCCTCGGCCATGGCGTCGGGCTGTTCCTCCAACGCCATCATCCACCTGATCGCCATGGCGCGGCGCGCGGGCTTCGACGTGGGCCTCGACGACTTCGAGCGGTTCAGTCGCAAGGTGCCGGTGATCTGCAACGTGCGTCCGGTGGGCCAGACCTATCTGATGGAGGATTTCTACTACGCCGGCGGTTTGCGGGCATTGTTGAACGTCATTCGCGAATTCCTCGATCTCGACTGCCTGACCGTCACCGGCAAGACGATCGGCGAGAACATCGAAGGCGCCGAGGTCTACGACCCCGACGTCATTCGCCCGCTCAACGATCCGATCTACAGCGAAGGCTCGCTGGCGGTGCTGAAGGGCAACCTCGCGCCCGACGGCTGCGTGATCAAGCCCGCCGCCATGGACCAACGCTTCCGCAAGCACTCGGGGCCGGCCCTGGTGTTCGACGATTACGCCGCGCTGAAGGCCGCCGTCGACGACGAAGCCCTCAAGGTCACCGCTGACCACGTGCTGGTGCTGCGCAACGCCGGCCCCCAGGGCGGTCCAGGCATGCCCGAGTGGGGCATGTTGCCGATGCCGAAAAAGCTGTTGCGCGAGGGGCATCGCGACATGCTGCGCCTATCCGATGCGCGGATGAGCGGCACCAGCTACGGCGCCTGCGTCCTGCACGTGGCCCCGGAATCCTTCATTGGCGGTCCGCTGGCGCTGATACGCACCGGCGACATCATCAGCATCGACGTTGAGGCGCGCAGCCTGCGCGTCGAACTCACCGACGAGGACTTGGCCGCACGCCGCGCCGCCTGGACCCAGCCGCCGCCGCGGTTCGAGCGCGGCTACGGCTACGTCTTCAGCCGCCACATCGAACAGGCGGACAAGGGTTGCGACTTCGACTTCCTGAAAACCGATCACGGCGCCCCGGTGGAAGAGCCCGCGATCTTTTGATTTGGAGACCAGACCATGGCCGAGCATGCTCAAGTGAACTTCGTGCCCTTGATGCGCGAGCGTGCCGGCATCTTGCAATGGAGCGAGCGCCGACGTCGCATGGCGCCGCTGTTCTCCTTCCTGCACCGGCTCATCGCCGAGAACGACGAATTGTTCGCCCTGGCCGACGAGGCCCAGCCTGATCAACTCAGCGCGCGCATGCTGTTGAGCGCGGTGCACTATCTGCTGCTGGGCGATCCGTCGGATCCGCTGGCGAAATACTTCCCCTCGATCACCGCCGAGCCGCTGCCGCCTGAAGCTTCGACGGAGGCCTTCAAAGCCTTCTGCAGCGCGCACCGCGACGAAATCGTCGACATCCTGCACACGCGCACCCTGCAGACCACCAACACGGACCGCGCCGCCCAGATGCTGTTCGCGATAAACGAGGTCGCCAAGACGGCGGGCGAGCCGCTCTCCATCATTGAGGTCGGCTGCAGCGCAGGCCTGCTCACCCTGTTCGACCGCTACGCCTATGCGTTCGACGACGGGACCCGGCTGGGCGCGCCCGACGCGGAGGTGGTGGTGTCGTCCTTCCGCTTCCTGGGCGATGCGCCAGCGCGGCCGCAGCGTCTGCCGAAAATCGCCTCACGCGTGGGCCTCGACCTGAATCCGGTTGCGGTGGAGAACCCGGACGCGCGGCGCTGGATTCTGGCCTGCTCGGTGTCCGACCAGGTGGACAAGTTCCAGGAGCTGAAACGCGCCCTGGATTATCGCGCCCGCACGCCACTGGAAGTCGTCGCCGGCGACGCCATGCAGACCCTGCCGCCGGCGCTGTCCAAGATCGAAGGACCGGTCTGCGTCTTTCACTCGCGCTGTCTCTACCAGTGGCCGCCGGCGGCGCAGGAGTCCTTTTCCGCCATGTTGCGCGAACTCAGCGTCGTGCGCGAAATTCACCGCGTCGGCATCGAAGCCAACGGCGACCACGTCTATACTGACGACAGCGAAGGCAGCGTCAGCGAGATCGTCCACACCGTCTATCGCGGCGGCAAGAGCGAGACGCGCCTGCTCGGACGCGTGGTGAACAAGACCCGGATCGAATGGCTGGTCTGAAGTTTCAGGCGGGCGCGGTATTCAACGCCGTGTCCAGCCGCTCGCGCAACTCGAACGGACCGAGATTCCAGCCGTAGCCGTCGCGCATGGCGATATCGACAAGGTCCGGCGTGGCGGCGACGCCGGGAACCAGAGCGCAGGCATAGGCCAATACACCGCCCAGAACTGTCCGCGCATAACGCGCCTCGAGACTGTCGCCTTGCATCAGATGCGCGAGATCGCCGTCGAAGTCGGCGGCGCCATGTTTCGGCCGATAGGCGCCGCTCGCCAGGTCCATCACGTCGAAGCCGCTGTCCGCGCGGCGGCGCATGAAGCCTTGGTTGGTCTTGCGGCCATGGCGTCCTTCCGCAATCATGCGCGCGATAATCGGCGGCACGGCAAGATACGCCTGCGCCGCATCGGTCTTCGGCAAGGCGTCGGCCATACTGCCCCACGCCGATGGCAAGAGGTCGATCCCCACATAGTCGGCAAAGGCGAACGGCCCGACCGGTGCGCCGGCGGGCGCTCCGAGCACGGCGTCGGCGGCTTCGACCGTCAGGCCGAGGTTGATCGCTTCGTGCAAGGCCGCCGCCAGCCAGAAGGTGCCGATGCGGTTGGCGATGAACCCCGGCGTGTCGCTGCATTCGACCACCCGCTTGTCCAGGCGCTCGGTGATAAAGCGCGTGATTGTCTGCAACGCGTCGGGCCGGGTCGCCGGGCTGCGCACCAGCTCCACCAGACGCTGGACGCGCGGCGGGTTGAAGAAGTGCGTGATCAGGACGTCGCGCGCGTCCTCCGGTCGCATACCTTCGGTTAAGCGCGAGAGCAGGAAGGTCGAGGTGGTGGAAGACACGATCGACCCGGGCTTGCGCACCGCGTTCACCGACGCCAGCAGATCGCACTTGATCTCGATACGTTCAGCCGCCGCTTCGACGATCCAGTCGGCGTCCGCAACGAGGGCCAGATCCGTGACCACCGCACCGACACGCACAGTCGCGGCGGTATGGTGCACGGCGACGCTCTTGCGTTGCCGCTCGATCCCCGCAAGCGCGCGCTCGGCGTCGATATCGAACAAAGTCGTTGCGACGCCCGCATTGGCCAGCAGCGCCGCGATGCCCGACCCCATGGCGCCCGCGCCGATCACCGCCGCCGTCACGATCTGCGGCATCTAGCGCCCCGTGAACATCGGCGCGCGTCGTTCGGTCATCGCCTTGACGCCTTCGATGAAATCCTCGGACCGGAAGCTCTGTGCCTGGGCGGCCAGTTCGCGTTCGACCGCGGCCTCGACCGCGTCCGCCAATCCATTGCGCAGCGTCGCGCGGGTGGTGGCGACGGCCAGGGGGGCGGACAGAGCGATCTCCTGGGCAAACGCCAGGGCGTCTTGGCGCAGCGCGTCCTCCGCCGCCAACTGATCGACGAGGCCGATGGCCAGGGCCTCGTCACCGCCGATGCGCCGGCCGGTGAAGAACAGCAACGACGCCTTCTGCGGCCCGACCAGGCGCGGCAGGGTCGTGCTGAGGCCAAAGCCCGGATGGATGCCCAGGCGGTTGAAATTGGCGGTGAAGCGCGATTGCGCGGTCGCCGCGCGGAAATCGGCCACCAGCGCCAGGCCCAGACCTCCGCCGACCGCGGCGCCCTGCACCGCGGCCACCACCGGCGTCTTCGCCCGAAACAGACGCACCGCGTTGCGGTAGAGGCGTCGCGCCTGCTCGATATCCGGACCCGCGCCTTCCCCGCTGCCGAAGTCGGCGCCGGCGCAGAAATTTTTGCCCTCGGCGCACAGCAGGATGCATCGCGCGTCCGGATCGGCGTCGAGCGCCTCGAACGTCTCGGCCAGGGCTTGGATCAGGGCGGCGTCGAAGAAGTTGTTGGGTCCGCGCCGGATCTCGACTACCGCGACATGCCCATCGCGATCGGTGCGCAGGTCTGCCCGCGGGTCCGTCATGTCAGAGCGAAACCGTGTCGAGCACGACCTGGTCGCCGAGCAAGCGACGCTGGGTCTTGCCCACGCCGGCGTCGCGGGGGATGGCTTGGATGCGCAGCAGCCGGGTGGGATGCATGTATTTCGGCAAATCCGCCACCGTCGCCTTCACCTCCCCGACATCGACGTCGCTGGCGGTGGTGTAGATCACTGCCTCGTGGCCGCGCTTGGGACATGGTACGCGCCAGAGCGCGAATTCACCCAGTGACGGGACCTTGCGCAGGCGCTCCTCGACGAAATCGATCGGAACGTATTCCGCGTTGACGCGGATGGATTCGCTCGCACGCTCGACGAAGATGAGATTCCCGTAGGCGTCGTACCGGCCGCGGTCTCCGGTGTGGAACCAACCGTCGGCGTCGCGGCAGGGGTCGAGGCCGCCGCCGCGCACATAGCCCGAAAACATCACCCCGGGCGCGCGCTCCCGCACCCAGATCTCATCCTCGTCGCCGAGCTTCCATTCCAGCTCGTAGCGCGACGGACCCGACTGATGCGTGGGCCCCTCGGGGGGAAACATAGAGGCCTCGTCGTCCGGACGGAACTTCCAGTGATGGCAATAGCCGCCCGCCTCGGTGGAGCCGTAGCCGCCGACGCCGATGGGAATGCCGAACTGGCGCAGGAAGGCCGGATCCGAGAAAAAGCTGATGCGAACTTTGTGACCGCGCGCGTCATCGCTCGTGGTCTTGGCCTTGAGCAGGCCCGCGGGCGGCCCGTGGAGCAGCAGCACCGTCACCCCGTGGCTCTTCACGCCAGGCCAGAAGTCCGGCGCGGAGAACCTGTCCATGGTCAGGGTCGAGGACCCCGTCGTCAGCCCCCCGATCAGACCGTACATCGGGTTGATGTGGAACAACGGCAGCGGCGCCAGCAGGGTGTCCTGGTCCGACAGCGACATGCAGTCGGCAAAATAGCGCCCGAGGCGGAAAAAATACTCGTGACTCAAGGCGCAGAACTTGGGCTTGCCGCTGGTGCCCGAGGTGTGGACGTAGAAGGCGATGTCCTCGCGGGCGCAGTCCGCGCCGGCGCCGTTGTCGGGTCGGCCCTCGAAGCGCTCGCTCGCGCGCAGGGTCTCCAGCTTGCCGTCCCACGCGCCGGTGGCGTCGAGATGCAGCACCTCGCGTTCGATCAAACTTGCGGGGGGACGCGCGACCCAGATGATCGCGGAAGGCGCGATGTCGTCCAGCATGGAGCTGAGGAATTCGTCCGGATAGCCCGGATTGACCATCGCCGCGCGCAGGCCCGCGAGCTGCACCGCGAGCCACACCACCATATAGCTCGCGCAGTTGGTCCCCAGGACCGCCACGAGATCGCCCCGGCGCAGGCCCGCTGCCGTAAAGGCCGCCGCGACGGCGTGCGCGCGCTCGACCACGCGATCCAGACGGTCGCAGGCGGTGAAGGCGCCCCAGGTCGCGTGCGGATGGCTGCGGACGCGATGCTCGATCAGTTGCGCGATGTTGTTCACGCCAGGCCTTTCAGGTTCGGGCTTCTCAGAATTTGTTGCGCCACATAGTTGCGCAGGACCTCGAGTGAACCGCCGCCCACCTTCAGCGTCTTGATGTCGAAGAGGATCTGGCCGAACGGTTGGTCGTTATAGAGGCCGTGGCCGCCGACGATGGAGAAGGTCTCGTTGATCGCCTTCTCCGCCGCCTCGATGGCGGTCTTCTTGGCGAGCGTCGCTTCGAAGGAATGCTCTACGCCCGCAGCCACCAGATTGGCGGCGCGGTCGCGCACCAGCGAGGCGGAATAGAGCTGCGAATAGGAATCCGCCAGCATCCACTGAATGCCCTGGAAATCTGTGACGTAGTTGTCGCCGACCTTGCGCTGTTTGGCGTACTCGGTCGCGAGCGCGAGCCCGCGCTCGGCGGCGCCCAACAGCTCCGACGCGTTGCCCAGGCGTCTGACGTTGAAGGTGGAGATGAAGGTCGCAAGCCCCTGCCCCGGCGCACCCAGCACAGCGGTTTCGGGAATGCGCACGTCCTCGAAGTACATGTCGGCGGTAGGCATCATGCGGCCGCCCAGCGGGCTTGAATGTTCGCGGCGCACGCCCGCAAGGTCGGTGTCCACCAGGAAGGCCGTCAACCCCTCTTCGGCCATGGCGTAGACGAGGGTGACGTGAGATTCCTTGCCGAGGTTGATGTGGATCTTCTCGCCGTTGATGACCCAGTCACCGTTCGACCGGCGTGCGGTGGCCTTCAGGGTTTTCAGCGAGGAAGCGGCGCCGCGCTCGGAGATGGACTCGGAAAACAGCAACGTGCCCGCCATCATGCCGGGCAGGTACTTTGCCTTCTGCTCCTCGGTGCCCCAGTCGGCGAGCCAAAGCTGGCCTTGGATCTGGATCTGCGACGAGATCAGGCCATGACGCGCCATGGCCTCGGTGGTCAGGCAGTACTCCGGCGCGCTGCCGCCATAGCCCCCGTACGCTTCCGCGGTGACGACGCCCAGCAGGCCGCGGCGGCCCATTTCTTCGTAAGCCGCGCGCGGAAACTGTCCCGCGCGTTCGTGTTCAAGCAATTCTTGGCGGTATGTCTCGGCGATCTCTCGCACGTCGCGAACGGCGCGCTCACCCCAAGCCGGGTCCTTGAGATTGAGGTTTATATTCATCGTCGCTCTCCGCGACCGACCGCGTCTAGATCGCGTCGGCCTTGGCCGGTTCGGCTTGGTTTGCCGTCTTCCCCAGCGCCGCGTTCACATCCCTCACGACGTCCTGACGGAAGGTCAGCAGGGCGGGAAGACCCGACGCCTGAGCGCGCGCGAAGGCCGCATGGAAGTCTTCGCCGTCCTCCACACGCTCCGCATAGGCGCCGTACGCCTTGGCGAGCGCAACGAAGTCGGGATTGACCAGGTCGGTGGCGATCACGCGGTCGGGAAAATACTTCTCCTGGTGGAAGCGGATCGAGCCGTAGCTGGCGTTATCGATCACCACGACGATCACGGCGATGCCGTACATCGCCGCCGTCGCCAGTTCCTGCGCGGCCATCATGAAGCACCCGTCGCCGGCGTAGCAGACCACCGTGCGTTCCGGATGCATGAGCTTGGCCGTGAGCGCGGCGGGAAAGCCGTAGCCCATTGCGCCGCTCAACGGCGCGAGCTGACCGCCGTACGTGCGATAGCGGTGATAGCGGTGGACATTGGCGGTGTAGAGTCCGGCCCCGTTGGTGATCACCGCATCGGCGGGAAGGCGATCGCTGAGTTCGGCGATGATCCGGCCCGCGTTCAGCTTTCCGTCATCGGTGGCCGGGGCCGTCGAGAAGGCGAGATAAGCGCGGTGACCGCCTTCTATCCACTCGGCGCGATCAACCTTCGATTTGGGCGTCAGCGCGGCGGCTGCCTTGGCGAAGTCGCGGACGGTCGCGGTGATAGGCAAATCCGTCTCGTAAAGAACGCCGAGTTCTTCCGGACCCGGGTGGATGTGGATCAGCTTCTGCCGCGGACGGGGAAAGTCGATCAGGGTGTAGCCCTGGGTGGTCATGTCGCCGAGACGCTCGCCCACCACCAGCAGCAGGTCGGCGCGCTTCACCAGGTCGATCACGGCGGGGCTGGTGCCAAGCCCGATGTTGCCCACGTAGTTCGGGTGGGTGTTGTCGAACAGGTCCTGGCGACGAAAGCCCGTCACCACCGGCAGGTTGAACGTCTCCGCAAAGCCGCGGATCTCATCCACCGCCTGCGCGCTCCACCCGCCGCCGCCCAGGATCACCAACGGTCGCTCGGCGCCTTCGACCATCGCCTCGAGTTCGGCGAGCGCGTCGGCGCTCGGCGCCGCAGAGGCAAGCTTGTAGGGCGCGGGCTTCAAGGCCGTGCAGACTTCATCCTGCATGTCCTCGGGGATCGAAATCACCACCGGACCGGGACGCCCGTTTACCGCCATGTGGAAGGCGCGAGAGATCTGTTCCGGCGCGCGCGCGGGATCGACGATCTCGGTCACCCACTTCGATGTCGAGCCGAAAAAAGCGCGGAAGTCCATCTCCTGTGACGCTTCGCGGCCCAGCTTGTCGCGTGGCACCTGGCCGACGAACATGATGAGCGGCGTGCAGTCCTGGGTCGCGGTGTGCAGGCCGATGGCGCCCTGCGCGGCGCCGGGGCCGCGCGTGACAAAGCAGACGCCTGGGCGGCCGGTCACCTTGCCGTAGGCTTCGGCCATGTTGGCGACGCTCGCCTCGTGGCGCCCCACGATAACGCGAATGGCGGGCGCGTCGCGAAGCGCGTCCAGTACGGTCAGATAGCTCTCACCCGGCACGCAGAACACGGTGTCCACGCCGTGAGCGACCAGACAGTCGACGATGAGCTGGCCGCCGGTTCGGGTCACGGGCAAACGGTGTTCGGTCTGCGGCGAATGCAGCATGCATCTCCCCAATCGATGCGGGCTCGGTTGGCTTTTTGGGCCCGCGGCGCGCGCCCTCGAAGCGCTTCCGTCTGTTGAGGAGACGCTATCGGGGGGCCTGGGGATCGTCAACTATTTTTCTGGTAGGTGCATAGTCAATTCATATGTATGAAATTAAGCTCGACCCGCCCTTCGACCCTCGCCCCCGCTCGTGGTTCGCCGGGTCTCCTCGGCGCGAGGCGCCGTGAGGAATTCGTCGACCGACGCGTGAATCAGTTTCAGCAGGCTCGGGACGGTTTCGGGCGTGATGCGCGTGGACGGGCCGCCGATACTGATCGCCATGGGCACTTCCCCGGGGCGCACCGGCAGGGCGACGCTTACGATCGCAGCCCCGTCCGCAAAAACCCCGGCGGAAAAGGCGTAGCCGTCGGCCCGTACCTGTTCGAGCTCGGCCAGGACGACCTTGGGGTCGTAGACGCGTCCCTCGTCTGCGCCGAGGCTGTTGATCTTCTCGACGATGCGCAACACCGCCTGCTTGGGCTGGTGGCTCAACAGCACCCGTCCCACCGCCGAGCGCAGCAGCGGGCGCAGGGTTCCGACCGGCGGGATGTAGCGCAGCGACGACTGCGAATTGTGCACGATGTGGATGTGCTGGGAATTCAGCCCGTTCTGGACACCCAGGAACACGGTCTCCTGGGAGATCGCGGCCAGGTGTTCGAACATCTGGGCCATGGCGCCGCCCTGGAACAGGCGATCATGCATCCAGTGCCCCAGCATGGCGAAGCTGAGGGTCGGGAAATAGGTCTTGGTCTCGAAGTCGAAGGTCAGATAGCCCATGGCCTGGATGCTGCGCAGAAGGGCCAAAGCGCTGGACACCGGGTAGTCCAGGTCCTGAGAGATTTCAGACAGCGTGCGCGGCGTGCGTCGCTTCTCGAAATATTCGAAAATCGACAGCACCCGCTCGGCGGATTTCACATTGCCGACAGTGTCGCTCTTACCGGGTTTGACGGACGGCGTGCGGGTCGTCATGGGCAGGTCTCCAGGGCGCCGGCGGCGGACAGGGTTTCGATCTCGGAAGCGGCCAGCGTCAGGCGCGGGAAACCGATGACCTCCTTGAGCTGGTCCGCCGTATCAAAGGCGGTAATGGCGGCGACCACGCCCGGCTGGGCTACGAGCCAGGTGAGAGCCACCTCCGCCGGCGTCGCGGCGTGGACCTCGGCCACCCGATCGAGCGCTGCGAGGATGCGCACGCCGCGCGCGTCGCGATAGGTGTTCAGCCGCTCTTCATAAGGGCTTCCGACACTCGCGGCGCCGGAGCGGAACTTGCCGGTGAGGAAGCCCTTGGCCAGGGCGCTATAGGCCAAGACGCCCACGTCGCCCGCGACGCAAGCATCCTGCACCGGGCCTTCGAACTCGGCGCGATCATGCAGATTATATCGCGGTTGCAGGCTGTCGTATCGCGCGACGCCCCGCGCGGCGCTGATCGCGAGCGCTTCATTGAGGCGCGCGGCGCCGTAGTGCGAGGCGCCGATCGCGCGCACCTTGCCTGCGCGAAGCAGACGGTCGAAAGCCTCGAGCGTTTCGTCGAGCGGCGTCGTCCGGTCGTCCACATGCGACTGATAGAGATCGACGTAGTCCGTGTTTAGCCGCCGCAGCGATCCTTCGAGCGACCGCACCAGGTGGTCCGCCGACAGGCCTTCGCCCTCGGGCGTTCTGGCGCCCGCCTTGGTGCAGAGCACCACGCGATCTCGACCGCCGCGCGCGCGCAGCCATTCGCCGATGACCGTCTCCGATTCGCCGCCGACGTGGCCCGCAACCCAATTCGAATAGACGTCGGCGGTGTCCACGGCGTTGAAGCCGGCGTCCAGAAAGGTGTCGAGCGTCAGAAACGCGGCGTCCCTGTTCGCAGTCCAGCCGAAGACGTTGCCGCCCAGGACAAGAGGTGCAATGCTTAGGTCCGAGCGGCCGAGGGGCCGGCGTTTCATCGCCTTCTCCGGTTAGCGCCGCCGCCGCGCGGGAAGCGCAGCAGCCTGCCGCTCAGGTTGGCAGCGCGGCGGCGTTCCTGTCAATTTAATTTCTTATATATGTAAACTTATTTCATAACCATGAGAGACGTGGTGGACGGCGAACTCAGGCCGCAGCCTTGCCCCACAGCCGCCGTGTCGCCAGGCGAGCGCCCTCGACCAGAGCGCCGAGCTTTCGCCACACGATGTCCGGGTGAACCGTCGGGAGCGTGCTGAACGTCGCGAACCCACAGTCGGAGCCGGCCATGACCCGTTCGCGCCCGACGACGTCGGCGTAACGCTCCAGCCGCTGCGCCACCACTTCGGGGTGCTCGATATAGTTCGACGTCGAGTCGATCACCCCCGGCGCCAGCACCTTGTCTTCCGGCAAGCTCACGGTCTTGAACACCGACCACTCATGCTCGTGCCGCGGATTGGCGCCCTCCAGCAGGATGTACTTCGCCCTGGCGTCCAGGACCCGAGAGGCCAGCTTCTCGAAGGGAATGTCCCGGTGGTGCGGACCGGGATAGTTGCCCCAGCACACATGCATGCGCACCGAGCTCGCAGGGATGTTGCGCAGCGCGTGGTTCAACGCCTGCACATTGCGCTCCACGATCTTCAGGAACGCTTCGTCTTCAATGTGAGCAAAGGCAAGGTGGCGCCCCATGGCCAGGTCCGGGCTGTCGACCTGAAGCAGAAAACCGGCGGCGACGATCGCTTCGTATTCGGGGCGCAGCGCTTCGGCCACGGCCTCGATATAGAGGTCCTCACTGGCGTAGAATTCGTTCTTCTGGAACACCGACACCACACCCGGCGACGCGGCGTTCATGAACGCGCCGACGGGTTTCGCCGCGGCAGTCGCCGCGGAGAAGTTGGCCAGGTCCTCCTCGAGCGCGGACGTGCTCTTGACCGTCACTTCACCCTGACAACAGGCGCCGCCTCCGCGCGGGACCACGCCGCCGATTTCGACGAGGCGGCGGCTGAACTCGGGAAAGTCCGCCAGGTCGCCGGCGACGTTGCCGCGGGACGAACCGCCGAAACCGGTGAGCCGCTCCGTAATGTAGGTCGCGTAACTCGGCTTGCTGAACTCGCCGTCACTGACCAGGTCGACGCCGATCTCGACCTGGCGGCGGACGACGCTCGCTACCTCGTCTTTCAGCATCTTGCCTAAGGCGGCGGCGTCGATCGCAGCGCCCTCGGCCCGGCGCTGCATCATCATCAGGAGATGCGGCGGTCTCGGCAGACTTCCAACGTGCGTGGTGAGAATGCGATCGAGAGGCGACGACGCTGCGGTCACTGGAAAGTCTCCTATTTACTCTACGACGCATCGGCGATCGCCGCGCGGGCGGCGGTCGCCATCGCCGAGACGGCTTTGCGCAGGAACCCCTGATCGTGGGCGACGATGAAAAAGTTGGCGCCCGCCGCGAGCCAGGGCGCGATCTCCGCCGTATCGCCCGCCACGATGCCGGCGAGCTTGCCGTGCTTGCGCGCGGCGCTGATGGCCGTGCGGGCGCCGTGTTGCACCTCATCGGCGTCGAGCCTGCGCAATCCCATGGAAAGCGCCAGGTCGGCCCGTCCCACGAGCAGGCCCGAGACGCCCGGGGTCGCCGCGATCTCCTCTGCGGCCGCCACGGCCTGGGGGCTTTCGATCTGACAGATGATTTTTGCCTGGTCGCCGATCTCGACGGCTTGATCGATGGTCGTGGTTCCGTAGCGTCCGAACCGCGCGGCATTGGAAAAGCCGCGGTCGCCGCCGGCGAATTTCGCGCTGCGCACCACTGCGGCCGCTTGGGCCGCGCTGTCGACGTGGGGAACGATGAGGCCGTCGGCGCCGACGTCGAGCGCCTGCAGGATGGTCGTCGCCCGGTCGTCCGGAATGCGGACATACATTGGCGTCGCCGCAGCGCGCGCGGCGAGCATCATCAGGTCCAGCTCACGCCGACCGAACGGCGCGTGCTCGGCGTCGACCGCAAGGAAATCGAGGCCGGCCAAACCCAATATCTCGACGAGCTCCGGCGCCGCCGTCTTGATGAACGTTCCGATGGAGGTGTCCATGAAAGCCCCGATTCAGCTGGATGGCCCGGCAGTCAGTCCCTGCCCGCCCCGAGGTTCCGTCACCACGCGCATGTCGCGCCCGGCCATCAAGGGCTTCGCGTGCGCGATCACCGCCTTGATTCTCGGTTCGGCCATCGCGGTATGGTGGCTTTCCTCATTGTCCCAGATTTCCGTCGCCCAGACCGCGGTTTCATCCGCCGGATCAGCCGCCAGGATGTAACTGTGACAGCCGTCCATGCTCTGGAAGCCGTCGCTCAGGATCCGAATGAACTCGTCGCGTTTGCCTTCGTGGGCGACAAATTTCACGATCAATCCAAACATAGGTGTCCGTCTCCGATTGCGGTGAACGTTCAGGCCATCTGCATCCGATAGGGATCGACCTTGAGATCGATCAGCAGCGGCCGGGTGCGGTTGCGGATGGCGTCTTCCGCCAGATCCAGATCCTCGAAACGGCGAACCGTCACGCCGTCCCCGCCGAGCGATTGCGCGACGGGCGCAAAATCGGGCCAATCGAAAGTAATCAGGCCGGGCGGCATCTTTCGGTCGGTGATCTTCCACGAAAACTTGGCGACCTCGGAGCCGAACGCACCGTCGTTGCAGACGATGACGACGAGGTCGACCTTGTGCCGCACCGCGGTGTTGAACTCCGCAAGCCCGCCATGCACGAATCCACCATCCCCCGTCACCAGGAGCACCGGGCGTCCTTTCGCGGCATAGGATGCGCCGATGGCATGGGAAAAACCCAATCCGATCGAACCGCTGTTGCAGGGCGGGACGAAGGCGTTCAGGCCAGACGTCCTGCAGAGCGTCCATGGGTGACGCATGAAACGACCGCCGTCGGTGACCAGGACGCGATTTTCCGGAACCGCCTCGTCCAGGCGCAACAGCGCGCGCCGGAAGTTCACCGTGCCGTTGTCGTAATCCAGCGCCGGATCGAGTTCGGGGAGATCGGACGCAATCCGGTTCTTGAGTTCGTCCCCGTACCAGCCGGACGGCGGAATCTCGGCTTCGTCGAGCCAGTGGCGAAGCAGATCGGCGACGCGGCCGGGCTCACCGACAAGCCCCACGTCGGGCTGGAGGTTCTTGGCGATCTCGGCGGGCTCCAGATTCACCTGTATGACGCGTTTGCCCTTCGCGAAGGCGCCATGCGAGGTCGTTCGAAAGGTCAGACTCGCGCCGAACGCGATGAGGCAGTCCGCCTCCACGATCGTTGCCACGGTGGCGGGCGTACTGACCGTGCCGGATATGCCGAGGTTGTAGTCGTCCCCGCGGAACAGGTCCTTGGCCTTGAGCGTGGTTGCGAGCGGCGCCTGGATTCGTTTGGCGAGCTTGAGCATGGCGTCCCTGGCCTCGGCGGTGGCCGCGCCGCGACCGGCGATGATCACGGGGCGGCGCGCGGCGGCGATGATGCCGATCGCATTGTCGATATCGACGCTCTCGGTCACGACGGCGCGAGTGTCCGGCGTCAGCACCTGGACCGGCTCATAGGCGACATCCTGCCAATTGAAATCCGCGGGAATGTTCAACGCCACGGGACGCTGTTCCGCCATCGCGCGGCGCAGGGCGCGAGCCAGGTCCTGCAGCGCGGTGCGCGGCGACCGCACCTGCTCAAAGCCGGCGCCGGTCGCGACGATGATGTCGCGCTGGGCGATATTCTGGTTCTGCTCGCGATCCTCCACTGCGGTGTCGCCGCAGAGAACCACGACGGGGAGCGAACCTTTGACGCCCTCGATCAGGGCGGTGACGGTGTTGCTGACCGCGGGGCCATGGGTTACCGAACAGACGCCGACCTTCCCGGAAAGCGACGCGTAGCCCAGGGCCATGAGCGCGCCGCCGACCTCGTGTCCGGCCGCGACGAACGTGCCGCCGTAGTCATGCACGAAGCTGTCGACCATGAACATGTTGGCGTCGCCGACCAGGCCGAAGATTGTGTCGACGCCGTTGTCCACCAACGCCTTGGCCAAGGCCTGATACAGCTTCATGGTCTGATCGCCCGCGCTCACGGCTTTCGCCCTTCAATCCGGCCGGCCGCGCCCTTCGACGCATCGGCGGCGATGAATGCCCTACAGCTCAATCGAGGCGGGGGAAGGTCACCAGATAGACCTCGATGCCGTCCGTGCCCGAGAGTTCGGTCGTCTCGCCCCTTGGGCTGTAGAAGCTGGTCAGCGGCGGAAAGGTTTTACCGTCGATGACGAGGCCGTCGTCCAAAGTCCAGCCGATCTGAGCGCGATCGTCGCCGAGCGTGTAGCCGCCACCGTCCGACAGCCGCACCATGGAGATGCACACATCGCCGTTCGGCCCCGGCTGGTCGTAGAAGCGTCCGAGGACCTTGAGTTCCACCCCGGCCGACACCGCGAAATACGGGAAGGCCTTGGGATGCATCAGGATGACTGAATCGTAGGCCTCGTCGGCGATGGGCAGCGGCTTGCCCAGGACCATCCGCGCGCGCTCGTCATAGAGCGCCTCGACGCTGTCACGCGTTCGCGGCTCGCCCTCCAGCGGGTGCGTCTCGTGATAGAGCCCCTTCTCGAACCGACCCCGGGCGCTGAGCCGCTCCATCGCCTCGACGCGACGGTCTTCCCAGCGCTTGCCCCGTTGGTGCTCGCCATTGAAACCGAACTGCATGCTGAAGCTGGTGCAGTTGTCCTTCGCCTGCGGGCCGTACCAGGCGGACTTCGGAAAATAGGCGATCTCGCCTTCTTCGATATCCTTGCCGGGAACGAAGTTGGACGAACCCTTCTCGACCATCTTGATCTGGGCGAAGCTGTGGTGGTGGCGCGGCGTCTGGAACACCTCGCCGCCATTGCTGTCGAAGGTGTTGCGCACCAGCCAAAAATTTAGGCCGTCCGGCGCGTCGTCGCCGACCAGGCGCTGGGTATTGATCGAACCCGTTCGCACGTTGAGTCCGTTATTCGGGTCGGCGACCGAAACGTCAGTAGCGACGATGACTTCCATGGATCAGAGCCCCGCAATGAGTTCGAGTGACGGCGCGACCTGGCCGCGTTCCACCCGCCGGATAATGTCGTTCAGCTTTTCGTGCAGCGAGGCGTCCACGCCGTATTCCTTGCCGCGCCGCGCCACCAGGCCGTTGATGAAGTCGGTCTCGGTGCGCCGGCCCTTCAGGATGTCCTGACCCATGGACGGACGTTGGGTATCGGCGCGGCCCGACATGGTCTTGCTGATGTGCTGCTTGATCTGTTCGCGCGCCGCGGCGTCACCGTCTCCGGCCCGCACGATCGCGTCCAGGTCGAAGGCGATCGGCTCCAGCGACAATCCCATGGCGCGGCCCACGCGGATGGCCTGGGCGCCGAGGCGAAGCGTGAGCCACAGCGCCTCGTCGTTCGAGTCGCGCGCCTTGCCGCCCAGGCCGGTGGCCGCTGATACGCCGTTGCGCATGGCATTGATGATCAGTTTGGACCAGCGAACGCCCCAAAGGTTGCTGGTCGTGGACGCCGGCGCCGCGCAACTCAGCAGGTTGGCGATTTCGATCGCGCGCGGCGTGATCCGGCCGTGCACCTCGCCGACGAGCAGCTCCGGCTTTCCGGTCATGTTGAGCGGCGTCGTCCGCTCCACGACGCCGGCGGCGGTCATCTCACCCCCGTGCATTCCCACGCAGCATCCCAGGGTGCGACCCCAGCCGGCGACGCCGGCAATCGCGTCCTCATTGATTCCGTTCTGCAGCGAGACCAGAACGCCGTCTTCGGCGAGATAGGGCAGGATCAGCTGGGTCGCCCACGCGGTGTCGTAGGACTTCACCGAGATGAACGCGATGTCGATCGGCGCCTCGCGCATAAGGCTCTGGACGTCGCCGACGTGCAGCGCCTTGACCGGGGTAGTAAAGTCGTACCCCGGCTCCATCCCCTTCACCGACAGGCCGTCGCGGCGCATCGTCTCGACGTGCTCGGGCCACGCGTCGATGAAGGTCACGTCCTCGCCGGCCCGCACCATGTGCGCACCCATATAACCGCCGATGGCGCCGGAGCCGACCATGGCGATCCGTTTTCCCATATCGCAGCGTTCCTATTCGGCGGCGATGGCGGGCGCGGGCGAGACCTGAATGGTCACAAGTCGCGGCAAGCCGAGATAGAGAATGTCGGAAAGTTCCGATGCGACGTAGGTCGCGGTTTCATCTTCTTCGAGGTAGAGCGAGGTCTTGGCGCGGTACGGTCCGTCTTCCAACCGCCCGGCGCCGGACAGCACGAAATAGACGCCGCGTCCCTTCGCCTTGAACGTGGCGCCGGGCGCCACCTGATAGCGCGCCACGCTGTACTTGCAGCTGGTGAAAGTGCCCAGCGCCTTTTCCTCGACGCCATCGACTCCTTCCAGCGGCGTCCAGGGGAACGCCTTGCTGTCGATGAAGATCGGCGTGGGATACTGCGGCTTGGGATAGACGATCGGCCGCTGCATCACGTGCTCCCAGATCGCCTCGTAGGCGTCCTGCACGGGCGGCCCTGCGACTCCGGGGTTGCGTTTGTAGAGACCATCTTCGAAAATGCCGACGTTCAGGGTCTTGAGTTCGGCCGCGGCCTTGCGCCCGATATTTTTGTCGAGGTAGCCGGCGCCGCTGGCGCCCCCGAACTGCATGACCAGGACCGTACCGGAGTCTTCGGGATTGTCCTGCGGGCCGTAGTAGGTTCCCTCTGGGAAGACGCCCAGCGATCCGGGCTCGAGGAAGCCCGCGGGATCGTGCCACACGCCTTCGAGCATGTAGCGCATCTGATCGAAGTTGTGGTGATGGCGCGGGGTCATGAAGGCGCCCGGCCCCGCGTAGCTCATGCCGAAATAGAAGTTGTCCGGCCGCGTGCCGTCACGCCCCAGGACCGTGGGGTCGAAAATCTCGACGCCGCTGTGTCCGGGCCCGCCGCGGCCCGCGGAGTGACCCGAGCCGTCGCCCTTGGTCTTCATGGGCAGCTCGTCGACTTGCACGATCTTCATGATCGGTTTCCAACCTCAGAGGTTCTCAGGGCTCCCGACCCAGAACGCATATATGTGCGTCTTTTCTTTATATATGGAAATTATACGTCATCCGAGTGAGAAGTCAACAGGCAAACTGTTGATGTGCTGGGAGTCGTGGCCTGAACCGCGCGCCGACCTAGGAATCCCCTAAACGTCGGATGAGAGGGATCGCGTCGATAAGCCGGCGTTGTTCGGCGGGGGAGAGCTTCAGCATAGCGGCAACCAGCCATTCCCGCTTTGCCAGGCTGCGCTGCCGACGCGCCTCCACGCCGGCTTCGGTGAGGGAGAATTGGACCTGGCGGCCATCGGTAGGATGGGGTCGTCGCGTCACGAGCCCTTCCTCTTCCAAGCCGGTCAGGATGGTCGCCATGGATTGGGGCTTCATCGACTCGCCGCGGGCGAGGTCCGCGATTGTGGTCCACCCGTTTTGCTCGAGACGCACCAAGGCACCGAGCTGCGACAGATTGAATTCGCGCGGATTGACTTCGGCGCGCATTCGACGCCGGATCTGTCCGATTGCAAGCGAAAGCTCGACGACCGCTCGCTCCACGGCGCTGGTTGCATCTGAGGTGTCGGTCATATCCCACTGTGCGAAGCGATAGAGCAGGTTGTCAAATGCGGCGGATGTCTTCGCTCCGACACGTCAACCGCGTCCGATAAACGGCATCTTGGTCGCCATCACCGTCATGAACTGAACGTTCGCCGAGAGTGGCAATCCCGCCATCATCAGTACGGCGGCCGTCACATCGTCCACCGCCATCATCGGCTCGGCCTTTACGCTGCCGTCCGCCTGGGGCACGCCCTTGCCGATCGCCGAGGCCAGCGGCGTCTCCGCGTTGCCGATGTCGATCTGTCCGCAGGCGATGTCGTGGGGCCGGCCGTCGAGCGAGAGACTGCGCGTCAAGCCCGTGATCGCGTGTTTGGTCGCGGTATAGGCGGCGGATTGCGGCCGCGGAACATGCGCCGAGATCGAGCCGTTGTTGATGATCCGGCCGCCGCGCGGTCGCTGCGCCTTCATCACGCGGAATGCTTCGCGCGCACAGAAGAAGGCGCCGTTCAGATTGACCTGGACCACGTTCAGCCAATCGTCGACCGACAACTCGTCGATGTCGCGCGGCGGCGCGCCGACGCCGGCGTTGTTGAACAGGAGGTCGAGCCGACCGAATGTCTCGACGGCGGCCTCGAAGACCTGTCGGACGGCCTGCGGATCGCCGACATCCGCCGGCGCCGCCAACATTCTCGCGTCGCCGGCGAGCTTTGCGGTCTCGCCCAGCTTGTCCGCCCGGCGGCCCACCAGCACCACGGAATAGCCGGCGCCGGCGAGCCCCACGGCCACCGCCCGACCGATCCCGCTTCCCGCGCCGGTAACCAGGGCGACCCCGCCGTTCATGCCGAAACCTCCGTCGCGAGCATTGACGCTTTTTCCTTACGGGGCCAACGATCCGGGACGCCAAGATTTGGGAACGACCCGGCTTTCGAGAGCTTGGAGGACGGGACCTTGCCGAGCTTTTCGCCGATCCACGTCGCCGCGTCGATCAGCCCGCTCAAGTCATACCCCGTCTCGAAGCCGCCGCGCTCGAGCATGTAAACCAGGTCCTCGGTCGCGATATTGCCGGTGGCGTTCGGCGCGAAAGGACACCCGCCGATGCCGCCGCACGAGGCGTCGAGCACGCGAACACCCGCTCCGACGCCCGCATAGGCATTCGCCAAGCCGGTGTTGCGGGTGTCGTGGAAGTGCAGGCGGATGACCGCGTCGGGCGCGGCCTTGTATGCAGCCTCGACCGTCTTGCGCACCGACCAGGGATCGGCGGCGCCGATGGTGTCCGCAAGCGCGATTTTGGGGATTTTCAGCATCGCGAGTTCGTGCACGATGGCCGCCACCTGTCCGACCGACACCTCGCCGTCGAACGGACAGCCCCACGCCGTCGAAATCGTTGCCGATAGTTTCGGTCCGCACGATCCCGCGCGGACGGAGTTGAGCGCGCGCTCAGCAATTCCGGCGATCATGCGCAGCTGATCGGTAACGCCCATGCCGCTGTTCGCCCGGGCGAAGCCTTCGGACGCGGCGACCGACAGGTTCGCCTCATCGACTCCAGCCTCGACGGCGCGGTCGTACCCTTTGGTGTTGAGCACGACGCCGATGCACGAGCGCCCTGGCGTCTTGCCGAGCGCCGCCGATACAGCTTCGGCGTTCCCCATTTGCGGCACGCGGTTCGGATTGACGAAGCTCACCGTTTCGATGCGCCGGGCTCCGGCAGCCGCCAACTTTTCGATGAAGGCCACCCGGTCCTCCACCGACAGGACCACGGCTTCGTTTTGCAGCCCGTCCCTGGGTCCGACCTCGACGATCTCGATGTGCTCGCTCATGCCCCGTCCGTCCGCGCCCTCGTAAATTGTCTCAATTTCCTTTCTACATATATAGAGATATTATTCGCATATGTACTATAATCGACCTCCCGGCGTTTCCGGGCCTGTGTCGGAGCCGAGCTTGGTCAAGGTCGTCTTTATTGAACACAACGGCGTAGAACATGCCGTCGACGTTCGGGTGGGCGACAGTCTGATGCTTGGCGCAGTGCTGAACCACGTGCCGGGAATCGTGGCGGACTGTGGCGGCGACGGGGGGTGCGCAACGTGCCACGTCTACGTGGATCCGGAATGGGCCGATCGAACCGGCGCTCCTGGTCTCAACGAAAAGCGCACCCTACGATTTGCCTTCGAGCCGAAGAGCAACAGCCGGCTCGCGTGCCAGATCGCGGCGACCGGACCGCTCGACGGCCTGATCGTTCGGTTGCCGCCGCGGCAATTCTAGGCCGGTCAATTATGTATTGTTCGGAGTTCCGGCGAAAATGGTGCCTGGGGGCGGAAGCCAATTATGTCGGTAATATTTTGAATAAAATGATATTATGAAGGCTCTGGAAGAAAGCGAGCCATCGATAAGGCCAACATACAAGATCGAACGGCGACGCCGAATAGATGCAGCGGTCTCCTCATTTGGTGAGGAAAAACGGTTCCGTCGCGCCTAGCCGCACCCTCAGCCGGGCAAGGCCAGATCGGTGCAGTTGCGAAACTCGCCCTCGACTGACCTGAAGCCCGTCTGCGATTTGGTCGAAGTTCAGGCCTACGATATAATGTTGACGGATGATTGTCTGTTCACGATCGGGTAGGCTTTCGAGCTCCGCCAAAAGCAGATTCACCGTCTCCTTCCAGGCCAGGGTCGAATAGGCGGACGGGCCAGGATCGGCCGCGCTATCGTCCGCGAAACCGCCCGACCCCTCCAGCATAAAGCCGACGGCGAGGCCCGTTGCCAAGTCGATGAGCGATTCGAGCGCATCCGCGGTCGAACCTGCGCCTTGCGAGTCCTCCGACAAGAGCGATCTGACGCGATCGCGACGGACGCGACGACGAAAGGACTGTTGCTCGCGCATCTCGCTCATGTGCGTGAGGCCGTCCAGAATACTTCCGACGATCCGCCGGCGGGCATACGCGCGAAATGGCGCGCCGCGCGAGGGATCGAAATGGTCGAGTGCTTCCAGCAGACCTGCGTTCGCAAGCTGAACGAGGTCGGCGAGCTCTATGTCGCCGCGCTTTCGATCAAGGTAGTGGCCCTTGGCTATGCGTCGCGCGAACTCGAGGTGCAGGTTGAAGAGGCGCGCCCGGGCGTCAGACGACCCCTTCCGCTTGAAATCGCGCCAGAGTTGGCCCTCCTCCTCAGCTTCGTCGACGCCGTGTCCGGAGCTGAGATCAGGGTCATCTGAAGCTGCCAACGACGCCCTCGAGAACCAAGCTCCAGCCGTCGATAAGTACAAACATAAGGACTTTGATCGGCAACGACAGCGTGGACGGCGGCACCATGATCATGCCCAGGGCCAGAAGGATGCTGGATACGACGAGATCAATCAGCAGGAAGGGCAGGAGAATAACGAACCCAATCTTGAAAGACACCCGGAGTTCGTTGAGCAGAAAGGCCGTCGCCAACTGCATGGTCCCAACCTCGGCAGCGCGTGCCGGTAGAGGCTGCTTGGAGATGTCGTAGACAGTCTTGATGTCTTGATCATGCACTTGGCGCAGCATAAAGGCGCGCAACGGATCTGAGCCCCTTTTTACAGCCTGCTGGACCGTGAGCTTACCGCTCAGAAAAGGTTGTAGCGCTCCCGAGTTAATCGCCGACGCGGTGGGCGACATGATTAGGAAGGTGAGCAAAAAGCCAATGCTGATCAGTACCTGGTTAGGCGGAGTCTCGGGCATTCCGAATGCATGCCGGATCATCGACAACGCCACGACGATCCGCAGGAAAGGCGTCATACATATTACGAGCGCCGGAATGAGCGCCATCAGGGCGAGGACCAGCGCTATGCGAACCACCTCGGCCGTCTTCTTGGGTTCGGAGAAGCTCTCCAAACCAGATAGATGAGCCGTATAGACTGCCGCGGCAGCAGCCGAGCCGGCGACGAAGGCGAAAAGTACGACACCGGCCGCGAGCAGGACGACGCGTCTCATGGCGTCTCTCCTGCTGCTTCGCCGTGCGGCAGGACGATCAAACCCTGTGGCGTAGCCGCGACCAACAGCCGGTCGCCATCGCACTCGAGCAGACACACGTCCAGTTGGTGACTGAGCCGCAGAGTCTCCACGAGCCTGAGTCGCCGCGCATCCGATCGTGCGGCCGGGACGAACCGAGGGAGGGCGGCCGCGAACATTGCCCAGCCCTTCACGGGCGCTCTAAGCGGCGCGCCGGCAACAGCGTGGAATCGAAATCGAAGGGCGAACCCACCTGCGACTGCGAGCATGAGGCAGAGGGCGAGCGCGGCGGCGACCCGCCACCAAGCAATCCCCACGTCGGGTCCCTGCGCGAGTTGTCCCGCAACAGCCGGCGTGACGACCCCTGCCCCGCCAAGCAGCGCGGCCCAAGCCCATCGAAGGCGAGATGGTGGGCGTGCGATCACTTGATTTCGCCGATTTCCACGATGCGAATCCCGAAATTGTCGTCGATCGCGACGATCTCACCGCGCGCGACTGCGGAATTATTTAGGCGGAGCTCGACGAGGTCGTTCAGTCGCGCGTCAAGCTTGACCACGGTTCCAACGTTGAGTGCGAGCAACTCTTGGACCGATAGGCTGGCTAGGCCCAGTTTCGCGTCCAGTTCCACGCGTACATCTTTCAGGATCGGCGAGTGCGGGGTGAGAATTCGTCGCCCGGCGGCGCCCGCGCGGGTTTTTTCAAGCTCAGGCGGCGCATCGCCAGTTTGCGTCGAGATCTTCATTAGGGGCCCTGTGATTCAAGCTTGAAGAACGAAGGCGAGCGAACCGTTCGCCGATTGCATCTCGGCCCGACCCAGAACCCGCTGACCGCCCGCGATCGTTAGGTCAAAGGCGTCCCCCAGCGGCCTGTTCATCAGGAGCACGTCACCCACCGCCAACTCCTGAAGCTCCGACAAGCCAAGGTCAAAATGTCCGAGCGTCGCCTCGATCATGACAGGAATGCTCGCGAGCGCGTGCAACAGGCCCTCGAGATCCCCTTTGGGTGAATCGGATGGTCCCAACGAGGCGCGGCAGAACGGCAGCAAGATTTCAAACGGAATGGCCAGGGCCGCCAGGTCCGGGCCATTGCCGTCACTCAGCCGCACAACGAGGCCGCCCTTGCCGCCAAACGGATCTCTTCCCCATGCGGACGCCGCAGTCTCGTGGGGCAAGGAAAGTTGGGCGGCTAGGGTCACCGAAAGATCGTCAATCAGGCGTCGTTCGAACTCGGTCAGGAGCTGGCGGTCGGTCTCGGTCGGCTGTTCACCCGATTCAGACGTTGCAAGACCTTTCTCGACGAGCGATTGCAGCGACCGTCTCGGAATGTCGAGCGCGATACCCTGACGAGTGACCCGCCACGCGCCGCCCTCGAGCTCCCCGCGCACGTCGGTCGAGCAAACCAGGAGGTTCGACACACCGATCCGGCCGCTTGCGAACCAGCGTCGCGCCCAGTCCGATACGGCGGCCTCTACGCCCCGCCGCACCGGCTCCCGGTACATCACGCCGTAGGGCAACCAGTCACGCGCGTGATAGGTCACCCGTGGCCTCTAAGGCCGAAGAGGTCCTGGATCATATCATTGCTGGCGCTGACCACCTGGGAACACGCGTCGAAACCCCGTTGGATCAGAATTAGGTCGCCGAACTCCTCGGTGAGATTGACGTTTGACTGCTCGACCTCACCCGAGGTCAAAGAGCCCACGCCGCCCTGGCCACTGGACTGCAGGGTCACCGCGGCGCCGACTTTACTTTGAAACAGGCCGTTGCTGATCTGGAGCAGCTGTTGGGGATTCTGGAAGTCGGCGATTGCGACGGACCCGAGCACGACGGTATTGTTGTTCGAGTAGCTAGCGACCAGTTCTCCGCTCGAGTTCAAAGTGATCCCCGTCAACGTGCCGGCGGCGCTCCCATCGACCTTGGACGTTTGCAAGGTGTTGGTCGAGCCTTGCGCAAAGGAGGTCACGGAGGCGAAGTTCAGGGTAACCGACAACGGCGCGGCGCCTGCGTATGTGGCGGAGATCGTAACCGTGGATTGGGTCGGATCGATTACGCCGTTGGTGAACTGAATTGTCCCCGTGCCGATGGTCGCGCCCGTCTCGTCGGTCACGCTGACCGTCCATTGGTTGGCGGTGGCCGTCGGCACCAAGTTAACGGTCCAGGTATGAGCTGCGCCCGAACCGTCAAAGACGGTCATGTTGGGTACGCTCGCGGAGGTGGCGGCCGAAGAGAGGTTATCGGCGAAGTCGATAGTCGAGGTGGCGACGGGGGCATTGGTTTGGAAGGCGTTTACATTGATAGGAACGGCTTGATTGGATGAATTGAGGATGGTCAACCGGTCTCCGGTCGAGGAGCTCGAAATGAATCCGCCGGAATCGACCGCGAACTGACTCGTGGTCGTATAGAACGTGTCGCCATCGGCATTCTTGAGCACGAGAAATCCGTTGCCCTGAACAGCGAGGTCCAGGTTGCCGCCGGTCTGCTGCATGGTGCCCTGGGTGAAGTTGAGCATGTTGGAGTGCTCGACGACGCCGGCGCCTATCGAATCGTCGGCCGCACCTGCGGTGTAGTCGAGACCATTTCCACCCTGGTTGAACACGTCTTCGAAGGAAACCACCTGGGACTTGTAGCCCAAGGTATCCAGGTTCGCGACGTTGTCGCTGATCGTCTGCAGACCTTGACTGAAGGCATTCATTCCGCTCAAGGCGGTCGAGATAGCTCCGAGCATAGGTGTCTCCTTTGGAAGTGGTTTCACGGGGCTTCACGACTAGGGTGATCCCGCTCAGCGATGTTTGCGATCGTCCGGCTATTCGACGCCCGCACGGTCGGCGGAATACATGGCGCGGTCCGGCCAGTCGAAACCCGCAGGCGGGTGCTTGTTCCCGCCGCGCCAGCCGAGAACGTGACCGACGCCACAACTCCCGTCATGCAGATGATGGTTCGTACCAGCGGGGCCATCGCCTGCATGGATGACTGGGCGAAAGACGGGCTGTTGACCGACTCGTTCCGCGTTTCCGCCCGCGTTGAACAGCTCCTCAAAGGACGCCGTCTGAACCTTGGCGCCAAGAGTGTCCAAGTTCGCAGTGCTATCGCTGATCGCCTGCGGCCCTTGGCTAAACGCATTCATTCCGCTCAAGGCGGTCGAGATAGCTCCAAGCATAGGCGCCTCCTCTAGAAGTGTGAGTTCACTGGGTTTGCACGACTTCAGTAACCCCGCTCAGCGGGATGTTTGCGACCGTCTGCCCATTCGACGTCCGAACGGTCAACGCCGAGGTGCCGGCCGAGAAAGTGACCGACGTCACGACGCCCGTTAGGGTCGAACTGTCCGTGGTGGCGACAATAGTCTGCCCCAGCAGGGCTGTCGCCTGCATGGATGACTGCGCCGAGAGCAGATTGTTGACGGAATCGTTCAGCGTCTGCGACTGTTCGAGTTGCGAGAACTGCGCCAACTGCGAAACAAATTCGAAATTATCCATGGGCTTCAGCGGATCCTGATATTGGAGTTGCTGAAGAATGATCTGCAACAAGGACTGAAAGTTGAGGCCAAACGCGCTCTGGCTCGAGGACGTGGCGCTTACCGGTGCAGTCGTCATTTCGATCTCCGAACAGAGGGCTTGACCGGGCCAATGGCCTCGCCATCGACGAGAAACTCAGTCACTGTGACGCCAAACTCACTGGCGACGTCGTCAGTCAGCTTGCGCAGGCGAACCCTTTCGCCGCGATCGAGGCCGCCCGTCGCGGCCGCGACTTGAACGAGCGCTTCGTAGCCGGTCAGCAACACCCGAGGCGACGCGATTGGCGATGCCCCGGCGGACCGCATCATCTTCGGCGCACTCGCCCTTTGCCAAGGCGCGCCGCCCCAGGTCGACAGGGGAGTCTGCTCTGCGGTTGCGATCGCGTCTCGTATCGGTGCGCCGCCGCTGATGCCGCTAAGGCTGGAAAATAACGGTTCCGTGATGGACGCACGCGCAGCTGGTCCAGTTGCGAGCTGCGAACCCGCGCCAGCCGCGGCTTGAGCGGGCGGTCGCGGCGCGACCGCCTTCGGGGCCGCAGCATCAGCGGATGGAGCCTCCATCGGCCGCGTCGCGGCTGCTCGCGTCACGGTTGGTTGCGCGCGAGCGATCGGCGAACCAGGTGTTAGACTCTCCGCGGATTCGAGCGACCCACCTGTCGTCTGGCGTGCGGAGACCACCGCCTTAGAATGCGGGGCCGCGCGTTCCCGCGCCAAACCGGCTGAAGGTCGCGATAAGGGGGCGGATTGTGCAGCGTCAACGCCGTGCGCTCGGCCTTCGCCGCCTTGGACAAACGCCAGGGGCGCATCCGGCGCGGTCACGCCGCGCACAGTCGGCAGTGACGGAGTCTCGCGATCGCGCTCCGGCGTCTCGTTCGACCGCGCTGTCGGCGTTCGCGGAGTTTGGACCTCCCCGGCGGCGCTAAGGGTCGCAGCCAGCGCAGGTTGCTTGGACGAAATCGGCAAGCGCGTAGCAGACGACTTCTTTGCTATGAGCCCCCCTGTTTGCCGATTCGACGGCGGAAATGCCGGCGTTGGAAGCGCCGGTTCGTCCGACCGCACCCGAACGCTGCTTTCGTCAGATGGCGCGGACGGGACCGCTACAACATTCAGCGTGGGCTCCGGCGCCTCAAGCGCCGGTCCGGCAATTTGCGGATCAACGGAACGATCCGACTTGGACGTCGGCGCCGACGATGACGTCCCTGCGGGATCACTGCCGAGCGACGTTGGAGCAAGCCGGGCCGCGCCCAACACTCCCAGGTCGTCAAACTGAAAGAGTCTTGACCCGGCGCCCAGTGGTCGGCCGGTGTCCGCACCTCGAAGAAACAAAGCAAAAGGAATGGCCGGCTGGGACGCCGGCACCTGGAGCGCGACGGTCGGCGGCATGAAGAAGACCTGGGCGGCGACCTTCATGACATAAAAACCCTCGTGGCGTGCCTTTCAGATGTTTCGGTCACCCACGCCTCTTCTGATCGACGCGCCTCGCGTCGGATCGACTTCCTTTCGAATTCTTCCGAAGCTTTCCGCCGCGCCTGACAAAGACCAAGCTCGGTAGCCAACTCATTCCGGTGCTTCTCTGCGCCCGCGATCTCTCGATCGAGTTCACTCAGATCGGCAAACAATCCTTCAATGCGAACGCCGTATGCGCGCGCCGCCGCTAGCTGGACCGAACCGCTCGACACCGCCGCCAACCAGCCCGCCTGCATCTGGCTAATGAGAACGCAACAGGCATCGTGTTTTGCGTTGAGCTCTGCAAGCACCCGACGCGCCTCCCAGAACCGCATCTCCGTCGCCGCGACTTGCACGCGGCGAACCTCCACGATCTGATTTAAAGCGCGAAGGTCCAGGGCGCGCGTCATGACACGCCTCCCCCACTTACGGCAGCCGCTAGCCCATTGCGTATGGCGTCGAACGCCGCGTGCTCGTCTTGTCCCTGCCTCAGGAACGCCAGAAGCACCGGTCGGAGTTCGACCGCCCGATCAATCTCCCGATTGGCTCCCTTTACATAAAGGCCGCTTTCTATGAGCGTCCGAGCCGACTCGTGGGCCGCCAGAGCGGCGATTGCGGCGCGCGACCAAGTCTGGTGTTCGGGCGTCACCAGACGCGTCGCGAGACGGCTCAGGCTGCGAGGGATATCGATAGCTGGATAATGGCCCTGCTCGGAGAGCTCCCGCGACAGAATGATGTGACCGTCGAGTAGGGACTTCAACATCTCCGAAATAGGATCGTCGACCTCGTCGGTTTCGCTGAGCACCGTCATGATACTGGTTATTGCGCCGCCCCCTCTTCGGCCTCCGCAGCGTTCGACCAGCCGCGGGATCGTCGAGAAGACGCTCGGGGTATATGCGCGAACCGTCGGAGGTTCGCCCGCGGCGAGCCCGAGCTCGCGAAGCGCCATGGCCAGGCGCGTGACGGAATCGAGCACCAAGAGGACGTGTAGGCCTTGTTCACGCCAGCACTCGGCCAGAGCGAGCGCAAGCTCGCTCGCGCGCACCCGCAAGGCGGCCGTCTGATCGGACGTCGCCGCCACCAGGGTTGCGCGCGCTCGCGCCTCAGTCGAGAGACCTTCGGTCCAGAAGGCCTCCACCTCCCGCCCCCGCTCGCCTACGAGACAGACGACAGCGCGGTCGAAGCGCGCCTGCTTTGCGATCTGCGTCATCAGGGTCGTCTTCCCCACGCCGCTGGCGGCGAAGACACCAACTCTTTGCCCCTCGCCCAGGGTGAGCAGTCCATCAATCGCGCGCAGTCCAGTCTCGAAAACTTGCGTGGGAGAAACGCGTTCAAGTGGTGTTGATTGCACGCCGGTCAGGGACGCAAATCGGTCAGCGCGGACAGCGCCGCCACCGTCCAGAGGTCTCGCCAGACCGTCGACAGCCCGCCCGAGAAAGGCGTCTCCCGTCGGCGTCAAGCCGAAATCCGAACAAGCTTCGACACGCGCTCCGGAAAAAGTTCTCGCTTCGTCGAACGGAACCAGGATTACCGAGTCCGGATTCACGCTTACAATCTTGGCGTACGCCTCGCCCGGCGCACCGTCCGTCGCGATTCGACAGAGCGCGCCTCGCGGGGCGGCGGGTCCGTCCGCCTCAATGAATGTGGGTAAGATGCGACGCACTCGACCCGTGCGGACCACGAGCTCGGCGCTCGTTAATCGGTCAAGGAAGCGATGGTTCGTCATTCGCCACGCTCGGGCTGGGCCATGTGTTCGAGCAGAGTGCTGAGCCGGCCCCATTGCTGATGAAGCCCGAGTTCGACCGACCCCAAAGTCAGCCGGAACCGACACTCACCGCTGGCGAGTTCGTCGAGGGTTCGCACTTCGACGCCCGGGCGGCCTAGGGTCGCGGACAAGGCTGCAGCATCAGGCAAGTCGGCTCGCGACACCTCGATGATCAGGACGGCCTGGTCCTTGAGCCGGGCCAACTGGCGTCGAATTAGGCTCGTCATCACGCGTGAACGTTCGGCGTCGGCCTCGAGGATCAATGTCAACGCCTCGCGCGCCAGCAACGGCGCCAACCGTTCGAGCCCCTGCAGCTCCTGGCTAAGCTGGGCCAGGGCTTGATCTACGCCCGACCCGAGCCGTGTCAGAGCGCGCTCGTGCGTGTCGCGCGTCTCCGCTTCGCCGAGCTTGCGCCCAATGGCTTCACCCTCACGGAAAGCTCGTTCGGCGTCCCGTTGCAGGACAAGAGCTTCCTGTCGCATGCGCGCGAGTTCTGCCTCGAGATCGGTCGCCTGTTTGCGCAATCGGCCCAGCTCGGGGTCTTCAGGCGGCCGCAACGGCTCGACCCGCCAAGCGGAACTCATTGCCCGCACGACCAGCTTCTTGGCCTCTGCGCTTTTGACGATCCGCGTCACGCGCTGCGCTCCTGTCGAAAGCGAGCGCCTGCCAAGGTCCGAAGGAAACGCGACCAGTGCTGAGCGCGCCAGACGCTGGATCGTGCCGCGCGCGCAGGCAGGCTTGCCGCTGCCTCTTGCAGCGCCGCCAGGGCGGTCGGCGTCATCTCTCTGCCAGCAGAGCCCAAGAGCCGGTCTCGCAGCCATGGCGACAAATCCCGGCGCTTCAGATGCGCCCGCCCGTGGTCCACAGGCAACGACGTCTCACCATGACAGGCGGCGAGGAGACTTTGCACGCGCTCCCTTGCCTGCGTATCGAGCTCCCTCAAGATAGCTTCGACATCGTCCGCCGTGGCTTGCGCCAGCTTCGCGACAAGCCGCTTGAGCGCGCGATCAGGATCGATGAACGACATCAAGATCCTCCGCGTTGACCAGTTGAGTCAGACGCCGGACATAATCCTGTCGTTTGGCGTCAGTGAGTGCTTTCGTTCGTCCAGACTGACGGCCGAGCCAGATTGCGACCAAGGCCATACCAACCAGCGTCAACGCGAGCACGGCCAGCCAAAAGTTTGTAGGCGAGAGCCCGCGCGCTTGAAGACCAGCCGGCGGCGTCATCGCGGTCAAAGGCGCCACCGGCTTTAGCCCAGGCTCGTCCGCCACGGCGGCGTCCGAGAGCGCCTGAATAACCTTCACCTCGTCTCCGCGAGCAGGGTCAAGGGCGATCGCGTCGCCGGCAACACGTCGAACGGTCTCGGCCAACTTTACGTCAAGGGGAAGAGGGCTGCTGACGGAGACTTTCACCGGAAAGGTCCGGTTATCGGGTGGACTGGCTTCGTTTCCTGACTCGTTAGCGGTTGCAGTCGACGCTCCCGCTGCGTCGTCGGAGCCGACAGAAGCCGGAGTCACGACGCTGATTTCAAAACTGTGCCCGGGAAGGGCTTGCTCGAGCGCGATTCGGACCTTGTCCTCAAACGCTTGCTCGGTCGATCGTTGTTGTTCACTCTCCGCTCTCGCGAGCGCGGTCTGAGCGCTGACGATATTCCCGCGGTCGTCGAGGATTACGACATTGGAGGAGTCGAGATCAGGCACGGCGGCCGCAACCAAGCGCTGGATCCCAAGCACAGCCGGAGGCGCAAGGTTTGCGCCCTGGTGCATGATCAAGGCTACAGAGGCTTTGGGCGGGCGGCGGTCATCTCGGAAGATAGATGGCTCCGGCATCGACAAATGCACTCGCGCGGAGTCGATGCCATCGATGGCCATTATCGTGCGGGCAAGTTCGCCCTGGAGAGCACGCTGGTAGTTGATCTTTTGGGCAAACTCGGTAAGCCCCAGGTCCGACTTGTTGAACAGTTCAAATCCCACGACACCCTTGAGCGGGAGCTCGCCGCTCAAGATCGCCAGACGCGTCGCGTCCACCCGATCGGCCGGAACGAGGATCGTCGCGCCGCCGTCCTTGAGATGATAGGGCACCTTCCTCTTGTCCAGGTCCGCGACGACTGCGCCCGCGTCGAGCGTACGCAGGTCCGAGAACAGGACTGCATAGGGCTTGTGGAACACGAATACGTAACCCGCAGCCAGCCCCGCAAAGAGAACGAGCCCCACTACCGCGGCCACCCAGACCTTTCGGTTCGAACCGTTGAACGTGATGCGCTCAATAAGGGTCATGGTGTCTGGAAATCAAAGCTGGGTGCGCATGATGTCTTGATAGGCATCCACCACACGATTGCGGACCTGCATCAGCATGTGGATCGACTCGCTTGATTGCTCGAGGGCGTAAAAGACGCGGTGAGGCGGCATCTTGTCGTCGAGCACGAAGGCCTGGACCGCAGCGTCCGCGGTGTTGGCCTTTTCGTTCACCTTGTCGATCCCGTCGGTCAGCATCTGCAAGAAGGAAGTCTTGGACGGCGTAGCTTGCGGCGCAATATGGAGAGAACGCTCCGCGGGAGAGGAGATCGGTGCGATGGCTTCGACCAGTTGTCCGCTCATGCTCAACGTCCCATGCTCGTCGCTTTGAGATACATCTGTCGCGCCGTGTCCATCGCGACCAGGTTGGCCTCGTACGCTCGGGCGGTTTTCAACATGAGCGTCATCTCGGCCGCCTGATCGATGCCCGGGTAGGTCACAAAACCATCTGTGTCGGCCAACGGATTGCCGGGCTCATGCACCTTGCGCGGCGGAAGGACCACAGGCTCGACCCCATAGACTTCGACGCCGGCGAGATCCTCGGGGCGCGTCAGGTGCTCGACAAAGCTCGCTTTCGGGCCGGAGACCAAGCGCATAACCGGGTAAGCTGGCGCGCCCGGCGAGCTGGCGGAGCTCGCGTTCGCCAGATTCTGCGCAATAACCTCAAGCCGCCGCCATTCTACGTCGAGGCCCGTAGCGCTTATGTCCATTGCTTTCATGGTCAACCGTTTTGCAAGGCAGCTTCGTCGCGTTGTGAGCGGCGGTCCAGAATCTCGATCAGCGCGGCGTAGCGCGCCGCGGTCGACGACTCGGTCGCCATCTGAAGGTCCAGACGCACGCCCGACGCTTCGGCCGGGCTGCGGTCCCGTTCGATCTTGGGTTCAACCGCTTCGACTGCGTCCTTGCCCTTCGCCGCGGCGCGCTGGAGCGCCGCCTCGAAAGTGACCTGCAGCGGTCGATAACCGGGGGTGTTTGCGTTGGCTATATTCTCCGCGCCGACGGTCGCCCGGGTCCAGAGACCGTCGAGCGCCTTGAGAGCCGTAATGCTGGAGAGCTCAGCCATCTCATCTTTCCCTATTGGACCACGATGTCGGCGTGCAGCGCGCCGGCGGCCTTGATGGCCTGAAGAATGCTGATAACGCCGCGCGTATCGACATGAGCGCGCGTGAGCGCCTCGGCGAGATCGGCGACTGTGGTATTCGAAAAGTGTGCGACCGTGTCGTCCTTGACTTCGTCTACGTCGAGCTTGGTGTTGGTCACCACGAGCCGACGCCCGCGTCCGTCGGCCCGCCCCTCCGCCAACAGCGACGGCTGCAGTGCGTCGTTGTCAACGCTGACCGACACGCGAAGGTCGCCCTGCGCCACCACTACGCTCGAGATCTGCACCGCGCCGCCCGCGACAATTGTCCCGGACCGCTCGTTAACAACCACTCTGGCAGGCGCGTCGGGCGTCACCCGAACGGCTTCGATCTCCGCAATCAAGCGATAAAGGTCGCCTGACGCATAGCGCGCGTCGATGCTTATGGTATCGGGGTCTTCGACCGTTGCGGCGGTGACGCCCAAAGCCATGTTGACCCCGTCCTTGATCCGTTCGGCGGTCGTCGAATCGCCGTCCTCGAGGATGTAAGTGAGTTCGTTCTTCTCATTGAGAAGCGTGGCGTCGACAGCCGTCTCCACAGTCGCTCCGCCCGGCAGCACGCCGGAGGTCGGATAGTTCTTCTGCTGACGGTTCTGCTGGGAATCAAAACGATAGCCGCCGACCACCATTTGGCCTTGAGCGATGGCGTAGACATGCTGATCCGGGCCGAGCAGCGGCGTCATCAGCAGAGTGCCGCCGACCAAACTTCGGGCGTCTCCGATCGACGACACCGTAACGTCGATTCGATCGCCGACATGGGTGGACGGCGGCAGTACGGCGGTCACCATGACCGCAGCGACGTTGCGGCTTTGAACCGCGTCAGGCGCGACATTTGCCCCCAAGCGGCTCAGAGCGTTCTTTAGGGCTTGGCGGGTGACGGCGCTGCTTGGGGAGTCTCCCGAACCTGACAGGCCGATCACAAGGCCGTAGCCCACCACGGCGTTCTCGCGCCACCCCAGGAAATGCCCCAGGTCCTTCACCCGGACCGAGTCCGGATCGGCGCGCGCGCTCGTCGCGGCCAAGGCCAGGACGCAAAAGCCCATGACCCAAAGGCCGCGCATCAATGCAGCCCAAACCAGCCGAGCACGCGGCGGGCGACGCCCGAGCGGCGCTCAGATGTTCCCAAAGGCGCGCCGTCATAGTCTATGGCCGCGTCCGCCACCATGGAGGAGCGAACGGTGTTCAAGCTGCTGATGTCTTCGCGCCGGATTCGACCCCTCAAGCGAATGCGCGTGTGCTGGCCGTTGATCTTCAGTGCCTGTTCGCCGACCACGTGAAGGTCTCCGTTCGGGAGCACCCCGTCCACGACGACGCTGATCTGCGCAATCATCTGTTCCGTGCGGCCGGTCTGACCATTGCCGGAATAGCCGGCCGTGGCGCTAAGCTGGCCGCTGTGATTGACCGTCGACGAACCCGCTTGGCCGCTCGCCTGGATACCGCCCTGCCGCGAGCTCTGCGAGGTGTTCTGCGCTTGCGAGCTTTCGTAGATGAGCACCGTGAGGCTGTCTCCGACCCGGCTCGCCAGCCGATCGGACGCCATCGCCGCCCAGGTTCCCGGTCTGTAGAGATCCGAAGCACGTGCGGGAGATATCCCGCCAACTATCGCAAGGACTCCGAGCAACCCGAGCAGACAAGGAAGCGTTCCACGTACCGCCGTCATGGCCTCGCCTCCGGGCTGGCCAGAGGCACGGCGAAAACCTCGCCTGTGTCGGTCGTGCGGACAAAAATGCGCGGGCCCGCGCTCGAGGCCTGGACCGCTTGCACGGCCCGCTGCACCCGAACTGCGCCGACCTCGACATTCAGGTAAATGGTTTGCCCGGGCCGGATCGCCGGCACGGCGAAGGCCGGAAGCCCCGGAACGATCTCGCCGACCGAAATCGTCCGCACCGCGCGCGCCGCCCCGGCTCGCCGATCGTACCGCAAGGCAGGGGAGGTTTTCGCGCCGCGGCACTCGACCGCTTCGAAATCCGAAGCCGCGGGAATGGAAGCCGCTGCAATGGGACGCAGAGCCCGCAGACAGGAGGCTTGCTGCGCCGCGCTGACTGGGGCGACCATCTGGATCGCTACGATGATCGCCGCCCCCCACATACACGCTACCGTTTCAAATCGTTAGCGATTGACATCAGCTGGTCACCGGCCTGAACAACCTGAGCATTGGCCGAATAGGCCCGCTGCATCAGAAGTAGGTTGACCATCTCGCTGGCGAGATCGACGTTGGACGCCTCGACCGAACCTGGAACCAAAAGGCCCAGTCCCTCGGCGCCGGGCGCGGCGTTCGTCAGGTCGTCGGAAGCCTCTGTCGAATAGAGACCGCCGGTCATCGCCGTCAGCGTCGAGGGGTCCTTTGCCATGGCCAGGTCGATCTGGCCGATGACGGTCGTCGTCGTCGCGCCGGCAAGCACGGCCTGCACCTTGCCGTCAGCTCCGATGGAGAGCGACGTCGCGCCGGTCGGCACGCTGATCATGGATTTCAACGGCAAGCCGTTGGACGCCGCAAGATAGCCGTCCGCGTTGACCGTCAGCGTCCCGCCGCGCCACAGCAAGGTCTGGCCGCCGGGACCTGCGAGTTCGAAGAATCCGTCTCCATCGATCGCCACATCCAGCGGCCGACCAGTCTGGGTGAGCGTACCCTGGGCGAAGTCAATCTGAGACGGTGCGAGTTTCACGCCCAGGAGTTCCGAAGTTGACGCCGACGCGTCCTGCGACACGCCCCACGTGTTCGCGCCGGACGACCCCATAAGCGCCGCCAGACGACCGCTTCGGCCATGCCCGTGCTCGGTCCGCACAGGGGCCGCGCCACCCAGCATCGCGAGGAACTGCACCTGGGAGCGTTTGAAGCCGTTGGTGTTCATGTTGGCGATGTTGTTGGACACGACATCGAGGGCCCGCTCCTGCGCGTCGAGTCCGGTCGCCCCAATGTAAAACGCGCCGTTCATCTTAGCCCTGTCCCCCGAACGTGGTGATGGCCCGACCGAGAAGGTCGTCGTAGACATTCGCGAGTTTGGCGCCGGCTTGAGCGCTTCTCAGCGCCGACATGATGTCGATCATTTCTACGGCTGTGGAGACGTTTGAAGCCTCGAGCGAGCCCTGATCGACCGCCGGCGCGTCGACCGGTTTCACATTTGAGGCGGACGTCGCGAACAGCCCGCCATCCAGCTGGGTGATTGCGAGCCGATCCGCAAAATCGACCACGGCGATCCTGCCCACCGCCTGACCGCCCTGCATCACCGTCCCGTCGGCCTGCACCTGGAAGGCACCGGGTTCGAGTTTGAGGTCGCCGCCCGATTGCGACTGCAGGGAGAAGCCCTCGTGCGTGAGAAGACGCCCGTCGGCACCGCGTTCGAAATGTCCGGCTCTTGTGTAGAACAGCCCGTCATTCCCCTGAATGCAGAAAAACCCATCCCCCAGGATCGCCAGATCAGTGAGAACTCCGGTATCCATTCGCTTCCCAGGCGTAAAATCAAATACTGTATTATCGGGTATGGAACCTGAACTCAAACCGAAGATTTCTGTGCCTGAACCGGATCCGGAAGCAAGAATGGTCGGGAAATCTACCGACCGTTTATAGCCTGACGTAGCGATATTTGAGATATTCTGGGCTGAGATGTCGATGCGCCGTTGCGCGCGAGTCATAATCTCTCCGACGCTGTCTATTAGACTAGTCATCGCCCCCCCTTGGTTGTTAACCTTAAGCACACCCTTATTGCAAAGCCAAGTCAGATTCGCTCGTTCGGCGAACATTGTGATTCAATTTTTTGGGTAATCCGCATGTGGACCCTGACTCGCGCGGCGCGAGCATTAATCGACGTTCACGACCTCGAATGAGCGCAGATCGATGGTCGATGGGACTTCGCCGACGGAGAGGACGGCCAGCCGCGGGATGGTGCGACGGGTAAATATCTTCAGGCCCCGGCGAACCTCCGGTCCGCATAGCAGAACCGGCGAGACCCCTTGCTCGATCATCTTGTCCGAGATCGGCATCAGCTTTCGCATCAGTTGCTCGGCTAGAGTCGGCTCGATCACAAAGGCGTTCTTGCCGTCGCTCCGCCTGATGCTGTCCGCAATCTGCGCCTCCACCCGCGGGTTGAGACTCATGACGGCCAGCTGATCGCGGTTCGCTCGAAGGCCGTGACAGATGCCATGACCCAGCTTCTGACGCACCAATTCCGTAAGTTCACCATGGTCGCGGGTCTGCCGGCCGACGTCGGCGAGTGTCTCCACGATATGGTCAATGTTTCGGATGGAAACGTCCTCGGCGAGCAGGTTCTGCAGCACACGCTGGACGTCGGAAACGGTCATGACCGAGGGCACGAGCTCTTCGATCAGTCCGGGTTGGCGCGTGCGGACGCCTTCGAGCATAACTACGACGTCGGCACGCGAGAGCAGCAGCGACGCCTCGGTGCGCAACACCTCGCCGAGGTGGGTGATCAGGACTGTAACAGGGTCGACCAGCGTGAAGCCCGCTTCCTGCGCCTGGTCTCGTTGCTCCGGCTCGATCCACACCGCCGGCAGCCCGAACGCCGGGTCCTGGGTCTCGACCCCTGGAAGATCGCCTTTGGCCGAAGCGGAACGGACGGCGAGCAGCTTGTCCGCGAACAACTTCGACTGTGCGTAGCGCGCCCCAAGAAGGCATATCTCGTATCCATTTGGGTCGAGATGCGCGCCATCCGCGATCACCACGGCCGGGAAGGCGAACCCCGATGTTTTCTCCTGTTGAGTGCGCAACACGGAGATCCGATCGCTTAGGATGGCTTTGAGCGGCTGCCAGCGCTGGCTGAGCGACCTTCCGAGCAAGACCTCGACAGCCGCCGGTCCACGGGTTCGCGCTGCCTCGTCGGACAGGTCTGGGCTCGCCGTATCGGCGTCCTCGCCCAAATCAGCTTTCGCCTTGCCCCGTCTCGAGAACCAAAGCGCTGCGGCCAGTCCGATCAGGATTGCGATGGGCCATTTAGGCATGCCGGGGAGCAAGAGCAGGACGAACAACGCTCCCATAACGATCAACGGAATCTTCGGCTCGGAGGCAAACTGGGCCAGGATTTCAGTGCTGAGCTGGCGGTCCGCGGACGAACGGGTCACGATGATGCCGGTCGCCGTCGATATCACCAGGGCGGGCACCTGCGTGACAATGCCGTCCCCAATGGTCAGTAGGCTGAAAGTCTGCAGCGCTGTCAGCCAGTCCATTCCCATTTGCGCGACGCCGATTATCCAGCCGGCGATGATGTTGATGAGAAGGATGATCACACTGGCGACGGCGTCGCCCTTCACGAACTTGCTGGCGCCGTCCATCGCGCCGTAGAAAGCCGCCTCCTTCTCGAGGTCTTTTCTCCGGCGCTTGGCCTCGTGCTGGTCGATGAGGCCCATGTTGAGGTCCGCATCGATGCTCATCTGCTGACCGGGCACCGAATCCAGCACGAAACGCGCCGCAACCTCCGAGACCCGCTGCGCGCCCGAGGTCACCACGACGTACTGGACGACGACAAGGATGAAAAAGACCACCAGGCCGACGACGAAGCTCCCCTGAACCGCAAAGGAGCCGATCGAGCCGATCACCTCGCCTGCGTGCGCGCGCGTGAGGATGAGCCGGGTCGCCGCCACGTTGAGCGACAGGCGATAAAGGGTCCCCACCAGCAACAGCGAAGGGAAGGTGGAGAAGGAGACCGGCTTGTCGACATAGAAGGTGAGCAGCAGGATTGTCATCGCGAACGCGAAGTTCGAGATGATCAGAAGGTCCAGCAGGACGGGCGGGATTGGCGAGAACAGGATCAGCAGGATCGCGATCACCCCGACCACAAGGACCAGGTCGTGGTTCTTCCCAAAAAACTGCCTAAACATAGCCGGCCTCGGTTGCATCGCGTTTGAACCCGCGCAAGCGACGATAAATGTCGGCGACCGCGCGGAAGCAAGTCTCGGGCACTTCACGATCGACGTCGCACCGCTGATAGAGCGCGCGGGCGAGCGGCCGGTCCTCGACGATGACCACGCCATAGAGGAAGGCGGCCCGTTTGAGCCTCAGCGCGTGCTGGTTGGCGCCGCGGGAAACGACCTTGGGCGCCGCCATGGTGCGTGTATCGTATTTCAAGGCGACGGCGTAGTGCGCGGGGTTCGTGATCAGGACGTCGGCGCCGCGTATATTCCGTAGGCTGCGGCTCAACTTGGCGAATTCGCGGTGCACCTGGCGGCGGCGCTGTTTGAGGCGTGGGTCGCCCTCCCGGTCGCGCATCTCGCGGCGCACTTCCCGCCGGCTCATCCGCATGCGCTTGAGGAAATCGCGCCGGACGATCAGCTGGTCCAAGATGGCGAAGAAAACCGCGGCGAGCAGGAACAGGGTGAGCAGCCGAAAGCCCGCCCGCGCGATCGCGTCCGCCAGCGCGCGTCCATCGGCAATCGCCGGCGCGACCTCGCGGTAGGTCGCGGCGATCACCCACACCGCCAGCGCCACATAGACAGCCAGCTTGAGGACGTTCTTGCCGGTCTCTATCAGGATCCGCGGCGTAAACAGCCGCTTGAGCCCGCGGGTGGGATTGAGCTTTCCGAAGTTGGGTTGCAGTGGCTTGAAGGAGAAGACGAAGCCCGTCTGAACGAGCTCGAGCGCCAATACCGTCAGGAAAACCGCGCCGACGAGCATGGCGAGGGGCCGCAGCGCGGCGCTGAAAACCTCACCGGTCAACTGAAGCAGCGGATCGGAGCCGACCGCGACGTCCGGCCCGATAACGATCGCGCGCTTGGCCGTGAGCGCCAGGTTGGCGCCGAGCGTGTGGCCCGCGGCCCACAGATACACGATGAAGGCGGCGAATCCGCCCAGGAACCCCAGGTCGAGCCCCCGCGCGACTGAGCCTTCGCGCCGGGCCCGGTCGAGCTTGAAGCGCGTCGGCGCCTCGGATCGGTCCTGTTCTGTGGCGTCCTCCATCGCGTCAAATAAGCCGAGGCACGGCTTCGAGCGTCACCGCCGCCATGCGCGCGAACAGCGCGCCGGAGGCGCCGAAGGCGACCGGCAGGACCAGGAGCAGCAGGAGAGTCTTCACTTGAAAGCCCAGCATCAGCGCATTCAGCTGGGGCGCCGTGCGGGCGAGCACCGCGATGGTCAGATCGGCGAGGAACAGGCACAGGATGGCGCCCCCCGCCACGCCCAGGCTGGTCAAGGTCAGGACCGAGAGCAGCGCCGTGAGCGGTTCGAGCGTCTGCGGCGGACGCCACTGACCGAGCGGCACGACCTCGAGCGATGCGCCGATCAGGCGCATCAAATCGCCCTGCCCTCCGATGGCGAAGAAGACGGCCGCCGCCGCGTAGGCGAACAGGGTGCCGACCAGCGGCGTGCTCGCCTGGCTGACCGGATCGATCAAGGTCGCCAAGCCGAAACCGGCCTGAATGTCGACGACGCGGCCGGCGATGTAGAGCGCGGCGAACATCACCTGAAAGGCGGTGACGAACACCATCCCGATGAACAGCTCGCGAACGGCTGTGACCAGCACGGAGCCCAGGCTGAGATCGGCGAGGTGACTGGCGACCGGGTGGGCGGAGACGATGCAAGCGGCGACGGCAAGGCCCAGCAGCACACGGAACTGGACGGGGAGGCGCGTCAGACTGAAGGGCGGCGCAAAGGCGAACACCGGCCCGACGCGCAGGCCAAGGAGCAGGCAGGAAAAGAGCCAGCCGATCAGATCCACCCCCGAAGCCTCCGTTCAGCCGAGCGAAGGGATGATCTGGATCACCGAGATCGCAAAACGGGTGATGGAGTGGATCATCCATGGCCCCAGCGCGATCAGCACCAGGCAGGCGACGACCAGCTTAGGGACATAGCTGAGGGTCGTTTCCTGCAACTGGGTTGCGACCTGCAGCACGCTGACCAGGACGCCCACAAGGAGCGCCGCAACTAGCACCGGCCCCGCGACCATCATCGCGTTCCATAGGAGTCGGTTCATCAACTCCAGTGCTTCATCAGCCCCCATCCCGCACCCCCCCGGGTTGAATTATTCAACCAACAGCATGAACCGAGACGGCAAGCAAGTGGCGCCGCAAGGTGTAAGCTCAGCGTAAGGTGACGGCGCCCGCCTCATACTCTGGGGGCGTCGATGTTTATGCCGACTTCTGCAATCCGCTCTCGGGGCGCACAGAGCAGATTCAGGTCATCCATCACGAAGAACTCGTATCCCTCCGCGTTGAAGGCCCCTTTGACCTGCGGCGCGCCGACCTTCCAATATTCGACCCAGCACCACGGCCGATGCGTCCTGATCGTGTTGGCGCCGCCTCTGAGGACTTCGATGTCCATGCCCTCCACGTCGATCTTCAGAAAATCGAGACGCGGCAATTCGAGCGAGTCGATCGTCACGATGGAGACTTGCTCCGAGGGGTTCGCACCGCCCTGCTCCAACAAGCTGAACGTGCCGAAGTCCTGCAGGACGCCGTAGTCAGGCGGCGCGATGGCCGCCTCACGAAGAGAGTCGCCAAGACCCAGATGGTAGACGAACAGGTTCTCCAACCCGTTGAGCGCGACGGTGCCGCAAAGCGCGTAGTACATCATCCGCTGCACCTCGAACGCGAGCACTCGGCCGGCTTTCGGCGCGAGCAGCTGAGCGATCGGCACGGAAACCAGACCGGCATTGGCGCCGGCGTCGACCACGATCGCCTCGGGCGGCAGCCGCGCGACGAGGCCCAGAATTTTGTCGAGCTCGCCTTGGATATGCGGCCGCCCGGACAGCAGGAGCGCAGGGCCCTGAAGCCGGTCATGCCGGTTGATGATGAAAGGTCCGAAATTCGACTCCAGCACCAGGAAATTGCGCATGCTGTGCCCCCCCGGAGATCGTCTAGGCCGCGCCGGCGCGGAGTTCCGAAACCAGCCGGGTCAGCAACACCGACGCCTGTTCATTCTCCTCGAGCGCGACCGTGACCTGATCGACGACCTGTTGGAACTGCGCCTCGTTGACCAACTCCGCGCCGAACTGATCCGATAGAATATTCTGAACAAGCGTTCGACGCAGTTGCGGATCGTCGACCCCTTCGACCGCGGCGAGCGATCTCACGCTCTGCAGCCGAGCCGGCCGTCTGGCGTTCGAGACGCCTGGCGGCGTCTTATTCTTCGACGCGGCGGCGCGCGCGCGCTCCTGCAGCCGTTGCCGCAGGATCAGGACGATCTGGTCGACGTTTGAAATCGGGTCCATGTCAGCGCGGGCCCAGTACGCGAGCAAATCCGCTCATGGCCTGGGCCAGGGTCTGGCCGTCCGCGAGCGGCGACTGAAGCGCAAGTCCGATTATGCGTTGCGCGGCCTCGGCATCGCCGGCGCCGCCGAGCAGGAGGCTCTTTGCGAAGGCCGCCGAAAAACAATTGCGATCGAGCCGAAGCGCGATCTCAGTACGCCGGCGCGCGCTGTCCAGCCGGCCCTCGACCGCGTCGACGACGGCCAGGCTGCCTTGGCTTTCGGCAAAGCTCGGATCGAGATCGAGCGCCGTTTCGAAGGCTTGGCGCGCGCCCTTGTAATCCCCCTGGACGAAGTGAGCCCACCCGGACGCCACCCATGTGCCCAGGTGGGTGCGGAAGATCGCGGCGGCCTGGTCGATATCGTTCGCGGCCTCGGCGAGGTCCCCGCGCGCCATCAGCGCCAGCCCTTTTCCCAGGCGCGCCCGCGCGCTGTCGGACCGCACGGCGAGCGCGCGATCGAAATAGGCGAGCGATCCGCCCACGTCGTTACTCGTGAGCGCCAGCATGCCGAGCGTCGACAAGCCTTCATGCGTGTCGCCCGCGCGCAGCGCGAAGTCGCGCGCGACATCCGGCTGCTCCGCATCCAGCGCGGCCACCGCAAGCGCACTCGCCAGCGCCGTGTCGCCGGGACGCTCCACGGCGCACGCCAAACCGAAGGTCAACGCTTGGTCGACATCGCCCAGCTGGTGAAGCGCCTGCACCTTGAGGGTCGCCGCCTCCGGAACGGCGAGCACGGTTTCATCGTCGATGATGTCCGCGACGGCCGGGAAGTCTCTTAGCATCGTACGCGCGAAGGCGAGGTTGTATCGCACCGCCGTGTCGGTCGGAGACTGCTCCAGCAACCCTTGAAAGACCCCGCTGGCCTCTTCAAAACGCCGCTGGTCGATGGCGATGAGCCCGCGCAGGTTCTCTAACGATGGCGGCAGCGCGGCGAGCGACGCATAGCGCTCGATCAGGTCCTGGGCCCGCTCCATGTCTCCCGCGTCGCGCGCCGTGACGGCGGCGTCGGCGATCAAGGACAGGTTGTCGGGGTCGCTCTCGAGATAGCCGTTGAGCCGAGAGAGCCTGGATTGCGCTTGCGCTCGCGGGTCCGAACTCACATCGTTCCTCGGTGTTCTCGAGCCGCCAGGGCTCACCTGAGACATCGTCGAACCCTAGGTGTTCGACCAAGGCGCCACAAGTCGAAACGCGAAGGGGCTGCGTGAATATGTGTGCGTCTTGCGGCGTCTTGGTGTAAACCAGATCGCAGTTCGAACAATGTCGGTGATCGGCAGGCGCGTACGAGGCCCGATCGATCTTGCGTCATCACAAACGGAGACGGGCGATGGAACATGCAACGCGCAACAGCCCGCCATCGGGAGGCAGGCTGGAAGCATCGGAGGATCTGCTTCGCGACGTGCTCGCGCGCATGCGGCAAGGCGATGAGCAGGGCCTCGAGGCGGCGGAACAGGCGCTGGGCGCTCATCCCGACGATGCTCGGCTGCATTTCCTGCGCGGATCGATCCTTGCGGGCCTGCAGAGATACGCCGAGGCGCGCCAGGCCATGCAGACGTCGGTCAATCTGGCGCCGGGCTTCGCCATCGCGCGCTTCCAACTCGGCCTGCTCGTCCTCTGCGGCGGCGACGCGATCGGCGCCGAGACCGCCTGGGGGCCGCTGCACCTTCTGCCTGAAGGCGCGCCGCTGCGTCTGTTTGTGGAGGGCCTCGACGCCATGATCCGCGACGAGTTCGAGCCGGCGATCCGGCGCCTGAGGGACGGCATCGCGCGCAACCAGGAAAACGAGCCCTTGAACCGGGACATGTCCATGCTGATCGATGCGATGCAGGCGAGCCTCGACAACGCGGCGGATGCGCCGCCGCAAGCGTCGGGCGCGCAACTGCTGTTGCAGCAATATGCGTCGAAGGACAAGACGCGCTGAATCTTCGACGACGTGAGGCAAGCGTTCGCGGCCATGGCCGGACCGTCCGATCTCGAGTGAACGTCTATTCTGCGGCGACGGCGGCGGTTTTCGCCTTCTTTGGCTTTACCGACTGCCCCTTACGGCTGGGGGCCGCGGCGACGACGGGATTGTCCGCGACGACCCGCGGCATGCGCTGGCCCTTTGTTGGATTTTCCGCCAGCGCCCGGTCGATGGTGGAGATCACGTGGCTGGTGGTGATCAGGCGCGTGCACTCGAAATGGCGTGACGTATTCTGATGCCTGGGACACCACATGAAGTCGTCGTGCTTGAACCTCAGCGCCGGATCGTTCCAGCAGCTGTTGCAGGTGTGCCAGTTGAACACCCGGTAGGGCGTCGCGAACTCATTGGTTGGATGGGTGAAGCCCGAGATCACCACCGAGGGTGCGCCGCACGCCCACGCCAGCCATGCCAGGCCGCTGGAGAGGCCCACGAAGGCGTCCGCGTGAGTGATCCACCGCGCGCGCTCGGTCAGCGGCCGATCGCCGGTCTCGTCTTCGCACCCGTGCGGGATCTGGTAGTACAATAAACCCGCCCCGTGCACCGGTTTCTGGTCGATGCAGATGACCCGGTAACCCTTGGCCTTGAGATAACTCACCACCTCGCGCCAGCCGGTCGGATTGTTCCACATCTTGCAGCCGCTGGAACTCTGCACGGCGATCACGACGTACGGTTCAGCGATCGGGCGATCGGGCGCCGAACAGGTCACGCGCGGCGCCTCCTCGGCCGGATCGACGCCGAGGATATAGGCCGCGGTGCGGTGCAGACCCACCATGCGGAAATCGGTGGGCTGCCAGACGTTGTCCTTGTCGTCGAAGAACAGGCCCATGCAGTAGGTCGCGTAGGCGGTTTCGGTCAGCTTCTGCTCGGCCAACTCTTCGTGGGTGACGAAGTTGATGTTGGGGTAGTTGTCCTTTAGCAAGGGAATGATCAGGCCCGACATGGCGATGGTAAGCTTGCAGCCGTGCACCTCGCCGAAGCGCGCCGCATAGGGGAACCAGGCCATGGTGTCGCCCAGCGTGCCGAGCGGAAACAGGATTAAGACCTCGCGGTCGCGGCAGTCGTAGTCGTGACGGAAAATCTCGGTCTCACCGTCGGACACTTCGATGCAGAAACGCACGAAGAAGCGCTTCGAGGAGGCCACGAACGAGCCCCTGTTGCGGCTCTCGAACAGCACGTTGCCGGTCTCGAGGTCGCGCAGGCGCACCAGCCACTCGCCGTCCTCGCGCTTGGGGAGCGCGACCCGGCAGCCGAGGTTGAAGTCGTAGCGCACGCCCCGCGGCCCCTCCTGGGTCGGCAGGACCGTCGGCTGCGGGTAGGCGGGCGGGGGCTTGGGTTTGGACTTCGGTTTGGGCTTGGCGGCGTCCCCGCTCACCTTTTGGGTCACGGGCCCTGGGGCCGGGACCTTCGGAACCAGCGACGGCGGCACCAAAGACTTCGGAACCGATATTTTTGGCTGAGCTTTTACGACTCCGGCAGGAACAGCGACGCTCATCGGACACCTCGACCAGGGCCAACCCCTAAGGACCTGATCTGGACGTCGCGGGATTTGTTTAGGGGTGGGAACGGAAATCTGTGAGCGTCACTGAAAGGCCCATCGGACTCTTCGCGCGGCGCGGGAAGAGATGCACTTAGTTGGGCATGAGATAGTAAGCCCAGACGGCGACGTCGTACCGTCGCGCCTGCTCAGCCAGTTGGACGCAATAGGTGTCCCGATCGCCGTCTTCGATGAAGATCGGCTCGCTGCGATTGGCGCGCCCTGACGTGATGCGGAAGCCTAGGAACAACGATGCGGGCTGAGCGGGCCATGATCATGGCATATCACGAGTCGGAACAAAAGGGGAATATTGCTCCTACTTCATATTCCCTAATTTCGCAATTACACAAACCACTCTGACCGCTACGAAAATCCATCCAAAAATACCGACCCGTCATCAGCACAATGGAAGTCGGCGCGCTCAATAAATTCAGACGACTCAGGCCTCTTAGAGTTGCCCTCTATAATCAGCAGACATCCACGTTTCGGCGGTGGGGATAAGGATAGCGTAAAATGGTAATGTGTGCGCGCACCACAAGGCACGCTATGCTGAGAAACACAAAGCGATTTCCATGCCGTATTTATGATGCGCTCAACATAAGCACGACGCTCGGCGGGCCTTAAATCCATCCTTCCATACACTGCTTCACTCGCAAACCCTAAGTTGCTCACTCCTTCCAACAAGAAAACGCTTATTACTAAGGGGACGCCGACTGACGCCATCATTTGACCCTCCGTCCGGGTACTACATAAGCGGTCACTGCCTTTCCTTTGACACAAACCGGTAGCGCAATCCCGAACATGTCACCAGTGTTGTTCGGAGAATATGTGTTTAGATCAAACGAGCTTAGCGGTCGAATAGTGGAAGGGTCGGCCAAAAGATTTGGCGGTAAATCATCGTCCAGCGCATAAGTATGCCATTGCACGGTCACGCCCCCATTACCATCTGGGACGTACTTACTCCCAATGTATGACGCAAAAGACGTATTGCCCCCTGGCACTTGGACGTTTTGGCCAGATTGGATAGTCACGGTGTGTATATAGTCTTGACCAGAAAACATGTCGCCAACCAACGACGGAGCCGCGTGCAAATGCCAATCGCCAACGACGATGAAACCGTCGGGATGATCGTAGCTGGTGAATGCGCCGGATTCTGAATTACTCCACATTATGGTCCCAATATAAACTCGCCCATCTGGCCCCTGCAAGAGAGGTGCAAATATTTCGCTTGTGGGCACGTTGGGGTCGGTTATGCCCTCCGCCGCTCGAATGTCGGCTTCGCGAGTTTTGGCCAGTTGCGTCAGAGCCGCCGCAGCGTCATCCGTATCGTTATAACTTGCGGTCACGAGCGGGTCATTTTGAATACTCACCGGTACCGGCGTTGGTTTACCGGTCGGCGCATTGTTCACGTTACCGCCTGGTGCCCCGCCAGAAAGAGGGGCAGCTGGGCATGTCCCACTGGGTGAGGCCGCTACCTCTGAGAGGTTTTCACCCAAATTTGCAGCGGATTTCGACCCATCCAAGCTGGAATCTGGTGACTGGTTAGTCTCTCCCCCATCTTCTCCTGGCGTTCCGGCACCGTTAAGGATCGCGCTGGCGATCTGTCCGATGCCGTTGCCGATACCGTCTCCGGCTGACGCAATGCCGTTTATGATTGCGCCCCCGACCTGTTGGGCTCCATTCCAGAGTGCGCTACCTAGTTCGTCAATGGACTGCTGCAAGGTGCCCGCCGCGATCGCGTCGCCAATGGTCGTTCCGATCGCACTAGGCAGTTCCTCGGCGACGCTCTCACCGAAGCTTTTGCCGGTAGCGAACGAGCGTACGGCTGCGCCGGCGAGGTCCGCAGTTGTCCCCGAAATGAAGCCGATTTCTAACGAACTGAACTTGGAGGTGCTGAGCTCGGAACCTAGCCCGGCCTGGATGCCGCCCTCTACCGCCTGGACGGCGACCGAGGTCCAGTCGAACTTGTGCTCGAGCCCCGTTGCGAGTTCGACGCCTTGGCTGATCGCCGCCGTTCCGGCTCCGATGGCTGCGCCGCCCAAGAACGCATCCGTCGGGCTCTGCGCCATGAACGACTGCAACGGGCCGATGTCGCCAAGACCAGCCCCAACGCCTCCCGTGATCGCCGCTTCGGCCACGGCTGACCAGTTGAACTTCGAGATCGTATGGGTAGCCAAGCCCACAAGTTGACCTGCTACGGCGCCGGTCGCTCCAACAATTGCTCCCGCGGCGACGTCTGCCCCAACGCTGAGCGCGGTCAAAACACCGTCACTGAGGGCGTCGATACCGCCGAGTAAGGAAGTGGCACCGTAGTAGAGGAAGTCGCCAATCTGCTCGAAGATGCTTCCCGCCGCAACCTGCCCGCCAGGTACGAAAGTCAAGATCGCTGCGACCGCCGCCGCGACGATCGCCATGATGATCTCGCCGGCGCTGCACCCGTGGTGCTTTGGTGGCGGCGCGATCTGATCGGGTTGGATGTTTCCGAGCGTCTGGTTCTGATTATAGACCGACGTGGTCGAGCTGTTGTTATGAAGGTTGGTGACGTAGGCCGGGACTTGCAGCACCTGGCCCGCCACCAGACCGTCATCACTGGAGAGGCCGTTGGCGTCGGCGATCAGGTACCAAAGCGACGCGTCGCCCCAGAGATTCTGAGCAATGGCGTCGAGCGTGTCGCCGGCGTCGACGGTGTAGTCTTGCGGCGCGCCGGCCAGGCCGGTCGAGTCCGGGTTGATGGGGGAGAAGTTCTGGTCAAAGTTGGCGTAGGCAACGGCTGAGCCGTAGGCCCAGCCGTTGAAAGAAGCATTGTTCGCATCCTGGTTCAGGAGTTCACGCTCGTCCTCCTGACTCGCCGGCGTCCCGTCATTGCCGACCTGACCGCGGACGATACCGGCGAAGGTGTAGTACTTGTTTTGCGGACCGGCGGACGTGGCGCCGATCGTTTCGGTGCTGCTGACGATCTCACCTTCGTAGTTGGTGACGTAGGCGATGGTCGAACTCTTGGTTCCACCGACGATCGCCGACATGATGTGATCGTTGGAGTCGTACTCGAGCGTGGTTGAGAAGTTCGACGTCCAGTGGGAGGTGTTGGGGGTGTAGACGATCCCGGTCTCGAGCGCAGCGTCGGTCCAGACGTATTGATAGGAGTCGTCGCTGACCGTCGTGTGGGTCCCGCTCACCAAGGTCGTGCGCTGGTCGGTGACGTTGCCGCCCTGGTAGGCGCCGGTGTAACCGCCTCCGCTCACCGTGCCGGAAAGCGCGTCGTAGGAATAGGACGTTGTCGCGGTGGTGTACGACCCGGCGCTAAGGAAGGCGACGTCGATATAGCTGGCGACGTTGGAGTCCAAATCGTAGGTGTAGGTGTTCGAACCTGTGACTCCGCCAAATTTGTCGTACTGCGTCTCCGAGGTTACCCGCCCGATGAGGTCGCGCGACTCGCCCTCTGCGAGATAGTCGTAGGCGCTGCCGTTTGAGGCGGTGAAGCCGATATAGACGTCGTCGAGATAGCCGTCGCCAGCGTAGGCGTAGTCTTCCTCCTCAAGGTTGCCCGTACTGGTAAAGACGTCCGATATCCGCTGGCCGCCGACGTTGTAGGTCAGGACGGACCCGCTCGTACCCGCAACGACCTGGCCGCCGGAGACAACGCCTTCCGTAACCGTCATCCGGTTCATGTCGTCGTAGGCGTACCAGAAGCTCTGAGTGGATGACGACACTCCGCCGATCGACGTGTAGTGCGCCACCATGTCCATCGTATTGCCCTGGGCGTCGTAGCCGTAGGCGATGTTCGTCCCGCCGCTCCAGGTCGCCGACGCGAGGCGGTTCAGGGCGTCGTAGGTCGCGGTCGCGCTGTTGGCGACGACGCCGCTGATGTTGAACTGACCGCTGACGTAGTTGGTCCAATGGTTTGCGCTGGTGGAAGTAAAATAGACCCACTCTTGAGTGGTATCCTCGGTCGTCTGATTGCCGTTGGCGTCATAGGTGTAGAGGGTGACGTCGCCGTAATATTCGGACGCAGGCTTGACGCTCGAGGAGATGGTCTGCGAGGTCAGGCCGGATCCGGGCGCGGAATCGGTCACCGCTTCGGTTTCGCCGGTGTTGTAGTAGTAGAAGGTCAGCGCCTGACCCGCGATGCCGGAGAAGGTGGCGGTGTTGCTCTGCGTGCCGACCTGGGCGGTCGCCAGATAGGTATAGGCGTAAGCCTGACCCCCGAAGTTTGTGTTCGAAATCGTGTTTCCGAAATAGTCGGTTACGCTGGTTGCGCTGCCATAGGGTGCCGAGATGGTCTCGGTCCAGCCTCCAAAGGTCCCAAGGCCAGAGGTGACGTCGCCGCCGCTCCAGACGTAGGCGTAGGTCGAGGTGTTGCCCAGATAGTCGATCGAATTCCTGACGCGGCCTTCATCGTCGAAGGCGTTGACCTGAGCGCCCGAGGACACATGGGCCAGGACGTAGTCGAACGCCGAAGTGACCGCCGCAGGCGTGGTGGTCGAGGTCGCGCTGACGAGCGTGCTGAGGTTCGCGGAAAGCGTCCCTGACGTGCCGGAGGCGATGCTGGCCATCTCCTCGTTGCTGGTCGCCGCGATCCGTTCTCCCAGGCCATCGTAGGCGTAGAAGTCGACGAGTGAACTGCCGCTGTCATACAGGCCGGTGTCGTCATCGAGCAGGCCGTTCAGCGGATGTACGTCTTCCACCAGTTCGCTGCCGCCGTTGTAGACGTAAGCTTCGACCGCCCAGGCGTAGGCGAGTCCGCTAAAAGCGGTGGTATAGACGGAGGTGATGTCCTCCAGGCTGCTCATGAACCGCCGGTCGCCGAAGACGTCGTACTGGTTGACGACTGCGCCGCCGTCGGGATTGAACTGGGAGACGACCGAGGCCGAGCCGCTGCCGTAGCCAGTCCCGGCCAGCAGCAGTTCCGTCATGGTATTGCCGTCTGCATCGGTAGTCGCGATCTGGCGCCCGGCAACGTCGTAGTAGGTATACAGCGTCGGGTTAGCCGAAGTGGAGCTGCCGTTCCCCGACACGACCGAAACGGAAGGCTCGATCTCTTCGACCTGTTCGCCACGGACGTTGTAGACATACGACATCGTATTGCCGTTCGCGTCGGTCGTAGACGTGACGTCACCAAAGGCGTCGTAGGCCGAGGTCATCGAGAGCGTGGCGCCGGAAGTCGGCGCGATGGTCACCCACGGGTACGATGAGCTCACGGTGCCGGAGTAGACCCGTTGCGGCTCGATTGTCTCCGTCTGTTCGTTATCGCGGTTGTAGACGTCGAAGCTGTCGATGACGCCACTGACGTGACTGGGGCTGGTGGTGGTGAGCGACACGTTACCACTGGAGACGCCGGCGACGGCCCAGAGCGCGGTCTGCAGGCTGGCGCTGCCGCTCGTCGGGGTGGCGTAGGCCGACAGGCTCGAGCTGATGCCCTGGGCTGGCGCGAGCTGGAGCGTGCGGTTGCCGATCGCGTCGTAGCCGTAGATCTGCCAGGCGCCGCCGGCGCTGTTGGTCATCCACACGCGACCTGCGTTGTCATAGAAGAAGTTTTCTGAGTTGCTGCCGTCGGTGCCTTCGGAGGTGATCTCGCCGAAGGCGTCGTAGACGTAGTTGCTGTAGTCGCCGGCGGTATAGCTCGAGCTCGAACCGCTGGCGACGCCCTGCGACAGAACGTGTCCCATACCGTCGTAGACCGTAAAGTCGGCCCACTCGTCGTAGGTCCCGCCGGGCTGCAGCACGCCGGAGGTGAACACGGGCGCGCCCGAAGAGCTTGTGAAAGTGGCCCCGCCCGACCCGGCGCCGGAGGTTCCGACGGTGGCCGCACCGAAGGTCTCGGCGGTGGCCCGGCCGTCGGCGTCGTAGCCGTAGGCGGTGACGTTGCCGTCCGGATCGATCTCGTCCAGCAGCAGGCCGCCGCTGTAGACGTAGCTGGCGATGCGCTCGCTGGGCGAGTTGATGGTTTGCAGGTCGGTCGTCGAGATCGAACCGGACTGACCGACGATCTCGCGGGTGACCTCGTTCAAGCCATTGTAGGCGGTGATCGTTTCCCGGGTGATACTAGTGGTGCTGGTTCCGTTGTAACCCTGGTAGGTGGCGTCGATTTCCGAGGTCTGGCGGCCCTGCAGGTCGTAGCCGTAACTGGTGACGTCGCCGGTGGCCTGCGTTTCCGTCAGCACCTCGCCAAGCGCGTTGTAGGTATAGCTGACGGTCGCGTTGCCGCTGCTCTGGACCAGCAGGCCGGAGCTGGTGATCATGTTCGTGCCGGCGTTGCTCAGCGTCGCGGTCAACACGCGACCGTCGTGATCGTAGGTGTAACCCGATATCCGGTCGGTAGATGACGACGACGGCGGCGTGGGGACGCTCCCGGTGGTGACCGACCCCGTGAGCGCGCTTGCGTACTGGGTCTCGCTGGTCGCCTGGCCTTCGGCGTCGTAGGTCCAGGTGGCCAGGTGGTTGGTCGCGTCGACCTCGGCGATCTTGCGATTGTCGGCGTCGTAGTAGGTGTAGACCTGATCGCCGTTCACGTCGGTCTGCAGGATTGCGTCGCCGTCCTTGTCGTAGACCGTGGTCGACGTGATGTTGCCGCTTATGCTCGACCAGGCCGACCCGGAGTAAGAGCCGTAGATGACGTTGTCGACGGTGGAGGAGGTCAGGCGGTTGTCGAGGTCGTAGGCGTACTGGACGGTGCGGCTCGCATCGGCGCCATCGACGATCAGAGGCGCCGCCATCTGCAGGGTCATGGCGCCCGACGGCGCGCTGGAACTCGTGACGCCGCGGACCATCAGGCTGGCGTAGGCCGCCGAGGTGATGGCGGTAGCTGTTCCGCCCAGAAGGATCGGCGAGGAGCCGCTCGTGCTGAAGCTGCCGCCGGCGGTGGCCGAGGCAATCTCCGTCGAGCTGATGAGGGTGCCGCTGGCGTTGAACCACTCGATGTAGAGGTCGACCTGGGCGGCGTTGACCGCGGCCACCTCGACGCTCGCCGACACGCTGTTGCCGGAGGTCACCTGGATCATCGGCGAAGCGCCGCCGATGTCCATGCCCCAGTTGGCGGGTGGCGTGGCGCTGGTGGTGCGCGACAGGACCGTGTAGCCGCCGTCGGAGACGACCGCGGGCACGGTCGCGCTCATGCCTGAGTCTACGGTGCTGTTGGTCCACAGGCTCGTGGTGGAGAAGTTGGGGTTCTCGGTAGTGGCGTACTGGGTCTGGGACAGCAGATTGCCGAAGCCGTCGTAGGCCCAGGTGTTGGTATCGCCGTCGGCGTCGACCTCGGCGATCTTCTGGTTCTTGGCGTTGTAGTAGTAGAAGGTCTGGGCGCCGACCGCGTCCTTAGTCAGGATCAGGTTGCCCCAGGTGTCGTAGACATTCGTCGCCGTTGGCGTGACCGAACTCGTGGTCAAGGCGCCGCCGTTGGTGACCGTCATCGACTGACCGATGGTCGAGACCTGCCGGTTGTCCTTGTCGTAGGTGTAGGAGGTCGTCAGCTGTTCGGCCAGGCCCGAGGCCTGCACCGTGGTCAGCAGGTTGCCGAAGGCGTCGTAGGTCCAAGTATTGGTGACGCTGGTCGCTTCCGTCTTGCCGCTGCCCACGCCGCCGCTATTGGGCAGGATCGAGCTCTCCGGCAGAACCTGAGAGGTCATCAGGCCCTGGCCGTTGAAGACCTGGCTGGTCGTGCCGCTAAGACCGTTCTGGATGGTGATCTGGTCGCCAAAGGCGTCGTAGCTGAAGCTGGTGACGTCGCCGTTGGTCGCACTGGCCACCGCCTGCGCATCGCTCGTGGTCAGCACGCGCTCCAGGTAGTCGCGTGTCATCGAGGTCGTGTCATCGACTGACGCGCTGGCGTGGGAGGTCACCCAGCTCTGCATGCCTGACAGGCTGGCCCAGCTCGTGCTCGTTGTATCGGACGTCGCGTAACGCGTGACGCTGGTGATCTGGCCGTCGAAGTCGCGCCCGGTCGCGGTGACGTAGCCGTCGGCGTCGATGGCATAGGCCAGTGCGCCGGTGGCGTCATAGACGAAGCGGGTGGTGTTCCCGCGCCCATCCGAGGTCGCGATCACGTCCCCGAAGGCGTTGTACTGGTTGCTGGTGACCGCGCTCGTCGCATCGGTCGCGGTCAGCACCCGCATGTCGGCGTCGTAGGTATAGGTGGTGGTCTCGAGCTTGGACGAGCCCGAATTGCTGCTCAGGAACGACGAGATGGCGGCGGACGTCGCCGCCGTCCCTTCGGTCTGGCTGTAGCCGCCGCTGGAGGTCCAGGTGGAGGTGGCTGAGGTCAGTTCGTCCAGCGCATTGTAAACGTTGGTCGCGACATAACCGCCGCCGTCGATCCCGTAGACCTGGCGTCCCGCGTTGTCATAGACCGCGCCCATGACCTCGTCGTGGGGACCGGCATTCGCGCTCGCCCAACTCGACATCGCCGAATAGACCGGCGCCGCCGCGCCTGCCGACAGCACATCCTGGGTGGCGTAGGCGACGGTCTGAACGGCGTCGTCGAACGCGTCGTAGGTGTAGCCGGCGACCGCGCCGGTGGGGTCGAGCGCAAACGCGAACCTCCCGCCCGAGTAGACGTAGTCCATAACCTCGTTGGACGCATTACCGCTGTTCGACGTGGCCCAGCTCTGCATGGCCGAGAGACTGGCCCAGGTGCTTGAGGTCGTATCGAAGGTCGCGTAGCTGGTCTGCTGCACGACGTTGCCGAGGTTGTCGTAGCTATAGCCGGTGACTGCACCGACCGGATCGACCGTGAAGGCGACCCGGCCATCGGCGTCGTACAAGCTATGGGTCACCCGGTTGTTCGCATTGACGCCGCCCGAGCTCGAGGCGGCCCAGGTGTTCATGGCCGAGAGCGTCGCGCCGCTGATCGCGGCGGTGTCGAGGGTCGCGTACTTGGTGGTGGTCAGGACCTTGCCGTTGGCGTCGTAGACATAGGCGGTGACCGCGCCGGTCGCGCCGATGGCAAACGCGAGCTGGCCCGCGGAATTGTAGACCTCGTTTGTGACCTCGTTCGCCGTATTGCCGCTGTTCGACGTGGCCCAGGCCTGCATGGCCGACAGCGTCGTGCCGCTGATCGCCGAGGTGTTCAGGGTCGCGTAAAGCGTTTCCTGGGCGAGCTCGTCGTCGCCGTTATAGACAAAGCCCGCGACCGCGCCCGAGCCGTTGACGGTAAAGTCCACTCTGCCCTGGCCATCGTAGACGGTGTTGGTGATGCGATTGTTCGAGGTGGCGCTGGAGCTGACGTATTGGGTCTGCTGGATGAGTTCGCCGGCGGCGTCGTAGCTATAAGAGGTGACTGCGGCCGTGGGATCGGTCTCGGAAATCAGCTCGCCCGCCGCGTCGTAGGTTCTGGTCGCGCTCAAGGCGCCGGTCGAATTGCTCGACGCCCAGCTCGACATGCTGGCATAGCTCGACCAGGTCGAGGTCGTGCTGTCAGCAACCGCATACTGGGTCGTCTTGGTGAGCTGGCCATCGGCGTTGTACGAATACCCCGTCACCTCGCCGCCGCCGCCGACCACATAGGCGAGCTCGCCCGCGCCGTCGTAGACCGAGTGGGTGGTGCGATCGCTGGTGGTTGTGTGCGACGCGGCCCAGGTGGTCATGGTCGACAGGCTCGGCGCGCTTGAGCTCGGCGCATCGAGCGTCGCGTACTGGCTCTCGCTCAGGACCTCGCCGTCGTTGTCGTAGGCGTAGGCCGTGACGGTTCCGGCCGGATCGATGGAGAACACCAGCCGCCCGTCGCCGTCGTAGATCTTGTCGCTGTAGAGCGCGCCGGTCGTGTTGGACGCGGCCCAGCTCGACATGCTGGAGTAGGTCGCCCAGGTGGAGCTCGTGGTGTCCGCGACCGCGTATTGGGTGGCCGCCACCACCTCGCCGCCCCCGTTGTAGGCGTACCCGGTCACCATCCCCACAGGATCGACACTGAAGGCGAGCCTGCCGTCTGCATCGTAGACGTTGTGCGTCGTGGCGCTGACCGACGAGCCGGACATGGTATAGGAGGTGAGCTGGCCGGCGAGATTATAGGTTGCGGTCTCGGTCGCCCCATCGGGGACGGTCGTGGTCTCTGTGCTGCCGGTGGAGGTGTAGCTGAAGGCGACCGACGTGGTCTCGCCGTCGTCGTCGACCGAAGAGGTCATCCGGTCGAGGCCGTCGTAGACATAGGTCTCCGAGGTGACGATGGCGCTGATGGTGCTCGAGGACAGCGTATTGCTGGCGGTGTAGGTGTAGAGCGAGACGCTGGTCGCGCCACTCGTGCCCGAGCTCACCGGCGTGACGTTAAGCTGCGACAGCAGGAGCCCGTCGGGGCGGTAAGACGTGTAGAGCGTCTCGCGAACATGGCTGACGTCGGTCGCACCGGTCCCCGAGCTCGTCGTCTGGCTGTAGTCGGTCTCCGAGGCCATGTCGCCGCGGACGTCGTAGGTATAGTCGGTGCGGTCGCTGGCGCTGAGGGTTGCGCTGCTCACCACCCAGCTGGACAGCGTGGAGCTCGCGATGCTGGTCGAGGACGAAAGGCCGGAGAGATTATAGGAGTTGCCCGTGTACGCGACCTGGCTGATCTCTTCGCCTCGGCTGTTGTAGATGAACTGAGTGACGTCGCCCGCCGCGCTGACCTCGAAGGCGAGCCGGCCATGGCTGTCGTAGGCGTAGCGGACCGTGTTGGGCGCGGCGCTCGTCGGATAGGTCGTCTGCGTCAGCAGTTGGGCGAGGCCGTTGGAGGTATTGTAGGTCGAGCTCACGACGTCGCCGGCGCCGTCGACCGCCTTAACCAGGTCGCCGTTCGAGTCGTAGGTGTAGACCGCTGTGCTGCCGTCCGCCGCCGTTGCGCTCAGGAGATCGTAGTTGCTGTCCCAGACGTAGCTGGTCGACGAACTCGTCCCGCCCGACGAGATCATAAGCCCCGTGAGCGTGTCCAGCGAGCCCGATGACGTCGCGGTGTTGAACGACATCACCGCCTTGTTGCTCAGCGGATCGGTGACGGTGGTCGAGCCCGTGCCGTAGGTTAGGCTGGTGGTCGCGCTCCCGCCCGACACGATGCTCTGCGAGATCGTGGTGACTTCCGTCCCGCTGTAGCCGAGAGTCAGCTTGGTCCCGTCGGTCTGGGAGATGGTCTGGATCAGGTCAGACGCGCTGGTGTTGTAGGTATAGGAGGTGACGTAGGTCGCGCTGCCGCCGAGGCTCACCGTCGTGCTGGCGAGCTCATTGGGATTGGCGCCGCTGGTGCCATAGGCGTAGCTGACGTCGCTCATCGTCGACATCGCGCCGCTCGACCCGTTGGCGTAGTACTCGGTCGCGATCGACGCCAGGAACGACGAGCTGCTGGACCCGGTATAGGTCAGCGACAGGTACTCGCCGCCCTCGGTGGTGATCGAGGTCAGCTGGCCATTGGAATTATAGAGATAGGCAAGCTCGTTGCCGCTCGCGTCCAGAGATTCGATGAGCCGGTTGTTGTGCGCCGCATCGAAGATATCGGTCTCTTGCGTGTCGCCGTCGGTCCATGTCCACGCGGACGAGGTCGTGTTGTACGACAAGGTGTCGTAGGCGCCGTCGCTCTCGTTCGTGCCGACGTAAGCTCCCGTCGTGGCGTTCCAGGTGTATACGATCTCGGACCCGTCGGCGGCAACATAGGTGACCGAAGAGGTCGAGCCGTTCGAGGTAAAGCCGCCCGGCGTCACGACCGTCCGCTGATAGCTCTCCCACCAGCCCGACCCCGTCGCGCCCACCACGCCGTTCACCGCGCTGAGCTGGGAATTGTAGGTGTCGACCACGGCCGCGTTCAGACCGACGCCGAACAGCATCGCGTCGGTGCTCTGGACGATCAGGTTGCCGTTCGCGGCATTGACCGCCACGTCAACGCTGTTCTGCCCCAGCGCCGAAGTCCCGACCTGCCCCTTGCCGCCCAGGAGGTCCCCGGAGCCTTGCAGAAGGCCGGTGCCGGTGCCCGTGACAATCGCGACCATCGCTCGATCCCCATTCAGACCAAGGGACCGTCCCACACGGAACTCACCCCCTTGAAGACCTGATCCGACGTCCACGGGAAACGTTTAGGGGCAGACCGAAGTTTTTTCGGAGCGCGCGCCTAACCTCCTGCTTTTGCACAGAAAGAAATGTACCCGCTGCTCTGCGCAGGCCGGGCGCGACGCGACCACCTCACTCGAACTGATGCAGGGGCGATCACCGCTGCCGCATTTGGCGTCTGAACAGTCAGTGCAAAAGTCCAAAAACGCACTTTCGGCAGGACCGGACCCAATATCGAGAGGCCGCCAGCCAACCGCCCCCGGCCAGCATATCTGAAGTTGTATCCCAGGCGCAGAAGAAGCATGTTGTCTGTGGGGGAATTCGGCGTGCGTCTGCTCTGCAATCTGATTATTGTTCTTCTGCTGCTCGCCCCCGCGCTGGCGGGGGCGAAAGCCCATGTCCATGCGGCGGGGACTTCCGCCCAGTTTCGCCTCGGCGCTGCGGACCGACAGGCGTGGGAGGCTTGGTACGCCGGAACCTCCGGCCCATTTCACGATGGCGCGACCTATTGGGTCCAGGCTCGGAGCGAGCCGCACCACTCCGGCTGCGGGGCTGCCGCGCCCCTCGATGACGGCGATGAGTGGACGAAGGGCTGCAACGAAGCAAAGCAGCGGTTGCAGGAGCCCGACCACCGGCGCGCCCACTCACGTGAATATCGGCGGGGCTGGAACAGCGTGTCGCTCGCCGACGTCGCCGCCTCTCCTTCGCCGGTGACCGCTCCCGACACGTCGAGCGACGGATGGCCCTGGCTCTTCGTCTTGACCCTGGTCGGCATCATAATTGCGGTTGTCGTCAGCAGACGCGCTCACAATCGTACGGCTGCAACGCCGACCTCCTCCGTCCCGGCGACGGCGCCCAAACGCACCTACGTGGAAGCCCCTCGAGTGAGCAGACCGACGTATTCGCGCACTTCCTACGCTGATCCCTGGCATTTGCTTACGGTCGAAGAGGCGCGGGCGGAAGGCAATCAGGCGTGGCTAAGACGCAAAGCGGCCGTGACCATCGCTGGCATTCCGATCTCCGGGGGAATGATCTACGTCGGGCGCACGCTGCACGCGTTCGACCGCAGCGGCGCGCCCGATAACTGTCTGGTCGACCCATCGCTTGACGTCGCATCAAGCCGCGCGTCGACGGACCTACCCTACTGGCCTTCCTACTCGCGGATCTCCGCTCAGGCGCGACGGAATTACCTTGAGTGGCTCGCGTCCGACCGCTCCGACCCGGAGACGCCGCTCGGCTACGTCTTTCTCTATTTCTATGGGCTCGAACGCCGACTGATGCTCGATCGGTCCGCCGCGGATCGGCAGAACATCCTCGATGAGGTCACACGTCTGCGCGCCATCTACGGCGGCAATCACTCTTTCCAGTCCTATTCTGCGAGATTGATTGCCGCCGCGCAGGCCAGCGAACTGGCGTCTTCGCAGCTCGAACCTGTCTTCGTGCGCGACGGGTTCGGCGCGCCGTTCCGGGTGCGCGTGGGGCTCGGGCGTTTTGCGGCTCGCGGCGAGCCGATTCCGCCCGATTGGGTATTGTCCTGGCTGATCACCGACGGCCAATACTATCTTCGCACGTCAGCGACGCGGGATACTGAAACTTTCCGGGAGACGTTTTGCAAGCGCTGGTCCGACGCAAATCCCCGCGGCGTAACCTTCACTCCCCAACAGGTGTCGAAATTTCCGAAGGTGGCGTTGGACTATCGCGCCGCGAGCAGCACCTTCACCGTCCAGGAGACTGTGCCAGATGCTCCGCCCGACATCACCGGCGCCCGACGCATCCTAGATCGCGCGCACGCCGTTGCCCTCGCATGCTGTGAAGAGCTCGACGAGTACAGTCGCATGATCGGAAGAGATTCGGCTTGGAAGGGCACGCTGATGGCGGACGCTCACCTGCCAAAGTTCACCGACGGGTGGCGAGACGCCAGCGCGTCGGCCGGCAAGCTGGCGGCCCGGGCGTCCCCACCAACGTTGCAGGCCGTCGCGCAATTGGCTGACGGCGATGCTCGCGACCAGATAACACCCACGCGACACCGACGCGTCGTCAATACGTTTCGGGCGCTGGGGTTCGGCCTGGCGCCCGATCCCGAGCTCACGATCGGAACGGTGAGCCCAGCTCTGCCGGTACATCTGTACCCCCTGCCGGCCGGCGAAGACGCGACTCCTGACGCCATGAAATCGACCGCCCTGATTATCCAGATCGGTGCGATGATCGCCGCGGCTGACGGGATCATCGCACCGGAGGAGCGTGCGCAGCTGCTGGCGGTCGCCAACACGGGCGCCTTCGACTCGCGCCAGCAAGCACGCTTGACCGGTCAGGCCGAGTGGTTGCTCGCGACGCCACCCGCGTCCGTCAACATGAAATCGCGACTTGCGAAGGCCTCGGATCAAGAACGCCGGGCGGTCGTCAAGGTCGCTATCGCCATGGCGCTCGCAGACGGACGGCTCGCGGCGCAGGAAGTCAAGCACCTCGAAAAGCTGTTCGGCTGGCTCGGGCTACCGCAGAAGGACCTCTACAGCGCGCTACACGGCGGCGGGCCAGTACAGATCTCCGAGGCGGTCGAGTCGCCCCAGGGGCAAGCCGTTCCGCGGCGGCCTGCCTCGACCAAACTCGACCCCGCGAGGATCGCCGCCATCACGCGGGAGACCGCGGAAGCAGCCGCCATGCTGCAAGGCGTGTTCGGTGCGGATGACGTTGAAACGCCCTCGGCGGCGCTTCCTGAACCTGCGAGGGAGCCCGACCACGAGGCTGCAGGCGTATTTCACGGCCTGCCCGGCCGACTTGGCGAATTTGCGGAGGCCGTTGCCGCTCGCGACAGCTGGCCTAGGTCAGACCTTGCAGCGCTCGCGGCGGCCCATGATACGATGCTTGATGGCGCCATCGAACGCATCAACGACTGGGCGATCGATCACCTAGGCGACCTTCTGATCGAGGAAGGCGACCCCTATACGGTCAACCGGGCGCTGCTGGCGCATCCCCTGGAGGTACAATGACGGATTTGCCGCCGATCAAGCCGCGCGAACGCGACGCTGTCCTGCTGGCTCTGCGAGCAGGCGTTTCCCCGCGAATCGGCCTGCAGCATATCGCCGTTGGCCGTAGCGGCGAAACCCAGCAGATGTTGCTCGACCTCGACCGCGTGGCTGATGGCGGCGCATCATTTCGCCTGATCGTAGGCGACTACGGCGCCGGCAAGACCTTCTTCCTCACCCTGACCCGCGCCGTCGCTCTCGAAAAGCGCTTTGTCGCGATGACCGCCGATCTGTCACCCGAGCGACGACTGTTCGCGACCGACGGTCAAGCGCGCAGCCTGTTTGCCGAACTCAGCCGTAATACGGCTACACGAACCAAGCCGGACGGCGAGGCACTGCGTAGCATTGTCGAGCGCTTTGCAGGCGATCTCCGTGAGCAATCGGCTCAGCAGCACATAGCCATCGACACGATCATCCGAGAGCGGTTAAACCCGCTCACGGAAATGGTCTTCGGATATGACTTCGTGTCGGTCGTAACCGAGTATGTCCGCGCGTATGAGGCTGGCGATGATGCAAGGACGCAAGCCGCTTTGCGCTGGCTCCGAGGCGAATGGACGACCAAAACCGACGCGCGCAACGCGCTCGGCGTTCGCGCGATCATCAACGACGACACGGTCTATGACGCGCTCAAGCTCTATGCCCGCTTTTTCCGAATTGCGGGATATGCGGGCCTACTAGTGACGGTCGACGAACTCGTAAACCTCTATAAGCTGAACAGCGCCAAAGCGCGAAGCAACAACTACGAACAAATCCTGCGCATGCTTAACGACGTACTGCAGGGCGGCGTCGACGGACTAGGAATTTTACTTGGCGGCACTCCGGAGTTTCTGCTGGATACGCGCCGGGGCCTCTACAGCTACGAAGCTCTGCGTTCCCGGCTTGAGGAAAACCGCTTCGCCGGTGATGGATTGGTCGATCTGAGCGGGCCTGTGATCCGCCTGGAGCCGCTGAGCCGCGAAGACCTGTTCGTCTTACTGCAGAACATTCGCCGGATCGTCCAATCGTCCGGGTCTGCTGTTGATCTTCCCGATAGTGCGCTCGCCGCCTTCCTCGACCATTGCGAGAAGCGCATCGGCGCTGCGTACTTCAAGACGCCACGCAATACGATCCGCGCTTTCGTAGACCTCATGTCGGTGCTGAAACAAAACCCGGCCTCGAAATGGTCCGACCTCCTCGACGAGGTCGATATCGCACCGGATCTCGGCGCCGCGAACGACCAGGCCGGCCCCGAAGATGACGAGTTGGCGGAGCTTCGCATCTGAACCCGCCCGCGCCCGTCTTCGATCGGCTCGCCGAAGGCGTCCAGCGGTGGATTTGGACGCAGGGCTGGACCGAGCTTCGCGACTTTCAGGGGCGCGCGATCGCCGCCGTGCTCGACGGCGGCGACGTCTTGATCTCGGCGCCCACCGCCGGCGGTAAGACGGAGGCCGCGTTTCTCCCCCTGGCCTCTCGCCTGGCGTCGCGACCGGCGACGCGCGGCTTTGGCATACTGTACCTGAGCCCCTTGAAGGCGCTCATCAACGACCAGCACCGGCGGCTCGAACCGCTTTTCGAAGCCGTCGACCTGCCTGTGCACCGATGGCATGGCGATGTGAGCGCAGACGCCAAGGCGAAGGCTCGCAAAAATCCGTCTGGCCTGGTGTTGATCACTCCCGAGTCCCTCGAAGCCCTGTTCGTGCGTCGTGGCCGCGAGGTCAAGGGGATGTTTCAAGCGCTGGACGCCATCGTGGTCGACGAACTCCACGCCTTCATCGGCTCCGAACGCGGCATACAACTCATGAGCCTGCTGGCGAGGCTCGAAGCGTGCACGGGACGCCGGATCGACCGCATTGGCCTGTCTGCGACGCTCGGCGACCTGTCCCTGGCCGCGGAAGCGCTGAGGCTCGGCGAAGGCGACAAGGTGCGCCGCATCGAAGGCCAAGGCGAAGCGGCGCTTCGGGTGCAGGTCCGAGGCTATTGGCGCGACCGGGTTGTCCCCGGGGCCGACGACGACCAGCAAGGCATCTGGAAGCGGCAGATCGCCGACCATCTGTTCGAAACGTTGAGGCTCGGAAAGAACCTCGTCTTCGCCAACAGCCGCGATAACGTCGAGGAGGTCACAGACCTCCTGCGCACGCGCACGGACCAGGAGCGGTTGCCGGAGGCGTTCTACGCCCATCACGGCAACCTGTCCCGCGAACATCGCGAATTTGTCGAGGCCAGGTTAAAGGACGAGACACGGCCGGCTACGGCGGTCTGCACCTCGACGCTCGAGCTCGGCATCGACATCGGCGCTATTGACGCCATCGCTCAGGTCGGACCGCCCTACACGGTCTCGTCTCTGCGGCAACGCCTTGGACGCAGCGGCCGACGACCCGGCAAGCCGGCCGTCATCCGCTTTTACATCGACGAGCTGCGCCCGGACGCCCAAGCGGGCCTTCTGCAGCGCCTCAACCTCAATCTCGTGCAGTCGATCGCGATGGTGAGGCTGCTCACTCAGAAATGGTGTGAACCTCCCCTCGCGGGCGGCCTGCACCTGTCGACGCTGACTCAGCAGACCCTCGCAGTTATCGCCGAGCGCGGCGGCGCCACAGCGGGCGCGCTCTATGACCAACTCTGTCGTCGCGGACCATTTCATGAGGTGCGCCCAGAACTCTATGCCGACTTGCTTCGCGCGCTTGCGCGCCCCGAAACGGAACTGATCGAGCAAGCGCCTGACGGCTTGATCCTCTTAGGCCGGATTGGTGAACGCATCGTCGACCACTTCGACTTCTATGCCGTCTTCATCTCGCCCGATGAATACCAGGTACGCCACGATAGCCGGAACATCGGCCGCTTGACGATGGACCGGCCCAGGGCGCCGGGCGACCTGATTTTGCTGGCCGGGCGGCGCTGGCGGATCGAAACCGTCGACGAACCAGCGAAGGTGATCACGGTCACCCCGAGTTCCGCCGCCCTCAAACCGGGCTTTATCGGGGAAGCCGGCGGCGTTCATGGCAAGGTCGCCGCCGAAATGCGGCAAGTGCTGGCGTCCGACGAGCCGTACGCCTTCATGGATGCGACCGCCGCTGAGATGCTTCATCTGGCGCGCGACGCCTACGCCCAATTCAGGGGCTCAGGGTCTGTGCAAACGGCATTCGAGGGCTCCGCACTGTACCTCGCACCGTGGGTCGGGCACCGAAGCCTTCAGACGCTCGCCGGCGGCCTTCGCTTGGCGGGGATCGACGCGGGCGTCGCCGAAATGATGATCCGCGTGGCTGATCCTCCCGGCCAGGCCGCACACGCCTTACGGCGCCTCGTCGAGTCGCCCCCCGCAGCGAACGACGTGGCGAGCCAGCTCTCACCGCTGATCAACCAAAAGTACCACCCGTACCTGACTGGCGAACTGTTAATCGCCGACGCGGCCCGGGCAATGATCGACCTAGACGGCTTTGGCGCCCTTGCGCAGGCCTCGCTGGCGGCCGTTGGCGACGCGAACCACGCGACGGCCCGGACAGCCCTCGAACTCAGAGAAGAAGAATGAAACTCGTCGATAAGCAAATTCGCCTGAGCGCTACTGACCTGGTCGGCCACCTCAATTGCCGTCACCTGACCGAGCTCGACCGAAAAGTGGCGCAAGGCGAGCTCGGAGCACCGAAAATCTGGGACCCGTCCCTGGAAGCGCTTTGGGAGCGCGGTAAGGAGCACGAGGCAAGCTACGTCGAGCATTTGCGTGAGGCGGGACGTGACGTCGAGGCAATCGAGGGCGTCGATGCGACGCCCGAAGCGGTTGCGGCGACGATCACCGCCATGAAGGCCGGCCGTGAAGTCATCGTTCAGGCCGCCCTGGCGTCTGGCCGCTGGTCCGGCCGCTCGGACATCCTGGAGCGCATCGACACGCCAAGCGGTCTTGGCGACTGGTCGTATCAGGTCATCGACACCAAGCTCGCCCGCGAAACAAAAGGCGGGACGGTCCTTCAGCTCAGTCTCTATTCCGACCTTGTGGGGCAAGCCCAAGGCCTGACCCCTAAGAACATGTTCGTCGTGAAGCCATACACCGAGTTTGAGGCCGAGCAGTTTCGCGTCGCGGACTTCGGGGCCTACTACCGCCTAGTGAAGGGCAGCCTCGAAGCGGCTACCGATAGCGCAGCGAAAACGACCTATCCCGAGCCGACGCCCTTTTGTGAAATCTGTCGATGGCGAGACAGTTGCGACCAACGACGTCGTAAGGACGACCACCTGAGCCTGGTGGCGGGCATCTCGAAGAACCAGATGGTTGAGCTCTCTCAGCACGAGGTCAGCACGACCGGCAAGCTCGCCACGCTCCTCGTGCCGCTGCAATGGAAGCCGGACCGCGGGTCGAAGTCCTCCTACGAGCGTATTCGAGAACAGGCGCGGGTCCAGGTGCAGGCGCGAGAGACCGGAAAGCCAGTCTACGAGCTGCTCCCGCTCGATCCGGGCTTTGGCCTCTATCGCCTTCCCACACCGTCGGACGGCGATATTTTTCTCGATTTCGAGTCGGACCCCTATGTCGGCGAGCACGGCTTGGAATACCTACTCGGCTATGAGCACCGAAACGATGCCGGAGAATGGGTCTACACCCCGCTATGGGCGCTCACACGCGAAGCGGAAAAAGCCGCCTTCGAGCAGTTTATCGATTTCGTGATGGCCCGGTGGGCCGAGCACCCCGATCTCCACATCTATCATTTTGGAGGTTACGAGACGGGAGCGCTCAAGCGCCTGATGGGGCGGTATGCAACGAGGGAAGACGAGCTTGATCGCATATTGCGAGGTTTGCTGCCCGTCGACCTCTTGAGCGTCTCTCGCCAAAGCGTGCGCGCGGGCGTGGAGAGCTATTCTCTGAAGCAACTCGAGCCGCTGTTCAGTTTCATTCGCGCGACGGGTCTCCCCGACGCGCGGCTGGCTTTGACGCGCCTACAAACCAGCCTCGAAAGCGGCGATCTCAACAAGGTTGATGCCGCGGACCGGGATACGGTGCAAGCGTACAATAGAGAGGATTGTTCGGCGACGCGGGCTTTGCGTAACTGGCTCGAAGGCTTGCGAGCACACCGCATCGACGAGGGCGCCGAGATCGCACGTCCGCAACCGGGAGACGGCACCCCCTCTGAAAAAGGCGCCAAGTGGCTGGCGATGATCGCGCCCATTTTCGATGCGCTAGTCGAAGGCGTCCCGGCCGATTCTCTTGAACAGACTGCTGAGCAGCACGGCCGTTGGCTGCTCGCCAATATGCTCGAATGGCATCGACGCGAGGACAAGGCCGTTTGGTGGGAACTCTTTCGACTGAGCGACCTGTCGTCGGTCGAACTCATGGACGAGAAGTCGGCCCTATCAGGCTTGGAATTTCTGGAGGTGGTGGGAGGAACGGACGCCGCGCCGATTCATCGGTACCGCTTTGCACCACAGGAAACTGATGTTCGACCGGACAAATCTCTCCGGCAGACCGGCGGCGTCCCTTTTGGCACCGTGGTGGACATCTCGTCGGCCAACCTCACGGTCGACATCAAGAAGCGCAAGGACACGGCGGAGAGACATCCGGAAGCCGTTTTCATGCATGACTATGTTTCGCCCGAACCGATGCAACTCGCTTTGTTTCGGATCGCCAGTTACGTCGCAGACCATGGTTTGACGGGGCATGGCGAGTATGCGGCGGCTCAGGCGCTGCTGTTGCGCCAAAAGCCCGTGCCAAGCGACGGCAGTTTGCTCCGCCTTGAGAAGGAAGGAACATTGGACGCGGCGCGCCGTCTGGCGCCGCTGGTCGAAGCTTGTTGTCTTCCAATTCAAGGGCCGCCCGGAACCGGCAAGACTTTCACTGGCGCGCGGATGATCTGCACCTTGGTGGCCGCCGGCAAGCGTGTTGGGGTCGTCGCCAATAGCCACGCCGTGATCCGCCACTTCATCGACAAAGTCATTGAGGCAAGCGTCGAAACCGGCCTCGATCTGACGTGCGTTCTGAAACCCAAGGATGGCGACGAGGACGCGCACGGCCTCAAGATCGCAAAATCGTCAACGGCTTTATTTTGCGCACTTGCCGACGATTGCCACGTCGCGGGGGGCACCGCGTGGCTTTGGTCGGCCGAAGAGGCGTTCAATACTGTGGATGTTCTGTTCGTCGATGAAGCGGCCCAAATGTCGCTTGCCAACGTGCTTGCCGTTTCGCAGGCTGCACCCACGCTGATTTTGATCGGCGATCCGCAGCAGCTCGATCAACCGATGAAAGGCAGCCATCCCGAGGGGACAGACTGTTCCGCCCTTCATCACCTACTCGGCGGGAAGCAAACGATCGCCTCGGATGAAGGCCTATTTCTCGAAAGGACTTGGCGCCTCGCGCCTTCCATCTGCGACTTTACCTCCGAGCTCTTCTACGAGGGCAAGCTAACTTCGCTGGAAGGCGCTGAGGCTCAAACAGTGAAGCTGAACGAGAGCCCCCTTAACGGGGCGGGACTACGCTTCCTTCCGGTCCCTCATACCGGCAACCAAAGCTCATCGGTCGAAGAGGCGGACGCTGTCGCCGCGCTCGTGGGCGATCTCGTTGGCTCAAATGGGACGTGGATGGACCGAAAGGGAGATGAGCGCGGCATCACCCTCGACGACATCCTCATTATCGCGCCCTACAATGCTCAGGTGTTCGAAATTCAGAAGCGAATCCCAGGTGCACGCGTCGGGACCGTCGATAAATTCCAAGGCCAGGAGGCTGCGATCGCCGTCTACTCGATGGCCACGTCGAGTCACGCCGATGCTCCCCGCGGCATGGAGTTTCTGTACAGTCCCAACAGGTTCAATGTGGCGACCTCGCGAGCCAAATGCTTGTCGATCCTCGTTGCCGCGCCGGCGGTGTTTCAAGTCGACTGCCGAACGCCACGCCAGATGCGGCTGGCCAACGCTTTCTGCCGCTACCTCGAAATGTCGACCTAGGCCAGCCCGTCAACGACGCCAATGACGACCAAAACTAGGTCTAACAATACAAGCGGGTACACCGGCGTCTCTTGGCACAAGCAAGCCGGGAAGTGGGCCGCCTACATTCGGCGTGAGGGCAAGCGCTCCTTTCTTGGGATGTTCGAGAACGCCGAGGACGCGCATCACGCCTATGTCGAAGCTCAAGCGCGCCTCGATGCCGGTCGTCCAACGCGTCTGGAAACAGTGCTAGCTGAGGCAAAGGCGCTATTCGAGCGGCACGGGGTTATCGCGCTCGCGACACCATTTTTGGAATCCTCTGGCATTTCTCCTCATCGACTCCGGTCTGTCGGTCTGCATCATCGCGACTTACTTGCGAGGTTGGGATTGCGCGAAGAGTACGCGGCTTGGAAGGCTTCGAAATTCCGCTACAGAGGCAAAACCAAATCCCGCATGACCTGGGAGTTAGCGCTCGAGGCGGCTCGCGACCTGGCGGCGAAGGAGGGAGACCTGCCCACGGTCGAATGGTGCCGCGTGAACAAGCGCCATGATCTCACTAATTTCATCTTCAACACTGGTCGCACCTGGGAGGAACTAAGGGCCGCGATCGGGCTGCCACCCTCCGTCAAATTCTACGGATCGAGGTCGGGCCTGCGGTGGCGAAGCCGCCCTGAGGCCTGTTTGTCAAACTTCCTCTACGCTCGCGGCATCGACCACAGGCGCGGCGAACGCTATCCAGACGACTATGCGAAGCGGTCTGGGAAAGCTTACGGCCGGTTCGACCTTCATTTCACGTCCAAAGCCGGAAAGCAGATCGACGTGGAAATCTGGGGAAACCTCCCCGACTCAATGTCAGCAAATCGCTACCACAAGACCCGCGCGCTAAAAGAAGCGTGGCATGCCGGGCGCGAAAGCTTTCTCGGCATCGACTATCCGGACTGCCTTTCCGACGATAAACTTACCAGAATCCTCGAACCCTATATCGGCATCATCCAGCCATTTAGGTTTGAGAGACCGCACGACCCGTTCATCGAGACCAACCACTGGACCGATGCGGACGAATTGCTGGAGTCTTGTCGAGCTTTCGCTCGCCAGATGCCGGACGGCATATTCCCCGGCGACGAATGGTTGCGCAAACGCGGCCGATACGCAAATCGCGGAGGCGAGCAATACAGCACCTTGGCGACGCGCGTCACTGAATGGATGGGGGGCACTCGTAATGTTCGAAAGCTCCTCGGCCAAGAGGCGGCGAGCACGATCGCCTGGACGGAAGAGACGGTCATCGCCGCCTGGCGCGACTTCGAAGCAAAGCATGGCGTCACCCCGTCGCAGGTCAAAGGCGCCGAACGGCGCGGCGAGATGGACCCGAAAGTCGTGAAGGAGGCCCAGAAGATCTACGAGGTGGCTCGCAGGCTCCGGGTTTTGGACAGAGCCCGTAATGGGAAGTCGGCTCGGCACGTCAAATGGACCCCCGACGCCATTCGGGCGGAATGGAAGGCGTTCTTCGGAGAGGTCGGCCGCACACCCACCCAGTGTATGAGCCCCAGCCAGCGACAGAGCCTGCCGCGCAGCGTTACCGATCGCGCAACCAATCTGTACGGCGCCGCCAGGCGTCTCGGGATGCTCGCCCAGCTGCGGGCGGTCAAAACCTAATCGAAACCGGCCCATCGGCGGTAGGGACGCGCCGACCGTATTCCTAGCACTGCAATAGGATATAAAACCGTTTAATATCAGATAGTTATTGACATATTGGCCCGTTGGGCTATAAGGGGTTACTCACCAAAATTGGGGGCTATTTTGACCGCCACTACGCTCATCGCGAGCGTAGCGGTGCGCGGTGATATTGCGCCTAGCCCAAGGCTCAATGTGACCCGCGCCCGCTACCTCGCCGCCATCATCGACGCCATCAACAACGCAGCCTGGGCGCCCTTCGGCGCCCTTTTGTTGCCGGCAGGGTTCTTTCGCCTGCGCGGTTCGGTCCTAGGACTGACCTCGACCGCGCGAAGGGCCTTTCTGGCCGCCTCACCGCTGGGCGCCATCTGCACTCAGGCGGCGCGAGAGCTTTCTGACGCCACCAGCGCCATCCTCGTCGTGGGCGTTGAGACCTCGTCGCCGGCGGGATCGCGGTATTCCGGCGACCAGCTGATGACCGCCTGGGGGCCGCGAGGGCTGCACGCGATCGCGCGGAAGGTTTTTCCCAGCAACGCCGACACCACAGGCGTCGGCAAGCGGCCGTACGTGGTGGACGCATCGGATGCCGGCAGCGTCAGCCGCGAGGTCATGCTCGCAAACCGAAAGCTTGCCGCCCTGCTCGTCTGTTACGACGCCTTTGCCCCGACGGAGGCGCGGCGGGGGCCGACGTCGAAGCTGAGCGCCATTCGCTACCTGCACACACGGGCGGGGGACACAATTCGTCCCGCGCTCGAGGATCGCTGGGCGGTTGTCGAGCGGTTGGATTGGCGGTTGCGCGGCGTGGACCTGTTGCTCGTAGGGGTGCACGGCTTTCAGCGACCGGGCAGAGATTTGTACTGGCAGCGCCATGGGATCGCGACCGCGAGCGCGGCCCTGGGTGGGACGCCCATCGCGGGGGCGGCGCACTACGTGCACGGGTTGCCCAACCCCCTCGGACCAGCGTTCTTGGCGGCGGCGGCCGTGCCCTTTCGTCACCTGTCGCTCGGCCTGCAGCGGCCCGCCAGACGCCTGATGCCGCTCGACGGTCTGGTGGTCCACGATGGCGGTCGAGGCGACCCGATCGCCGCGGTGCAATTGCTCGCACTCTAAGCACCCCGTCATCCAGAAGGGAGGCCACACATGCCCGGCAGGCAGGCAAAGATACTCACGCCGCAGATTGAACGGCGGATGCTCGGATGGGCGGGTCGCGGCGATCAGCCCAATCGCGACCGCGCCATCGTGTTGCTATCGACCAAGGCGGGTCTCCGCGCCAGCGAGATCGCCAACCTCGAATGGTCGATGGTGCTGAGCGCGCGCGGCAAGATCGGCACAACGATTGAATTGCCCGATGTCGCCGCAAAACGCGGCTCCGGTCGCCGGGTGCCCATCCACCCCGACTTGCGCAAGGCGCTGACCGTCCTGCTCAGCACATCGGAGGACCGTGGCCCCGTCATCCGGTCAAGCCGCGGCGGCCATTTCCGTCCAAATTCGATCGTGAACTGGTTTGTGACGCTCTTCATCGCGCTCGGCGTCGAGGGCTGTTCGTCGCATTCAGGGCGTCGCACCTTCATCACCCGCGCCGCAAGGTCGGTGCACAAGGCCGGCGGGAGCCTGCGGGACGTGCAACTGCTCGCCGGCCATCAATCCATCGAGACCACCCAACGGTACATCGACGGCGACACGGACGCACAGCGTCGCCTCGTAAACCTCATCTAGCACCCAGCAGACCCTTCCCGCCTGCACCGGGGAAAACGCGACGCACCACCGTGCGCTCGCGCAATGGATCGTGCGTGAAAGGAAAGCAACCATGGAACCGCTGAAATTGAAGCTCGCGTACGTGATTGAACGCGGCAAAGTCGTGACGTTGCTGGGCGTTGACGACAAGACGGGCTTACAGACTGCTGTCCATATCGATACCCGGCCACTCGAACAGGTTTGGAGCGAACTAAACTCCGCCTCGGACGGCCCGCAGCGCACTTTCGAGGCGAAAGACCTCAACGTATCGATTGATTTTGTGCCTGCCGGTATGAGGCTGCACTCGTGAGCGCCGAGGCTATACGCGAGCTCAACGACCAGCTTCGGGTAAACGACCGTAACGGTCGGATCGTCATCACCAGCGGGATCTTGAACGTCGGTGGCGATTTTGTGGTGAGGGCGCGTGAGGCGGTGCGCGCGTTCAATGCCTTCGACGAAGATAACGATCCGAACGGCGAGCACGACTTTGGGTCGCTCGTGATCGATGGATATCGGCTGATGTTCAAGATCGATTACTACGATTTGCAATGTGAGTTCGGATCGCCTGATCCGTCAAATGCTGCGGTCACTACCCGCGTTATGACAATCCTGCTTGCGGAAGAGTATTAGGCCATTCGCCTAGCTTTTTCCGAACGCCTTCGTGAAAATCTTGCGGTAGTCGCAGCCGATCGCCCGCACTATTAGCATGAACTCGACGACGTCGAGACGCCGACGACCATTTTCGTATTTCGAGACGAAGCTCTGGTCGACCTTCAAGGCGTCGGCTAGCTCGTATTGCGTCATCCCAGCCGCCTCGCGAGCAGCCTTCAACGCCTTCGCCACCTTCTTGTGCTCATCAGTGTGAAGGCCGGTAACCCCGGCTCGCCTTCCCATAGACCCAGCGGTAGAACTGCGTCGGGGATGATGCTAAATTGGCATCATTTGGCGCAGCGCTCGCCAGGCTGAAGGTGAACCTTGTTAAGTGTTCTGAGCCGACGAGCGCTTCGGCGGCTCGAGCAACAACTCATGCGGCCTAACGCCGAGTGCGGTTGCGAGCTTCTGCAGCTGCAGAATCGTCGGGTTGTTGCGGCCGCGCTCCAGGTCGCTGACGTACTGCTGGCTGACCTCGGCGCGCTCCGCCAGGCCTTCCTGCGTCATCTCCCTGCCCTTGCGAAGTCGCCGCACGTTGCGGCCGACCAATACCTCGATGGCCATCCGGGCATGGATCGCCCAAATGCCCAGGTAAGTTTATCGCGTATAATATGTAAAATGAAACCGGGGCGGCCTTATTGGGACGTCGCCGCTTAGCCCAAGGGGGAAGCCCACCATGACCGATCAACCGACTACCCCGCCAAAGCTCACGAGGCCAAAGGCCGCCCGCGTCGCGCTGGGGGCCGCCGCCGCCGCCGTCGGCCTCGGATTGATGTTTCTGTTCACCCACCATCTGGCCGCGCGCTCCGGCGCTCACGATGAGGCCGAACCAGGCGCCCCGCCGGAGTGCGGCAGCGCCGAAGGTGTTCAACTCGCGACGACCGCCTTCCAGGAGGATAACGATCAGAAGCTCGACTTCGGTCGGCCGACCGAGGAGTACTTCGACCGCAAGGGCAACGTCCGCTATTGCAGCTGGGACGTCGCCAACTCCGTCATGACCTCGAACTGGATCTATAAGATCCTGCTGGGCCCTTCCGGCAAGCCAATGATCAGGATCGGCGCATTTCGGCTTTTCGCGAGTGAGATAGCTGACCTCAAGGCGCGCGACACCGCCCCTGCGGTCGCGGCGCCCACAATGACGTCATCCGACACCGCCGGCGGCGGGGACACGCCCAGGGTCGGGCCGGTCCCCGCCGCAGGCGGTAAGGCGCTCGAATGGTCGAACCTAATCGGACAACAGCAGACGCAGATCGACGCCCTTGTAGGCCCAGCCGTATCCTCGGGCGGGTCCATGCTCACTTACGAGCACGACGGCTGCAAAGTGAGGGTCTATTACAAGGCCGACCACACCGCCTACGCCCTGGGCCTCGACGCCGGGGCGGCCTGCACCGACCGCATATTGACATCCTTCAACGTATTGAACGACATCCCTCCAAGCGGATCGATGACGTTCGGCGGCTTGGTCGACGCTATCAGCAATGGATCTGACACGAGCTACGCCACGAGCTGCCTCAGCCAGTGCGGCGCCGGGTCGCGTGTAACGGATTACCTATACTTCAACGGCCCGCACGCGCTCGATTTCATCCAGCTCGAGCTCAGGGCTGGTGGGGCAAGCGATCGCCCCGACGAGCTGTCGGCTGCCGATCCGCGCGCCAAGGCGTGGGAGGGAGGGCGCGCATCGATCAGCTGCAACGACGACTTCGACGCTATGGCCGCAAAGGCGATGCGGCAGGTCAAGGTCAGCTACATTGTCGTGGGCTACGACTTCCTTGACCACCGTTGCGACCATAAGAGCGGCCCCGGCGCCTGAGGGGCGTAAGCGGGTCGGAGACCGTCAGTGCGATTTCGGACTTTTGCACTGGCCCGCTCCATCACGCGAGTCGAAGCGCCGACGCAGTCGCCCAGGCCATTCTTGGAGCGCCACCAAGTACGTAGTCAAAGGCGGAAGTGACGCGGCGGAAAGCCTGGGCTAGGACCGCAGGAAGATGCGCTCTCCGCTTTTTTTGTCGGAGCGACCACGTGCTGGTCAGCTTCCTCGATCGCCTGCACAAACGCGCTGAACTACCTTCGCCGTGAGATCAACTGGCTCTTCGAAAAGCACAATACCTGAAACGAATCGACCGTCGCCTCGAAAATCCGCATCGGTCCACTGTCCAATTTGGTCCACTTTGGATCGACCCGCCTTGCAGTCGATATCCGCCAAAAGCGCTACCGATCTTATGACTTGATTTTGCACTCGGTCGCCTTCGCCCCAGGTTGGAAATCGCTCCTGCACCCAGACGTGGTTGGGCTGCGCTTTTGCAGGTTGGACGCGGTAAAAGCCCTTCGTCCCGTTGCTCTTTTCAACGAAAAGCGTCCACTTTGAGGGAGTCCAATGTGGCGAACCAACGTTCCACTCCGAACTAATGGAAAATAGCTGAATCGCGAGCGTCGGGTTCGCCAACGCCATAGCGGCCACCGCCAAGAGCAAGCCAAGCTTATCGCGCATCATCGCTTTCCCTAATTCGCCCTAGTCTCTTTGTGTGCGCGCTCACCTTACCCGATTCGGTTGCCATCGCCCGCAGCTTGTCAAGCGATGCGTTCGGGCCATTTAGCGCAAGTACCACTCAATCCGCTCGGGTCCCGAGCTTGTCGTTCGCGCGACTCAACGAACACTACCTAGCCTTCCGAAAGGGCAAAAAAGATGCAGCCGAAGATATGGATTGCCCTGGTCGTCTATTTGGCATCCTATTTGCCACTGAGTGTTATTCTTCTCGTGCAGGATTTACGCGCGGGCATTTGGCGACAGCCCTTTTGTAAGAATTGGTCACCTGCCACATGTCAGTGGCCGCTCGAACATCCGGCTCGTGCCGTAACGATGCTGGTCGGGTGCATAATCTGCTTCGCGGTCGTTTTGGGCTTGCTGCGTATCGTTGAGCCCAAGAATGAAATTGTTATAAAAAAATCTAGGCACGTGCCGGCAGACCTCATGAATTACACCCTCCCATATATTGTCGCGTTTATGGTTTTAGACTTTGCAGATACGAAAAAATTGCTTGGCTTCGGCGTCTTTTTTCTATGGATATTCATAATAACTTACAAATCTGGGCAAATAATACTTAACCCCGTTCTCACCGCATTCGGCTGGAAGTTGTATGAAATCGATTTCATGTATTTAGGTGGTAGTGAAACAGAGAGTAGTGGTACCGTCCTGTCGAAGGTTTATCCGGCGCCTGGCGAACGATTCAAACAAGAAACAATCCAAGACGTGATGCTCATTAAAGGCTAACAAATGTCTTTGGACGCACTCCACAATTTTCCAGTCGCCAACAGCACGGTGTCTGTCTGGGCGTTCAAGAAATCCCAACGAGAAAGAGGCGGTCCACCCACTTATGTTGGCAGATGGGTACAGACCACTAACGCGCTTGATGCCGCATTACGAACTGCGATTGACGACGCCCGCGCCGCAATCACTGAGACGCTGACATATGGCCTGTTGGCACAAAACAATGAAGCCAGCGCACTTTCATTGCCGATCGAACAGACTCACGCGCGCCTCGTCATCGATCAGGCTGCGGACCCTCGCCCGGATAAGCGAGTTGGTAAACTCAAGGATATTGCTAACGCCGGCTTCTATGTTGTCAAACTCGTCAACGGTGATCGAGTCATCCATGGCGTGCGGAAGACCGACGATAGCTGGTACACTCGCAAATCCCATGGGGCCATGTCGGTGACTTTTTCCGACAACCGTTTGGACTTGGACACTCGGGAACGCTTTACAATCTCGAAGTACTTCGACTTTTTCATCGTCGATCAGGAGGTGCTCGTTTTGAGCAAGGGTCGCTTCGAGTCTCTGCTCAGTTACAAACAGGCACACATCGACGACTTTACGGCGCTCCAGCAAGAAGCAGCGTTTCTAGCAATATTTTCTGAACTCGCTCCGCTTCTCGCGTACGTTGGAACGAACAAGATGCAGTTGCGCCGTGCCACGGCAATTCGCGAGCGACAACACTACAAGGATGAAAGCTTTATGGCCAATCTGCGGCGCGAGGCAGCAGGCCTAAAGTTCAACATTCAGTTTGACGCCGAGGGCAAAATCGTCCCGACGCCAGGAAGTTGCGCCGATATATTCCGAGCTCTGTTAGATCACCGCCTCGACTCCCGCCTCTCCCGCAAACTCTACGACGTCGAAAATGTCGCAGACGTTGGCTAGCCTTCTAGTGATGATGCCACCGCCATGGATCGACGCCTCCGCGCCGCGTTTTCCACTCGTTCGCGCATGACCACCGTTAGTGTGGATCAAATTCGCCGCCGCCTCGCAGGCATTGAGGAGAGGCGTCGATATTTTGAATGGAAATCCATTCAACAGAATCGCCTCCAACGCCAGGAGATGTGGCGCCACGCGTATCTTGCGCGCCCATATTTGATCGGCGCGCCTGATGAACGGGTCGGCGAGCGTTTCCGGCATATCTTCATGAACGCAATGGAGCTCAACGCGGAAGGTAAAATCGGCTTGGTTCCGATTACCGAGACCGACGAATTTATGCAGCTTTTCACGCATATCCTGGAGGAATACGGGTCCCGGGTTGGTGGCCACCCACCGTCCGACCTGATCCAATCTGCCCGCGCACCCTTCCACAAGTATTTCGAAAGTGGTCCTCCGATTGGCGTCGCCATGTTCGAAGGCTACAAGGCACCGCAGGCTCCCATCGTCGTCAAGTACGGCAAGCGTGAGTTCTTGGAGCGAATGTTTCGGACCGGAGAGTTGCGACTGGCGAACGCAGGCCTTTATGCCCACGCCGGCTTTCTTGAATCCGTTCGCGATGACGAGACTCACCGCGTCTTCTTTGTTCCGACGTACAAGGAGCGACTTACCGGACAGTCACATATTATATTTCAAGGACACCGCCTCGAGTTTGGGGACGATGACATCGTCATGCCGATCGAAGTCGAGGACTACTTTCTATTTAGCCTTTGCGAGCACATCCACTACCGCATGCCGACCGACTTTGGAGCAGACGCCGCCCTGGTTATCCGAGATCCTGCGCGCTTCATCCAATGTTTGATTTCGACCTTTTTGGCACGGTTTGACGGATGGGCACGTATGGCTGGAAAGGTCGCTTACTATGACCCCTATCGCGTTCCTTCGGTGTTCCCGAGAAGGCCGGAGATGGCGAAGCATTTCGGCTACGCATATCAGAAGGAAATTCGGGTCGCCTTCCGACCACGTCAGCGCGTCTCATCCAATCTCGAGCCGCTGTCTCTATCGATCGGTTCGATGATCGACTACGCGGATCTCATCTACGCCTGAAAGAGCGCACACTAGTCGGTAATACTCTGAAATCGTGCTGAGCATGGACGATAATCTTAGAACCGATCAAAAGTCACGACGTCGTTCGAGGACAGCCTTGGGATGGATGTAGATTTGTCGCTGTCCTTCACGGCTCTTGTACTGGCGGCTGAACGGCCTCTCAGAGGACAAACTGGCCGTTGAGCATGAAGCAGCCGAAATCACGGTCAGACTTGGATCGTCTTCGGCGTTGAAGTCGTCGAGCCGTACAGTTCGCCGCTACCGCTGGTACTTTTGCACTCCCGGCGGACAAACGCACTTGGCAAATTACAACGGGCGCCGCGTCCCCTCGGACAATTGGGTAGTTCCGTGCTCTTGCACTCTTGACTTCACTGGAAACGGCCCGATCGACGGCCAGCGCAAGCAAGACATACTCAGCCCGTTGAGGTGAGGTGCTGAATGGAATGTCCTGTCGGCCACCTGAGGTACGGCCCGCTACGCCAGTTGTTGCTGGACATAAGCGACGGCAAGTCGCCATCGACCTCAGATCGGTCTCACCTCAAGCAGATGATCATTGATTGGGCCAATGCAGATTGCCCGGACGATGGGTGTGATCGGGTCTATTGCCCTTTCCTCCGTCCAGAAGGTTGACTTGGGTATCATGGCTGGCCGGATCTATTCGACCTGATCAACGCGCTTGACCCTGAAAAGCCCCTTGACCGAATTCCACAAGGACCGACCCGCGACGCGTTTTCCAAGCGAGTACCGGGTAACTTTGGAGGGTAGGTTCAAATTTAGTTCGGTCACCGCCGCACACGGCGGGCATGACGCTTTTGGATTCGACACCTGGTGGTCAGTGTAGTTCAGTGCTTTCGCACTCACGCCAACATCAGCCGCGTTGGTCCCCGCCAGCGCGGCATTGCAGCTCCGCTAACGCGCAGCGCAGCCGTCGTCAGTCGGTCGCCGGCGGCGGCAAGCGCGAAGCTCGCGCGTGCAATGCAAGGGCTGGCGTTACCGGACCCTTGCACGCTAGAACTTCTCCAGCAAGAACGGGTAGAGAACTCGTTCTTGTTTTTTCTTCCCTCTTTTGCGCGGCGCGTACCGGGTTATGTAAAGAGGCTTATCCGTGCCGATCAGTCCAACCCGAACCGGCAACTCCTTGATCATCCTCTCCAGCCGAACGCGGTCGCACTTTGGCGATCCCGCCCAGAGGCTGCCTTCGTGCTTCATCACATCGAAGACGAATTCAAACGCTTCAACCTTCTTGCCTTGGCGGTGATATCTGTAGATCCACCCGGCGCCCAGGCTCAGCTCAGTCCGGTCTCGGAACGAATAATAAAGGTGGGAAATGTCCTCCCGCCTATCATAACCGACCACGATTCTCTCCTTGATCGGTATATTGGCAATCTTGAGGTAGCGCTCGAAGTCGACTGCCATTTGGGACATTTTCAACGGCGCGTCTGGGTGATTACCGACGTGATAGCGCATTGCCAGTTTCTCCGATTAAGAGTTTTCTTGCGCTCACCGCTGCATCACGGAGAGCGTCGACCACAGGCGAATTAGGATTGAGCGCCATATCTTTGTGACGGCCCACGCCAGCCTCAGTGATTTACCGATGTGAGTGCCGATCTGGCCGTAGGAGGAATGACAGACGCGCTGCGTCATGCCTCAACTCGGCGCCCGTATAGAAACGAAGCGCTCGCGCGGAGATGCCTCCGCGCGAACGATGCGTCAGCCAGCGATGCCCTTGGAAACAGAGACGCCCGCCTCTAGTTCCACAAGGTGCGACCGCGGAACAACTCCTTGCTGAGCGCCTTCTTACGCGCACGCCGTGGCTTGCGGATGAGATCGGGTAGATAGCGCGTCGAGAGCTTGATGAGCGCCTCGCGCGCGAGCGTGGCTTCGCCGCTAAGTGGAACCTCGTCCAAAAGGCTGCTCGCTAGATCCAGGAGCTGCGTCAAGGCTTCATTTGGCTTGAGCTTCCTCTGCTCGATCAGATCGAGCAAGACGCGCGCGCGCTTGGCGGCCGTCTTGCTTATGGTCTTTCGCTTGGCCCTTGTTGCTGGTGGGAACGGCGGGCGAGCTTGCTTGGTCATGTTCGATCTCCGGTGTGATTTGCCCCGGAGTTGGTTTACCGGTCGCTTCGGACCGGACCCGGCCTTCTGCCGATCGGGGTCGCCGAACGTTTTCGTTTTGCGCCCTTCCGTTCTAGCTTCCGCTCGAACCCGCCATTTTCCTGCATAAACGTCCTTATATCTTCGAGCTTCCTTTTGTCCGCGCGCGTGAGTTCCGCGAGTGTCCTTGTGACCTTGGTCGTGGCCGGAGGCTTCAGCCGCAGGGTGATAGCGACAAAGGGAAGAATTTCCTCGTGTAGTGCCGCCACGCTGTCGGCTTTGAGTTTGCCGGGTTTTGAACGGGTTGTGCTTACTCCGGAACGCCAGGCCGTGACGGCAACCACATCAGATAGCGTCATAAAATCGGCGGGCCACTTCCTGCGCACATAGAGCATCGCATAGGCTACAGGGTATCTTGCTCTGGGGCTCTCGGTTTTCCACGCCGTCGACAACAGTTCCGCGACCTCATCGAAGGCCGTCAAAATGTCACGAAGGTCTTCGGCTTCCGCCGCCTCGTTGAGAGCAGCATCCAACTTGTCCATGAAGTCCGCGCGGCGACGTCGTCCGGCCATGGCCGGATTTTGAGGCGAAAATTTCATTTCGTCTAGGTGAGGTTGGACCCGCCCCCTCAGCCGTCACGGGGCTTCAGGAAATGGGAATTGCCGCGAGAGTTGGTGTCGATCTTTTTGGCGAAAATATTGTTGCGCTAGCGATCAGCTCATAAGTCGCTGTTGTATAGGATTATTTTGCCATTTTCCATTGCGCCGCCAGGCGAAATGATTGTTGCGCCAGCAGCGGTTTTGTTTCCGGTGAAAGGTGAGAGCAGTCAGACCTGCTCCATTGAGTAGGTGCTGCCGGAGATAATCCGATGGAAGTCGGAGCACCAACCGTCACTCCAGAAGTCGTCGTCGAAAATGGGCCGCCGCCCCGGCTGATGACAATCAATCAAGCCTGTAGCGAGAGCGGCTTTGGCCGTTCGTTTGTCTACGACCAGATCGCGGCTGGCCAACTGATCGCTCGGCGGTTCGGTAAAGCCACTCGGATCCTGCGGACCGATTTCGAGCTCTGGATCGAAACGCGTCCACGCCTCACCAACATCACCACTAAGGGACCGCACGCGTGAGCCTGCGGAAATCATTATGTCTAAGAAAAGTATGAATCTGAGGCGCGCTGCGCGGAAGCGCGACGCCGTGTCGGTTGGACGGTGGCTGGACGGCCTATGCAAACGGTCGAAGGTGAAGTCTGCTCGCCAAGCATACCAAAAAGCGCATCAATTGTTGGTCGTCCACGCCTATGGCTTCTGTCGCGAAGCAAACCGTCGCGCCAAGGACGTTACATTCAGGAAGAAAGTTTTGTCTCACGCGGCGAAGCGCGGCATGCCCGCCAAGTCCGTCGAGGCGGCGGTCCTCTTTTTCCTGATCGACTACGGCCCCGGCCTACCAGTGATGGATAAGTGTCAGCGGACCAATGCGCTTAAAAGGCGCAGCGACGACCTTGCCGCCGTAAAATACCTCCAATCAAAAAAACTGACACTGAAAGGTGCGGAGGCATTGATGAAAAAGGAAGGCCTCGCCGATTGGTACAAGAAGGGGCGCGCGCTAAAAACGAACGGTTCGAAAGCTCATTTGCAAAAGAAAGTGCAAGCCAAGGCGGTGAACCCTGGTAAGCGCGACCCGGACCAAAAGGCTGCACCGGCCGTCGAGAAGCTTCTGTACCTCTTTGAGGTCGATATCGATCGGGCGTACATTGCGATAGTACAAGGACCCAGCGAGACCCAGCTGACCCACTGTCGCGTGCTTGGGCCAGCACGGCGGATGCGCACGAAGGTGGGGCGCCGCAAACTCCGTGATGCGGCGCTTGAGGTCTTAGACCAGAATTCCGATTAAACGGAACGGGGAGTGGCGGTTCAAGCGCGCCGCCACTCTCTTAGCCGGCAAATTATGGGATTTTGTTTGTCTGTTCGCGCGAGCGCGGCGCAGGCTTTCTTCAACATGGTCAAAGCAATGTCTATCAGAGACGAACTGCGCGCTTTTATGCATGGGCGCCCCTTTAACTACTTCATCACTTTCAACTTCGGATACGAAGTGCGACCGGGAGATGGCCAACCGAATGTCGGGCGCTTCTTCAACCACATCCAGGAGAGGACGTATGGTCGCCGGTGGCAAAAGCTCACGGGTGACAAACGCGTCGAATCTGTTGGCTTTTGGGAGCACGTGGGTGTGCCCGGGCTTAGCGCACACCTTCACACGGCGACGTACATCCCGAGCCGCGTCACCGGAGCTCTCGTTTGGGGTGGCCCCAGGTACTGGGTTACTCTCGCTCCGCGAGGCCAACTCGATGTTCAGTGTGCGTTTGATTGCGATCGTATCGACAACTACATCACCAAGAAGGTTCACTGGCAAAACGATCAGGATCGAATGTTTGTGTACTCACGGCCCTCCAGCGGTGACGAACGACCAAATTTGAAGTGAACTGCGCAGCCCTAGCGACAGCCGGATCTCCAAGATCCGGCTGTTCGCCACAACTCGGGCGACGTCCTATAGGATCGTGCCGTCACCGTTGGCGCCCCTAGAGCCTGGGGGCTGCGACTTCAGTCGCATTTGATATTAGTTTACCGGATCGCTACGGTGAGCTCGGGTTAGAGAAGCCCATCGCTGTAACGGCCGTCGCTTCCATTGCGTCTTGCAGTACGCGCACGCCATTCCGGTCCGTCAGCGTGTATCCGCTCCTGGCAATGAAGCTGAAGGACAACAGCCGACGATCCCCAATATTCGTCCCCGCGATCTCGGGTCAACCCCCAGGCCGGCCGGGCCGGATCGGCCCAGCATCGTTCTTCTCACCGTGCTCGCCGGACCTGCTGAGTTCTGACGACATCTGTCTCGCTCGTCTCGAAAACACGTAGCGGAGCACAAAAAGTGCATCACGACTGTCTTGCGTCGACCCTTCTTTCCGCCCTCGGCGACAATAAAAAATCGGATCCGCGCATAATACGCACTATCCGTCGCAGGGCGTTCTACTTCTCCGCAAATGCTGCCCAGACGTGAGCGTGAGCCTCCCCGATCTCGCGCGCGGATGCGGTAGTCACGCCCGCAACGTCGGCGTAACGCGGCCAGTCAGCGATGGCCGCGCGGACAGTGTCGACGGCGGCATCGACGGCCTTGGCTTCGATGCCGTGCCTGGCGCCCAGCACGCGCACGTGGCGGTGCGTTGGCTCCCGGCCTTCACCCTCGACATCCATGTAGTGTTCGCCGCTCGGTCCCGCGGCGTAGGTCAGGTCGTAGGCCGGCGCGAGCTTCCAGTCGCCGTCCGCACTCATCAGGTAAGCCTGTTGGCGGGTGTGGTCGTCGCGATTGCTGGCGAGCAGGTTGAACAGCATGCGATGGAACGCCTCCCTGACGTCACTCGCACGACGGGTGATCGCCTGCGTCGCCCTCAAGAACGTATCGTAGCTCGCCGAAGCATACTGCGGAGGCGCCTCGATCGCGCCGGCGAGCGAAATCATGTGTAGCCGGCCGTCTCCGTCCAACCGGTCGAACCGGCGCGTCGCGAAGTACCCGTGTCCTTCCTTCGCTGGAATGAGGCGATGCTCGCTCATGACCAAACCCGCCGCCTGCGCCATGTTGGCGTAGGCTTCCTCGATCGGTCCAATGTCGACCGGGTCGGTCGGCGCCCGAAACTTCACCAGCCAGGGCGCGAAAGCCGGCGGCAACTCGCCCTCCCCGACCGAGATGCTGCCTTGCGCATCGAAGCCGACATTGACCTTCGGCCGCGCTCCGCCCGATCCGCCCGCGAGCACCGCCAGGGTGTCGGCGAGCTGGCCCTCGTCACCAGCAAGCAGCGCCGTCGCCTCGGCGGCCAAAGCATCGAGGTCGAGCGTCTCGACTGCTTCCGGCGGAGTCGTGTCGGGCTCAAAGATCAGCGCGCCCCGGCCATGACGTCCGACCAGCGCCAAGCGATCGAGCGGGCTCAAGGTGGTGATGTCGACGCCCAGCTTAGCGAGGCGCTTGCGCATGAGCAGATAGCCCCAGCCCTCCGGCAGACTATCGGCGAGGAAGCCATGCAGGCGGTCGAAGTCGCGGCCGTTCGCGGCCTGCAGGCCGGCCTCGGGCGGATAGTCGAGGGGTGAAACCGCGAGGCGTCGCGCGATGACGTCGCGCGACCATTCGAGCTGTGCGAGCCCCCGGTCCATGGCCAGCCGCGCCGCTGCGATCGGCGTCGCGCCGAAACCGAAGTCGAGCGACACGGAGAGCGGGACGCCCGGTGCGAGCTTCATGGCGCGCGCCGGCGTGAAACGCGCGCGCGAGGCCTGGCCGGAGCCTCGGCGGCTTGTTGCGCCAGCAGGGCATCCATCGACGTCGCGGCCGGCGCAGGAAACAGGAGAGCAAGGTTAGCCTCGCAGCGCAACGCGATGGCCGCCTGCACCAGGTGCTTGATCGAGCCTTCGCCTGCGGCCTCGAGCCGCCGCCAGGTCCGATGAGGCACGCCCGAGCGTTCCGCTGCTTCGAGCTGCGACCAGCCCTGGGCCAGCCGCCGCTGTCGTAGCGCCTGAGCCAAGCCTTGCAAAAGCTCATCGCGGGTCATTAGCATGGCCAAATATGGCCCGTTACGGGTCGAAAGTCAAGTTAAATGGCCATGCAAGGCCAATTAAAGGTCGCACCACGCGAGGCCACTGGCTTCGCCATCGCAGCAACTACCCGCCGCCGCGGCGAGAGATTCCCCTGGGCGGCTGGGCCAAACACTGGTCCAGGAAGTCAGCCCACCACTGCATCATGATCCGACGCTGCGGCAGCCACTCGGCAGCGTTGTAGGCGGCGCGAACCCGGTTCTTGTCCACGTGCGCCAACTGGCGCTCGACGTGGTCCGGATTGAAGTCGTGTTCGTTCAAAATGGTTGAGGCCATTCGTCGAAAGCCGTGGCCGCACATGTCGGCTTTCTCATAGCCGATCCGGCGCAACATGCCGTTGATCGTGTTTTCGCTGAGCCCGCGATCGCGGTGCATCGGAGACGGAAACACCAACCCACCCTTTGATGCCTTGATCGCCTCGCGCACCACGCTCACCGCCTGCGTCGAAAGCGGGACGAGGTGATCGCGCGTCATCTTCATGCGAGGCCCAGGGATCGTCCAAAGCGGCTCGGCGCCGTCCAAGTCGAACTCGTCCTTTGTCGCGAACCGTAGCTCGCTCGATCGGACGAAGGTGTACGCCAACAGTAGGCCAGCGCGGCGCACGACGTGGCCCTTGCCCTCGTAGTCCCGCATCCCACGGACCAATGGCCCGATTTCGTCGGGGTCCAAGATTGCCGCCCGGTGCTTCACCTTCGGCGGCCGCGTCGCCCCTTCAAGGACTGCGGCCGGGTCTGTCGTCGCCCTCGCCGTCGCGACCGCATAGCGAAACACTGTTGACGCCGTCGACCGAAGCCGACGGGCGGTCTCAAGCCGCCCCGTCCGCTCGACATGCCTGAGGACCGCCAAGATCTCCGGAGCGGTGATCTCGCTGATGGGGCGATGGCCGATAGCTTCGTTGAGCAGGGCTAGCAGCCATTCGTTCTTGCTGAGCGTCGCCGCCTTCGCCCCCTCATCCTTGCGGCGGGCCAACCACTCGGCGGAAACCGCCTCGAAAGTGGTGGCGTGGCCCACGCTCGCGATGATCTTGGCGACCCGCTTCTCGTGCGCCGGATCGCGGCCAGTCAGAAGCGCCTTCCGGGCGTCTGTCCGCGCCTCCCGGGCCGCCTGTAGGCTCACCTCAGGGTAAGGACCGATGGTCAGCTTTTTCTGTTTGCCGGCAAACCGGTAAGCCAGGATCCACACTCGCGTGCCGGACGTCCGAACCAATAGCTGCAGACCGTGGGCGTCCGTAAGCTTGTAGTCTTTCTCAGCGGCCTTAGCCGACCGGACCGCCATGTCGCTCAGCACACCGTCACCCCTTGTTGGCCCGGTCCTCAGCCAACATAGGTCTGAGCCAACAAATAGGCCAACAAATTTGGCGGATGTGGGCAAACTTGGGCGGTCAAGCGTGGACGCCTGCGGACATCAAGATGCATTCAATCAGCTGAAATATCTGCTTATTTAGGTGAATGATCAGGTGCCGACCGGAAGGAAATGGTGCCTGGGGGCGGATTCGAACCACCGACACGCGGATTTTCAATCCGCTGCTCTACCAACTGAGCTACCCAGGCAGGCCGCCCAACCTGGGGACCCAGATGGGGACCCAAGTCGCGGGGAGCGGGCTCTATAAGCGAGGCTCCGGGGCCTGTCCAGCCGGGGTTCCAGGCCCAAATTCAGGCCGCAATTTCAGGCCCGCAGGTCAGGCTTCGGAGTCGAGGTCCGGGACAGGGTCTTCCGACGACTCGTCCGCCTCGGCGGCGGGGATGGCGTAGCGGCCGGTGAACCAGCGGTTCAGATCCACGTCGGCGCAGCGCTTGGAGCAGAATGGCGCGTGGGTGGCATCCACCGGGGCCTTTTCGCAAATCGGGCAGAGTTTCTGGGCCATCGGCCTTAGATCGCGGTCCGCCGCGCCGGGTGCAAGGGCTTCAGACCGCGCCCGTCGCGAAGGCGAAGCGGTTGTAGGCGGGGTCGGCCTCGATGGTGAAGCGCGGGCCAAGAGCTGGGGAGAAGCGGGTTGCCTCGGTCGCCACCTCGGGCGCACAGCGGGCGACGATGCGGGCGGCGCCGGGATCGGCGCGGCCCTCCAGCTCGAGGCTGCGGATCAGCTGTTGCGCCATGGTGCGCGCGGTCGGGCGGCCGTCGGGGCCGCACAGGGTTTCGGCGACCGGTCGCTCGCGCCAGGGCTTGGCGAGTTCGAGCACGCCCAGGCGGCTGATGCCGGCGAGGACGACGCCGGGGTCGTCGGGTTCGAAGGCGTCGCGGGCGGCGGCGGTCAGGCTCTCGCGCTCCTTCGCCGGGCCGGCCAAATCGATCACGATCAGCCCGCCCAGCCCCTTCAGACGGATGAGGCGCGCGGTCTCGGCCAGGGCCGTGCGGTTGGCGGCGAGGATAGCGTTGCGCCCGGCGCCGGCGGCGCCGAAGTCGACGTCCACCGGGACCATGCCCCGCGCGCGCTCAATGGTGACGACCAGGTCCAGGCTCAGGGTGAAGCGCCGCTCCAGGGCCGACGCCTCGGCCTCGTCGGCGAGGTTGCGGGCGTCGGGACCGGACTCGATCTCGGCGTCGGGGGCGAAGGCGCGCAAACGAGCGTCGAGGCTGGGGCCGACGGTAAGGCGTTCGGGGAGGCCTTTGCCGGGGCCGATCAGGCGCAGACCCGGACCCTTGTCGGCGCGCGCCTCGGAGGTCACCTCGACCTGGACCACCGCGCCTTCGGCCAGGGTGACGCCGGTCTCGAGGGTGAGCACTCCGTCATGCGGGAGCGCGAGGTCGATGAAGGCCGCGCGGAAGCCCCGCGCGACGCGACGCACCCGCCCGCGCCAGGTCTCGCCGAGACGCGCGCGAAGCGGTTCGCCTGCGCGATCAATGAGCAGGCGCTCGATCTTGCCATCGAGGGTGACTACGCCGCGGGCCTCGCCCGGCGCCGGGTCGATGTACAGGCGCCTTTGGCCAGTCATGGCCGCCACCCCAGGCCGCGCAGCAGGTTCAGGGTCTCGTGAACCGGCAGGCCCACGACTCCGGTGTAACTGCCGTTGAGGGTGGCGACGAAGGCGGCGGCGCGGCCCTGGATGGCGTAGCCGCCGGCTTTTCCGCGCCACTCTCCACATGCGATATAAGTGTCTATTTCTTCGGCGTTTAGCCGCTTGAACGTGACTCGCGTCTCAACCAGGCGCGACGCTTCGCGGCCGTCTGGCGCGACCACGCAGACAGCGGCGCCGACGCGGTGATTGCGGCCGGACAACAGGTCGAGGCAGGCGCGGGCCTGCGCCTCGGTCTCGGCTTTCGGCAACACGCGACGACCGACGCTGACCACCACATCCCCGGCCAGGACGAAGGCGCCGGGCGTGCTGGCGGCCGCGGCCTTGGCGCGGGCCAGTCTCAGCGCGAGGAGGCGCGGGGTCTCGGACTTGAGGGGCGTTTCGTCGACGTCGGCGGGGCGGACCTCGAAGGTCTCGATCCCCACCTGGCGCAACAGGTCGGCGCGGCGCGGACTGGCGCTCGCGAGCACGAGCGAGGCGTGCGCCAGGGTTCCCAAAACGATGGGGCCTTACTTGAAGCGGTAGGTGATGCGCCCCTTGGTCAAGTCATAGGGCGTCATCTCGACCAGGATCTTGTCGCCGGCCAGCACGCGGATGCGGTTTTTGCGCATCTTTCCGGCGGTGTGGGCGATGATCTCGTGGTCGTTTTCAAGCTTCACGCGGAAGGTCGCGTTCGGCAGCAGTTCAGTCACAGTGCCCGGAAACTCGAGCAGTTCTTCTTTCGCCATGGGGCCTCGGGTTGGATCCCTTATCGGGAGCGCGGTCTATCAGGGTTCGCCGATCTAGGGAACGGGTCCCCCGCCGGCAAGGGCTTTAGAAGCAACAGAAAGCCCCGAAGCACGAAGAACGGGCGGCGGTTTCCCGTCGCCCGTCCTCAAATGTCGTCACCGGCTTCAGACGCGGGTGGCCGCGTCCAAAGGCAAGATCAGTGCGAGGTGGTGCCGCTGCTGTGGGACATGTTCTGTTCGAAGTCCTGACGCGCCTGGGTGGCGATATCGTCCCACTCACGCTTGGTGTGACAGGTCTTCTTGGGCGGCAGGCGGGTGCCGGTGTCGGCCTCGGCCGGGCCACCCTTACAGATGATGCGGGAGCCGTCGTCCGGCTTGGCGGTCGAAGCGACCTTATCGGACTTTTGCTGGCCCTGGTCGGCCGCGGAAGCGCTGAAGGCAAGCGCGCTCACGGCGGCGAACGCTGCGATGGCTATAATACGCAAGGCTAACTCCTAGGATGCAGTCGGAAAGTCGTACGGGGTCCACGTCTAACGTGTTCGATTCCCCCATGTTGCACGCCTTTTATCACAGTCTTAATCCGGATGCGAATGGCACAGCTCAGCTGCGGCGCTGAAGCGCATAGATCAGGGTGAACAGCCGCCGGGCGGTTTCGTGGTCCAGGGCGATCTTGCCCTCCAGGCGCTGGCGCAGCAGGTCAGAGCCCTCGTTGTGAAGGCCCCGTCGGCCCATGTCGATGGCCTCGATCTGGGAGGGGGTCGCGTCGCGCACCGCCTCGTAATAGCTGTCGCAGACCAGGGCGTAGTCCTTCATCACCCGCAACAACGGGGTGAGCGAGAGCATGTGCCGCTTGGCGTAGCCGGGGCCGCTGACGTCGAACACGAGGCGATTGTCCTCGATCGCCAGGCGCAGCGCGTAGGGCCCGCCCTGGTCGTCGGCCGGTGCGAAGCTGTTGGTCTCCAGCAGGTCGAAGATCGCCACCTGCCGGTCGTGCTCCGCGTCGGCCGTGGGCGCGGCGCCCACCGACTGGGCGTCGAGGTCGAGTTTCACCAGGCGCGGATCGCTCACGACGACTCAGTATCTTTAGGATTTGGACCGTGATCGGGTTGTTTGCGCGCCGGCCACGGCTTGGACAGGTCCGCCATCACCGCGTCGATACATTCGACCTCGGCGCGCAGGTCGCCGCCGCCGGCGAATTCAAAGGCGATGATACCGCCCGGCGCCTCGCCCGGCAGGAAATCGAGGGCGAGCAGTTCAACCACAGCGCCCTTCACGTCGCGCCGCAGGCGCCGCGCCTTCACCGCCATCACGCCGCCGAGCTGAAGTCCCGTGCGCACGCGCTCGAGCTTGCCGTCGGCATCCTCCCAGCGGAAGCGGTTGAACTCGATGGTGAGGCTGCGGCCGCGTTGCTCCCAGTGAATGTCGCCGACCTTGGCCACCGCGTCCTGCAACGCGGCGGAGATGATCTGCAGGTCGTCGGCGTCCTGCGCCAGCAGGCGCAGACCGGACGCCGGCTCTGTGTGTTTCGGCGGGGTGGGCGCGGCGTCGTCCATGGCTAGTGGTCGCTCCCCTCGCCGTCGCCGGCGATGCGTCGCACGCGCGCGCCGCAGGCGCCGAGCTTCTGCTCCAGGCGTTCGAAGCCGCGGTCGAGATGATAGACGCGGTTGACCACGGTCTCGCCTTCGGCCGCGAGGCCGGCGATCACCAGGCTCACCGAGGCGCGCAGGTCGGTCGCCATCACCTGGGCGCCGCGCAATTGTTCGACGCCGCGGACGCGCGCTTCGCCGCCGGACACGGTGATGTCGGCGCCCAGGCGCATCAGCTCCGGCGCGTGCATGAAGCGGTTCTCGAAGATGGTCTCCTTGATCACGCTTTCGCCGTTCGCCGTTGTCATCAGCGCCATGAACTGCGCCTGCAGGTCGGTGGCGAAGCCGGGGAACACCTCGGTCGTCAGATCAACGGATTTCAGCCGCGCGCCGTTGCGCTTGATCTCGACGCCGTCGTTGGTTGCGGTCACCTCGGCGCCCGCCTGCTCCAGCTTGTCGAGCAGCGAGCGGATGAAGTCCGAGCGCGTGTGCGTCAGCCGTACCTCGCCGCCGGCCATCGCCGCGGCCATGGCGAAGGTGCCGGTCTCGATGCGGTCGGGAATGACCGGCCAGGTCGCGCCGCCGAGCCTGGAGACGCCGGTGATCTTCAAGGTCGAGGTGTCGATGCCCTCGATCTTTGCGCCCATGGCGTTCAGGCAATGGGCGAGATCGCCGATCTCGGGCTCCAGCGCGGCGTTCGTAATAACGGTCTCGCCCTTGGCCAGGATCGCGGCCAGCAGCGCGTGCTCGGTCGCGCCGACCGAGACCATGGGGAAGTCGATCTCCGCCCCGGTCAGCCCCCTCGCCGCCTGGGCGTAGACATAGCCGTCGTTCAACTCGATCCGCGCGCCCAGCGCCTCCAGCGCCTTCAGGTGCAGGTCCACCGGCCGCGCGCCGATGGTGCAGCCGCCCGGCAGCGAGACCTTGGCGTGGCCGGTCCGCGCCACCAGAGGCCCCAGGACGTTGAACGAGGCCCGCATCTGGCGGACCAGGTCGTAGGGGGCGAAGGCGGAGACCACCTCCTTGGCGTTCAGCGCTGTTTCGCCGCCCTGGGGTCCGTCGCGCTCCTCGACCTCGACGCCCAGCCGTTGCAGCAGCCGCCCGAGAAAGCGGGTGTCGGCGAGCCGGGGCATGTTGGTGAGAATCAGCGACTCCTCGGTCAGGAGGCTCGCCGCCATCAGCTTCAGCGCGGAGTTCTTCGCGCCGCTGATCCGGATTTCGCCTTCGAGCCGGGCGCCGCCTTCGATGGCGATGCGATCCATACTGATCCTTTGAGGCCGCCCCGATTCTTCCCAGACAATGGGGAGGATCTCCGGTGCGCGGCCGCGGCGGCTATCTAAACAGGCCCGGCGCCGGGCGGAAGAGGCCTTTGGGTTAACGGGATTTCTTCGGATCGGGCGCGTGCGGTTCGGGGGCGGGCGGGCCCTTCCGTCGACGAAGGTTCGCGCGCAGCGCCTCGCCCAGCCTCGCCTCCCGCGCCGCCTTGGCCGGGTCGGGGCCGCCCCTGGTCGGCGAGGTCTTGTCCCCGGAGGGCTTTAGGGGTGGCTTGGGCTCGTTCATGGGCGCCATTCAGCCGCGGCGACGGGCCGGGTCAAGCCGCGCTTTTCCCCTTCCGCCCGCGCGGGAGGTTCGCTATACGCCCGGTTCCCTCAGCGGGGCCGCCGTAGCTCAGTGGTAGAGCGCATCCTTGGTAAGGCTGAGGTCGGCAGTTCAATCCTGCCCGGCGGCACCATCTGAGACTCGGGCGCCCCGGCGCCTGCAACGCACGGCCTGCCCAGCGGCGCCATCTGAGAGTCGGGCGCACGGCGCCTGCAGCCACGGCCTGCCCGGCGACGCCATCTGAGGCTCGGGCGCCCCGGCGCCTGCAGCGCACGGCCTGCCCAGCGGCGCCATCTGAGGCTCGGGCGCCCCGGCGCCTGCAGCGCACGGCCTGCCCGGCGGCGCCATCTCTGCAGCCCGCACACCCCGCTTTGATCGTCCGCTTGCCGGGCCCCAGACCGGCGCCTAGGCTTGGCGCCGAGTTGAGGGGTCGCCATGCGCGCCATCGTCATTGCCGCCGCTGTTTTCTCGCTGGCCGGGGCCGTTCACGCACAATCGACAGACGCACCGCCGCCCTGGTCTGGCGTCTGGCGAGGCGCACTTGGCGACCTGCAGGTTCGCGCCTGTTTCGGAACCGACTCCGGGTCCTACTACTATTTGCGTCACCTCAAACTCATCCCGCTCGAGCACGACGAAAAATCTTGGACCGAGCGGAGCGGTGCGAAGGATGCGGCCCATTGGACTCTTGCGCCGGGCGGCGGCGACACTCTGATCGGAACATGGTCTGGCGGCGGCCGCGCCCTGCCCATCCGATTGACGCGCGTGACGCTGTCGAAAGCGCCGAACGCGGTCACGGGAACGAGGGAAGATGAGGATCCCTGCGGCGGCATGACGTTCCAGGCTCCGCGAATCGTACAGCCGCGCGTGACGCGCAAGTCAGCGGTTGTCGATGGCGCACGCTATACGCGATTGATCGCCGATGTCGGCAAGCACTTCGGCGCGGATATCGAAACCTTCGCGCTCGATGCGTCGACGCCCGCCGCGCAACGCATCAACACAGCCCTCGCGAAGACTTTGCCAAGGCTCGGCGCCGAGGCCCCAGATTACCTCGTCTGCACGACGCAAGCGACCGGGCAGTTCGGCGAGGACGGTGAGTTCGTCGATGTATTGAAGCCGGTCTTACTCACTCGGCGCTGGCTTGTCAGCGAGGAGGTCAACAGCGGTTCGTGCGGCGGCGCTCACCCGTACGCGGGGATTAACTATCGGCTCTGGAGCCTGACTGCCGGAAAGACCGTCGACCCGTGGTCGTGGTTCATTCCCTCAGTGGCGGCGAAAAAACCCGACCAACTGCCCCAGATCAGCCAAAGACTGCGTAAAGTGCTCACGGCGCGCTGGCGTTCGGAAGACAAAGAGTGCGCCGACATCGCCGATGACACGGAGGATTGGGACATCCATCCCACGCGCAAGGGCCTCGCTTTCTGGCCGCAATTGCCGCACGTGGTGTTCGCCTGTTCGGACGACATCGTCGTTCCCTACCGCGATCTTGCGCCGTTGCTGAACGCCGAAGGGCGCGCCTATGTCGCGTCGATTACGCGGGACCTGCAGGCGTTGCCGCCCCCGCGGCCCTAAGGCCTTAGAGCGTTTTTCAACACTACGCGACCGCCGCTCCGATCAGCGCAGGACTATTACCCGTTTCGTGGATTTGGTTATAGACACGTGCGCATTCAGCCGCCGGCGGCCGTCACCCGCCACACGGTGTTGCCGACGTCGTCCGCGATCAGAAGCGCGCCGTGGGAATCGACCGCGACACCGACCGGACGGCCGTGCGCCGTCTTGCCGGTGACGAAACCGGTGACCACGTCGCGAGCCATGCCGGCGGGGCGACCGCCCACGAAGGGGACGAAGACCACCTTGTAGCCGTTGAGCACGCTGCGGTCCCAACTGCCGTGTTCGCCCACGAAGGCGCCGCCGCGATAGGCGGCGGGCAGATCGGCGCCGGTGTAGAAGACGATGCCGAGCGGCGCCACGTGAGAACTCAGCGAATAGTCCGGCGGAATCGCCTTGGCGACGAGGTCGGGTCGCTGCGGCTTCACGCGCGGATCCACATGCTCGCCCCAGTAGCTGTAAGGCCAACCGTAGAAGGCGCCTTGCTTCACCGAGGTCATGTAGTCGGGCACGAGATCGGGGCCGAGTTCGTCGCGCTCGTTGACCACCGCCCACAGGACTTGGGTGGTCGGCTCGAAGGTCAGGCCGGCGGGGTTGCGCAGCCCGGTGGCGTAGAGATGATGTTCGCCGGTGGCGCGGTCGATCTCCCACACGGCGGCGCGGTTGTGCTCGGCCTCGATGCCGTTCTCGGTGATGTTGCTGTTGGATCCGACGCCGACGTAGAGCTTGGTCCCGTCTGCGCTGGCGGTCAGGCTCTTAGTCCAGTGATGGTCGATGGGACCGCCCGGCAGATCGCAGAGCTTCACACCGGGCGTGGTGATCGTCGTCTCGCCGGTCGTGTACGGAAAGCGCAGCAGCGCGTCGGTGTCGGCGACGTAGAGATCGCCGCCGACCAGCGCCACGCCGAAAGGCGAATTCAGGTGGTCGATCAGCACGCTCTTGGAGGTGACGTTGCCGGCGGCGTCAGTGCGTAGCAGCAGGATGTCATGGCCCTTGCTGGAGGAGTGAATCTTGGTCTCCAGCCAGTCCATGATGAACTCCTTGGGCCGGCGCTTGGGCGGCGGCGTGGGGCCCGAGGTTTCCACCACGAGGATGTCGCCGTTCGGCAGCACGTAGAGCGAGCGCGGGTTCTTCAGCCCCATGGCCAGCGCCTTGATCGCGAGCCCGGGAGCGACCTTGGGCGCCTCGCCCGGGCGCCAGGGAACGTTCTTGGCCAGCCGCATCGGCGGGAACAGATACTGGTGGATCGCCGGCAGATACGGGTTTGCGCCGATCTGACGCGAAGGATCCATGGGCTTTGGCCCGCAGGCGCTGAGCGCGGCCAGGGCGGCGATCGAGACGCCGGTGAGAAGCGCCCTCATTGCCGGTCCTCCGACTGCACGCCGACGCCATGGCGCTGCACCATGTCCCACCCGTTCCAGCCGGTGACGAGGATGATCAACACCACAATCACCGACAGGATCAGGCCCGTAGGCACGACCGAGGTGTAGGCGTCGCGCGAGTGAACGAAGCCGTTGAAGATGGCGACGATGAGCGCAATCACATTGCCGACCACGTGGATCCATGCCGGGCGGAGCTTGCGAATGCGGCGATCGCCGAAGAAATCGACGGCGCCGGCGATGGCTGCGAGCACCGCCATCACCACGCCCGCGGTTATCAGCCAGGCGGAAAAGTTGGCCCACTGCATGTCGGCGGTTTTCGCATAGACGATGTCGGTGACCAGCGCGCCGACCCAACAGGCGATCGGAAACGGGACGAGCATCGGATGAATCGGGTGACCGGCGATACGCGCGGTCGAGTGCGGATTTTCTTCGGACATGCCAGCCGTCCTGGAGCGCCTGTCTGTAAGCGCGTTTCATGAACCGCCGGTCGCTCGGACAAGTTCCGGTTGAGGAGGCGGGCCCGCCATCCCGGGCCCGGATCCCGGGCCGGCGCCTGAGTGGCCCCCTGGAGCTGCGACATTTCAGCGTTCCGCGACGGAATCCGTCCAGCCGGGCCATTAGAGGTTCGATCGGCGGCCGTACGGCCTCCGGGAGACTGATCGCGTCACCGGGGCCTCGAGAACCAAAGGAAACTACACATGCGTTCATTCACCAGCGCCGCCCTCGCGGCGGCCGTCGCCGGCGCGCTCGCGCTCGGCGCCGTGCAGATGGCGACCGCCCAGGATCAGGGCGGCCAAGGCGGCCAAGGCGGCCAAGGCGGAAACGATACGGCCCGCGCCTGCATGCGCGACGCCCGCGACAAGATCCTGACCGAGGATCAAAAGGCCCAGCTCAAGAAGGCGCACGAGAGCGGCGCCGACATGCGTGAGACCATGGGCAAGATCCTGACTGACGAGCAGAAGGCAAAGCTCAAAGAAGCGCGCGAAGCCTGCGGCGGCGGCGGCCATCACGGCTGACGCCTGAGACTTGACGCCTGAGAACTTACTATTGACGATCCGGGGCGCGCCTTCCACGCGGAGGCGCGCCTCTTGATGTCTGTGCAGTCGTTAGAAACGCTTGGCGTTCGCCGTTGCGAGGCGCTCGAGCACCCTGTTGTTGGCAACGAAGTCGTGTTTGGCGCGACTCCAGCGATATAGGGTTTCGAACACGCGCCGGCTCGGCTTAGGAACTATTTCGTTCCCGCAGTCGACATCGGTTGCGAGCTTCGTCTGCTCCACCACTTTCACCTGAATCGAGGCGTAGGCGGCTTTGTCCGGCTGCGCCGTGAAACTCGGCTGCTGCAGGCGCTGAAAGCCGCAGCGGGCTTCGCTGAAGGTCGACACCGTGTCGATCCAGCGAAAGCGATCCGCGCGCACGGTCACCATCGTGTTCGACACGTAAGTCTGGTTGGAGTTGTCGTGCTCGCTCTCGATCAAAATCAGCGGCGCTCCGGGCGCGAGCATCTGCGGCGGCGTGGTCCAGCCCACAAACCGGTCGTTACCGACCTCGGTGATATCCAACAGCCGTGGCTTCGGATCGAGCGCGAACAGCAGCATCAGGTCGGCCGGCGCCACGAAACCGTCCGACGGTCCGAAATCGACGAGCATCAGTTCGCGCGACGGGTCGCCCGGAATGGCCATGACCTCGATCGAACCGACTGTCGGCTCGTCCGGCAGATCGACGTAGGCGTCCTTGCCTTCGATGTGGTCGAAATGAACCACGGTCTTGCCGTGGGCGGCGCCATGCTTGTCGCGTGCGAGGTCGGTCACCGCCAGCTTCAACAGGTCGAACTGGGTAACGCCCGGATGACCCGTGACGGGATCGGACAGGTCGGCGGCCCGCGAAGGCGATACCGCCGCGAGCGAGAAAGCCAACAACAACGCAACGACCTTCATCGGCGCCCCCTCCCCCGAGGTCATCCGAGTTTAGCCGCCGAACAGCGTCCGCGCTACGGCGCGACCTGCAACACCAGTTTCCCACGCACGTGGTCGGTCTCGAGCCGGCGCTCGGCGGCGGCGGTCTCGCTGAGGGGGAAGACCTTGTCGATGTGCGGGGTGACCCGGTCGCTGTCGATCAAGCGGGCGATTTCAGTCAGCTGCATGCCGTTGGGCTGTGCCTTGTAGCCCACGCCCAGAGCCCTGTGCGCCGAGGCCTTGGCCTGGTTCGGTTCGCCCACGGTTGAGACGAGGACGCCGCCTTCGTGCAGGCAGTCCCACGAGCGGTCCTGGGCCTCGCCGCCGACCAGGTCGTAGACCAGATCGACGTCGTGGGCGGAATCACGGAAATCCTCGCTCTTGTAGTCGACGACGGTGTCGGCCCCGAGGCTCTCGACGAAGTCGCGGTCGCGGCCGCTGCAGGTGGCGATGACGCGCGCGCCGCGGACAACGGCGAACTGTACGGCGAAGTGCCCCACGCCGCCGCCGGCGCCATGGATCAGGACGGTCTGGCCTTGCTTCAGCGCGCCGTGGTCGAACAGGCCTTGCCAGGCGGTCACCGACGCCAGCGGCACGGCCGCCGCCTGAACGAAGTCGAGCCGCTCCGGTTTGCGCGCGATCAGGTCCGCAGGAATAGCCACCAGTTCGGCGTGGCCGCCGCGATCGTCCGGCAGCATGGCGTAGATCGCATCGCCGGATTCAAAGTCGGCGACGGCCTGGCCGCTGCGTTCGATCGTCCCGGCCACGTCGCGGCCGAGGGTAAGCGGCAGGGCGTCATCCTTCAGATAGCCGCCCCGGCGAATCTTGTAGTCGACCGGGTTTACGCTGGAGGCCCGCACGCGGACGAGCACCTCGTTGTCGCGCGGTTGCGGCGGCGGCACGTCTTCGAGCTCCAGCACGTCGGGGCCGCCCCAGTGGTGGATCCGGATCGCCTTCATGGTCGCCTCCTCGAATGGGGAAGCCTTCCGAACCGGCGTGCGCGAGGCGGAGTTCCCGCCGGCGGCGGGAGGATGGTCCCGCTGCACTTGCACACCCCAAGATTGGGGCGGTTCCGGCGCCGTCGGGCCACCTTCAGGCAACCAGTGTTCGCAGAAAGTTTACCAGCAAGCTTGGCCGTTCTATTTGATCAAATGGCGCGATTTATCTTTGCATATCGCTGTTATGCGAAAATAATTCATCGGTGTGCTTATCCAAGCCGCATAAGGGATTGGTTGTAGCTTTGCCGTTGTACGGTGACGCTGGCGCTTTTGGCCTTGGAACAAGAATGCCCGTAGCCCGTTGGGGGTTCCGGAGTGGCGGATACTTTCACTTCCCCAGTCGAAACGAGTTGAAATCCGGTCATAAAGCGGCGAGAAATCGACGTTTTCCGAATCCGGTGAACCTACTCGCTTTGGTTGCGGGCTCGGGGTCGCCACGTGCTTGGAGGAACTCACTTGTCAAAGCCCATCATCACGGCGGCCAAGGGCCGGCCCGTCTCTTTCACGGCATCTGACGGCGCACGCGCGCCTCGGCGCTTTCAGCGCAACGCCTTGTTGCTGGGCACCGCGCTCGGCTGTTCGATCGCGGTCGCCGGTCTCGCACCGGCGGCGTGGGCCGCTAACGAGTGTGGCCCCGTGGTCAACAATGCGGGCACCGACACGGCGACCTGCGTCGCCGGCGATTACCCAGGCGGAATCAGCTACACTGAAACCGGCACGAACAACCTTTCAGTCATCCTCGATGGCGGCGTCACCGTCGAGACCAACGGCCCCGGCGAGCGCGGCGTGAACGCGATCGGCGCCGCGAACTACGATGTCGGCGTCACGACCGCCTCGGGCGACGTGATCACCTCCAACTACAACGGCGTCTATGCCCTCACCTCGGGCACCGGTAACGCATCGATGGTCAACGGAGCCGACGTCTCGGCCTATGGCCGCGGGCTGCTGGCCGATGCCCTGGGCACGGGCGATGTGTCCCTGGTCAACACGGGCAACATTACGGTCGGCGACGCTCTGTACAGCACCTATGCGGTCGGCATTCTGGCCGTTGCCGAAGGCGGCAACGGATATGTGAACAATTCCGGCGCGGTGAATGTCACCGACACCACCGGCGGCCCCGCCTACGGCATCGTGACCGCAGTTGCAGGCAACCTCACCGAGTTCAACAGCGGCGCGATCACGGTCACCTCGACCGGCGATGCTTACGGCATCACCAACTCTGCCGGCTTCAAGCCGGACAACGTCTACATCAACAACTCCGCCCCGATTTCCGTGACCGCGACGGGCGGCGGCAACGCCATCGGCGTCAGTCAGGGCGGATATGGCAACGTCACCATCATCCAGAGCGGCGACGTCACTGCCAGCGCCCAGAGCGGCGAAGCGGCAGGCGTCGTCACAACGGCCGGCGGCGACCTGAGCGTTACGGTCGGCAATATCTCGGCCACCAGCGCCACCGGCTATGCGGTCGGCGTCAGCGCCTATGCGACGGGTAATACCAGCGTCGTCGGGACCGGCTTGATCTATGCGTCCGGCAACAAGGCCTACGGCGTCAACGCCTATAGCGAAGACGGCGCGGTGACCGTCAACGTCGGCAATGTGACGGTCAACGGTACATCGGCGACCGCCAGCTACGGCGACCAGAGCATCGGCATCCGCGCTCGGGCCGGCGGCGACGTAGTCGTGACCGCCGGTAATGTCGCGACCTCCGGAACCTTTGCCTACGGCATCGTCGCGCACAGCTTCGGCGGCGACGCCTCGGTCTCGGTCGGGTCGGTGACCACCACCGGCGACTATGGCTTCGGCATCTTCGAGACCGCGGCGTTCGGCAACGCGTCCCTCGCCGTCTCGAATGTGTCCACCACCGGCTACGACGCCGGCGGTGTCGTCGTCCGCGCCGACTACACGACCACGGTGAACACCGGGACGATCACCACCACCGGCGACGACTCGCGGGCCATCTACGCAAATTCGTATCGCGGCAATACGTCGGTGACCTCCGGCGCAATTTCGACGTCCGGAAACTACGCCGACGGCATCGACGCTTTTGGGCCCACCGGCGTGACGGTCATCGGCGTCAGCACGGTTACGACCGGATACGAGGCCGGCGCCATCTATGCGTCCTCAAGCGCGGGGAACGCGTCGGTCACCAGCTACTACGTGCACACATCGGGCAATCGCTCGACCGGCATCGAGGCTTACGGCAACACCGGCTCTTATGTGCACAATACCGGATACGTCGCGACCAACGGCGTCGACTCGACCGGTATCGACGCATCGTCGGAGTACGGACCGACCACCGTCGTGTCGCACACGGTGATCACCACCGGCGACTATGCCGACGGCATCGACGCCTATGCGTACAACGGCGACGTGAGCGTCACCAGCGACAACGTCGTCACCCGCGGCAACGGCTCCTACGGCGTCGACGCCGAGACGTACATCGGCAACGTCACCGTGGTCAGCGGTAACGCGGTCACTTACGGCGAGCACGCCACGGCGGTGTACGCCTACACCTACAAGGGCGACATCTCGGTCACCAGCGGCACGGTCGTCACCCACGGCAACTACTCGGCCGGCATCAAGGCCTATGCCTACAACACCGGCAATGTGACGGTGAACAGCGGCTCGGTGGTGACGTTCGGCGACTATTCGCCGGGCATCTACGCCGAGACCTACACGGGCAATGTCTCGGTCACCAGCGGCACGGTCGTCACCCATGGCTACGAATCCTACGGCATCACCGCCGTGGCCTACAGAGGCGACGTCAACGTCAACTCCGGTTCGGTCACCACCTACGCCGACTACACCGCGGCGATCCGGGCCGGCGCGGGCTACGGCAATGTGACGGTCACCACCACCGGGAACACCATCACGCACGGTTATGAGTCGGACGCGATCCAGGCGGTTACGGCGTACACCGGCAACGTAACGGTAAACTCGGGCGGTATCACTCACGCCGACGACGGCGTGGGCGTGCACATCCACTCGGCCGGCTACGCCACGGTCAACAACTCCGGCTCGCTCTACGGCGGTCGCGGCGGCATCGTGGCCTATTCGTACTACGGTGTGACGATCAACAACCTCCAGGGCGGGACCATCCGGGGCGGCGGCGGCTATGCCATCGGCACCTACGGCGGCGGCTACACCACAATCAACAACTCCGGTGTGATCGACGGTTATGTCGAACTCGGCACCGCCAACAACGTGGTGAACAACGGCAACACCGGGGTCTGGAACGCCTACGGCAATTCGTACTTCGGCGGCGGGACCTCGACGTTCAACAACGCGCCGCTCGGCGTAGTGAACGTGGCGCCGTTCTCGCCTAGCGCGACGACGGTGGTGTGGAACGGTCTGGCGGCGTTCAACAACTCCGGCCTGGTGGATCTGCGCAATGGTCACACCGGCGACGTGTTCGAGCTTCCGGGCACGACCTTCACCGGTCTGAACGGCTCCTCGACGCTGGGCATCGACGCCTCGTTGAGCGGCTCGCTGTCGGCGGACGAACTGATCATCGGCCCGGCCGCGGGCACGACCCAGATCGTCGTCAACAACGTCGGCGGTCCGGCGGCGCTGAACTTCGTGGGCGTGCCGGTGGTGCAAGCGACGGCGGGTACGGCCGACGCCTTCACCATGGCGACGTTGCACGACGGCTTCGTCGACTACGGCCTGACCTTCAACGCCTCGACCTTCACCTGGAACCTGGTCGGCCTACCCGGCCAGCCGGCATTCGAGTTCCTGAAGGTTCCGGCAATGGCCGAAGGCTTCTGGCGCAGGACCGGCGACGCCTGGACCGCGCGCGAGCAGGAAATCCGCGACTCCCTGTGGGGTTCGGAACCGTCCACGCGCGGCGAAGGCTGGGAGATGTGGGGCCAGGCCCAGATCGGCGGCGAGCGTCTGGGGACCAACAACCAGACCTACAACATCCAGGGCTTCACCTTCACGCCGAACCTGCGCACCGACACCGACTGGCGCGGGTTCCAGATGGGCGCCGATACGCTCCACGGCAGCTTCATGTGGGGCGTCACCGGCGGCTTCCTCGAGCAGAATACGATCTTCCACTTCGATCGTAACTCGATCGACATGACCGGCTGGAACTTCGGCGGTTATGCGGGCTGGACCTCAGGCCACTTCTTCCTGAACGGCCTGTTGAAGGGCGACTGGTACGAACTGAAGTCCAACATGCCCACCGTGCCGGCGTACGAGACGTTCAACGGCAACACCTGGGGCGCCAAGGGCGAGGCGGGCTTCCGCTTCGGCGGTCACAGCTTCTACATGGAGCCGGTGGCCGACGTGCAGTGGACCTCGACCCACCTGGACGACGCCAACTTCCACGGCCTCGGCACGGACTTCCGCTTCGGCAACGACAACATGGCCCGCGGCTCGATCGGCGCGCGGTTCGGCGGCCAGTGGGGCTCGATCCTGCCCTACGTCGGGATCTATGCTGTGGACGAGTGGGACGACAACGCCCGCCTGACCATGGTGACCGGCTCGGGCTGCCCGGGCGCGTGCTTCTCGATCGAAGACGAGCACCCCGGCTCCTACGGCCGCGCGGACCTCGGCTTCACCACCACGAGCTGGAACGGGCTTTCCGGCTTCCTGAAGGTCGAAGACGAGTTCGGCAGCCACATCGACGGCTTTATCGGCCGCCTGGGCGTGCGCTGGCGCTGGTAAGCTTCAGACTTCCTCCGAGAGAACTGGGGTCGGACGCAAGTCCGGCCCCTTTTTCTTGTCCCCCTTTCTTGGGCCCATACGAAAACGCCCTCGCGGTCGTCGCGAGGGCGTTTTGTCTCAGATCGAAATCCGATAGCAGATCAGTCCGGAACGCGACGGCAGTGGTCGCCGTCGGCGTCGCAGTGAACGTGGAAACCGCCGTAGTAAACGTAACGGTCGACGGTGTAGGGCTTGTAGTCTGGCGCGAAGCCATATTCGTGCAGCCAAACGTTGCCCGTATCGCGGTGGAAGGTGCGCATGCGCACGCAGTCGACGCCGTCACGGTCGCAGTTCAGCACCACGCAGGCGTCGCCGCTAACGTCGCAGCGCACCACGTCGTGGCGCGCGTCCCAAGGCTGCGCCGACGCGGTGGTGGCATAGCCCGCGATCGCGCCGACCGCGACCGCCGAACCCGCCAGCAGGGTGGCGAGCGTCAGGTTGAGTTTTTTCATTTCGTTCTCCGTGCGCCCTGGACCTAGGGCCTTGTCGTCGCCGCGCGGGCCATCCGCGCGATCCGCATCGAGGCGTCGCGGCCTCGGGTTGCCGGGAACGTTGTTCTATGAGGGAGGTTCCGAGAAAAACCCCTGCAAATTGTATAGCTTATGGTTCAGCCTAGCGGGTCGAGCCCGCGGCTCAACTGCGCATCGACACCGGCAGGATCACCCGCGAGGGCCGCTCGCCGTCGAGATAGAGGGTGTTCTTTGCAACCTGGCGCGGCCCGCCGCCGCCTTCGGGTCCGCAGGTGTTTGGGTTCACGTCGAAGTGCGGAAAGTTCGACGACGAGATGTCGATGCGGATGCGGTGCCCCGCCTTGAACAGGTTCGAGGTCGGGAAGCAGGCGATCTCGATCTCCTGCGGCTCGCCGGGCGTCAACGGCTCGGGGCGTTCCCACGAGTTGCGATAGCGCGCGCGCAGGATGCCGTCGGTCAGGTTCATGGCGAAGCCGTCGGGATAGTCATCGTTCGGCGGATAGACGTCGATCAGTTTCACGGTGAAGTCGGTGTCGGGCCGGTCGGAACTGACCGTCAGGCGCGCGACGATCGGGCCGGTCACCTCGACGTCGTGGTCGAGGGGCGGCGTCTGGAACACCAGAACGTCGGGGCGTTCGGAAAGCGGGCGATAGGGTTCGTGCGAGCCGAAGAACTTTGGGCCTTCGCGCTGATCATAGGCGCCGCCGGCCATGATCGGCTTGCCCGAGGTGATGGTCCCGCCGATCGAGGGAACCGGATGGTCGGGATCGAACACGAAGCTCAGCCGGTCGCCTCCGCCGGCGCGATGTTCGCTCAACAGACGCCCGTCCTGGTGCAGATAGAAGGGCGTGTCGCGCACGTGCGGGGGCGGCCAGTCGACCTCGCTGCGCCAGCGGCCGCCGTGCTGCATGCGGCCGTCCTTGTTCCTGCGCCCCGAACCGCCGCCCATGACGAAGAGCTGCACCGCCGGCTCGCTCGCCACGCCGTTACGCTCGCCCTTCAGCCAGCAGTCGAACCATCGCAGGCGCAGCGTCAGATGATCGGCCGCGAGATGGCCGTCCAGCGTCGCCTCGGGGCCGAAGTCCACGTCGCCGGCATAGGTCAAGGAGCGGTCGCCGTGGGTCCAAGGACCAAGGATCAGGCGCACCGGTCCTTTCTTGCGCTTCTTCAGGCCGAGATAGTTGGTGGTCGCGGTGCGCGGATACGGGTCGTACCAGGACGACATGTGGGTCATGGCCGCGTCGCAGTACTGGTCGTAGAAGCCCTCGCCCCAGATGCCGAGCTGTTTCCAGTAGGCGTCGAACACGCCGTGCTCCCACTGGTCGAAGACGTAGTCCTCGTAGTCGGGCGCCGGCGTCAGCGGCGAGGCGCCGCGTTTCCACGGCAGGCGCTTGAACCAGGATTTCAGGTCGATCGCCTTCATGGCGGCGAGACGCCGAGGATCGTTCCTCACCTGCGGCGACTGCAGCGCTTCGGACGCAGCCCAGGTGACTTGTTTCATCTCGAAGGCGCCGCCCTGGCGGATGCCGCCCTGATAGGCGTTGGCGAATCCGCCGCTGTCGAGGAACATCGCCTTCACGCCCGGCGCGCCCGCGGAGCCCAGCGCGCCTTGCGTATGCGCGGCGTAGGACAGGCCCATGGTTCCGATGTTTCCATCGCACCACGGTTGTTCGAGCAGCCACTTGCAGGTGTCGAACCCGTCGTCACCGTCGGACAGATACTTCACGAACTTGCCTTCGGAGCCGTAACGCCCGCGGCAGTCCTGATAGACGACGACATAACCACGGCTGACGAAGAAGGCGGCGACTTCGGCGCGCGATTTGGGTATCGGATCAACGACGCTGAGTTCGGAGCGACTGACCACGGTCTTGCCGTAGGGCGTGCGCTCGAGGATCACGGGGAAGCGGCCCTCGACGGGCTTTCCGGCGCGCGCCGGGCGATAGACGTCGGTGGCGAGGCGCACGCCGTCGCGCATGCGCACCATGACATCGGAGGTGAGCGCGCTCTCGTAAGCTGCGCCTTGGGCCGCAGCCCGTCCGCCGGTCAGCGCGACAGCCGCAACGGACAGCAAACCGCCCAGACGTCTGCGCGTGAGTCGCGTGATTTCGCTCATCCGGGCCCCTCGATCAATCAAAGGATAGCGTGTTCCGGCCGCGTTCGCACGTCCCTTGCAGCTTTCCCCAGGGGCGCCTTGACGCTCGGGCGACGCGGGCCTATCCGCAGGCCCGACGAGTCCGAAGCGGACTCACGGAATTTCGCTCGGTCGCGCGCGGTCGAGCTGCGCAGACGGGGGTTTTCCCGTGTTCGATGATCATACCGGCGATCGATTTCGCGTGCGTGTGCTTCGCAGCGCGGCCATCGCGTTTGCCGTGCTGTTCACGGCCGGCTGTACGGGCGTGCTCGACCCAGCGGGACCCGTGGGGCGCGACGACGCGCAGATTCTGATCGACTCGACGCTGATCATGCTGGCGATCGTCATTCCGACGATCCTGTTGGCCTTCTGGTTCGCGTGGCGCTACCGCGCGTCGAACACCAAGGCGCAGTACCTGCCCAACTGGGCCTATTCGGGCCGCATCGAAGCCGTCGTCTGGGCGATTCCGATCCTGACCATCATGCTGATCGGCGGCGTGATCTGGATCGGTTCGTTCCGGCTCGATCCGTTCCGCCCGCTGGCGTCGAAGAACCCGACGCTGGACGTGCAGGTGGTGTCGCTGGATTGGAAGTGGCTGTTCATCTATCCGAAGCAGGGCGTCGCCACGGTCAATCAACTCGTCGTACCGGCTGGCGCGCCGGTGCACTTCTCGATTACCTCGGCCAGCGTGTTCAACGTCTTCTTCGTCCCGCGCCTGGGTTCGATGATCTACGCCATGCCGGGCATGACCTCGCAACTCTATCTGCAGGCTGACCAGCCCCAGGGCCTGATGGGCGAGTCGGCCCAGTTCAGCGGCGATGGCTTTTCCGACATGCAGTTCCAGGTGAAGAGCGTCTCCGCCGCCGATTTCGCGACCTGGATCGCCGCGACAAAAGCCAAGGGGCCGATGCTCGACAAAACCGCCTATGCCGGCCTTTTGCAGCAGAGCCAGAACGTGACGCCCTATTCCTACCGCGGCGTGGATCCGACGCTGTTCCAGGCCATCGCGGACCAGAGCATTGCGCCAGGGCCAGGTCCCCAGCCGGCGACGCCCTCGCATGCGGGCCGCGAAGTCGCGAACCCTGACGGCTCCGGCGGAGGCCACTGATGTTCGGCAAGCTCGATTGGTCCGCGATCCCGTTCGACCAGCCCATCCCCCTGATCACCTCGCTGGTGATCGTGGTCGTGATGATCGGCGTGCTGGGTCTGATCACCGTGAAGGGTTGGTGGCCCTATCTGTGGAAAGAGTGGATCACCAGCGTCGATCATAAGCGCATCGGGGTGATGTACTGCCTGCTCGGCGTGGTGATGCTGATCCGCGGGTTCGCCGACGCGATCATGATGCGCACCCAGCAAGCGATTGCCATCGGCGGGCCGGGCTATCTGACGCCGGAACACTACGACCAAATCTTCACCGCCCACGGCACCATCATGATCCTGTTCGGCGCCATGCCGCTGATCATCGGCTTGATGAACTTTCTGGTCCCGTTGCAGCTGGGCGTGCGCGACGTGGCGTTTCCGACGTTCAACTCGGTCGGCTTCTGGCTGACCGCCAGCGGCGCCCTGCTGGTCAACGTCTCGCTGTTCGTGGGCGAGTTCGCGCGCACGGGGTGGCTGCCCTACCCGCCGCTTTCCGAGACGACCTACACGCCCGGTGTCGGCGTCGACTACTATCTGTGGGCGGTGCAGATATCGGGGATCGGGACCCTGATCACCGGGATCAATATCGTCGCCACCATCCTGAAGATGCGCTGCCCCGGCATGAGCTATCTGCGCATGCCGATCTTCACCTGGACCTCGCTCGCGTCGTGCCTGCTGATCGTGGCGGCGTTCCCGATCCTGACCGCGACCCTGGCCATGCTGACGCTCGACCGGTATCTGGGCTGGCACTATTTCACCAACACCGCGGGCGGCAATCCGATGATGTTCGTGAACCTGATCTGGGCGTGGGGACACCCGGAGGTTTATATTCTGGTGCTGCCGGCGTTCGGCGTGTTCTCGGAGATCTTCCCCACATTTTCGGGCAAACCGCTGTTCGGCTATCGCTCGATGGTCGCGGCGACCCTGTTCATCTGCATCGTGTCGATGATGGTGTGGCTGCACCACTTCTTCACCATGGGCGCGGGCGCGGCGGTAAACGCCTTCTTCGGCATTTCGTCGAGCATCATCGCGGTCGGCACAGGCGTGAAGGTCTACAACTGGATCTTCACCATGTACGGCGGCCGCATACGGTTCGAGACGCCGATGCTGTGGTCCATGGGGTTCATCTTCACCTTCATGATCGGGGGCCTGACCGGCGTCCTGCTGGCGGTGCCGCCGGCCGATTTCCTGACCCACAATTCGATGTTCCTGGTGGCGCATTTCCACAACGTCATGGTCGGCGGCGTGGTGTTCGCGGTCTTTGCCGGCCTCGAGTTCTGGTTCCCCAAGGCGTTCGGATTTCGCCTGCACCCGACCTGGGGAAAAATCGCCTTCTGGTGCGCCTTCATCGGTTTCTGGATGACCTTTGCCCCGCTCTACGTCCTGGGTTTGGAGGGCATGACGCGGCGGTTACAGCACATCAACGTCGCGGCGTGGCGACCGTGGCTCTATGTGTCGGTCGCGGGCGTCGGCATTCTGATCCTCGGCGTGATCGCCCAGGCGATCCAGCTGATCGTCAGCATCAAGGACCGCGACAAGCTGCGCGACCTGATCGGCGATCCCTGGGACGGCCGTTCGCTGGAGTGGGCCACGCCGTCGCCGCCGCCGTTCTTCAACTTTGCAGTGCTGCCTAATGTCGAGGGTGAAGACGCCTATTGGGGCATCAAGCTGCGCGCGGTGGAGACGCAACAGCTGTCGCCGGAGCCGAAGTACGAGCCGATCGAAATGCCGGTGAACTCCCCGGTCGGAATCTATACCGCCTTCTTCGCCTTCGTCTTCGGCTTCGCGATGATCTGGCACATCTGGTGGCTGGCGATCCTCGCCTTCGTCGCCGCCTACGCGGGCTTTGTGGTCTTCGCCTGGCGCGACGTGCATGAGTTCGAGGTGCCGGCCGAAGAGGTCGCGCGCGTCGACCTCGCGCGGCGCCAAGCCCGCGCCGCCCTATTGCAGCGCATGGCCGAGCAAGGAGCGCTCCCATGAGCAACGTAGAACTGCCCGCCGCAGCGGAGACCATTCGGCGCGTTCGCGAGGACCCGAACCGGCTGGGCCACAGCGGCCACGATCACGGCGCGCCGGTGAAGGGCGCGGGCCACGGCGAGACCGGCCCCGCCAGCAAGCGCATCATCGTCGGCTACGGTTTCTGGATTTTCCTGCTCAGCGACATCGTGATGTTCTCGTGCTTCTTCGCCGCCTTCGCGGTGCAGAAGAACGCGACCGCGGGCGGCCCGACCATGGCCCAGATCGTCGAGACTCCGCGCGTGGCGCTGGAGACGGCGGCGCTCTTGTTGTCGAGCTATACCTGCGGCCTGTCTTTCGCGGCGACCAATGCGAAGAACAAGCTGTGGACGCAGATCTTCCTGCTGATCACCGGCCTGCTCGGCCTCGCCTTCGTCGGCATGGAGGTGCAAGAGTTCGTGGGCTTGGCGCTGCGGGGATTCACGCCGCAGCGCAGCGGCATGCTCACCGCCTTCTTCGGGCTGGTGGGCCTGCACGGCGTGCACGTGACGCTCGCGGGGCTGTGGCTGCTGACCATGATGGCGCAGGTGCAGTTGAAGGGCTTCCGGCATGAGATCGTTCACCGACTGATCTGCTTCAACCTGTTCTGGCACGCGCTGGATATCGTCTGGATCGGCATCTTCACCATCGTCTATCTGATGGGAGGCCTCAAATGAGCAACCTCGAGTTCGACCCGCACGCCTACCAAGGCGAGCTCGATCATCATGAGGACCACGCACCGGGCGACGAGCCCGAGGAGAGCGCCGGTCACTGGATCATGAACGCGAACCTGGGCCTGGGCCTTTCGGTTCTGCTCACCGTCACCGCCTTCGTGCTGGCGGCCACGCATCTGGTTTACGGCCCCTCGATCCCGGTCGCCCTGGTCGTGCTCGCCATCGCCCAGATGGGCGTGCACCTGGTGTTTTTCCTGCATGTCACCACCGGTCCCGACAACACCAACAACGTGCTGGCCCTGGCCTTCGGCGTGCTGGTGGTCTTTCTGCTGGTGGTCGGCTCCATCTGGATCATGGGCCACCTGAACCACAACCTGATGTCCATGCCCCCGGGCGCGATGAAGTCGCCGCTGTAAGCTTTCTCCGCCGACGAATATATTGGCGGGGCGCAAAGCTACGGGGGCGAGTCGTATGGCGGACAGCGAGAGAGAAGCGCCCCCCAACCCCGTCATCGGCGCAATCTGGCGGGCGATGGCGTGGCGCATTGGCGTTGTACCCGCGCCGGTCGCCGCGGCGATCGTGGCTATCGTCGCCATCCTGATCGGCGAGGGCGCCCTGCCCGCCGATATCCTGGTCGCCGTCGCGGTGCTGTCCGTGGGTGGCTTCGTCTGCGCGGAGGTCGGCAAGCGGCTGCCGATCCTGTCCAGCATCGGCGCGGCAGCGATCATCGCGACCTTCCTGCCGTCGTACCTGGTCTATGCGCACCTGTTGCCGGCGCCGCTGACGACTTCGATCACGACCTTCACCAAGTCGTCCAACTTCCTTTACCTGTTCATCGCCTGCATCATCGTGGGCTCGATCCTGGGCATGGATCGCCGCATGTTGGTCGGCGGTTTCCTGCGCATCTTCGCGCCGCTGGCGGCGGGCTCGGTCGCCGCGGTCGGCGCCGGATGCCTGACCGGCTGGGCGTTGGGGCTCGGCCTTCAGCATACCTTCTTCAAGGTGGTGATCCAGATCATGGCCGGCGGCGTCGGCGAAGGCGCATTGCCGCTCTCCATCGGTTACGCCGCGATCACCCACCAGGCGCAGGGCGGAATCTTCGCCGAGATCCTGCCGGTGGTGATGTTCGGCAGCCTGAGCGCGATCCTGATGGCCGGCGCCCTCAATCTGATCGGCAAGCGTGCGCCCAAGCTCACCGGCAACGGCCGCCTGCAACCGGCTGAAGCCGCCCCGGAACCTGCCGGCGCCGAACCCGCCGCGCCGCCGACGCTCGAGACCATCGCGGCCGCGACCGTGCTCGCGGTAACCCTCTATCTCGCCGGGACCGTGGCGCAGAAGCTGTGGGACTTTCCCGCGCCGGTCGCCATGCTGATCGTCACCGTCGCCCTGAAGCTCGGCCGCCTCGTTCCGCCAAGCCTCGAGCGCGGCGCCGACGTGGTCTACCGCTTCTTCCGGACGGCGGTGACCTATCCCCTGCTCTTCGCCATCGGCGTGTCGTTGACGCCCTGGGACAAGCTGATCGAGGCGTTCAATGCGCCGACGCTGATCACGGTGGTCGTCACCGTTGCGGCGATGATCGGGACCGGCTTTGTCACCGGCAAGTTAGTCGGCCTCTACCCCATCGACGCCGCCATCGTCACCGCCTGCCACTCCGGCCAGGGCGGCACCGGCGATGTCGCTATTCTGACCGCGGCGGAGCGCATGTCGCTGATGCCCTTCGCCCAGATCGCCACGCGCATCGGTGGCGCGATCATGGTGACCCTCGCCCTGATCCTGCTGCGGATGTCGAGCTAGGCGCTAGGGCCCGGCCGTCCGCGCTTCGAACTGGTCGGCGTCCCGCGACGAGGCGGACGAGCTGTACTTGTCCCCGAGCCCTTCGTGCTGCAGCGCCAACGTCACCGCCGGTCGCGCGAGCATGGTCCTGAAGAAGGTCTCGAGGCGCTCGGGAATATCGAGGTTGTTGTTCTTGGCCCAGGTCAGCATGGTGAAAAGATAGCCGTCGGCCACGCTGAACTCGTCGCCGAACAGATAGTCGTCGGTCATCCGGCCGGCGAGGTACTTGAACCGCGTACCGATTTTCTCGGCCGCCTTTGCCTTGGCGACCTGATCGCCATTCGGGTCGAAGAACGGCTTGAACTGCTTGTGGATTTCGGTGGAGATGAAGGTCAGCATCTCGATCAGGCGATAGCGGCCGAGGTCGCCATCGGGATCGGCAAGGCGCGCGCGGTCGCTGATGAAGGTCATGATCGCGACGTTCTCGGTCAGAACCTCGCCGTTTTCGAGTTCGAGCGCGGGTACATAGCTCTTCGGATTGATCTGATTGAAGTCGCGCCCGTCCTCGGTGCGCTTGGTCTTCAGGTCCACCTTCACCTTTTCGAAGGTCATGTCCGCTTCGTGGAGCGCGATGTGGTCGGCGAGGCTGCAGGCGCCGGGCGACAGGTAGAGTTTCATGGGGAGGACCTCTCGCGGCTGAACCGCATACAACCCGTAAACGACCATGATTGTTCGCGGGCGCTGAAACACATCGCGCGCGCCCATCTGGGCAGCCCGCGGCAAGGCTTGATTTCACCGCGGCGGCGGCGCATCCCGGGCTCGTGCCTGCCCCCGTGAACGAAGCCGCCGCTCGACTGATCGTGACCGGCCACGTGCAGGGCGTCGGCTATCGCTGGTGGACGGTCGGCCAGGCGCGCCGCTTTGGGCTGCGCGGCTGGGTGCGCAACCGGCGCGACGGATCGGTGGAAATCCTCGCCATCGGCGACCCCGGTGCGCTCGATCGGTTCGAGTTGGTTTGCGCGCGCGGCCCTGACGGCGCGGCGCCCGAGCGTGTTAAGCGCGAGGCGGCGACGGCGGACGCCTCGACGAGCTTTGCTCAGATCGCCAGCGTCTGAGCGGCGAAGCTGGGAGGCTTCGCCCTTAGATCAATCATTTACGCAATAATTCCGCGCTCGATGAACTCATGTCGGTCGTCGTCGCCGCCCGCGTGGGAACCCGAGACCGCACGTCCCGGTTCTAATCTTTGCCGGTCTATCCCGACCGGGCGGGTTGTTCATGAGCGAGCGTCCCATCAGCCGCCGACGCATGCTGGCCGCGGGCGCCGTTCTGTCGGCGTCTGGCGTAACCGGCGCGATCGCCGACGATCTGACCGGCAACGGCGTCCCATTCAAACCGAACAGCGCTACCTTCCCGCAAGCCGCCGACATCTCGGGCGGCTACAATTTCTTCAGCCAGGCGGAAGCGGCGTTCATCGAAGCGGCGTGCGCGCGGATGATCCCGAAGGACGACCTGGGCCCCGGCGCGGTGGAGGCGGGCGTTCCGATCTTCCTCGACCGTCAACTCGGCGGCGAGTTCGGCGCCGGCGCGCGCTGGTACATGAACGGTCCCTGGCCGAAAGGCGAGAAGACGCAAGGCTATCAGAGCCGGTTCACGCCGGCGCAGATGTATCGCGCCGCGATCAAGGACATCGACGACGCCTGCGCCCACGCGCACAACGCCCCGTTCCACCAGATCGCGGCGGACCAGCAGGACGCGTTTCTGAAGGGCCTCGAGAGCGGATCGACGAGCCTGCCCAACGCCGACTCCAAAGCGGTCTTCACGATGTTCCTGCAGAACGTGATCGAGGGGTTCTTCTCCGACCCGATCTACGGTGGAAATCGTGACATGGCCGGCTGGAAGCTGATCGGCTTTTCCGGCGCGCGCTACGACCAGCGGCCCTACGTATTGGCCTACAACAAGCCCTATCCCCTCCCCCCGGTCGGCATCAGCGGGCGACCCGGTTGGACGCGGGAAGGCTGATGGCCCAGGCGCTTGCCAAGACCGATGTGGTGATGATCGGCTTCGGCTGGGTCGGCGCCATGATGGGGCAGGAGCTGACCGACGCGGGCCTGAACGTGGTCGCGCTCGAACGCGGCAGTTGGCGCGACACCCCGACCGATTTCGCCACCACCTTCGCCCAGGACGAGCTGCGCTACTATTGGCGCCACGAACTGTTCGAGCGGCTGAACCACGAGACTCTTACTTTCCGTAATAACGACGGCCAGACCGCGCTGCCGATGCGCCATCTCGGGTCGTTCCTGCCCGGATCGAACGTCGGCGGATCCGGCGTGCACTGGAACGGCCAGGTCTGGCGTTTCCTACCATCGGATTTCCTGGCTAAGAGCCACAATCTCTCGCGCTACGGCAAGTCCGCCGTGCCCGACGACATGACCATCCAGGACTGGGGCGTCACCTACGACGACCTCGAGCCCTATTACGACAAGTTCGAATATCTGTGCGGCGTGTCGGGCAAGGCCGGCAATCTGAAGGGGCAGATCATCCCCGGCGGCGATCCGTTCGAAGGTCCCCGCTCGCGCGACTATCCAAACCCGCCGCTCGACATGCCCTATGCGCCCATGCTGTTCGCCAAGGCGGCGGCGGATATGGGTCGCCATCCCTTCCCGCACCCCGCCGCGAACGTGTCGCGGCCCTACACCAATCCGCTGGGCGTGCAGCTCGCGCAGTGCACCTATTGCGGCTTTTGTGAAAAGTACGGTTGCGGCAACTATTCCAAGTCGACGGCGCAGACGACCATCCTGCCGGTTCTGATGCGCAAGCCGAACTTCACGCTGCGCACCCGGTCGGAGGTGCGGCGCATCGAACTATCGCCCGACGGCAAGACGGCGACGGGCGTAACCTACGTCGACGCCCAGGGGCGTGAGCTGTTCCAGCCCGCGGACCTGGTGATCCTGTGCGCCTACGCGCTCGAGAACGTGCGCATGCTTTTGCTGTCGGACGTGGGCAAGCCGTACGATCCGAACACCGGCGAGGGCTTGGTCGGCAAGAACTACGCCTATCAGATCACCTCGTCGGTCAACGTCTTCTACGACGACAAGATCCTCAACCCGTTCATCGGCGCAGGCGCGCTCGGGATGATGTGCAACGACTTCAACGGCGACAACTTCGACCACACGGGCCTGGGCTTCATCGGCGGCGGCTATGTCGGGCTTATGCAGACCGGCGCGCGGCCGATCGAAACGCACCCGACGCCGGACGGCACGCCTACCTGGGGCGCGGGCTGGAAACGCGCGGTGGCCAAGAATTATCTGCGCGCGACGACCATCTCGACCCATGGCGCGGTGATGAGCCATAAGCAGAACCACCTCGACCTCGACCCGACCTACAAGGACGCGCTCGGCCGGCCCTTGCTGCGCATGAGTTTCGATTTCACCGACAACGAACACAAGATGTCGGACTATCTTACCGATCGCGCCGCGGAGATGGGCCGCGCCATGAACCCGCGCGAGATCAAGGTGAACAAGCGCAAAGGCTCCTACGACATCGTACCCTATCAGACGACGCACAACACCGGCGGCGCGATCATGGGGACCAGCCCGCGCGACAGCGTGCTCAACACCTATCTGCAGAGCTGGGACGTGCCGAACCTGTTCGTGCCCGGCGCCAACGCCTTCCCGCAGAACCCCGGCTATAACCCCACCGGCACGGTGGCCGCGCTCACCTTCCGTTGCGCCGACGCGATCAAGTCGCACTATCTGAAGGCGCCCGGCCAGCCGCTGGTGCATGCATGAGGCGCGCTCCGCCGGCCCTGGCGTTCCTCTGTCTGCTCGCCGCGGGCGCGCTGGCGTCCGCCGCGCCGCAGGCGCCGCCAAACGGCGCGCCTCAGGAAGCACCCCCTGCCGCCGGCCCCGCGCCCGGCGCCGATCTCGTCGCACGCGGAAAATATCTGGCGACGCTCGGCGATTGCACGGGGTGCCACACGCGGCCGGGCGGCGCGCCCTATGAAGGAGGCCTGGGTCTCGGCTCGCCGTTCGGGACCATCTACACCGCCAACATCACCTCCGATCCGAAGGTAGGGATCGGGTCGTGGTCCGCCGACCAGTTCTGGCGCGCCCTGCACGAAGGTCGCCGCAACGACGGCGCGCATCTCTATCCGGCCTTCCCCTATCCGTATTTCACCCATGTGACGCGCGAAGACTCCGACGCGCTGCGCGCCTATCTGCTGAGCGTGCCCGCATCGAGCTACAGGCCGCCGGCGAACAAGCTCATATTCCCGGTGAATATCCGCGGCGCCATGGCGATCTGGAACGCGCTGTTCTTCAGGGCCGAGCCGTTCACGGGTCGCGCCGACCAGAGCGCGGAGTGGAACCGGGGCGCCTACATCGTCACCGGCCTCGGCCACTGCGGCGCCTGCCACACGCCGAAGAATATGTTGCAGGCGGACAGCCGCTCCAAGCCGCTGCAGGGCGGCAAGATCGAGAACTGGTTCGCGCCCGATCTCGACGGCTCGCCGCGCGGCCTCGCGAGCTGGAGCCGGGACGACATCGTCGAGTTTCTGAAGACCGGACGCAACGCCCGCTCCAACGGCGGCGCCTCGATGGCCGCGGTGCTGGTCCACTCCACTACCCAGATGACCGACGAGGATCGGCGCGACATCGCCGTCTACCTGAAGAGCCTGCCGCCGTCGGACGCTCCGGCCTCGCGCGGCGCGGCGCAGGACGTCATGGCGCAGGGCGGCGCGGTCTATCGCGACGAATGCTCCGCCTGCCACGGCGTCAACGGCGCGGGCGAACCGCGCCTGTTCCCGGCTCTGCGTAACGACGCCAACGTCCAACAGCGCGATCCGACCACGATGGTTCGTTATATCCTGACCGGCAGTCAGACGGCGTCGAGTGCTGCGCGTCCGACGGCCTTCACCATGCCGGCGTTTTCGTGGAAGCTGAACGATCGCGAGGTCGCTGCGGTCGCGACCTATGTGCGCAACAGCTTCGGCAACAACGCGCAACCCGTCTCCGCGAGCGAGGTCGCAAACCTCCGTCACAAGGTCGCCGCCCATCCGATTCAGAAGGAGCTGCCCGCAGCGGAGCAGCGCTAGCGCGCGTTTGCGCAACAGTGGAAGCCGGTTTGCAGAGACAGCGCGCGCAGGCGCGTTACGCGATTTCCTTCGCCGGATTCTCGCCGGACTTTTCGCCCCACTTGCAGCCTTCGAGTTTCAGGCCGTCGGGGTCGAGGAAGAACACCGCGTAATAATCTTCGTAGTATTCGTCGGCGGGGTCGACGATCTTCACGCGGCGCCTTTTCAGGAAGGCCTGCAGCGCGTTCACGTCGGCGCGGCTGCGGAGTTCGAAGGCGTAGTGGTGAAAGCCGACGTCGCCGATGCGATGTTGCTTGCGCCGCCCACGCGCGTCGGCCTGGCCGATCCAGAACCGCGTGCGCCCGTTGGTCCAGCCGATCGCGTCCTCGTACTCATCGAGCACGGCGAACCCCAGAAACTCGAACAGCTTGCCGTAGAAGGCCTTGGACTTTTCAAAGTCGCTGACCCGGATCGAAAGATGGTCGACATTCACGACGCGGTTCATCGAAGAAACTCCTTGCCCGACAAGGCGCAACCGCGTCTCGGGTGGCCGGGTTCCGGCCGCTGTAGCTGACGGCGGCGTTCATGGCCGGTTCACGCGGCGGGGGTGAGTTTACGGTCATCCGGAAGCGGGTGCGGGACCTTTTCGGCGTCTCAACCGTTAAGCTTTCGGTTGCAAGCGAGCGCTCGGAAAGCCCACGTTCTGGGGAAGCCAGACTTGGGTAAGAACGGGGGCGCATAAAAACTGGAGACGACAGGATGCGGAATCTTCTCTTAGGTCTGGCGGCGGCGACGGCCCTTGCGGGCGCGGCGTCCACGCCGGCGGTTCAAGCCCAGGCGGCGCCGCTGCCGGGCGTGGTCGTGGGTGTCGACACCCCGAACACGGCGACGATCGAAAAGACCCAGGTGTTCATCTACTCGGGCCGTCACTTCTGCTGGTACGACGACGCCTGGAACGGACCGGGCTGGTACTGGTGCGGCTACGGCGCGCGTCGCGGTTTCGGCTGGGGCGGTCCTTGGGGCTTCCGCGGCTGGGGCGCCGGCTATCATAACTACGGCGAGTGGCGCGGCCACGGCTACGGCGGCTATCACGGCGGCGGTGGTTATCACGGCGGCGGCCATGGCGGTCACTGGGGCGGTGGTCATGGCGGCGGCCATGGCGGCGGTCACGGCGGTCACGGCGGCCACGGCGGCCATCACCACTGAGCGTCAGCCGACCGATCGGGAATGGGCCTCGCGGGAAACCGCGGGGCCCCTTTCTGTGCGGGATTTCTTTGCGCGCCTTCCAAACCGCGCAGCTTGGCCTAGGATCGCCTTCGCTCATCGGGAGAGTGGTTCATGCACCAGCGCCTTTCGTGTCTCGCCGCCCTAGGCTTTCTCGCGGTCGCGACCTCCGCACGCGCGGATCTCGTCATCCCAACCGTCGACTATCCCGCCCTGACCCACCAAGCCCGTTCGGCCGAAGGCTTCGCGCCGCGCGGATGGAAGGTCGAGACGACAGTGACGGGTGATCTGAATGGCGACGGCTTGCCCGATCTCGCCATCGTGCTGCGCGAAAACGATCCGAAGAACGTCATCCATAACGACGGCATGGGCGTCGATCCGTTCGACACCAATCCGCGCATTCTCGCCCTCGCCTTCGCGCGCAAGGACGGCGGCTATGATCTGGCGGTGGAGAACCATCTCCTGATCCCGCGCGCGACCATGCCCAACCTCGACGACTATCTGGCGGAAGCCGGCGGGGTCAGCATCCGCAAGGGCGCGCTGCGCGTCAGCCTGCATCTGTTCTCGAGCGCCGGCGGCTGGAGCACGGGGACGACGACCTACAGTTTCCGCTGGTCGTCCGGCGGCTTTCATCTGGTCGGCTACGACAACTATGACCTGGAGCGCAACACGGGCGAGACCACCGACGTCTCCATCGACTATCTGAGCGGCAAGATGAGCACCACCACCGGCAACGAAGGCAAGAAGAGGCCCAAGGTGGTCTGGGCCAAGGCGCCGGCGAACCCCGTGACCTTCGAGCGGATCGGCGACGGAATGGGTTTCGATCCGCAGCATCCCGAAACGCCGGGAGCTCCCGACCAGTGAAACCCGCAGTGTTGCTGTCCGCGGTCGTGCTCGTCGCGCTCGGCGGCTGCACCAATCCCGCCGCGAAGAAGGCGCCGCCGAAACCGCGCGCCGACGCCTCTGCCCCCCGCTCGTGCCGCGAGTGGACCATCGACACCGCGACGCTGCGCTGTTCGGCCGATGTAATGCAGGGGAACTACGCCGCCGCCAACGCCAAGCGCATCGCCGCGGCGCAGGACAAGCTCTCGCGTTACGATCCCTTAGTCGACGATCTTTGCAAGGATGCGGGCGCGGCGCGACAGGCGCGCGACGATGCGGAGGCCTACGCCAAGTCCGACGCCGCCACCCGAACGGCGATGGACAAGACGAGCGAGGGGTCGACCGTGGTCGCGCTGTGCCACGACGCGACGATCAAGATCGTGTCGCGCACTGAGGAAGGCGGACACGGTCGCGCGGTGCTGGCGGACCTGCATCCCAACACCGACGACACGCCCCGACAGGATAACAATTAGGTCTCGTCGCAAGCGAAGAGACTTGGTTTTGCTTGGCCTCTTTCTGACGAAAGAGGCTATGCCGCTTGCGAGTTGATCGCGCTGCAGTGCTTGATGTGGGTCGAGCCGGTGCCGACGGTTACGCCCAGCATGGAGAGCGTCACCGCCGAAGTGGCTTCGTGCGGGCTTACCACGCGGTAGGCGATCTCGACCTTGCAGCGCCGGCGCCCGAACGGGGTGTGGCCCACAGCGAAGAAGCTCCAGCGCCAGCCGTGCACCGTCATCCGCCCCTTGGCCTCGATGCCGTTCAGGCGGTCATAGGCATAGAGCAGGTCGCCCGGCTCCTTGCGGAACGCCCAGCTGTAGCTGTTGACGATGCCGCCGTTGAAACCGGACTCGTATTCGATGACGATCGTGCCGTCGTCCTCGGTGTGGCCCGCGCCGTGGAGCGCGTACTCCTCCCTCGGAATACCGAAGGCGTCGCAGAGCAGACCCGTGCCGCTCCAGGCCGGATAGAGGAACACTTCCGGACGGATGCACAGGCCCGCGCCCTCGGGCGCGCGGCGGTTTTCGGGAAAATCGAACGACCCCAGCATAGGGCGAGGCTAAGAGAACAGGCTTTCCGACCGGTTAACCGCCCCCGCGACCGGGCGCCGCATTATCGCCCATTCACCGTCATTGGATTGCAGCGATCGTGCGCTAGGACGCCACCTTCGGTGGGGCCATGGAGAGGATGATGACGCACACGGTCCCCATAACGGAAGCGACCCCCAATCTCGCGGTTGAAGGGAGCCCCAAGCCGCTTACCCTCACCCCGCGCGAATGGCGGCGCATCTTGGAGGATCCGTCCTTCCTCGCCCGTCCGGACAACCGTTATCAGCAGCCGAGGCGACTGAACGGACGTCCGGTGGAGATCGTGCGGGTCTGAACCCGGCGCGTTCCTCGGCGGTTATTCGGCCATGACGGTTGCCTATGGTTCAGAATTCGGTCACGGCTCCGCTCGACCGGCCATGGAGCTCTATTTCATCGACACCTCGGCGCCCGGGCGCCTGGCCACGGCGCGCAGGCCGCGCTCGGGCGAGGCTCTGCCGCGTGAGATGTCGCGGTTGCGGGAACAGGGCGTCGATGTGCTGGCCAGCCTGTTGTCGCCCGGCGAGGTGAGCGACCTGAACCTCGGGCCGGAGCGCGATCTCGCCGCCGCCGCCGGCCTGGAGTTTCTGAGCTTTCCGATCGAGGACCACGGGGTTCCCGCTTCCGACGTCGCGGTCACGCGCTTTTCCGCGGCGCTGGCGCAACGCATCGGCGATGGCATGTGCGTCGTCGTGCACTGCCGCGCGGGCATCGGGCGTTCGAGCTTGATCGCGGCGGTGACCCTGATGCGGCTCGAACCGAACCTCGACGCCGATGCGGCGGCGAAGCGCATATCCCAGGCGCGCGGCCTAAAGGTTCCCGAGACCGCCGCGCAGAAGAAATGGCTGAAGGCCTTTCGCCCCAGACTCTAACCCAGACTCTCTAATCCAGGAATCCGGACCTACTTGGTGCCGGCCGGGCATTCGCCGATGCGATGCGCGTCCAGGTGTGCGGTGAGCGGAATCCCTAAGAAGGTCACGTGACCGGTCGTGCGCAGGGTGGTGCGGGTGTATTCGCCGTTGCCGGTGATGTGGCCGCCGACGCCGTTCTTGTCGCGACACTCGCCTTTCAGGGAAATCTTTCCGTCAGCGATGTTTTCCGTCGAGTAGGTGCACTTGTAGATGTGGTTCGGCTGGCCGTGCATGAACTTGAAGATCTGATCGTGATGCAGGCAGCGGTTTTCGGTTTTGGCTTGTCCGAAAGGTTCGACCGAGGACTTCACCTGCCAGAAGCCGGCGTCGATCGGGTCGCCGGGTTCAGCCACGGCCGAGGCGGCCAGGACCGCAAGCGGCGCCGCGACGACGGCGCCGGCAATGAGCGCCAGCCGTTTCCAGCCTTTGCGGTTCGGGGATTGGGCGATCATCTCGGCTCCGTGCCAGTCGCTTGAGGTTCGTCGGTTCAACGGCGCGCGGCGCAAAACCGTTCGCCCCTGACGCCCGGACAGGATGCCCGGACAGGGGATGGACGAAAGAGGAAATCCCCCTTCGCCTGAACG
>DASZMV010000036.1:0-81213 GCA_035551675.1 Caulobacteraceae bacterium | reverse complement strand
GATCGCCGCGCACAAGGCCGTGCGTGAGATGGTCGAGTTCCTGGTCAGCGAAAAGGGTCTGACCCGCGACGACGCCTACATGCTCACCTCCATCGCAGGGGACGTGGACGTCAGCGAGGTGGTCGACCGCAACAAGGGCGTCCACGTTATGATGCCCAAAGCGGTGTTCGTGGGGAAATAGGAGGCGCCGGTGCTGATCGCGATCTTTCTCCTGACGTCCGCAGCCACCGATCCTGGGCCCGCGCCCGTCCGTATCTGCAACGACATGAACCTGACCGTGGGCGGCGTCTGGTTCGAAGCGCAAAGCGGCGGCGCCCATGTGACCCTGAATGCCGATCTGAGGCCTGGCGCCTGCGCGGACATCCCCGCCATTGCGCCCGGCGACTACGTCCTGCGTTTCGACGAACGCTCGGGCGATCACGCGATGATGTGCGCGCGACGGCTGACGGTGAAGGCGGGCGATGTGATTCACGTCAATGCCGACGATGGCTCGTCATGCATGATGTGACCCCATGAACACGACCAATATCGAGCAGCGGGCCGCAGGGGTGCTGAACGCGGTGATGTGCTTTGCGCTCGGCCTCTGTTTATTGAGCTTCAGTGCTTTTTTGTTTTACAGCCTGTTCAACCGGGCGGGCGCTATTCCAATGGGTCACATTCGGGACGGCCTCCACGCTCCAGGTCCGCGGTCGCCCGGTCTTGGGGGCGCTCTGAGTACGCTTGCCGGCGCGGTCGCTTTCATCGGCGTCAGCTACAGGCTGTATCGGGCCGCGATCAGACCCGGCTCGAGCAGCCCGCAAACCTTGTCCGACTGGTCGTAGGGCTGCCGCATTCGATGGCCACGCTCGGCGAATTCAACGGGAGCCCAGAGCGTGTTCACTTGCGATGACTGACGACGGTTCGATCGATAGCGTCCGGCGGTTCGCCTGTACCGCCTGCGGCGCATGCTGCAATCGCGGGCCCGAGATGGAGCTCGGCGAGGCGACGTCGCTCGCAAGCGCCTTCGTCACGCAACTTCTCTTCAAGGTGCACAGCCTGCCGCTCTACGGACGCTCCCGGCGAACGGCGCAGTGGTCGGCGCTGCAGCGTAGCCGCTTGCCGCCCGCCGAAGCGCTCGACGAGGAACGCGAACATCTGAGAAACTTTGCGGCGCGCGAAAGGATCGACAAATCGAAAGGGCGATCCCTCCACCTGACGATCACCGCCCTCACCATCGACCGTGAACAGGGAAGGTGTCCCGCCCTGGCCGACAGGCAATGCTCGATCTATCCCTCGCGGCCGTATTCGTGCCGCACCGTTCCCATGCACTACTCGAGACCAGCCTCGGTCCTGGGCGGTTATCTCGAGAGTTTCGTCGGCACGCCCGAGTACAAATGCGATGTGTCGCCCGGCGCGCCGGTCGTCTTCGACGGCCGGTCGATCGCCGATGCCTCCGTGGCGGAGGCGCGATCCGAAGCCCTGGCGATGGTGCGCTCCGAAATGCGCTGGAAGACCGCCGTCGCGGCCTTGATGGACGACGGCCGGGACGCGCTCGCGGCCGGCCTTCCGACCTTCGACGAGGTGCTGCGCCAGTCGGACGCCGGATACGCGACTGTCGCGCCGATGCTCGCGGCCTGGCGGATCGGCAGGGACATCGGCGTCCTGTCCCCGGCGGCGTTCAGGAGCGTGTGTCGAGATCAGGCCGCCTTGATCAAGGCCGAACTCGATCGCGGGCCGGGGTTGGACGCTGCGGCCAATCTTGTCGGACTGCTCTTCGACTATGAGCAGGAAGGGGTGGGTGTTCCGGGCGCGCCGGCTGCGGGCGGGGGCCCGAACGGCGCGGTTAACGTGCTGAAAAGTCTATTAGAACAAAAATAACGAGAACATCTTGCGAACAGAGAACAAACCGCGTACAGTCTATCCATGGCGCGGGAGACATTCTCCCGCAGGCGGTTCGGAATCGTGCGATAGGGGAGGCTCTCAGTGGCTCAGGCGGCAGCGTTAAAACTGGTGGCGAAGGAAGACGGCGACAAGCAAGCGGCGCTCGCGGCGGCGTTGGCGCAGATCGACCGGGCGTTCGGCAAGGGCTCGGTGATGAAACTGGGCCATGCCGGCAAGATCGTGGAGATCGAAAGCGTCTCCACCGGCTCGCTCGGGCTCGACATGGCGCTCGGCATCGGCGGTCTGCCGCGCGGACGCGTCGTCGAAATCTTCGGCCCTGAGTCCTCCGGTAAGACGACCCTGGCCCTGCACACGGTTGCGGAAGTCCAGAAGGCGGGCGGCGTTGCGGCCTTCGTGGATGCGGAGCATGCGCTCGATCCCGGCTATGCCCATAAGCTCGGCGTGAATCTCGACGATCTCCTGGTGTCGCAGCCCGACACCGGCGAGCAGGCGCTGGAGATCACCGACACCCTGGTGCGCTCCGGCGCGGTGGACATCATCGTCATCGACTCGGTGGCGGCGCTGACGCCCCGCGCGGAAATCGAAGGCGAGATGGGCGACAGCCTGCCCGGGCTGCAGGCGCGGCTGATGAGCCAGGCGCTGCGCAAGCTCACCGCCTCGATCTCCAAGTCCAAGTGCATTGTGCTCTTCATCAACCAGATCCGCATGAAGATCGGGGTGATGTACGGCTCGCCGGAAACGACCACCGGCGGCAACGCGCTGAAGTTCTACGCCTCGGTGCGCCTCGACATCCGCCGCACCGGCGCAATCAAGAACCGCGACGAGATCGTGGGCAACTCCACCCGGGTGAAGGTGGTGAAGAACAAGGTCGCCCCGCCGTTCCGCGAGGTCGAGTTCGACATCATGTACGGCGAAGGCATCTCCAAGATCGGCGAGATCATCGACCTCGGCGTGAAGGCTGGCGTGGTGGAGAAGTCGGGCTCCTGGTTCTCCTTCGACTCGCAGCGCATCGGCCAGGGCCGCGAGAACGCACGCGACTTCCTCAAGGCCAATCCCGATGTGGCGATGACCATCGAGAAGCGGGTGCGCGGCCAGTCCGGCGTCCTGGCCGAAGAGCTTCTCGGAACCCCCGAGCCCGACGCGGAAGGGACCGAGGAGGGCTGATCCAGCTGCACGCCGGCTACGCCGTTCCCCCGGACGGCGGCCCGGACTCGTGAGCGCGGTCTGGGCGTGACCCGCCTGCCAACCCCGCGCCCCTATCGCCGCTCATGACGGAGGCGCCCGCTCCCACGGGCGCCTCCTGTGCGTTTGGGGGTCGGAACCGGCGAGGGAGGGGCGAGGGCGAAGCGGCTGTGGGACCTCATGCTGCACCGCCGCAAAAGGCTTGGCCGAGGGGTTGGCTTGGTCTTCCGCCGGTCTCTATATGTCCTGACCCGTCCCGGAACCCGCCCGGGCCTCCTCGAGACCTAAGAGACCCAAGCCCGCCATGCCCTCCGTCAATGAGATCCGCAGCGCCTTCCTCGGCTTCTTCGAGCGCAACGGACACGAGGTCGTGGCCTCCGCGCCCCTGGTGCCGCAGAACGACCCGACCTTGCTGTTCACCAACGCGGGCATGGTCCCGTTCAAGAACGTCTTCACCGGCAAGGAGACGCGGCCGATCCCCCGCGCCGCCACCGCGCAGAAGTGCGTGCGCGCCGGCGGCAAGCACAACGACCTCGACAACGTCGGCTACACCGCGCGCCACCACACCTTCTTCGAGATGCTGGGGAACTTCTCCTTCGGCGATTATTTCAAGGACCGCGCGATCGAGCTGGCCTGGGAGCTGGTGACCAAGGACTTCGGCATTCCGAAGGACCGCCTGATCGCCACCGTCTACATCGACGACGACCAGGCCTTCGATCTCTGGAAGAAGATCGCGGGCCTGCCGGACGACCGCATCATCCGCATCGCCGGCTCCGACAATTTCTGGTCGATGGGCGACACCGGCCCCTGCGGTCCGTGCAGCGAGCTGTTCTACGACCACGGCGCCGACATTCCCGGCGGCCCTCCCGGTTCGCCCGACCAGGACGGCGACCGCTGGGTCGAGATCTGGAACCTGGTGTTCATGCAGTTCGAACAGTTCGCCGACGGCGAACGCGCTTCCCTACCCAAGCCCTCCATCGACACCGGCATGGGCTTGGAGCGCACCGCCGCGGTGATGCAGGGCGTGCACTCGAACTACGAGATCGACCTGTTCAAGACCCTGATCGCCGCCTCGGTCGACCTGACCGGCGTGAAGGCCGAGGGCGAGCACGCGCCGTCGCATCGCGTCATCGCCGACCACCTCCGCGCCTCGTCCTTCCTGATCGCCGATGGCGTTACGCCGTCCAACGAGGGCCGCGGTTATGTCCTGCGCCGCATCATGCGCCGCGCCATGCGTCACGCGCACCTGCTGGGCGCGACCGAGCCCTTGATGTATCGCCTTGTGCCGACGCTGACGACCGAGATGGGTGCGGCCTATCCCGAGCTGAAGCGCGGCGAGCACGCCATCGCCGACACCCTGCGCCAGGAAGAAGAGCGCTTCCGCACCACGCTCGGGCGCGGCATGTCGCTGTTCGACGAAGCGGCAATGGGCCTGGGCGCCGGCGACACGTTCTCGGGCGACACCGCGTTCAAGCTCTTCGACACCTACGGCTTCCCGCTCGACCTGACCCAGGACGAAGCGCGCCGCCGCGGTTTCGGCGTCGACGTCGAAGGCTTCGAGGCGGCGATGGAACAGCAGCGCGACCGCGGCCGCGCAGGCTGGAAAGGCTCCGGCGACAAGGCGCAGAGCGGCGAATGGCTGGCGCTGCGCGAGCGGCTGGGGCCGACCCGCTTCACCGGCTACGACCACGTCGAAGGGTCTGGCGAGGCCCTGGCCATCGTGAAGGCCGGGGCCGCGATCGACAGCGCCGGCGCCGGCGAAACCGTGGACGTGCTGATCGACGTCACCCCCTTCTACGCCGAAAGCGGCGGCCAGGTCGGCGACACCGGCGAGGTTGAATGGGCCGGCGGCAAGGCGCTTGTGCTCGACACCCACAAGCAGGCCGGCGACCTGCACGTTCACAAGCTGCAGATCCTTTCCGGCAAGCTGTCTGTCAGCGACCGCGTGCAGCTTGTGGTCGATGCCGAACGCCGCCGGCGCACGCGCGCCAACCACTCCGCGACCCACCTGCTGCATGCAGCCCTTCGCCGCGTGCTGGGCCCGCACGTGACCCAGAAGGGCCAGATGGTCGACGGCGAGCGCATCCGCTTCGACTTCTCCCACGGCGCCCCGCTTTCGCCGCAGGAGCTGGACAGCCTCGAGGCCGAGGTGAACGAGGTGATCCGCCAGAACGTCCCCGCCGAGACCCGGCTCATGGCCCCCCAGGCGGCCATGGAGGCCGGCGCCATGGCCCTGTTCGGCGAGAAGTACGGCGAAGAGGTGCGCGTGTTGGCGCTCGGCCGCGCGCTGAAGTCCAAGGACGGCGCAGGCGGCGAAGGAGAGGGCGGCGGCGCCTATTCCATCGAGCTCTGCGGCGGCACCCACGTGGCGCGCACCGGCGACATCGCCCTGTTCAAGATCGTCTCCGAGGGCGGCATCGCCGCGGGCGTGCGCCGGATCGAAGCGCTCACCGGCGAGGACGCGCGCCGCTATCTGCTCGATCAAGCTGGTGTGGCGAAAGCGCTGGCCGACCAATTCAAGGTCCAGGTCGCCGACGTGCCCGCACGCGTCGAGGCGCTGACGACCGAGCGCCGCGCGCTGGAAAAACAGCTCAGCGACGCGAAACGTCAGCTCGCGCTCGGCGGCGGCGCCGGCGGCCAGGCCGAGGCGGAAGAAATCGGCGGGGTGAAATTCCTCGGTCGCGTGCTCGACGGCGTCGGCGGCAAGGAGCTGCGTCCGGTGGCGGAGGATTTCCGCAAACAGGTCGGCTCCGGCGTCGTGGCCCTGGTCGGCGTCAGCGACGGCAAGGCCGCGGTGACCATCGCGGTCACGCCCGATCTCACCCAACGCATCAACGCCGCCGACCTCGCGCGCGTGGCGGTGATCGCCATGGGCGGCCAGGGCGCCGGCGGCAAGCCCGACTTCGCCCAGGGCGGCGCCCCCGACGCCTCGAAGGCGGCGGAAGGACTCGCCGCGGTCAAAGCGGCGCTCGCGGGATAATCGGAGTGTGCGGGTGAAGACGATTGCGATTTCTGCATCCCTCTTCACGCTCGCCTTGGCGGCATCGCCGGCCCACGCCGGCGTCACCTACACCGGCTGTCTGCGCGCCGCCGACCCGTCGCTCTGCATCGTGGGCAAGGCGATCGCGGGGACCGGCGCATTGCCCTGGACCGAGCGGATGGACGATCTGGTCGAGGCCGGCGATGTCGAGCGTGCGGCGAAACTCGCGGCGCAGGTGCGGCCGCTGAGCAGCGTCCTTTCCGACCTGCACGCGATCCCGTCCGACAACGACATCGCCGCGGTCGAGGATGTCGATCCCGGCGCCGCCAAGATCCTGCGCGACAACGACACCGATATTTTGTGGCAGCGCTATGTCGCGGCGCACGGAGCGGACCTGGCCACGCGCACGCTGCCGCCCGCGTCGGTCGCGGGTTTCGCCCTCGCCGCGGCCGCCTATCGTTCGCCCGAACCCTTTGCCGACCCGATCGTGCAGCCGTTGCTCGCCGCCGCGACCAAGACGCCCGCCGACGAAGAACAGATGCTGCTGCGCGCAATGCGTTCGATCCGGCCCGCGGGCCGGCCCTACGCCGTGGCGCCCGCCGGCCTGCACGCGGTGTTGGACCGGGCCAAGGCGCTCGCCCGCCCGTCGGCGGAGTTCGACGCCGCGTTCGCCGAGTTCGCGTGGTGGGCCGGCGACGACGCGGCCGTCGCCTCGGCGCTCGATCGTTTGAAATCCAATCCGGCGGCAGAGGCGCGTCACTGGAGCGCCGTCGCGCGCATGCTGGCCGCCGTCGGGCGTCCTGCCGAGGCGCAGGCGCTGGTCGACGCCAACGGCCGCGGCCGCGACAGGATGAAAGCCGAACTCGCCATCGGCGCCGCTTGGCTGGCGAAGGGCGACAAGGCGCGCGCCTTGGCCGCCGCCCACGCGGCGCTCGGCGCCGGCGGTGACGATCCGCAGACGTGGACCGCGGCGACGGTCCTGATCGACCGCGCGGGCGACCACGCGGGCGCGCTCTCCACCGCCCAGGCTTTCGCCGCCGGCGCCGAGGGCGGCGACCCGGCGCAGCGCAGTACCGGCCTCGCATCCGCGTCCCAGGCGCTGGCCGCGATCGGGGCGAACGACGAGGCCTGCCGCGCCGCGCATCGCGCACTGCAGGTCGCCAACGATTCCGCCGCCGCCCAGGTCGCGGCGTGGAAGCACAAGTATCAGGGCTCGCAGGTCCCGCTTGACCCGTGGTACGGCGTCGACTTCTCCGGCGATCCCATCCCGGTGGACGACGTGCGCGACGCCTTCCGCGAACGCGCCGCGGCCGCGCTCGAAGCTTGCGGCGCGACGGATGAAGCGGCGAAAGCCCGCGGCGACGCGCGCGCGTCGTCGGGCGCCTGGCGTGCGATCGCGCCGGTGGAGGATGCGTCGCTCACCCCCGCGCAACGGTTGAAGACCGAGGCCGCGCTGGTCGCATCCGACCCCAAGCTCGCCGCGCGCCTGGCCGACGCCGCGGCCCTGGCGCCGGAACCCGAAGATCCGGTGGCGAAATTGATGTGGCGTGACGCCCAGGCCTATGCGCTCGCCGCCGCCGGCCGGGGCGAACCCGCACGCGCCATGGCCGCCTCCGCCGTGCGCGGCCTCGACGAGATGAGCAATCCCGACGATCAGCAGACCGTGGCCCTGGTCCTCGCCAAGGACCACCGGGCCGTCGACGCCCTGGCCGCCGGCGCCGCCTTCGGGCGCACCCTGCCGGAGTAAGGCGCCTTACTGGAAATCGTGGCCGCGCTTCTACGGTTCAGCGGGGGTCGCTGTCGCTTTGGCGGTCTCGCCCGCCCCAGCCTTCTCCTCGTCGATCTCGTATTCGCGGATGATCTCGAGTTCGGCGGCGAGTTTCTCACCGTCGACGATGGGGCGCAGCGCTTCCACCAGCGAGGTGACGCCGATGGCGATGAGCGTGCCGATGATCACCAGCAGGACGTCGCGCAACTGCTCGCGCGACAGGTCGGTCCAGTTCGCGGTCAGACTGTCGCCGGCGAGCAGAACTCTCGTCGTATCGGGGTCGGACAGGGTGTCGTCGCGACGCCCGCCCATGAAGCTCATCTGGTCGGCGCCCTGGATGTTCACGTCGATGGCGATCGACGCGGGCGGGGCGTAGCCTTCGAAGACGTGAACGGGAATGTCGAGCAATCCCGCGCTCAGCGATGCGGTGATGGTGTGCGCGCGCCCGGGCTCGAGGAACAGGAAATCGATCTGCCGGCGGATGAAGGTGAGCTTGGCGGCGCGCGGCTGAACGCGGCAGTAGAGAACGTAGGGCTTGGTCGACGTCGGCAGCGTCATGGCGTTCAGACTCACACCCGACAGACGCCGGGGCGGCGGCAGATTGAACGCCCAGTACTGCGGACGCCCGTCGTCCTGGCCGCGCACGCGCGCCAGGGCGGTGATCTTGTTGCTCTTGCGCGGATTGATCGCCTCGGCTGGCAGGGGTCCGTCGGTCTTGCACTGAAAGCCGCGCCGAACCCGGCCTAGGTTGCTGAGCGCCAGCGTCGCACCGTCGTTTGCGGGCATGAAGAAGGAAAAGATCGGCGCCTTCTTCGATCCCTCCGCATCCGCGTCGCCGAAATGGCGCGTGCCGTAGGCGACCGAGGCGGTGGTGGCCGCGGGGACGGTCTGATCGTCGGTCGGGGTCTTGAATAGGACGGCGAAGACCTGGGCGTCGTTGAGGCGCGCCTTCTGCGCCTGAGCGCCGTTGTCCGACTCCAGGGTGAAGGGCGACGATCCCTCCACCTGGGTCACGATGAAGGTGAGCCAGGCGCTCGCGCCCAGAAGGGCGAGCGCGATGCTCGCCCAGATCATGAGTCTCCTCGGCATCTTGCGCCCCCGCGCCAGCTCAGGTTTTTTACGCGTTACCGGAAAGCGCTACTGGCAAGCGTTACTGGCAAGCGTTACTGGCACGCGTTACGGGCAAGCATTACTGGCCGCCCAGCAGCCGGCGCGTCTGCAGCGCCCGCGCACTCTCGTACGCCGCGATCCGCTCCGGCGACAAGGCCGCGATGAAGCGTTGGTTGGCGGCGGCGATGCCGCACTGGGTGGCCGCGTCGGCGGTGTCGAGGCCGCCAGGCGGCGTCTTCAGGCCCTTGGCGGCCATGTCCGCGATCATCGCCGACTGTTCGGCCGCGGAGAGCGCGAACGGCGGATAACGGGTCGGGTGATCGATGCCGGCCTTGGCCGCGGCGATGTCGAGCGTGACGATGCGGTCCAGCGCGTCGCGCGTCGGCTGCGTCAGCCTGCCCTTGGCGGTGGTGGACCCACGCGCCACCTGCGCGCACACGTCGACTCCGTCGGCGCGCGAGGCTTCGATGATGCGCGTGCGCTGCTGGTTGATCCGCAGCAGCGCATCCTGCGGCGCCTGGGCGACGTCGCCGCCGTGGCCGGCGATGAAGGCGGTGAGTTCGCCGAGCGCGTCGCGCGTCACGCTCGCTTCGTCGCCGTTCGCGGCGAAGCGGTCGGCGAGCCGGGTTTTCATCACCTCGTACTCGACCGGGAAGTCCTTGCGCAGTTCGCCGAAGGCGCCGCCATAGAGGTCGCGACGGGCCCAGTCGTCCATGTCGCGTCTGAATACGCCTTTCAGGAAGGCGGTCCTGGAGTCGCAGCCGGCGAGCGCGACAATCGTCAGGATCGTCAACACCCACGCCGTTGTGCGCTGCATGGGGGGCCTCCGAAGTGCTAGGAACTCGCCGGTGGGAATTTGGCGATACGGTCGGCTTCGAGGTCGGCCTTGCGATCGGCGGGGAAGCCCTTGGCGATCTCGTCGAGGTCGGCGGCGCCGGCGCACTGGATGATGTAGTCCGCGCCCTTCATGCCTTCCTTGGGGATGACGATGTAGTCGCGATGGTAAACCTGGGCGATCTGCGCCCGTTCCGACGGCGTCCAGGCGAAGGGCTCGTGCGTCACCGGATGACCGGCGGCCTCGTGGATCAGGCTCAGCTGCAGGCGGCGGTCGGCGGCCACGTCGTTCTTGAATGCGCCGACATCGTCTTCCTTGCCCACGCCGCCGCCGGTGCCCAGGTGCGCGCAGGTCTCGATGTTGGTCTTGTACAGATGCTGGAGCAGGGTGCGCCGCTCGTCGAACAGGGCGTCGAGCGAAGCGTCCGACGCCTTGGCCATGTCCTGCTGGTGCGCCTTCATGAAGGTGTCGATCTGGAGCAGGGCGGCGGTGCGGGCGCCCTTCACGTCGTTGGTGTTGGCGTAGTTCACCTCGGCGTCGGAGCGGATCTTGTCCCAGGCCTTGGGATAGTCCTTCTTGAACTCGCCCGCGACGCTGCCGTCGCCATTCGGCTGAGCCGCCCATTGGTCGAGCGCGGTCCCGATCGCCTTTTGCGCGGGAGACTCGCCTTGGTCGCACGCGCTCAACACCAATGCGCCCAGCATCAACAGCGCCGTCGTCTTCAGTTTCATGATCTCAAGCCCCGGTGTCTTAGTGTCGTGTCTTTTAGAGTCTTGTGGTTTTGCATCAGTGCGCGGGCGCCGTCGCCGGCGTTGCGGCGGGCGATACGCGCGCCGGCATGCGGATCTGCACCAGCCGCCAACGGAACAGGCCCTGGCGTTCGAAGGTGAAGATGGTCTGGTCCCAGCCGGGCTTGGCCGACGCGACGCCGAAGCGCGCGCGGTTCACGCCCCAGTACTGCACCTGCGGCCAGGGGCCGTCGGTGGCGTGGGCCTGGGTGTTGGGATCGGGCGTCTTGGCCTTCAACGCGTCCCATCCCTGGCCTTCGGTCAGGGCGTAGAGCGAGGCTGGCTTGATCAAGGCCTCGACCCGGGGCGTGGGCTCCAAGGGCGAGATGGCGTTCTTGATCGCGCCCACCGGGTCCTCCCAAAAGCTGGGGGGCGCGGCGTTGGTCCCGGTCAGTTGGGCCTTCAGGCTGGCGCGCACCGCGTCATAGTCGACCAGCTTGTCCAGCCCCTGGACATCCTGGGATTGGGCCGCCGAGCGCAGGGCGAAAAAGCCGAAATAGGGCGCGCCGAAAAAGGCGCCGGCGCCAACGATGACCGCCAGAAGCAGAAGCACGGTAAGCAGACGTTGCATGGTCCCCCCTCCAACGCGGGGACCATGCCACCGCCAGCGTCAGGCCCCCATAACCTTTTCCAGGTTTTCCGCGACTTTGTCGAGGAAGCCCTCGGTGGTCAGCCAGCCCTGCTGGTCGCCGACCAGCAGCGCCAGGTCCTTGGTCATGTCGCCGGATTCCACCGTGTCGACGGTGGTTTTTTCCAGGGCGTGGGCGAACGTCATCAGCGCGTCGTTACCGTCGAGCTTGGCCCGATGCTCAAGGCCGCGCGTCCAGGCGAAGATCGAGGCGATCGAGTTGGTCGAGGTCGACTCGCCGCGCTGATGCTGGCGATAGTGACGGGTGACCGTGCCGTGGGCGGCCTCGGCCTCGACCGTCTTGCCGTCGGGCGTCATCAGGACCGAGGTCATCAGGCCGAGCGAACCGAAGCCCTGGGCCACCGTGTCGGACTGCACGTCGCCGTCGTAGTTCTTGCAGGCCCAGACGAACCCGCCCGACCACTTCATCGCCGAGGCCACCATGTCGTCGATCAGGCGGTGCTCATAGGTGATGCCCGCGGCGTCGAACTTCGCCTTGTACTCGGCGTCGTAGATCTCCTGGAACAGATCCTTGAAGCGGCCGTCATAGGCCTTGAGGATGGTGTTCTTGGTCGAGAGATAGACCGGGTACTTGCGATCGAGGCCGTAGCGCAGACAGGCGTGGGCGAAGTCGCGGATCGACTGGTCGAGATTGTACATCCCCATCGCGACGCCGGCGCCGGGGAACTGGAACACCTCGTGCTCGATCACCTGTCCGTCGGCGCCTTCGAACTTCATCGTCAGGCGGCCCGCGCCGGGAACCAGGAAGTCGGTGGCCTTGTACTGATCGCCGAAGGCGTGGCGGCCGATGATGATCGGCTGGGTCCAGCCCGGCACCAGGCGCGGCACGTTCCTGCAGATGATCGGTTCGCGGAATACGACGCCGCCGAGAATATTGCGGATCGTCCCGTTGGGGGACTTCCACATTTTCTTCAGGTTGAATTCCTTCACCCGGGCTTCGTCGGGCGTGATGGTCGCGCACTTCACGCCGACGCCGTATTTCTTGATCGCCTCGGCGGCCTCGATGGTCACCTTGTCGTCGGTCGCGTCCCGGTGCTCCATGCCCAGGTCGTAGTAGTCGAGGTTGAGGTCGAGGTAGGGGAAGATCAGCTTGTCCTTGATGAGCTTCCAAATGATGCGGGTCATCTCGTCGCCGTCGATGTCGACGACCGGGTTCGCCACCTTGATCTTGGTCATGGGGTAGGGGGTCCTTAAGGGGTGCTGGACTTCGGGTCCGCGCAGTCGGTTCGGGCGCACAGGGCCCGGACGTCGCGCTGGCGGCGCTATAGCCGCTCGCCGGGCCGGGCGGAAGGCCCGGGCGGAGGGCTCGGGCGGCAGGGGGCGGAAATCGTCGCGGGGTGCGCCTTGGCAGCGCCCCATACCCACTCTAGAAACGGCCCTGCGGCAAGGAATCCCATGACCGGCGAGACCCGCAAGCCCCTGCATAAATCGGCCATTCCCCTGCCGATTCTGGTGCTGCTGGTCGTCGCCTTCCTGCTGCTGATCACCGTGGCCGTCGCCTCGACGCTGGGGGTCCTTTCCACCCGCCAGTTCAATCAGGACGTCGTGCACGACCAGACCGTGCGCGAGCTCGCCCGCAATGTGCTGACCGACGTGCTCGAGGTGCAGTCGGGCGAGCGCGGCTACATGATCACCGGCAAGCCGCAGGAACTGGGCGCCTATGACTCGGCGCTGGCGCGCCTCTCGAACGACGTGAACCGGCTGCAGGCAGAGGCGGGCCCCGACCAGGGACAGCTGCGCCGCATCGCCACCCTGAAGATCGACGTCGACGCCAAGGCCGCCGAGTTCAAACGCGTGGTCGCCTTTGTGGCGGCCAACCGCGGCGCCGAAGCCACCGCGCGCATGCGTGAAGAGGAAGGCCACGACCAGATCCGGCGCATCCGCGACCTGATCAACGAGATCGACGGGGTCGAAGCCAAGCGCCTGGTCAAGCGCTCGGCCCAGGCCGAACGCTCGGAGCAGAGCAGCTTCGTCATCAGTGTGGTTTCGGTCGGGCTGGTGGCGGGCGCGGGCGCCGCATCGATCATTCTTCTGCTGGTGCTGATCAGCAGCCTGCGCGCGTCACGCTCCGAGATCGACGAGGTGAACCAGGGACTCGAGCGCACCGTGCAGGACCGCACCCGCGATCTGGTGCGCGCCAACAAGGATATCCGCACCGCGCGCGACCGCGCCGAGACCCTGCTGCGCGAGGTGAACCACCGCATCGGCAATTCGCTGCAACTGGCGTCCAGTTTTATCGCCATGCAGGCGCGCGCGGTGAAGGGCGATAGCGCCAAGGCGGCGTTGCGTGGAACCCAGTCGCGCCTCGAGGCTGTCGCCCATATCCACCGCAGCCTCTACACCTCCGACGATGTATCCACCGTCGACCTGCACGAATATCTCGCCGGCCTGGTCGAGGCGCTGCAGGGTTCGCTCGCGCCTTATCCGGGGGGACCGCGCCTTAGTTTCAGGGCCGAGCCGCTACGGGCGCCGACCGACCGCGCCGTGTCGTTGGGCGTCATCCTGGCCGAGCTGGTGACCAATGCGGTGAAGTACGCCTATCCGCCCGACTGCGGCGGCGAAATCCGCGTGCGGTTGCTGGCGCCGGGCGATCGTCGCGGCGTGCTGATCGTCGAGGATGACGGCCAGGGCATGGGCGAGGGACCGGCCAAGGGCACGGGCCTTGGCAAACGCATTATCGAAGCCATGGCGGCGAACCTGAGCGCACGGATGGAATACGACGACAAGAACCCCGGTGTGCGCGCGCGTCTGGCGTTTCAGTTGTGACAAGCTGGGATCCGGACCAGTACGCCCGCTACCGCGCCTATCGCGCGCGTCCCGCCGACGATCTGCTGGCGCAGATTCCAGACGATCTGGAGGCCCGCGAAATCTGGGACCTCGGCTGCGGTCCCGGCGAACAGGCCGTGGCGTTGAAGCATAGGTTTCCGGACGCGTGCGTGCACGGCCTCGATTCCAGCGCGGCCATGCTGGAAAAGGCGCGCTCGCTGGACCCCTCGATCGATTGGGTCCAAGCCGACGTCGCGAGCTGGTCGGCACCGACGCCGCCGGACCTGATTTTCAGCAACGCCGCCCTGCACTGGTTGCCCGATCACGCGGCGCTGTTTCCGCGCCTCATGCGCACACTGCGATCCGGCGGCGTGTTCGCCTGTCAGATGCCGGTGTCCTATGACGCGCCACAGCATGTGACGCTGCGCGAGACCGCGGCAAACGGGCCGTGGGCGGACAGGCTCGCGAACCTCGACGGCGTGAAGCGGCTCGGCAAGCCGGAAGATTACTACGCCTGGCTCGCGCCGGAATCGGGGGGCGTCGACATCTGGACGACGACCTATCTGCACGTGCTCGAGGGCGACGATCCGGTCTATGAATGGATGCTGGGCTCGGGTGCGCGGCCCTTCCTCGAGGCGCTTACGGGGCCTGAACGGTCGGGGTTTTCAGACGCCTACCGCGCGGCCCTTTCGCGGGCTTTTCCGAAGCGCCCGGACGGGACGACCCTTCTGCCGTTCGAGCGTCTGTTCCTGGCGGCGGTTCGGAAAGTCTGAGCGTCTCGACCGCCTCGAGGTGTTCGGCGTGTTGCTTGCGCCGCTTCAGGAAGGTCACCGGGCCGTCGAGCTTGGCCATCGCCTCGCGCGTGGCGGCGCGGCCCGCCTCCACCGCCTTGTCGTAAGCCTTCCAGTCGTTCACGCCCACGCCTTCGGGATTGGGAATGACCAGAAGGTCGGTGGAGCTGCGCGCCTCCATCAAATCGGCCTTGGCGGTGAGCGTCGCTGAGCGGATCATCACCGCCACGATCGGCGGCCCCTTGCGCCAGGCGCCGGACAGGATCCACTTCCACCACACCGTCGGGATTTCGAGTTCGTGTGGATCGAGGCCGCGTGCGCGCGACACGTCGCAACCCACCACCGGCCCCATGTGCCAGGCGCGCATGATGTCGACTGGGAAGTTGCGCAACACCGCCCCATCCACCAGCACCGCGCCGTTTTCGACCACCGGCGGGAGCACGCCTGGAATCGAGATGGACGCGCGCAACGCATGGCGCAGCAAGCCGCGCTTGTGCACCACATAGCCGCCCGAGGTGATGTTCGAAGACACGCAGTAGAACGGCAGCCACAGGTCGTCGATCAGGGTGTCGCCGTAGTGCTCCTCGAGGCGCGCGTCGACCTTCTTGCCCCGCACCAACGCCACGATCGGCGGGATGGCGAGGTCGTCGATGGGGCTCGAATCCACGAAGGCCTTGCGGATGCGCATGTCGAGCTCATCCTGGTCCCAGCCCATGGCCACGCCCGCGCAGACGATGGCGCCCATGGAGGCGCCGCCGACGAAGTCGATGGGCACGCCGGTCTCGCGCAGCGCCTTCACCGCTCCGATGCAGGCGTAGGCTCGCGCCCCGCCGCCCGACAGCACCACGCCCACCGATGTGCCGGTCAGCGTCCGCGCGATGCGCGCGGCGTCCTCCTTGCTGTCGATCCGCAGGTGGAACCAGCGCGCGGGCGAGACCGCGTCCAGCCACCGGCCCGAACCCCTGGGTCGAGCGGTCTCCGGCGGATGCATCAGGATCAGGTCGACCTGGCGGTGACCGTCGAAGGCGTCGCCCTGCCACGGCCGCGAATGTTCCGGCGGATCGATCGCGTGGCCGATCAGGAACAGGCGGTCGACCTGGCGCGCGCAGAGATGCGACCAGGCCACCTCGTCGCGCTCGGCGATGTAGAGGACGTAGTCGTTATTTTCCTCGACCGCGGAGAACCATTCGGCGGCGGACTTCAATGCCCCGGAGGTAACGGTCTTCACCGTGAAGCCGAGCGCGCGGATTTCGGTTTCGACTGTGCCGACGAAGTCGCGGATCGGCCTCGGCGACACCGCCAGGAACCCGAACACGGTCGGTTCCGCCAGATTCGATGTCGACTGCCGCGAGCGCAGGATCATCAGCCGCGCCAACTCGGTCATCAGCTCGGGATTGACCGCCGCCGCCGCGAAGAACGCGTCGCGGGGCAGGGCGAGAATCTCGGAATCGCGCAGCGCCACCACCGTGGCGGTGTGTGCGGTGCCCGCGATCATCGACATCTCTCCGGCGGGCTCGCCCGGGCGGATCACGCCGATGAACTGCGGCTCCTGGCCTTCCTCGTGCTTGAACACGCCGAGCCGGCCGGCGCGGACCAGATAGAGGGTGTCGGCCGGATCACCCGCGGCATAGAGCCGGACCCCGCCGGGCAGGGTGAACCAGCTCGCCGCCCCGTGGGCGTCGTCGAACAGCCGTCCGAGGATCTTTTCCAGCGCGTCGGAGTGATCTTCACGCAGCATGGCGGGACCTTATCGGCGAATCCCTTCGGCCGGAAATGTGGGGACTGAACATCGGGACTGTCTACTAATAGTGCGGGGATGACAGTTCATTCACTTGCGGCGCACCGGTCGTTTTGCGAGCCTCCCCCCTAAGAGGGGACAAATCATGCTGGTCGTCGAGAAACTGACTCACGTTTATGCCAACGGCGTCAAGGCCTTGGATGACGTAAGCCTTATGGCGCCCAAGGGCATGTATGGCCTTCTGGGACCGAACGGCGCGGGCAAGTCCACCCTCATGAGGTCGATCGCGACCCTGCAGATTCCTACTTCCGGGTCGATCCGCTTCGGCGAGACCGCCGAGATCGATGTTATCAAAGAGCCCGAGGCGATCCGCCGGACGCTCGGCTACCTGCCCCAGGACTTTGGGGTCTATCCGCGGGTGTCCGCCTACGACATGCTCGATCAGATGGCCGTCTTGAAGGGCATCGGCAACGGCCGGGCCCGCAAGGAGACGGTCGAAAGCCTGCTGAACCAGACCAACCTGTGGGCGGTCCGTCACAAGGCCCTGGCCGGCTTCTCCGGCGGCATGCGGCAGCGCTTCGGCATCGCTCAGGCCCTGATCGGCGACCCCCAACTGATCATCGTCGACGAACCGACCGCAGGTCTCGATCCGGAAGAGCGCAACCGGTTCCTGAACCTGCTGGCCGAGATCGGCGAGAACGTGGTGGTGATCCTGTCGACCCACATCGTGGAGGACGTGTCCGACCTCTGCCCTCAGATGGCGATCATGACCAACGGGCGCATCCAGCTCGAAGGTGCGCCGCAGGCGCTGATCGACCGGTTGAAGGGCCGGGTGTGGAAAAAGGCGATCGACAAGAGCGAGCTCGACGCGGTCAACAAGACTTACACCGTCATTCACACGCGCCTGTTCGGCGGCAAAACCATGATCCACGTGCTGTCCGACACCGACCCCGGAAACGGGTTCGAGCCGGCGCCGCAGGGGCTCGAGGACGTCTATTTCTCGACGCTCGCGTCCGCGCGCGCGGCGGCCTGAGGCGCGCCATGTTCTGGAAAATCGCGGCCTTCGAATTTCGCTATCAGCTGCGCCAACCCGTGTTTTGGGTCGGGGCCTTCTTCTTCGCGCTCCTCTCCTTCGGCCTGATGTGCAGCCCGAACGTGTCGCTGGGCGGCGGCGGCGCGATCCATAAGAACGCGCCGTGGGGCATCGGCCTGGCGTCGATCGCTTTCACGGTCTGGTACATGCTGGTGACGACCGCCTTTGTCGCCAACGTGGTCATCCGCGACGACCAGACTGGGTTCGCCCCGATCGTGCGTTCGACGCCGGCATCGAAGTTCGACTATCTGATGGGGCGTTTCACCGGCGCCTTCGGGGCGGCGGCGATCGGTTTTCTCGCCGTACCGATCGGCATGTTCATCGGCACCTTGATGCCGTGGATCGACAAGGAGACGCTCGGTCCGACCGACCTCGGCGTCTACGCCTACGGCTATTTCGCCCTGGCGCTCCCCAGCGTCCTGCTCACCTCGGCGCTGTTCTTCACCGTCGCCACCGTTACGCGCTCGATGATGTGGACCTACATCGGGGTCATCGCGTTCTTCGTGCTCAACACGATCCTTGGCATCACGCTTTCGCGCAAGCCCGAGTTCGAGCAGCTCGTGGCCTATCTCGAGCCGTTCGGCAGCGGCGCCTTCGGCTACGTGTCGAAATACTGGACCGTGGCCGAGCGCAACGCCGGCATCCCGCCGTTCGAGGGCGCGCTCCTCTACAACCGCCTGATCGTGATCGGCGTCTCCCTGGCGCTGCTGTTCCTGGGCTATCATCTGTTCCGCGCCGGCACGCGCGGTGCGAAACTCAAGAAGGCGCAGAAGCTGCAGGCCTTGGCCGCCGGCGCGGCGCCGCAGCCAGCGCGCAGCGGCCCGCTGCCCAAACCGGCCTTCGACGGCGCGTTGAGGTCGATCCAGTTCTGGACGCGCACCCGCTTCGAGATGGGCCAGGTGTTCAAGAGCCCCGCTTACGCCATCCTGCTGGTGATCGGCCTCGGGATGTCCCTGGTGATCCTCTACGTGAGCGGCGACCTTTACGGCGCGCACCCCTATCCGACCACGCGGAACATGGCCGAAGCCCTGAGCTTCGGGCCGATGGGCATCATGGCCTATGTGATCGCGGCCTATTACGCGGGCGAGTTGGTCTGGCGCGAGCGCGAGCGCAATGTGCACGAGATCATCGGCGCTTCGGCGCTTCCGGATTGGGCGTTCATCCTGCCCAAGATGCTGGCGCTCGCCCTGGTGATGGTCTCCATCGTCGTCGTCGGCATGGTCGGCGGCCTCGTCCTGCAGACCGTGCGCGGCTACACGGACTATGAGATTCCGCGTTATCTCCTCTGGTACGTCCTGCCGGCGTCGATCGACTATGTGCTGATCGGCGTGCTCGCGGTCTTCCTGGCGGTATTATCACCCCACAAGTTCGTGGGTTGGGGCCTGATGGTGGTGTTCCTGATCGCGAGCATCATCGCCGGCAACCTCGGCTTCGGCGACCACCTCTATAACTACGGCGGCGGCCCGGAGATTCCGCTCTCCGAGATGAACGGTATGGGCCACTTCTGGATCGGCGCCGCGTGGTTCAAGGTCTACTGGATCGCGTTCGCGGTGATCCTGACGACGCTCAGCTACACGCTGTGGCGCCGAGGAGCGGAGACCCGCATCGCGCCTCAGTTCCGCGCATTGCCGCATCGGCTGAAGGGCATGCCGGGGCTGGTTGCAGGCTTTGCGCTCGTCGCCTTCATCGCCATCGGCGCCTGGATTTTCACCAACACCCACGTCTGGAACACCTATCGGTCCAACAAGGACACCGAGAACCAGCAGGCGCTCTACGAGCGGCTGATCTACGACAAGTTCCACGGCACGGCCTATCCCCAGGGTATTCCGCATCCGTCGGTCCTGGCGACAAAGTTCGACGTCGAACTCTATCCGCATGCGCCGCGGATGGTCGTGCACGGGTCCTATCTGCTGGAGAACCGCACCGGCCAACCGCTGAGCGACATCCATGTGCACATGGACCCGGACCCGGTCGTTAAGTCGTGGAAGATCGATCTGCCGGGCGCAACGATCAAGGCGATGCCGGCCGACTACGAGAAACTGCATTACCGCATCTATCATCTCGCGACGCCGATGCAGCCGGGCCAGCAGTTGACCATGGCTTTCACCACGGTGCTGGGCACGCACGGTTTCGGAAACAACGTGCTGAACACGCGTATCGTCGACAACGGATCCTTCATCACCAATTTCGAGTTCGCGCCGATCCTGCCGGTCGAGCGGAACTATCTGCTGAGCGACCCGGTGAAGCGGCGCGCGCATGGCCTGCCGTCCGAGATCCGGCCGCCGAAGCTAGCCGACGACAGCCCCGCGATCCGCGCACACAATTACCTGGGCGACGCCGACTGGCAGACCTCGGACATCACCATCCACACCGACGCGGATCAGACGCCGCTGGCGCCGGGCGAAAAGGTGTCGGACGTGACCGCCGGCGGTCGCCGTACAGCGCGGTTCGTAAACGCCAAGCCAGTTCTCGGCTTCTTCTCGATCCAGTCGGCGCGCTATGCCGTCAGGAAAGTCCCGTACAAGGGCGTCGATCTCGTCGTCTATTACGACCCGCACCACGCCTACAATGTGGACCGCATGAACCGTGCGCTGAAGGTCGCGCTGGATTATTACCAGCCGAACTTCCATCCGTTCCAGTTCTCGCAGGCGCGCATTTCGGAGTTCCCGGCGCTGGTGCGCAACCAGTCCTACGCCCAGTCCTTCCCCAACATCTTCCCGTGGGATGAGACCCTCGGCTTCACCGCCAATGTGAGCGACCCGGACAAGATCGACTACGTCACCTACGTCGCCGCCCACGAGTTCGGCCACCAGTGGTGGGCCTATCAGGTGATCGGCGCGGACATGCAGGGCGATACGATGCTGTCGGAGACCATGGCGCAGTACTCGGCGCTGATGACCATGGAGAAACTGTACGGTCCGACCAAGATCCGCCGGTTCCTGAAGTACGAACTCGACGCCTACCTGCGCGGTCGCGGTTCGGAGGAACTCGAAGAACTGCCGCTCGAACAGGTCGAAAGCAACCAGGGTTACATCCACTACCGCAAGGGCGCGGTGGCGATGTACCTGCTGCGCGACCAGATCGGCGAGCATAAGGTGGACAACGCGCTTAAGAAGCTGATCGATACCTACGGCTTCCGCGGCGCGCCCTATCCGGCGTCCACCGACCTGGTCGCGCTGTTCAAGGCCGAGGCGCCGGACCGCGAGCAGCTGATCGACGACCTCTTCAAATACATCACGCTCTGGGACATCCGCACCAGTGCGATGAAGGTGAAGAAGCGCGCCGACGGCAAGTACGACGTCACCGTCACGGTCGCGGCGAAGAAGTTCCGCGCCGACGGCAAGGGCAAGGAGACGAACCAACCGATGCAGGCCGAACCCTTCGACCTCGGCCTGTTCGCCGCCAAGCCCGGCGACCACGGTTTCGGACCGAAGGACGTGATCCTGTTCAAGACGGTTCCGCTGTCGACCGGAACCCAGCGTTTCACCTTCGTGGTCAACCGGGCGCCGACCTGGGGCGGCGCCGATCCGTACAACAAGTATATCGACCGCGACTCCAACGATAACCTGGTCGCGGCGAGCGACTAGTCAAGCTGCGCGAGCGCAGGTTCGCCTCCGACGGGCCGGCGGTTTCACCAACCGCCGGCCCGGTCTATTTTCGTCTCCATGCTCACGATCAAAGACTCCGTCAAAGCCTATGAAACCTGGCTGAAGGGCCAGCTCGGCGACGAACTGGTGGCCGCCGACCTCGTCGCCAAGCACCAGGAGATGAAGGAGAACCCCTTCCGCTTCCTGCGCGCGACCTGCTGGCGCTGGGCCGAGGTCGCGCCGGAGCTGCTGCCCGATCTCGCGAAGTCGCCCAAGGTGCTGTCGGTGAACGACGCTCACGTCGAGAACTTCGGCCTGTGGCGCGACGCCGAGGGCCGGCTGGTGTTCGGGGTCAACGACTTCGACGAAGGCGCGCCGTCGCCCTGGCCGGTCGACCTCGTGCGTCTGACCGCGAGCGCCATGCTCGCGTGCAATGGCGCGGGCCCCGAAGCGGCGGAGGTCGCCTCGACCGTGCTCGAAGGTTACCGCGCGGGACTCGAGAATCCGCACGCGCAGATCCTCGATTTCGAGCAGGCGCGGCTGCGCGTGCTGATGACCATGACCGACGCGGAGGAGGCGGCTTTCTGGGCGACGATCGCCAAGCTCAACCCCGCCAAGCCGCCGAATAAGTTCGTGACCGCGCTCACCCAGGCGCTGCCGCCCAAGCCCGGAACCATCACCTTTGCGCCGCGCCGCGCCGGCGCCGGAAGTCTTGGACGCATGCGCTTTGTCGCCACGGCGCACGTGCACGGCGGCCCCGTGGCGCGCGAGGCGAAGTCGCTGGTCCCGTCCTGCTGGGCGATGAAGGAGACCAAGGACGCCGCCGCCAAGCGGCTGATGCACCTGGCGACCGGTCCCTACCGCTCGCCCGACCCCTACTTCCAAGTCGCCGACGACCTGATCGTGCGCCGGCTCGCGCCGGACAGCCGCAAGATCCTGTTCGAGGGCGTGGCGCGCAAGCTGACGCGCAAGGCGCTGATGGCCATGGCGCGTGAACTCGCCGCCATCCACCGCGCGGACAAGGCGTCAAGCGCGATCGACGCCGACCTCGCCAAACAAAAGAAGCGCTGGCTGGAGCGCGCCGCAACCGAGGCCGTCAAGGCGACCCTGAAGGATTTCAAAGCCTTCCAACGCGGCTGACGGTTCGTTGCGCTTCGCGTTTCCCCCTCCCGGCGAACGCGGTTGGATCAGGGCCCAAGGCCGGGCCTTATCGAACGGGTGGTCCCCGGCTATGGTCGGCGGTCCGGGGGGAGAGCGCAGTGACCTGCGAAGTGATGCTGATGAACCTGGAGGGCATCGCCCTCGCAGCGGACAGCGCGGTCACGATCGTGGATTCGCGCGGCGTCGCGACCTTCAGCCAGACCGGCGTCGACAAGGTCTTCGTGCTCGATGAGAGCTCGCCCATCGGCGGCATGGTCTATGGCCTGGCGACCTTCGCCGACTATCCGTGGAAGACGGTGGTCGCCGCGTTCCTGGCCGGCCAGCGCGATCGTCCGTTCGAGGGCGTTCAGGACTGCGCCGATCGCCTGATCGGGTGGCTCGGTTCCATGGACGCGAGCGGCGCGCACGGCATCGCCCTGACCCCGCAGCAGGAGGCGACGACCTTCCGTCACTACGTCGAAGGCTTCGTCGATCGCTTCTTCGTGCTCACCGCCCAGCGTGCGCGCAGCGCCGACGGTCCGTTCCCGGCCGACCTGCTCGAGACCGCGATGAACGACCTGCAGGAGGAAATCCTGCAGGAGGCCGACTATGCGCCGGGCCAGATCGTCAAACAGTCCACCGCGCGGGTGGCGCGCGCATCCATCGGCAAGCCCACCGACCGCCTCGCGAAGTTCCTGGCCCAGCACATGGAGCCGGCGCTGACCCGCGCGCTGAAGCGCTATTTCGCCAACACGACGGTGACGCCGGCGCTGCGCGAACGCGCGACGTCGCTGCTCACCAAGTCGGTGCTCACCGACTGGCTGCCGCCGGCGACCTGGTACACCGGACTGGTGGCCGCGGGTTTCGGGCGCAAGGACTTCACACCGTTCTTCGTGAACCTGCACATTCTCGGCGCTTTCGGCGGGGTGGTGAAACACCGCTTCGAAAAAGCCGGCGCGCCGATCGCGGGCCGCTCGCCGGTGGTGTTCGAGAGCTACGCCCAGAACGAGCTGATCACCGCCTTCCGTTCCGGCGCGCAACAGCGGTTCATGCAGGTGGCCTACTACGCGACCGTGGCCGGCATCGCCCAGACGCTCGGCGAGATGCTCGACCTGGTAGCCAAGAAGGACCCGGTCCTGGCCAAGGAGGCCGCGGTCCTGGCGCGCCGGGCGGTGACCCAGGTGCCCGCGGTGGCCTTCGGCCACGCCGTGGCCGACCGGGAAGCCTTTGTGAACGAGACCCTGGGACCGCTTTTGGACTCGGCTTCGCTTGACACCCTGGGCCGCCATGCCGCCAAGCTGGTTCAGCTGTCGGTCCTGGAACATGAACTGACCGGATCGGGCGCTGTCGGGCGTCCGGTGTCGATCCTGAAGATGGAGAAGGGCAAATGTCGTCTGGAAAAGGACGCCTCGGCCTAGACCGGGAAGAGATCACCGCCGCCGAAACCGAAAGCGCGCAAGCCCTGCACGACGCCGCCGGGCGGGTGGAGCTGTGGCTGTCCAAGGTGGACGCGGCCCGCCTGCAGGCCCGCGACGAGGTCGGGGCCGAGGAGCTCGAGCCCGAGGACCTCAAGCCTTACAAGAAAGGCTTCTGGCCCTTCCGCAAGACCATCGACCCCATGGCCGACCGGACCCGGTCGATCCTGGCCGACCTGGAAGCGGCGGCCGAGGGCCGCCCCGACGCCAGTGCAGCCCATGCTGAGGGACGCGCGCCCCGGCCGTCCAATGTAGTCTCGCCTGCTGAGCCGCTGGTAAAGGCGGCCGCAATTAATAAATGAGAACCGCGGCTTAGCCTGCGGCGACGTGGACCTGACGCCGGGACCGGCGGTTGCTAGAATGCCGCCCGAGGGCGGACCTTGGGGCGAAGGAGAGTGCATGCGTCGTATCGGCCTGGTGGCGGCGGGAAGCGTCGTCTGCGCGGTCGCGGGCGCGTTGCTCGGTCTCTGGAGCCAGGGCGCGGCTGCTGAGGGCCAGATCCTGCCCGCGCCCACCCCATCGGCCAGTCCGCACAACCTGGCCCTCGATATGGTGATGAGCCGGGGCCACGACGTCTTGACGGTCGTGCTGAAGAACGGCGGACCAGGTCCGATCTGCGTCGACGCCAGCTATAGCGCTCCGGGCCGGCTCAGCGCGTTTGCGCGCAACGGCAAGCCGATCGCCAACCTCAACACCGCCACGGCGCGCGCGCACAGCGACTGCGTGCGGCTCGAGGCGCGCAAGACCCTCCACGCCGGCTATGACCTGCGCCCGACCTATCCGCTCGGCCTGCCGGGCGCGAGCAAGCTCTGTTACGAGGCGCTGTGGAAGACCGGCGGCCCGAACTCGCACGACCCGCAGATGCGCTCAACGCACTGCCTGGTCCTCCCGCCCGAAGGCGTCGGACGGCATTGAGCCCAGGCGCCTGACCGTCGTCAGCTTCGTGTGATCTCCCGCAGTTAGGCTCGCGCTTGCCGGTCCTTCGGGCCCGGACCATCATCATGGCCAGGGGGCGCCATGCGACTCGTTTCAGCCACTGCGATCGCCGTTGCCTTCTTTGCAGCCGCGGCGCCCGCGTTCGCCGATGCTCCGCCTGCGCCCGCCGCCGACAAGACGGCGGATGGCGGCGGCGACAAGCTGCGCGATCTCTGCACCGACCGTCCGACCAAGTCGACGGGGACCTGCACGGTCGACAAGGGCCATTGGCAGGTCGAATCCGACATCGTCAACGTCACCCGCTTCCGCATCGACGGCGTCACCACCCAGACGACGCTCGTGACAAGCCCGGTGATCAAGTACGGCCTCACCGACAACAGCGACATTGAATTCGGCTTCACGCCGGACGAGATCGTTCACCTCACCGATCACACAACCGGTCAATCCGGCACGCTGTCGGGCTTCGGCGACGTTTTCCTGCACTACAAGTACGAATTCGCCGGCGCCGGCGGCGGTAATTTCACCGCCACGCTCGATCCCTATGTGAAGGCGCCCACCGCGCGAACCGGCCTGGGCGACGGCAAGTGGGAAGGGGGCATGGTCGTTCCCGTCAACTGGAACGCCATCGGCGGCGGCTGGTCCTTCGGCGCCGATCCCGAGGCCGACTACGTCCACGATGCGCTAGGCTCCGGCTATCACCTCGCGCTGCAGGCGCCGCTGACCTTCAGCCACCCGCTCAGCAAGTCGGTCACCGGCTCGCTCGAATTCTGGGCCGGAACCGATCTCGATCCCGCGCACACGTCGCACCAGTATTCCGCCGACGTCGCGGCCGCCTGGGTGGTGGGCCCGAACCTGCAGCTCGACGGCGGCCTCAACTTCGGCCTCAATCGCGAGACGCCGCAGGTGCAGGGCTACATTGGAATTTCGCGGCGGTTTTAGCCTGGAGCGTGTCGCTTTGGAATTTCCCACGAGTCGAGCTGGGCGTCGCACGCGTCGGCAAGGGGAATTGCGGTTGCTAATATCTTCTCCGGCGGATCCATTGTCTGCGTAACTTTGTCAAAGTCCTCAATTCTTATCGACCACTTCGCGGCTTCGAGCAAAAAGGTGTGCTTGCTGCCGCCGAGCAAGGCATTGGCTTTGTTTATAAGCGGTGTAATCCGATAAATCTCGTCGTCAGCGCGCGCGTAGTTCTCACGTGAATTTGCCTGCTTCGACGCGTATGCAAGGGCTTGATAGGCGCCGTAGCACTGGCTCAGTCGCATCGCGCCTTCGCGCGAATTTAGATCGAGGGGCTGTGTCGCATAGACGGCGCTTGGGACGGTAAGGAACAAAAACCACAACAAACTGATACCGCTAATGTTTGCCGCCGGTCGTTGTTGCATTGTCGTTCTTCGCGTTAGACAGTGACGCCCCAGCGCGAGAACAAGGCGTCGATGCTGGACATCAGCGTTCGCGCCGCGGCGAGATCGGTTTCGGCGCCCGACTTGTCGCCCTTGCGCAGTTTCGCCAGGCCGCGACCGAACAGGGCGGTGGGGTTCTTGGGTTCGACCTTCAGCGACTGGTCGTAGGCGGCGATCGCCTCGTCGTAGCGCTTCATCTGCAGCAGCGTCAGGCCGCGCGCATCGTAGGTCTCCGCCAAACCCGGCTTCAGCTGGTCGGCGTGGTCGCAGTCGCGCAGGCCCTGGTCGAGATCGCGGTTGTGCGCGGCGCGTTGCCAGCAGCGTTCGGTCCACACCCCCGCATCGGTCGGATACTCGCCGACCAAACGGTTCAGGTCGCCGAGTTCGCGATCCCAGTCGCCCTTCAGGTCATAGGCGATGACGCGGAGCTCGACCGCGGAGCGGTTCTTCGGATCGAGCCGCAGCGCGTCGTTGAGGTCGTTCAGCGCCGGGTCCGCGGCGCCCTTGAAGATTTCGGCGCGCGCGCGGGCGATCAGCACCAGCGGCCGCCGGGGATCGAGCTTAAGCGCCTCGGTATAGTCGGCGATCGCCTTGTCGAACTGCGACTTGCGCAGCCACGCGTCGCCGCGACCGGCGTAGGCCTCCACCGACGGCTGGGATCGCGCAAGCACCTGATCGAAGTCGGAAATGGCGCCGTCGAAGTCGTGCTTGGCGAGCTTGGCGCGCGCGCGGTCGAAGAAGACGATGGGATCGGGTGCGATGATCAGCGAGCGGTCGAAATCGCCGATCGCGTGGTCGAGATCGCCGAGATGCAACAGCGCCTCGCCGCGCGCGGCCCAGAAAGTCGGCAGCGTCGGCGCCAGCGTCACGCCGACATCGAAGTCCTGCGCCGCCGACTGGTAGTCGCCCTTGGCGAAATAGGCGCTGCCGCGAATGGCGTAGGCCTGCAACAGCCGCGGCGAGCGCTTGATCGCCTCGTTCTCGTCGGCGACGGCGAGGTCGAACTCCTTCTTCACCAAGTGCGCGCCGCCGCGCGCGCGATAGGCGTAGACCTCGGTCGGATCGAGCTTCAACGCGTCGGAATAGTCCGCGATGGCGCGGTCCCACTGCTGCAGGTCGGTGTAGACGTCGCCGCGCTGCAGGTGCGCCACCACCAGGGCGGGCTTCAGCGTGATCGCCTGGGTCGCTTCGGCCAAGGCGTGGGGGAAATCCCGTTTCTCGCGTAGCACCAGCGACAGCGAGACATGCGCCTCGGCGAGCTTGGGGTCGAGTTTCAGCGCCAGGCCATAGTCGATCTGCGCCGCGTCGAGATCGCCGCCGAACCGGTGCGCGTCGCCGCGCGCCAGGAGCGCGTCGGTCGACCCCGGCAACAGCTGCACCAGCCGGTCATAGTCCGCCGCCGCGCCCTTATAGTCGCGCGTGGCGAGCTTGATATAGGCGCGGTTGGACAGCGCCTCGGCCTGGTCGGGCTTCAGCTTTAGCACCTGGTCGAGGTCGGCCAAGGCCTTGTCCGTGTGACCCTGGCGCATGAAGGCCTGGGCGCGGTTGTAGAAGGCGTCGACGTTGTCGGGCGCGAGACGGATGACTTCGGTGTAGTCGGCGATCGCCTGGTCCATCTGCTGGAGATGGTAGTACGCGTTGCCGCGCTCGAACCGCGCGACCACCCAGTCGGGCTTCAGCTCCAACGCCTTGTCGAAGTTGGGCAGCGAATTCGCCACGTCGCCCTGCAGCACCTGAGTCACCGCGCTGTCGAAATAGCCGCGCTCGTCGTGCGGCCGTTGCCTCGCGAACTCCGCGAAGTCCTTCAGCGCCAGGTCGTATTGCTTGGTCTCGAGATAGAGGCCGCCGCGATTCAGCAGCGCCTCGATGAAGGATGTGTCGAGTTTCAGCACCTGGCCGAAATCGTCGATGGCCTTCTGCTTGTCGCCCTTGTTGTCCCAGGCGATGGCGCGATTGTAATAGGCGATGGCCGTGTCGCGCGCGCTGGGGCGGCCGGCCTGGATCAGGTCCGAGCAGCCCTGGATGATCTGGTCGGGAGTGAATTCGCCGGGGTCGCCGTCGCACCAGACCACCGACTGGACCGCCTGGCCCAGCGCCAGGGCCGGCGACGCAAACGCCGCGACCACGCATGCGCCCAACAGGCTGGCCGCCAAACGCATGAAATCCCCCCGGACACGCGCGGTACAATCACTCGCCGCTCACCCTAGCACCGGCCCCGCCACCCACCAAAGCCGGCGCCAGCGTGAGGCGAATCCATTCCCTCAACGCGATGGCGTCCGGCTTGGCCGCCGCGCTCCGGCTCACCTAAAATGGGTCGGTTGCGGAGAAAAACCCTGTTCGTGAAGGGTTTGTGACGCTATAGGACCAAGGCGGCGCCGACGGCTTTTGGTCGAGCGTGTTCAACCACAGGATGTCGTTCGCAGCACTTCGTCGCAACGACGGTTTCTTTAGGTGTGAAGCACTGGACGCGGTCCAACGGGACTGTATGGTCCGCGAGATAACGCTGGAGTCGTATGCATGATTGTCGATCGTACCGAGCAACTTGACCGCGAAGTCGGGGCCCGCGTCCGCGCGCGTCGCCGCGAATTGCGGATGAGCCAGTCCAAGCTCGGCGACAAACTCGGCGTGACTTTCCAGCAGGTACAGAAGTACGAGCGGGGCGTGAACCGCATTTCGGCCTCGTCCCTGGTGCTGATCGCCGAGGCGCTGCAGTGCCGTCCGACCGACCTCTTAGGCGTCGACGAGGGCCGTCCCAAGATCGACTGGTCCAAGTTCCACGACAACGAGGCCAACGCCGCGCTCGAGGCCTTCGCCGCCATCGACAGCCCGCGCATCCGCCGCTCGGTCCTGGAACTGATCCGCACCCTCAGCGACGCCGAACGCGGCGGCAAACGCCGCTAGGTAATAGCGGCTGGCGGCCATGGGTCGCTTGCGGGCGCGCCGTCGCCCGTGCAGCCTGCGGGCCGAGGGAGACCCGCCCCATTGACCGATCGCGACCAGCGTCTCGCCTGGTTCAAGGCCCAGATACTGCCCCACGAGGCGGTGCTCAGACACCACCTGCGCCGTATCGGCGTGGCGGCCGACGACGTGGACGACTTCGCGGCCGAAGCCATGACTCGCGCCTACGCGACGCAGGATTGGGCGCAAATCTCCAACGGCCGGGCCTATCTCTCCACCATCGGCCGCAACCTCGTCTTCGACGCGGCGCGACGGCGGAAGGTGGTGGCGATCGAGACCATCCCCGATCTCGACGTTCTGCATATCGCCGACTGGCAGCCGTCCGCGGAATCCACCGTCAGCGCCCGAGAGGAGCTCAAGGTGCTGCAGACTGCCCTCGATCAACTCCCGCCGCGGGCGCGCGAGATATTTACGCTCCGGCGGATCGAAGAGCTTTCGGTAAAGGATATAGGGGCGAAGCTGGGTTTATCCGTCAAAACCGTAGAGGCGCACATGACCCGAGCGCTGACGGCGCTAACGGAAGCGCTCCAGGACAGTGATCGGGCCGCGGGCTCTCAGACAGGTACGACATGGCGAACGCGACGCGACAGGCGATAAACGAAGAGGCTGCGGCCTGGTTCGTGCGCCTTCAAGGCGTAGACGTTCCGGCCGAGGACCGCGGGGCGTTCGACCGCTGGATGGACGATCCTGCGCACGCGGTCGCCTATGCGCGGGTCGAAGCGACGTGGGACCGCGCCGAACGCCTGAAGGCCATTGTCAATCCTAACGCGAACCGAAACGCGCCGCTGCTGTCACGTCGCGCCGCAGCGATCGGGTTCCTCACCATCGGCGCAGGCGCCGCGACGGCGTGGTGGTTGACGCACAAACCGACCTACCAAACCGAGATCGGCGAACGCAAGACGATCAGTCTTTCCGACGGTAGTCGCGTGGAGCTCAATACAGCCAGCCGGCTGGCGTCGGCCTACGGTTACGGCCGGCGCGACGTACATCTGCTGGCGGGCGAGGCGATGTTCGAGGTGGCCAAGGATCCGAAACGCCCCTTCGTGGTGCATGCCGGGGCCGCGACCGTGCGTGCGGTCGGCACCGCCTTTAACGTGCGCCTGCGCGACAAGGTGGTGGAGGTGACCGTCACTGAGGGCCTCGTCGCCGTGGACGACCTCACAGTGCGATCGGGCGGGAGACCGCTGGCGGCCGGAAATGCGGCGGTGGTCGGCTTGGGCTCGATCGCCGCGCAACCGCTCGACGAGGACGCGCTGAAGCGTCGCACGGAGTGGCGTGAGGGCGTTATCGACCTGCGGGGCGAGACGCTGGGACAGGCGGTAGAGGAGTTCAACCGCTACCGGACGCGCAAGCTCGTGGTGGGTGACCCGAAACTGGCGGTTGTCCGCGTGGGGGGCACCTTCGAGACCGGCGAGTCGGACAAATTTGTCGAAGCCCTGAAGGCGGGGTTTAATGTGAAGGTCGTCGAGGGGGACGGCGGCGTCGTCTACCTCGTGCCCAACACCTAGGCCCGACAGTCGCCGCCGCTCAGTCTACGGCTTCGACGCGTCTCGAGGCGAGCTCCGGGGGGCTCGATGATGAGCATTCTCGGTCGCAACTGTTCGCGGGGATTATGCCGGACGCTCGTCGCAGGCTTGGCTCTGGCGCTGTTCGGCGGCGCGGCCTTCGCACAGAACGCGACGCATCCCTACAACATTCCATCCGAAGACATGGCCGATGCGCTGAACGCCTTTGCGCATCAGTCCGGCCTGCGTATTCTGTTCCCCTACGGCGCAGTGGCGGGCAAGCGCAACAGGCCGCTGACCGGGACGATGTCGGAACAGGCGGCGCTCGATCGACTGTTGGCCGGCGCCGGACTCGTCGTGGTGTCGCGAGCGGAAAACGTGCTGACGCTGGGCCCGGCGCCTGTGATCGAGGCGGCGCGGCCCGAGCCGCCGGTCGAGGTGCAGGAGGTGGTGGTCACGGCCGAGAAGCGTGTGGAGCTACTCAAGGACGTCCCCATGTCCATGACCGCCCTCAGCGGTGATGCGCTCACTCAGACCGAGGCCGACACGTTGCAGGACGTGGTCGATCGCGCACCGGGCGTGCAACTCATCGCATCGTCGGCGATCACCAACGAACTGGTGATCCGTGGCCTCTCGGTGGGCGCCGGGATCAATTCGTCGGTCGCCACCTACGTAGATGAGACGCCCTATTCGACGGTGGGTCCATTCGCGTACAGCACCAACCTCGCGCCGAACTTTGATACCTACGACCTCGCGCGAGTCGAGATTCTACGCGGCCCCCAGGGCACGCTCTACGGCGCAAATGCGCTGGGGGGCTTGCTGAAATATGTAACTAACGCGCCCGATCTGTCACGTTACAGCGCAAGCATGCTCGCCGGCGTCAGCGCGGTCGACCACAGTGACCAGACCGGTTGGGACGTCCACGGCATGGTCAATCTACCGCTGGGCGACGACGCGGCGTTGCGGATCGTCGGCGACGAGCAATTTTTCCCGGGCTACATCGACGATCCGTCCCGCGGTGTGAGCGACATCAATTGGGTGCGGCGGTACGGGGGGCGGGCGTCCTTGCTCTGGCGCCCGTCCCAGGATCTGAGCGTGCGCCTGAGTGCGGACGTTCAACACATAACCGCGGGCGATACGGGCGTCGAAGACTTGGCGGCGGCGACGCTCAAGCCCCTCTACGGCGAGCTGATGGCGGAAAGGACGGTCGCTCAGCCCCAGGTGCTGACCAATGCCATCTATAACGCCACGATCGACTGGAGCGCCGGCTTCGGGACCTTGGTGTCGTCGACCAGCTTCAGCCAGGTCAATCCGAATTCCTGGTTCGACCTTTCCTGGGTCTACCATTCGGCACTCGACAACAAGTTCGGCGGAAATCTGGGCGCTGTGGCCGATGCGATCGAACCCGTGCAGTCCTTCACCCAGGAACTGCGGTTCTCGTCGCCGAAGAACCAGACGCTGGAGTGGATCGTCGGAATCTTCTTCGATGCGGAGGCGGCGGACGAACACGAACCGCTGTTTCCGGTCGACATCGACACCGGTCAGGTGCTGTACAATTTCATTCCCGACCTCGGCGCCTACCAGATCACGTCCACCTATCGCGAGTACGCGGGATTCGCCGACCTGACCTACCACGTCACGCCCGCCCTCGAGCTGAGCCTGGGCGGCCGCTACAGCGCCAACAGCCAGAGCTATCACCAGGTGAACGCCGGCGTGTTCACCGGAACCGACGACTTCAGGACCTACAGCCGCCAAAGCGTCTTCACCTATTCGGCGGACGCCAAGTATCGCTTCAATCCCCAGACCATGGTCTATGTCCGCATCGCCTCGGGCTTCGTACCTGGCGGCCCGAACGACGTGCTGCCGGGGTCGCCGCTGCCGGCGACTTACCGGTCCTCGAGCACGACAAACTACGAAGCAGGGATCAAGGGCGCCGCGATGCGCGGCCGCCTCACTTACGACCTCGACGTCTTCGACGTCGAATGGCAGGACATCCAGCTCATCGCCCAGGTCAGCAATCTCTACGGCGCCACCAATGGCGGTGCGGCCCGCAGCCGGGGCGTCGAGGGCTCGCTCAGTCTCAGGCCCATACGCGGCCTGACCCTGGGGTTGGACGGAGCCTACATCGATGCACGGCTCACCAGGAACACGCCGGCAACCTTCGGCGGCGTGGCCGGCGATCGTCTGCCTCTATCTCCGCAACTTTCCGGCGCCGCCAGTGCGGCGTACGAACGGCCCCTCTCGCCCAGCGTTTCCGGTTTTGCCGGCATCGACTGGCGCTACGACGGCGGACGGATTTCGGAGTTCGAGTTCGGCGCGCCTCGCCAGGAGTTGCCGGCTTACTCCATGCTCGACCTGCGCCTCGGCCTGAAGTTTGAGGCCTATACCCTGACCGCCTACGTTAAAAACGCGACGTCCGGGCGCGCGTTCAGCTCGGTTGTTCCGGAGACGCTGGGCGGCGTAAACGCGTTGGCGGCCTTCGTCGCCAACCCGCACACCATAGGCTTGACGCTGGCGGCGAAGTTCTAGGGCAGGGCAGGCAGCTCCGCCGCCAGATGACCGACGCATGAAAATTTTTCTGCAGACGGACTAAGGGCGCCGCTGGGATCGCCCGTCTGACCTCCTGAAGGCCCCAAACAAATCGAGCCGGGGGCCAATCGGGGGATCTCATGACCGTTCGCATCCATCGCCAGACTCGCAATCTCCGCCCCCTGTTGCTGGGCGGCGCGGCCGCCGCACTGTTCGCTGGTCCGGCCTTCGCCGCCGCCAGCGACAACGCCGCCAGCGACAACAAGGTGACCAGCGTGCAGGAGGTGGTGGTCACCGCCCAGAAGCGCACCGAGCGGGTCCAGGACGTGCCGATGTCGCTGGAGACGATCAGCGGCGACCATCTCACCGCGACCCAGGCCACGACCCTGCAGGACGTGGCCAACCAGGTGCCGGGCCTGCAGCTCATTCAGAGCGGTCCGACCGAAAACGAACTGGTGATCCGCGGGCTTTCGGTGGGCGCGGGGATCAATTCGTCGGTGGCGACCTATGTGGACGAGACGCCCTATACGACCGTCGGTCCCTTCGCCTACAGCGCGAACCTGGCGCCGAACTTCGACACCTACGATCTCTCCCGCATCGAGGTGCTGCGGGGTCCGCAGGGTACGCTCTACGGCGCCAGCGCCATGGGCGGCCTGCTGAAATACGTGACCAACGCGCCCGATCCCACGCACTTCAGTGCAAGTATGCTCGCCGGCGTCAGCTCGGTCGACCACAGCAACCAGACCGGCTGGGAAATCCACGGCATGGTCAACATTCCGCTGGGCGAAAACCTCGCCTTACGGATCGTAGGCGAGGACGACTATCAGCCCGGTTTCATCGACGACCCGGCGCGCGGAAAAAAGGACATCAACGACGTGCGCCGCTACGGCGGCCGCGCGTCCCTGTTGTGGACGCCCAATCAGGATCTCAGCATCCGTCTCAGCGCGGCCTACCAGCACATCAAGGCGGGCGACTTGGGCGCGGAGGACATCTCGGCCGCGACCCTGCAGCCGCTGTTCGGGCAACTGACCCAGGAGCGCGCGATCGCCCAGACAAATATGGTCACCAACGAAGTCTATAACGGCACGGTCAATTGGAATCTCGGCTTCGCCGACCTGGTCTCTTCGAGCAGCTACAGCCAGGTCAATCCGCACACCGTCGGCGACCTGTCCTCGGTTTACGGGCCGATCCTGCAGGGCATCTTCGGCCAGCCCCTGGGCGCTGAAGTGGTGGCGATCGAGCCGGTGAATTCCTTCACCCAGGAACTGCGGCTGACCTCGGCCAAGAACCAGAACCTGGAGTGGACCGTCGGCGCCTATTACGACAACGAGTCCGCCGACGAGCATGAGCCGCTCTATCCAGTCGATCTCGCTACCGGCCAGGCGCTGACCAGCTTCACGCCTGCGCTCGGCGCCTACCACATTACCTCCACCTATCGCGAGTGGGCGGGCTTCGCCGACTTCACCTACCACTTTACGCCCGCCTTCGAGGTCGGCCTGGGCGGACGCTACAGTTCGAACAGCCAGACCTATCACCAAGTCAACGCCGGCTTCTTCACCGGCACGGACGATTTCGTCACCAACAGCAATCAGAGCGTCTTTACCTACTCGGTGGACGCCAAATATCGCTTCAGCCCCGACCTGATGGTCTATGCCCGCATCGCCACCGGCTTCGTGCCGGGCGGCCCGAACGACGTGCTGCCGGGATCGACGCTGCCGGAATCGTTCAAGTCGTCGAGCACCACCAACTACGAGGTTGGGGTCAAGGGAAGCGCGGCCGACGGTCAGATCACCTATGACCTCGACGCCTTCGACGTCGAATGGCAGCAGATCCAGCTCATCGCCGAGGTGAACAATCTCTACGGCGCCACCAACGGCGGCACAGCGCGCAGCCGCGGCCTCGAAGGCGACGTGAACTATCGCCCGATAACCGGCCTCTCGCTCGGCCTCAGTGCGGCCTATACCGACGCGCGCCTGACCCAGGCCACACCTGCGAGCTTCGGCGGCCTGCCCGGCGACCGCCTGCCGCTGTCGCCCTATATTTCGACGACGGCCAGCGCCAGCTACGAATGGCCGTTGAACTCGGAATGGACGGGCTTCGCGGGCGGCGACTGGCACTACGAAGGCGACCGCATGTCCGAGTTCGAGTTCGGCGCGCCGCGCCAGGACCTGCCGTCCTATTCGATGGTGAACTTGCGCGCCGGTGTGAAATTCCAGAACTACACGCTCACCGTCTACGTGAAGAACGTTGGCGATGAGAAGGCGATCAGTTCGGTGAGCCCGGAGAACCTCGGGGGCGTCAGCGCGCTTTCCGCCGTCATCGCGACGCCGCGCACCATCGGTGTGACCGTCGGCGCCAAGTTCTGACCTGAAAACCAAGGTGAGCGTAATGACTTCCAAACTATGGACGGGGGCGGCGTGCGCCCTGGCGATGGGGCTGCCCGCCGCGGCGCAAGCCGCGGACGCGCCGACCGCGAATGCAATGCTCGCGCGCTATCAACGCGCGGCGGAAATCCAGACGGCGCACACGCACCACTGGATCCTCAACGAAGCTGTGGCGCCCCACTGGATCGCGGGTCGTGACGCCTTCTGGTACAAGCAGGAGACCGCCCAAGGCCATCGCTACCTGATCATGGACGCCGTCACCGGCGCCAAGACCGACGCGTTTGACCAGGCGCGTCTGGCGGCCGAACTCGGCAAAGCGACGGGGCGCACCGTCGACGCCAACGACCTGCCGATCAAGGCCGAGTGGCTCGATCCTGCCGCGGGGACTGTGCGGTTTTCCGCCTTCGACAAGACCTGGCTGTTCGACAGCGCCAAGGGCCTGAGCGAGGAGGCGCAGCCCCGCTCGCACTTCACCGTCTCGCCCGACGGCAAGCTCGGGGTGTTCTTCAAGGAGCACAATCTCTGGCTCAAGGACTTCGCCTCGGGCAAGGAGACGCAGCTCACCACCGACGGCGAGGAGCGCTACGAGTACGGTGTCCCGCCCGAGGCCCTGCACCATCCCGCGTTTTCGCCCGAGGTGATCTGGTCGCCGGACTCCAAACGCCTGTTCACCGCCCAGACCGACGACCGCCAGGTGCTCGACCTGCCGGTGGTCGAGTTCGCGCCCAAGGACGGCGTGCGCTCGCACATCGTCCACTACCACGCCGCCCTGCCGGGCGACGTCAACGTGCCGATGTTCCGCCTCACCGTCATCGACGTGACCAACGGTCGCCAGACGCCGGTGCGCTACGAGACCATCCCCGCCGTGCGCATGAACGACTCGCCCATGGACGGGAAGCGCATGTGGTGGAGCGGCGACGGCAAGAGCGCCTATTTCGTCGACGTCGAGCGCGGCGAGAAGGCCGTGCACGTGGAGGCCGTGGACGCCGACACCGGCGCCACGCACGAACTGTTCTCCGAAATCAGCGACAGCTACGTCGAACTGGGTTCGGACGTCTATGAAGCGGTCGCCCTGCGGCCCCTGCCGAAATCGAACCAGCTGATCTGGTACTCGGAACGCTCGGGCTGGGCGCACCTCTACCTTTACGACCTCAGCACCGGCAAGCTGATCCGTCCGTTGACCAGCGGAGACTGGCTGGTGCGCGACGTGCTGGGCGTCGACGAGGCGCATCGCCAGGTGTTCGTCAGCATCGCCGGCCGCACGCCGGGCAAGAACCCGTACTATCAGGAGGTCGCGCGCATCGATCTCGACACCGGCGCCCTGAAGGTGCTGAGCGCCAGCGACGCCGACCACCAGGTGCTCGTGCCCGGCGGCCTGGTTAACGAGGACGCGCTGGTCTACCTCTTCTCCGGCGGCGATCCGCACGGACTTTCCGGCGTAGCCCCGTCCGGCGACTACTTCATCGAAACCGTCACGCGCACCAACGGGCCGAGCCACACGGTCTTGCGCGACCGCGACGGGCGCGTCATGTTTACCGTCGAAGACGCCGACGCGTCGCGCATGCCGTCCTGGTGGCGCTGGCCCACCCCGGTGAAAATGGTGGCGGCGGACGGCAAAACCGAGATCGACGGCGCGGTGTTTCGACCGTCCGACTATGATCCGCGCAAGAAGTATCCGGTCATCGACCTGGTCTACGGTGGCCCGCAGGCCTCCTACGTGCCGAAAGGCTTCGACAGCATCGAGTACCAGGAGATGGCGTCCCTGGCGGAACTCGGCTTCGTGGTGACCAGTATCGACGGCCGTGGCACGGTGCAGCGCAGCCGCGCCTTCCACACCACGTCCTTTCGTCACGCGGAGGAAGCGAGCGATCTCGAAGACCACATCGCGGGCATCAAGCAACTCGCGGCGCGGGACCCGGGTATGGACCTCTCGCGCGTGGGCATCACCGGCTTCTCCGGCGGCGGCTACATGACCGCGATCGGCATGTTCCGTTTCCCCGACTTCTACAAGGTCGGAGTGGCCGGGAGCGGCAACTACGACCAGAGCCTGTTCTGGGCAACCTGGGGCGAACGCTACGAGGGCTATCCCTACGGCGACTATTATAAGCAGCAGGACGCCAAGACCTACGTGAAAGGACTGAATGGCAAACTGCTGATCGTGCAAGGCCTGATGGACGTTGGCGTGACCCCCGCAGGGACCTTCCAGCTCGAACAGGCGCTGCAGGACGCCAACAAGGATTACGATACCCTCCTGTGGCCGCGGTTGACCCACGACATCTCGGCCTACGGCAAGCGCCGTGAGTGGGACTATTTCGTCCGCTACCTCGCCGGCGAAACGCCGCCGCACGAGTTTCTGCTGAACGATGACGAGGACATCGACAAGGCAAAGACCGAGGCGCTGGAAGCCAAACCTGACGAGAAGAAGAAGGGCGCGGGCTCGAAATGACCGGAGGCAGCCGCGCACGCATGTCGCGACGATCGATCCTCGCCGCCGTCGCCAGCCTCGGCGGCGCGGCGTGGGCTGCAGGTGAGGTGCGCGTCAAGCTCGAAACCGCCCTCGGTCCAATCGAACTTGCGCTCGACACGGCCCGCGCGCCGCTCTCCTCCGGCGACTTTCTAAAATACGTGGATCGCAACCTGTTCGAAGGCGCCGCCTTCTACCGCACGGTGCGGCCGGACGACGACATCAATCCGGTCAGGATCGACGTGATCCAGGGCGGTCTGCTCGACGACAAGAAGATGCTTCCGCCTATCGCGCATGAACCGACCAACAAGACCGGCCTGCGTCACCGCGACGGAACCATCTCCATCGCTCGCGGTGCGCCGGGCACGGGTTCGGCGGGCGCCTTCTTCATCAGTATCGGTGATCAGCCCGCGCTGGATTTCGGCGGCAAGCGCAATCCCGACGGCCAGGGGTTCGCCGCCTTCGGCCAGGTCGTTCACGGCATGGACGTGGTGCGCAGGATCTGGCGCTCGAAGATCGACGCCGAGGCCGCCGGCATGGCGCACGAGATGCTGAAGCCGCCGATCCCGATCCGCGGCGCCCACAGGCTCTGACGTCGCTGACATCGCGCTGTTCGACCCTGCATGACGTGGGCGCGGTCAGCGCCATCTCGGGCGGCTTTGACCGCAGACCCCATGTCCTGTACGGGATTTCGCCGGTGTGCGGACGTGGCGGAACGGTAGACGCAGCGGACTTAAAATCCGCTTCCCGCAAGGGAGTGTGGGTTCGATTCCCACCGTCCGCACCAACGGGGCCTTACAATGGGCCTTTCTTTCGCGTCCTGTCGAATGCGCGCCCCTCGAGCGTCATCGAGTCCTCGTAGGGTAGCGGTGCGTTTCATGAACTCCAGGTCATGACCTGGAATTAAGCTGACAGAGAGGCTCCCGCGCGCGCATCTCGGCACGGTCCGGGAGACCCTCGTCATAAAGTCGCTGCTCGTATTCGTCGCATCGGCCTTCACCCTGATGAGTTCGCACGCGTTCGCACAGGGTGAAACCACCGTCGGTGACTGTCATATCGGCGCCTATCGCATGGCGGACGGATCGGCGACAGTGATCGGGCCTTCGGATGGTCCCACAATGCGCTGGCGGACGCCGAGGGCTACTATCAGGCCTGGATCGACTTCGTGAAAGACGGCCGCCTGCACGGCCGCTACGGGGAAGCCACGATCACGCCGGCCGTCACGCCCAGTAGACGCCCGAACCCGTAACGCCTCTCACTTTGGAGCATTCCCCATGCGCACAACCCTAATCGTCACGGTCCTGAGCTGCGCGCTCGCGTGCGCAGCGGCCTCGGCCGCGCCGGCGCCTCGCAAGGGCGACGTTGAGATCCAGACCGAGGACGTCACCCGCTTCTTCGAGGTCTATGACGCCGCCGCGGGCCATCCGACAGCGGAACAGCTGCAGGACGATTATATTGATCCAGGCACGACGGGTTTGCACCAGGTCCTGAAGGCGCGCCCCGGGGTGACGGCGGAGCACATCGCTCAGACGATCGAGCAGCACCCGGAGCTTTATGTCGACGCCAGGAAGTGCACCGCGTTCCTGCCCAATGTGCGCACCCGTCTCAATATCGTGTTCCGCAAGCTCATCGAGCTCTATCCGGAGGCCCAGAAGTCACCGGTCACCCTCTACGCGGGGCGCGGCAGGCCCATCGCCATCTCCGGTCCGGGCGAAGGCGTCCAGGTCGACGTCGTAGGCTTCTGCTCGCCGCTGGCGGTCAAGTTCATGGGCCCGAACATCGAAAACAGTTTCGTCTACCTGATCGCGCACGAATACATCCACTCGCAGCAAAACAAGGCCTTGGCGGACGACGAGCATCCGACGGTGCTCGAGCGGTCGCTGATCGAAGGCGCTGCGGAGTTCATGGGCGAAATGACCTCGGGCGGTCGCACCTCCGGCGCCCTCTATAGCGAGGAGGTGAAGGGTCGCGAAAAGGAGATCGAGACTAAGTTCGTGGCGGACGAGGACAAGACTGACCTCTCCGACTGGGTCGACAACACCACGCCCGATAAGCTGGGCGAGTTGGGTTACTGGGTCGGGTACCGCATCATGAAGTCCTACTACCAGCACGCGCCGGACAAGCGTCGCGCCATCCGCGAGATCATCCAGATGAGCGACCCGCATGCGTTCCTGGCCAAGAGCGGCTGGCGCCCCGGCATCGTCTTGGAATAGGCGCACGACCGCCACCGTCCGCACCAACGGTGCGGCGAAAAATGCGCTAATTCACCACGCGCATGCTCGCGTGGGTCGCGCCGACGAGTTTGGCGAGGGCGATTTCGCGCGGGGCGCGCAGGCCGAGCACCATGGTGGTGGGCGCGACGTCCTGCATGGCGGCGACGTCGGGCGCCAGGGAGGCGACCATGCCGATATCCTCGTCGTGCGGCCCGCGATACTTGAAGGCGAAGCCGTTCAAGCCGACGGTGCCGAAAGTTTCGCGCGTGCGGGTGGGCTTCTGTTCGAGGCGGCCGATGACCGCATAACAGGCGCGCCTCAGGATCGCGACGCTGCTGAACAAGGCGCTTGTCGGCACGCCTTCGATGTTCTTGAGTTCGCAGACGACGCGCGTGGTGCTCACCCCGCGCGCTTCCTTCAGACAGGCGAATACCGCCGCGTTGCCGCGGCGCGTGCCCAGTGTCGAATAGGATACGGGGATGAGCAGAAGCGGCGGCCTGCGCGACGCGCCCTGGGCGTTCAGGCGGCTTATGCCGCGCGAGATGGCGGCCAGGTCGACGAGTTCGATGTCCGCGGGCGACAGGGCCGACTGCGCCTCTTTCGACAGCGGGACCTTGGTGGCTTCGTCGATGACGGTGCGGGTCAGGCGGTAACCGACCTGCTGCAGGGCGGCCAGTGAGAACACCGGTTCGAGCGCGCACGAAACGTGGATGCGCCTGCCATCGGCGGCGATGAAGGGCGACCACTTGTCCGGCGAGGGGAGGGTGTTGTTGCGGGCCTTTGGATCGGTCGCCGGCGGGGCGTCTTCGCGTATCGTCGTCGGATCGATCAGGCGCGCTTCGACGCGGTTACGCGACAGGCCGTTGACTTCGCGCACCTCGATATCGATCGCCGCCGCAGCGCCGAGAAAATAAGAGAGCAGGTCGCGCATGAAGGTCAGGCACGCCGTCTGGCACTGATAGCGGCTGCGGTCCGGCTGGACGACGAGGTAGTCGGTCTGGGAGATGCGGACGAAATGACCCCTGCCGCTGAGAAACCGCGACAGGCTCTTGCAGACGTGGTCGTGCACCTGGTCCGCTCGGGCGGGCCAGCGGTCGCCCAGCCTGGCCTTTATGGAGTTCAGGCCGATGAGATTGACCTGGCCCTCCTCGACGAGCGGCGAGCCCTCGAGCCGCTCCAGCGCGCTGGCGGCGTCGGCGTCGACGATGTGGTCGATACTGGCGGGTAAGGCCGACATGGATGACGCCGCTTTACTGCGATCCGGGAACCGACTGTGGCCCCCGCTCATGAACAGGCCGTAAAAATTTTCACGTTTGAGTTGTTGGATCGCCTCGTTAACCGTTAACCGTGAGGTATGGTCAAGCTTGCGTACCACCGTTGGGACAGCCGCAGGAGCGACGGAAGAAGGGGCAGGGGTGGCGGGCGAGGACCGCACGCCGTAAGTCTGGCGGGTGACAGAGACCCGAACCCGTCCCCCCGAAGCGCCCAAACCGCCGAAATCCCATCGGGTCGAGCAGCCGCCGCAGGCGACGGTGAAGCTGAAACCCACCAAGTCCATGCCGATCCGGGCCGGCGCGTTCGAACTGCGCAAGAGCGGCGTCGGTCGCTACGACCTGAAGGACCCCTACCATATCCTGGTCACCGCAACTTGGCGGGCGTTCCTGCTGGGCATGGTCGGCGCCTATGTCCTGATCAACATCGTGTTCGCGCTGTTGTATCTCGCGGAGCCCGGGTCGGTGGCGAACCTGCCGCACGGGTCGTTCCTGCACGCCTTCTTCTTCAGCGTCGAGACCCTGGCGACGGTGGGTTACGGCGTGATGGCGCCGGCGACGATCTATGGCCATGCGGTCGCCTCGACCGAGATCATCTGCGGCATGGCCTTCACAGCCATCGCCACCGGCCTCATCTTCGTGCGCTTCTCGCGGCCGCGCGCGCGCATCCTCTACGCTGACAGCGCGGTGATCACCGTTCGCAACGGCGTACCTACGCTGATGGTGCGCATCGCCAACGGGCGCATGACGGTGCTGACCAACGCGCGCGCGCAACTCAGCGCGCTGATGCGCGAGGTGACGCTCGAGGGCGCGGTGTATCGCCGGCCGCGCGATCTTGTCCTCGACCGGCCGCACCTGCCGATCTTCGCGCTCACCTGGACCCTGATGCATCCGATCGACGAAGCCTCGCCGCTCTACGGGTTCGACGAGGAGACGATGAATTCCGAGTCCGTGCGTCTGTTCCTGTCGGTGCACGCCCACGACACGGCGCTCAACGCCGACGTCCAGGACATGAAGGATTTCGGGCCCGAAAAGGTCCTGTTCAATACCCGCTACCAGGACGCCGTCTCCTTCGACGACCAGGGCCGCACCTTCGCCGACCTGACCCGGATCAGCCTGGTGGAAGCGGACTTATGAAGTCCGCTCCAGGCACCCATTGGGGGATGTGGTACGCCGGTTCGTTCCTGGCGGGGGTGGCGACAAGTACCGCCATGGCTCTACTTGCGTTGCGGTTCGGGGTCGGCATTGAGCACCCCTATTGGGCCTATTTCGCGTCCTTGCTCGTTATTCAGGCTCTCGTGCTCTTCATGCGCAACAGAGGCGGCGCAAGACCTTCCCTGATGGCGAACGGGCTCAGGTTTTTTGGACAGACCGCGGCGTTCATCCTGGGCACAATGGGCGCGTTTTATTCTCTGATCGCGATCTACCCGCCGAACATGTAAGAGACAGATAGGTCAGGTTGTCGCTGCTGACGGACCTGGGGCTCGACCACCGGGAATAGTTCCCAAGGGTTGCGCGGGTTCGCGACCGTCGCCCATATGTGCTCCGTTGGGAGGTTGCCGATGCGCGCGTTGAGTCTGGCGATCGCCTGCGCCATCGTGTTCGCGGCGCCCGCCGTGGCTCAGGATATGCCCGGCATGCCCGCGCAGCCCCCCAAGCCGCAACCTCAAACTCAAGCGCAGCCCGTGCAGCCGAAACCGCAGCCCGCGGATCAGGGCTCAATGGCCGGCATGGACATGTCCGGCTCGCACGGCGGCGATATGAGCGGCATGGACATGTCGCACATGGACATGTCGAGGCGCGGCGCGATGACCGGCGCGCTGGGCGGTTATCCGATGACGCGCGAGGCTTCCGGCACGAGCTGGCAGCCTGACGCGTCGCCGCACGACATGCGCATGACCGGGGCCGGCGACTGGTCGCTGATGGCGCACGCCACGTTCGATCTCGTCTACGACACCCAGTCGGGACCGCGCGGCGGCGACAAGACCTTCCTCGCCGGCATGGCGATGTTCGCGGCGCGGCGCGACTTCGGAAACGACAACACGCTCAACCTGCGCGCCATGCTGAGTCCCGATCCGCTTATGGGGCGCGACGGCTATCCGTTGCTGCTGCAGACCGGCGAGACCGCCGACGGCAAGACGCCGCTGATCGACCGCCAGCATCCGCACGATCTGGTCATGGAACTCAGCGCGTCGTGGGCGCACCGATGGTCAAGCGACGACAGCGCGTTTCTCTACCTCGGCTATCCGGGCGAGCCGGCGTTCGGGCCGCCGGCCTTCATGCACCGGACGTCGGGCATGGACGATCCGGCCGCGCCGATCACCCACCACTGGCTCGATTCCACCCACATCACCTTCGGCGTCGCGACCGCGGGCTACGTGCACGGGGACTGGAAGGTCGAGGCGTCGAGTTTCACCGGTCGCGAGCCGGACCAGAACCGCTTCGACTTCGACCGTCCGCGCTTCGACAGCGCGTCGGCGAGGGTGAGTTGGAACCCCGACCCGCACTGGGCGCTGCAGGCGTCCTGGGCGCACCTGGTCAGCCCCGAGGAACTCGACCCGTCGGTGAACGAGACGCGCTTTTCGGGCAGCGCCATCTACACTCAAAAGTTCGGACGCGACGGCTGGTGGTCGACCACCGCTGCCTTCGGCCGCAAGCAGTTGAGCGACGGCATAAACCTCGACGGTTGGCTGCTGGAGAGCGCGGCCAAACCAAAACTCGCCTGGACCGTCTTCGCTCGCGCCGAGCAAGTGCAGTCCGACGAACTCGCCATCGTCGCCGGCCTGCACGGCCCAATCGTGCGGGTCAGAGAGGCGACGCTCGGCGCGATCCATGACTGGCGCCTCGGCGCGCACGAAAGCGTGGGCGTGGGCGCGTCCTACAGCTTCGATTTCGTTCCGGCCAAGCTTAGCGACGCCTATGGGTCGACCCCGCACGGGACCCTGGTTTTCCTTAGGTTCAAGCTCGACTGACGCCGAACGCGGAACGACTTTTCCTGAACCTTTCCGGCCCCGGTGAGTTTCTCTGGCGCGGCTGGAGAGGAATACCCCGTGACATCGCTTGAACTCTGGGGCGGATGCGAGTGCACCGTCAATCGGGTCGGCGACCGCTATTTCGACCAGACCATCCGCACCGGTCGCGAAACGCGCCCCGGCGATCTGCAACGCTTCGCCGCGCTCGGCATGAAGGCGTTCCGCCTGCCGGTGCTGTGGGAGCGCGTCTCGCCCGACCACGCCGACGAATACGATTTCGCCTGGAGCGATCGTCAGCTCGACGAGCTGCGCGATGTCGGCATGCGCCCCATCGTGGGCCTGATCCACCACGGCAGCGGACCGCGCTACACCAGCCTTATCGACGACAGTTTCGCGCCGGGTCTCGCGGCGCACGCGCGCGCGATGGCGGAACGCTATCCGTGGGTCGACGCCTGGACCCCGGTGAACGAGCCGCTCACCACGGCGCGCTTCAGCTGTCTCTACGGCCACTGGTATCCGCACGCCCACGACGATCCGTCCTACATTCGCGCCCTGTTGAACCAGATCGACGCCACCCGTCTCGCCATGGCGGAAATCCGCCGGGTGAACCCCGGCGCGCGGCTGGTGCAAACCGAGGATCTGGGATTCGTCCATTCGACCTGGACTTTGAAGGACCAGGCGCGGTTCGAAAACGAACGCCGCTGGCTGACCTGGGACCTGCTCGAAGGTCGCGTGGACGCCGACCATCCGATGTATCCCTGGCTCGCCTTCCATGGTTTCGAAGACCGCGTGAAGGCCATCGCCGACGACCCGTGCCCCGCTGACGTGATCGGCGTGAACCACTATCTCACCAGCGAGCGCTTCATCGACGAACGAACGCACCGCTATCCCGGCATCGAACCCGGCGGCAACGGACGCGAACGCTACGTCGACGTCGAGGCGGTGCGGGTGGTGCGAGAGGGCCCGCTCGGTCTCGCCGCGCTGTTGGGTCAGGCGTGGATGCGCTACGCCCGCACGCTCGCGGTCACCGAGGTCCACAACGGCTGCACCCGCGACGAGCAGATGCGTTGGTTCCACGAGGCATGGCGCGCCTGCGAACGCCTGCGCGGCGAGGGCATCGAGGTGGAGGCGGTGACCGCCTGGTCGCTGCTCGGCGCCTATGACTGGACCAGCCTGCTCACCCGCGAAGCGGGAGAATACGAATGCGGCGTCTATGACCTGCGCGGCGACGAGCCGCGACCGACCGGGATGGTTCCTCTGCTGCGCGCCTTGGCGAACGGCGAGGACACGACGTTGCATCGTGCGGCGCTGGCGGCGCCCGGTTGGTGGCGCAGGCCGCAGGTGCGCTACCGTTTCGAACCGGTCAGCGCGACCCATCCCCACGGCGTATCGCCCGATCCTTTGGTGGAAACGCATGACGCCTCACCGATCCTGATCGCCGGACGCGGGGCGTTGGCGCGGGCGTTCGCGCGCCACTGCCGCTATCGCGGCCTGCCGTACGTCGTGGTCGATGTCGAAAAGCCGGTGGACACAACGGCGTTCGATCGAATGCTCGACGCCATCGCACCCTCCGCCATCATCGACGCGAGCGAACACGGTCTTGCGGTGGATTCGGCTGCCGGCCTGCGCGTGCTCAGCGTCGCCCGACACGCGCCCGGCCGGCTGCACACCCCGCTCGAGGCGGGCTTCTGCCATGACGACGAGCACGGCTTCGTTACGCGCGTGCTGGAGGCGCTGGCGGAAGAGCGGCCGTTCACCCTTTGCGACGAAGCCCTGGTCACGCCGGTCTATCGGCCCGATCTGGTCGACGCCGCCCTCGACCTCTTGATCGACGGCGCCGAGGGGCGCTGGCGGCTTGCCGGCCCCGATCGCCTGACCTGGGCGGGCTTCGCGCGCAGGCTGGCGCAGGTCGCCGGTCACGACCCGGCCCTGGTGCGCGCCGCGCCGCCGGGCGCGTTCGCGTTGCACGCCGAGACGAACGAACACGCCTGGGACGGCTACATCCCGCTTCCGCCGCTGGACAGCGCCATCCCACGCCTGCTCGGCGAACGCGCCGCTGCGCGCGCGCGCGCCAGGCCGGGCCTTCGCTACGCGGCGGAATAGCGGTCGACGCTTACACGCGCTAAGCTCCCGGACTTGCTTTGGGAGCCGCGTCCATGAAATCCGTCCTCGCCTGCGCCGCCGCGCTGTCGGCGGCTGCGTCCGTCACCGCCATCGCGCACGCCCAAACACCCGTTCACGCCGTGCTGCTACGACCGGCCCAGGTCTGGACCGCCGGCGCGCCCGCACATCCGGGCTGGGTGGTGTTGGTCGAGGGCGAGCGCATCGCCGCCGTCGGCCCCGCCGCCTCGGTCACCGCGCCGAGCGACGCGGAGGTGATCGACCTCCCGGGCCGCACGCTGATCCCCGGCATGATGGACCTGCACTCGCACCTCCTGCTGCATCCGTACAACGAGGAGCTCTGGGACGACCAGGTGTTGAAGAACACCGAGGACTATCGCGTGCTGCGTGCGGGCAAGCAGGCCGAAGCGACCCTGATGGCCGGATTCACGGTCTTGCGGGACCTCGGCACCGAGGGCGCGGGCTCCGCCGACGTCTCGATCAAGAAGGCGATCAACGACGGGCTGATTCCCGGTCCGCGGATGTTCGTGGTGACCCGCGCCATCGTCGCGGAAGGGTCCTACGGGCCGCCGGTGAAGAACTTTCGCTCCGACATCGTCATGCCGCAGGGCGGGCAGGAGGCGTCGGGCGTCGACGGCATCGTCAAGGCGGTGCGCGAACAGGCGGCGCGCGGCGCCGACTGGATCAAGCTCTACGCCGACTATCGCGCCGGTCCGAACGGCGAGACCGTGCCGACTTTCTCGCAGGAGGAACTGAACGCGGCGGTGAAAACGGCGCACGATCTCGGCCGGCCGGTGGCCGTGCACACGGCGAGCACCGAAGGCATGCGCCGCGCGGTCCTGGCCGGCGTTGACACCATCGAGCACGGCTACGGCGGCACCGACGAGATCTTCAAGATGATGGCCGAGCGCGGCACGGTCTATATGCCGACCCTGACCGCGGTGGCCGCCACCAGCGAGTATTTTCAGCACTATGTCCCGGGCAAGTCGCCGCCGACGCCCGCCATGGTCACCGCCCAGCACGCGTTCCAGCTCGCGATGAAGAACGGCGTCACCATCGGCATGGGCAGCGACGTCGGCGTTTTCACCCACGGGACCAACTGGCGCGAGCTGGAATGGATGGTGAAGGACGGCATGACCCCGGTGCAGGCGCTGACCGCGACGACGGCCACCGACGCCAAGGTCATCCGCCACGAAAAGGACCTCGGCCGCATCGAGCAGGGCTATCTCGCGGACCTGGTCGCGATGCCGGGCGACCCGACGCAGTCCATCGACGCGACGGAGCACGTCGACTTCGTCATGAAGGGCGGGAAGATTTATAGACGACCAAACTAACCATTCCGTCGCCCCCGGACTTGTTCCGGGGGCCTTATGGTTGGTGTCAATGGCGCGATGAAGTGCAGGTTCGCGCGCGCGCTCACACAGCCGTTCGGAGCAAGCTGAACGATGGGCCCCCGGAATAAGTCCGGGGTGACGAGTGTGTGTGTGCGCGCTACTGCGCCGCCGCGGGTTTGGCGTGCGTCACTTCCAACTCCGAGAGCAGCATCGCCACGATCTCCGCCGCTGGCGCTTCGCGGGTGCGAGCGACGCCGCGGCCGGCCCACAGCGACAGGCGGCTCGCATCGCCTCGCGCGGCGGCGGCCTGGCGCATGGGGCGCGTCAGCACGTTCTGCAGCGGGTAGGGCGGGATCTCCGACTCACTCTCCTCGACCGCGCGGACGAAGCTGTTGCGCAGGCCCCGCGCCGGACGGCCGGAAAAGGCGCGGGTGACCACGGTATCGTCCTCTTCGGCCGAGAGGATCGCTCGTTTATAGGCGTCCGACGCACCCGATTCGGGCGTCGCCAGGAAGGCCGTGCCGTGCATAGTCGCCGAGGCGCCGGCCTCGAGCGCGCGCGCCACGTCGCGGCCGTCCATCAGGCCGCCCGCGGCCACGACCGGCAGGTCGATCTCCGCGTGGATCGCGCGCACGAGGTCGAGCGTCGGCACCATCGACTGCTCGAAAGTGCCGGCAAAGGTGCCGCGATGGGCGCCGGCCTCCTCCCCCTGGGCGACGATCGCATCGACGTTCGACTCGGCGAGGATGCGCGCTTCACGCAAGGTCGTCGCGGTCCCCAACACCGCGATGCCTTCGGCCTTGAGACGGTCGACATCTTCCATGCGCGGCAGACCAAAGGTGAAACTGAACGCCGCGGGCTTGGCGTCGAGCACGGCTTCGAGCTGACCGGGGAAAGGATCGTTCGGCACACCGGGGACCGACGGCGGCGCCAGGCCCAATTCCGCGTGCATGTCCTTCAGCAGCTTCATCATCGACGCCACCTGGGCGCGATTGGCGTTGCGCGCCCAACCGCCGACGAACAGGTTGATGCCGAAGGGCCGATCGGTCATGGCGCGCACTGCACGCGCCTGGTCGCGAATCTGCTCGGGCGTCAGATAGGCGCCCGCGAGCCAGCCCATCCCGCCCGTGTCACAGACAGCGGCGATCAGCTCGGGCGTCGATGGGCCGCCGCCCATCGGCGCCTGCATGACCGGATGCGTGAGGCGGAGGCCCTTGAGGAACTTATTGGTCAGCATTTGCTGCCCTGTTTTGGCCTTGAACGGCGCTCTCAGGGCGTTCCGTCGCGGGGCATAGGGATTTTCGAACCGCAGGGGTTCGGTTGACCGGGAGAGCATGAGAGACGACCTTCCACCGCGCCGGAAACAGCCCCGAGACCCTGGGGCGCCCGATGTCAGGGAGCCCGCGTATGCGGTCCGAGATCTTCGATTTCAGCAACGCTCGCGGCGAAAAACTGTCCGGCCGCCTGGACCGTTCCGATGGCGAGCCCCACGCCTGGGCGCTTTTCGCGCATTGCTTTACATGTGATAAGACTGTGAAGGCTGCGGTGCGGATCAGCCGCGCGCTGGCCGACCAGGGGGTGGGGGTCCTGCGCTTCGATTTCGCGGGCCTGGGCCAGAGTGAGGGCGTGTTCGGCCGCGGCGGTTTCAGCGCCAATGTCGACGACCTGGTCGCCGCCGCCGACGCGATGCGGGCGCACGGTTGCAATCCGCAACTCCTGATCGGACATAGTTTGGGCGGCGCCGCCATGCTCGCCGCAGCCGGGCGCATCGCAGGCGCCAAGGCCGTCGCCACCATCGGCGCCTGCGCCGACCCGGCGCACATTCTGCTGCTGCTGAAGGACGGCCTCGACGCGATCGAGCGCGACGGCAAGGCCGAGGTGTCGATCCAGGGCCGCACCTTCACCCTCGACAAGAGCTTCGTCGACGATGTGCGAAGCCAACATTTGTTAGAGCGGGTGGCGCATCTGGGTCGCGCCCTTTTGGTCATGCATTCGCCGATCGACGAGACGGTCGGGATCGAGAACGCCGCCGAACTGTTCACCGCCGCAAAACATCCGAAAAGCTTCATCTCGCTCGACAAGGCCGACCACCTCCTGTCGCGTCGCGAGGACGGCGACTACGTCGCGCGCATGGTCGTGGCCTGGGCCTCGCGCTACGTCGGCATGGCGGCGGACGCGGCCCCGCAAGCATCCGACGGCGCGGTGATGGTCGAGGATACCGGCGTCGGCAAGTTTCAGGTGCAGGTCAGCGTCCATGGCGTGCGCTTCCTCGCGGACGAACCGGCGGAAGTCGGCGGCCTCGGGTCGGGCCCCAGCCCCTACGAACTGGTCGCCGCGGGTCTGGGCGCCTGCACCGCCATGACCGTGCGCCTCTACGCCGATCGCAAGGGCTGGCCGGTCAGGCGCACCCGCGTCAGCGTGCGCCACGACAAGGTCTCGGGCGCGGTCCCGACCGACCAGTTCACGCGCCGTATCGGCTTCGAGGGCGACCTCGACGCGGAACAGACCGCCAAGCTGTTCGAAATCGCGGAAAAGTGCCCGGTGCACCGCACCCTGGAGTCCGGCTCGACCGTGATCACCGAACCCCTGCCGGCGCCGGTCGCAGCGCCCGCCACCGCCCCCGAAACCCCGGCCGCCCTTGCCACCGCCGAGGAGCACTTCCGCGACATGGACAAGGCCTGCCGCGAAGCCGGCGCGGTGTAGGTCTAAAGCGTCTCCCCCAAGCCAGCTTGGGGGAGAGGGCTAGATTCTCAGGGACTTGATCACATCCTGACCAAGTGACATTCGAGAGCATGACCCAAGCCCCTCTTGCCCAAGCGCCCCTCGGGAGGCCCGTGGGCTCGCTGATCGACCTGATCGGGCGCACGCCCGTGGTCGAGATCAAGAACCTCGACACCGGTCCCTGCCGCCTGTTCATCAAGCTGGAAAGCCAGAACCCCGGCGGTTCGATCAAGGACCGCATCGCCGTCTCCATGATCGAGGCGGCGGAGCGGGAGGGCTACCTCAAGCCCGGCGGGACCATCGTGGAGGCGACCGCCGGCAACACCGGCCTCGCGCTGGCGCTGGTGGGCGTGCTGAAGGGCTACAAGATCCTGCTGGTGGTGCCCGACAAGATGGCGCGCGAAAAAGTGCAGCACCTGCGCGCGCTCGGCGCCGACGTGCGTCTGACGCGTTCGGATGTGAACAAGGGGCACCCGGAATATTACCAGGATCTCGCCCAGCGCCTGGCCCAATCGATTCCCGGCGGCTTCTTCGTCAACCAGTTCGCCAATCCGCACAATCCCGCCGCGCACGCGCGCACCACCGGCCCCGAGATCTGGGAGCAGATGGAACACGACGTCGATGCGGTGGTCGTGGGCGTGGGCTCGGGCGGCACCCTCTCGGGCCTGGGTCACTATTTCCAGAAGATCTCACCCAAGACGGAGATGGTGCTGGCCGACCCGGCCGGTTCGATCCTGTGCCACTACGTCGAGACCGGCGAGATCGTCGAAGCGGGATCGTGGACCGTCGAAGGCATCGGCGAGGACTTCATCCCCGACAACGCCGACATGACCCTGATCAAGCGCGCCTTCACCATCTCCGATCGCGAGAGCATGGAGACCGCGCGCGAACTGCTCTTGAAGGAAGGCATCCTCGCCGGTTCGTCCTCGGGCACGCTGTTGTCGGCGGCGCTGCGCTATTGCCGCGAACAGACCACGCCCAAGCGCGTGATGACCTTCGTCTGCGACACCGGCGCCAAGTACCTGTCCAAGGTCTACAACGACGCCTGGCTGGCGGAGCAGGGGCTCACCGACCGCGCCCTGCACGGCGATCTGCGCGATCTGGTCGCGCGCAAGGTATCCGAAGGCGGCGCCGTGGTCATCGGTCCCGACGACACGCTGCTCAGCGCTTACAACCGCATGCGCCAGGCCGACGTCTCGCAGTTACCGGTGATGCAGGACGGCCGCCTCGTCGGCATCCTGGACGAGAGCGACATCCTCAAAGGCGTGGAGAACGAACAGGTCGCCCGCGACGAGCGCTTTAAACAATGCGTGCGCACCGTGATGACCACCAACCTGCGCACCGTGCAGGCGCACGAGCGGATGGACGCCCTGGTCCAGATTTTCGAACGCGACGAGGTGGCGCTGGTGCTCGACGGCGACGAGTTCGTGGGGATCATTACCCGCGTCGACCTGATCAACCACCTGCGCCTCAATCCCAAGGCGGCCTAGGGCGACGCTCGCTCACGTTGATCGCCGAGCGGTTACGCGGCATTATCCTGCTGTTCGCGGGGGATAAGTCATGCGTGGGTTTTCAGGCTTGGTCGTGGGCCTTTTCCTGGCTGCGCAGGCCGTGTCCGCAGCGGCCCAGCCTCAGGCCGTTGGTCAGCCGGTCGCCTTTTCAAGGATCGTCTTGAACCTGCCGGGGACGGCGTGGGCCCACGTCGGCGGCGGCCTTCTCTGCACCACGCCGCAGCAGTCGCTCTATCCGAAAGACGCCGAGTTCCTCACCGAGGCCAAGTCCCAGGCCGTCATGAACAACCTGTTCAATATCGCGATGGAGGACGGCGGCGTCAAAACCGCCGGCGATCCGACCTCGCTGTTCAAGACCGACGATTCGGCGGCCGATATCGTGGTCGCGGGCTCGATCAACAAGATGCACATGCGCGCCTGCCTCGCCTACGGCGCCTTCGGCCCACAGGTCTACAAGGGCGACGCCGAGATGAGCATCGAATGGCAGATCTATTCCCGCACGCGCCGGCAGATCTTGGCGCGCGTGGAAACCGAGGGCGTCTATAAGCCAACCGGCACGGTCCAATACGGCGACTTTCTGAAGTTCGCCTTTGCCGAGTCCGCGCGCCAGCTCGCGCACAGCGAACAGATGCATGCGGCGCTGGCCGGCGGCGTCGGTGGTATGCCGGTGCAATCCCAGGCGTCGGCCGCCGCGGTTGGGACACTCGTGCTGCAGGGCCTCAGTCCGATGAAACCGGTTTCGATTCCGGACGCGGAGGGGGCGGTGGTGCTCGTCCGCGCGCCCGCGGGACAGGGGAGTGCGTTCCTGATCACCGATGACGGTTATCTGCTCACCGACGCGCATGTGGTGGGCGAAAGCAAAGGTGTCGTCGTGCGTTGGCCCGACGGCATCGAAAACCCCGGCGAGGTCGTGCGCGTCGATGCGAGGCGCGACGTGGCCCTGATCAAGACCGAGCCGCGCGGGCGTCGGCCCTTGCCGCTCCGGCTCGGCGCGCTGCAGCCGGGAGATACGGTCTGGGCGCTCGGCGCGCCCTACGGCATGGAAGCGACCGTCACCAAGGGCGTGGTTTCCAACCCGGCGCGGATGATGAACAACCTGATGTACATTCAGAGCGACGTGACGGTGACCCACGGCAACAGCGGCGGTCCGCTTCTGGATGAGCACGGCGCGGTGGTGGGTCTGACCGACCTCGGCTACCATGGTCCCAACGGCGACGATCCCGTCAGCATCAATCTGTTCACCCCCATCGGCGATGCGCTTGATTTCCTGCACCTGAAGACCCACTGATCCCCTGTCCGCATCCGGACGCAGAGATCTCGGCAGGGCCTCGTGACCGACCATCCCAACCGCCTGGGCTTTTCCACGCGCGCCATTCACGCGGGGCAGTATCCCGATCCCACGACCGGGGCGGTAATGACGCCGATCTACGCGACCTCGACCTTCGCCCAGGAAAGCCCGGGCGTGAACAAGGGTTATGAGTACGCGCGCGGCAAGAACCCGACGCGCGAGGCGTTCGAACGCGTTGTCGCCGACCTGGAAAGCGGCGTGCAAGGCTTCGGTTTCGGTTCGGGTCTGGCGGCGAGCTCGACCGTGCTGGAGCTCCTCGACGCCGGCTCCGAAATCCTCGCCGCGGACGATCTCTACGGCGGCAGCTATCGTCTCTTCGAGCGCGTACGCCGCCGCTCCGCCGGTCACAGTTTCACCTATGCCGACTTCTCCGATCTCGACGTGGTGGAAAAGGCGATCACGCCCAAGACCAGAATGCTGTGGGTGGAGACGCCGACCAATCCGCTGATGAAGCTGGCCGACCTGGAGGGTCTCGCGCGCATCGCGCAGAAGCACAAGCTGCTGGCCGTTGCCGACAACACCTTCGCCACCCCGTACATTCAGCGGCCGCTGGAGCTCGGCTTCGATCTCGTGCTGCATTCGGTGACCAAATATCTGAACGGTCACTCCGACATGATCGGCGGCGTGGTGGTGGCGCGCACCGACGAACTCGCGAAGGAGATGAAGTTTCTTCAGAACTCCGTCGGCGCGATCATGGGGCCTTTCGACGCCTTTCTCGCCAACCGCGGGGTGAAGACCCTGGCCGTGCGCATGCAGCGCCACTGCGAGAACGCGATGAAGGTCGCTCACTGGCTCGAGGCCCGCGACGGCGTGGCCCGCGTCTACTATCCCGGCCTGGAGTCGCACCCGCAGCATGCCCTGGCGAAGCGTCAGATGCGCGGCTTCGGCGGCATGATCTCCTGCGTCATCGACGGCGACCTCGAGCGCACCCGTCGTGTTCTCGAACGCTTCCAGATCTTCACCCTGGCCGAAAGCCTCGGCGGCGTCGAAAGCCTGGTCAACCACCCCGGCATCATGACCCACGCCTCGATCCCGAAGGAACTGCGCGAAGCCCGCGGCGTCACCGACAGCCTGATCCGGTTTTCGGTGGGGGTTGAAGACGCGGACGACCTGATCGCGGACCTGGAACAGGCGTTCGCGGCGTAAACTTGAATTGCGCATTCTCCCCCCTTTGGGGGGAGACAGCCGCGAAAGCGGCAGAGGAGGGCAGCCGCCGCTGCCGCTTGTGGTTTAGACTTCCCCACAAATCTCCCAACCTCGGCGCACCTGCCCGCTTTGGCTCGCTTCGCGAGCTGTCTCCGCCCAGAGGGCGGAGAGACGATGTCGGGGAAAGAGGCTTTGCAATTCGCGCACGAAAAAGGGCCGCCGGAGACCGGCGGCCCTTTCGTAGCGTTGCAGAGGGCAGCGAGTTAGATCGCTTCCTTGACTTCCTTGGCCGGGCGGAAGGCGAGCTTCTTGCTGGCCTTGATTTTGATCGCCTCGCCGGTGGCGGGGTTGCGGCCCATGCGGGCGGCGCGCTTGCGCACCTGCAGGATGCCGAGGCCGAGGCGGACTTTCTCGCCCTTCTTCAGGTGCTTGATAATCATGGTGGTCATGTCGCCCATGATCGCCTCGACCGCCTTCTTAGACAGGTCGTGGTTCTCGGCCAGCTTGGCGGCGATCTGCTTCGACGAAACGGTGACGACCTTGGGCTTGGCGGCGCTCGAAGCGGCGGGAGCCTTGGCGGCAGGGGCCTTGGCGGCGGTCTTTTTTGCGGCGGGCATTATGAAGAGTCCTATCTTGTTGGCTCGCGAACGGCGCCGATTAAGCCGCCGATTCGCGTGATATCAGCATACATCAGCGCGCCCGGAAGCGAAAAACGCCGATAAAACGGGCGCCCGTCGCACTTTATCCCCATGGGAAGCCGCTTTTTAGCCCGCGAACCGGGTCGCGAACGCCCCGCGCGCCTCGTCGAACTCGCTCGTCAAACGCGCCACCAGGTCCGCGACCGGCAGCACGTCCTTCACCGAGCCCACGCCCTGGCCGGCGGACCAGACTTCCTTCCAGGCCTTCACCTCGTGGTCGAGCTCCTTGCCGAGATCGATCTTGGTCTTGTCGGGGAGGGACTTGGGATCGAGGCCGTTGTTGACCAGCGACTGGGTCAGGAAGTTCGCCGGGATGCCCGAGATCGCCGGCGTATAGGTGACGTCCGCGGCATGGGCCTCCAGGATCATGTCCTTGTACGCATCCGGCGCCAGGCTCTCGGTGGTGTTGATGAAGCGGGTGCCGAAATAGCCGAAGTCGGCGCCCATCATGAGGCCGGCGGCCAGATCGCGCCCCGTCGACAGGGCGCCCGACAGAATGATCGTCCCTTTGAAAAACGCGCGCACCTCGTCGACCAGGGCGAACGGCGACCAGACGCCCGCATGACCGCCGGCGCCGGCGCACACCAGGATCAGGCCGTCGACGCCGGCCTCGGCCGCCTTCTTCGCGTGCCGCACTGTCGTCACGTCGTGGAACACCAGGCCGCCGTACGAGTGAACCGCATCGACGATGTCGCGCACGGCGCCCAGCGAGGTGATCACCAGAGGGACCTTGTGTTCGACCGTGACCGTCATGTCGGCCATGACCCGCGGATTGGTGTTGTGCACGATGATGTTGACGCCGTACCGGGCGTCGTTCGGCCCGAGCGCCGCCTTGATCTGGTCGAGCCACTGGGAATAGCCCTCGGTCGACCGCTGGTTCAGGGCCGGGAAGGTTCCGATCACGCCCGACTTGCAGGCGGCGATCACCAGGCCGGGCCCCGAGACCAGGAACATGGGCGCGGCAATGACCGGGAGCTTCAGCCCCTGTTGCAGGGCGGCGGGGATGGCCATGGGCTTGTCCTGGGCTCGGGTGGAATTCCCGCCGTCCATAGCCGCCTGGGCCCCTGCGGCAAAGGTCACCCAAGGGAAGGGCTTCCCGTCCGCCCCCGTTGGCCTTAGAGCGCGGCCATGACCACCGACACTTCCAAGCTGACCCAGCTCGGCCGCCCCAGCGCCATTCCCGACGGTCCCGAGCGCGCGACGTTAGAGCGCGTGCCGAACCCCCATCCCGACGCGCTCTACCTCGCCCGGTTCACGGCGCCCGAGTTCACCTCCATCTGCCCGGTCACCGGCCAGCCGGATTTCGCGACCCTGGTGATCGACTATGCGCCGGGCGCCTGGCTGATCGAGAGCAAGAGTCTGAAGCTGTTCCTACAGAGTTTCCGCAACCACGGCGCTTTCCACGAGGACTGCACCGTCGGTGTCGCCCAGCGCATCGTCGCGGTCGCCGAACCCCGCTGGCTCCGCATCGCCGGCTTCTGGGCCCCTCGCGGCGGCATCCCCATCGACGTATTCTGGCAGACCGGGGCGGCGCCGGAAGGCCTGTGGGTCCCGGATCCCGGCGTGGCGACCTACCGGTTGCGGTAGAACAATGGTTGGGGATGAGAGGGCCATTGTAGCGCGGCAAGCTCTCCCCGTTGAAACCTGGGGCCGGAGAATACTCGGCCGTGTCCAGGCGCGCGCTGATCGCACACGGGCCGGGCGTTGGGCGTTCGAATTTCTGATGTTTGGGTTGAAGCAAGGGTGGGCCTCCCTGTTTGGCGGGGCCATGCTCGCCTTGCTGTTCGGCACGAGTCTCATCTGGCCACCGCATGCGCTGATTGCGCGTTACGATTTCCTCGCGGTCGCCGCGCTCGCCGTGCAAGTCGCCATGCTCGGCCTGAAGCTGGAGAGTCTCGAGGAAGCCAAGGTCATCTTCGTCTTCCACATCGTCGGCACGGTAATGGAGGTGTTCAAGACGCATGTGGGTTCGTGGGTCTATCCGGAGCCGAGCCTGCTGCGCATCGGCGGCGTGCCGCTGTTCTCGGGCTTCATGTACGCCTGCGTCGGCAGTTACATCGCCCGCGTGCAGCGCATCTTCCGGATGCGCTTCTCGAACTATCCGCCGACGTGGTCCGCGTGGCTGCTCGCGGCGGGCATCTACGCGAACTTCTTCCTCGATCATTGGAAGATCGACCTGCGTTGGGGGTTGTTCGCCTTCGCGGCGGTCATCTTCTGGCGCACCTGGACCTGTTTCACGCCCGACCGCGTGCAGCGCCGCATGCCGTTCCTGCTGAGCGGCGTATTGGTGTCGGTGTTCATCTGGCTGGCCGAGAACCTCGGCACCTTCTCGCGAACCTGGATCTATCCGTCCCAGGCCCACGCCTGGTCGCCGGTGCATATCCAGAAGGTCGGAAGCTGGTTCCTGCTGGCGATCATCAGTTTCGTGCTGGTGTCGCTCGTCCACCGGCCGGAGCGGTCGCCGGCGCCGGTGCTTCAACCCGCCCAGTAGCTCGTCAGCGCTTCCACGTCCGGACGCGCGCGTTCGAGCGGCGCTTCGGCCGGCGTGCCGACGTGCACGATGCCGGCAATACGTTCCTCGGCGTCGAGGCCGAGGATGGCGCAGGTCTCGCTGTCGTAGGCGTACCAGTCGGTAATCCAGTTGGCGCCGTAGCCGAGCGCCGCCGCCGCCGTCAGCAGCATGGTGCAGACCGCGCCGGAGGAGAGCTCCTGCTCCCACACCGGAATGTCGGCGTCGGGGCTGAGGCGTGACACCACCGCGACGCTGAGCGGCGCCGCCGACAGCTTGGCGAGCTTGGCCAGCGCCTTTGCCGCATCCTCGCGCCTCGCCGCGACCGCCTCGAAGCGGCGCACCAGATCGGCCTTGGCCGGCTGTTGCAGCACGATGAAGCGCCAGGGCGAAAGCTTGCCGTGATCGGGCACGCGCGCGGCGAGACGCAGCAGCAGTTTCAGCTGATCATGGCTCGGCCCAGGCGCCCCCAGGGTCTGCGCCGACGACGAACGCCGGCGCGCCAGAAGCGCGATGGTCTCGGGACTGGCCTGGGGCGCCAGCGCGTCGCCGAATTCCGGCGCAGCGGGGACGGCTACGGTCTTCGCGTCCATCTAGGCCTTGGTGCCCTTGTCGGCGTCGCCCTTCACCTGTGGGCGCAGGTCGAAGCCGTCCTTGCCGTCATGAAGCTGGTAGACGGTTTCCAGGTCTTTGCGCCGCTTGCCGTCCACCGTCACCTCCTCGCGAAGCTTGTTCGGATCCGAACCGCGATAGAAGGTCTGGCAGATGGTCTTGCCGTCAAGCTCCGCCAGCGAATTGACCAGCACGTCGCGCAGACTGGCGGACGCCTCGGACGGCACGGCCTTGCCCTCAAGCGTAAAGGCGATGGGGAGCTGGGCGGCGGTAACCTTGCTGCACACGCGGTCGCCCTCGACGTCGTCGACCTCGCCGATGAAGGCCTGGATGCGCGGGCCGTCGCTCAACAGCATGGTGGTGGTCTCCGCCAGCCGCCCGTCGGGCGCCAGCGTGATCAGGCTGACCGCGTCGCACGATCCGTTCTGCGCATGGAAGTCGTCGCACCACAAAAGCTCGCGCTTGGCGAGGTCGCGGATTTCCTGGGCATTCAGGCGATGCTCGGGGCCGGTAAGGACGACCGGCGCGGCGGCGGCCGGGGCCGCGATCGCCAGACCGATGCCGAGGGCGCAGACCGCGAAGGGGAGAAGACTCTGTTTCATACCGCTAACCCATCGAACCGGACGCCCGGAGCCTCGAATATAGGAACCCACCGCTTCATCGACGACTCCTCGTGCGCCTGTTCCCGTTCCCGAGGCTGGAAGGCGACGATACCCCCTGATCCTGCAAACGCGCCCAGGGCCCGTTCGCTTCGCCGTGACGTCCGAAAAACGCGGAATTCCAACGGCTCCTCCATTTCGGCCACGCTTGGCTGACCCCTGTCTTACCCTGGCGGGGCGGTTTCGTGACCGTTCCGAGACCGGCCCTGGCCCGGCCGCGACAGAGACCGACCCGGCGTCAGTGGCGCAAGAGTGATTGCCTTGGGAGCTTGGCGTCCCCACCATCGTCGCGGGCGCATGATCAGAACCCTCCACAAATACATCAGCCTGAGCTTCGTCGCGCTGTGGATTCTGCAGGCGGTCACCGGCGTGTTGCTGGTGTTCCATTGGGAGCTCGACGACCTGTCGCTGGGCCGCGCCAGTCCAACCTTCGATCTTGCGGCTTTCGGCAAGAGCATCGATGCGCTGCGGGCGAGCCATGCCCATGGAACGCCGACGGGGGTCTACTCCGGCGGCGGACTGCCGGGTTTCTATGATGTGATCGTCGACCGGCCGCAGGGGCACAGCGATGTGTTGCGAGTCGACGGCGTGGGCCACATCCTGCGGCTGCGGCCGTGGGATCATGACTATTTGCACGTCGGTCCGTTCCAGATCGCGACCTACCTGCACCAGACCCTGTTCGCCCACGACCTCGGCAAGTGGATCATCGGCCTGAGCGGCATGATCCTGCTGTCGAACCTGATCCTGGGCATCAAGCTCGCGTTGCCGCGCCCGGGGTTCTGGCGCAAGACGCTGGTTCCGAAGTCCGGAAAGACCCCGGCGATCACCCTGTTCGCCTGGCACCGCGCGGTGGGCCTGTGGCTGGTCGTCCCCGCCTTCATCGTCATTAGCGCCGGCGTCATGATGGCGTTCGAAAATCCCCTCGCCGGATGGTTTGACAATGCACGGCCCGATCCGCCTGCGGCGGTCGCGTCGAAGGAGCCTGCGCGCGCAACGCCGGTCGGCACGGCCGAGGCAATCGCGACGGCGCTGAGACTTCATCCCGGCGCCTATATGACCGGCGTCGACCTGCCGGACAAGGACACACCCTGGTATCACGTCGAGCTGCGCACGCCCGGCGAATGGCGGCGCGTCAGCGGGCGCACCTATGTCTACGTCAGTTCGCGGAGCGGGCGCGTGCTCGCCGACTACGACGCCATGAAGATGCCGCTGCGCACGCGCTTCTGGGACGGCCTTTACGCGGTGCACGCCGGCGAGGGCGGCCGCTGGGTCACCCGCGTCCTCGCCGAACTGATCGGGACCTGGCTCGCGACCATGCTGGTCCTTGGCGTCAGTCTGTGGAGCGCGCGCCGCAACCCGCGCAGGACCCAGCCGAATCGCGCGAAGATGAGCGCATGAGCGACATTTACGCCCCGCGGTCGAACGATGACGTCGCGCGCCTGGTGCTCGAGCATCCCTTGGCCTGGGTGGTTTCCGGCGGCGACGGCCTCAGCGCCACCGCGCTCCCGATCCGTCCCGTGTTCGGCGCGAACGGCGCCGTTGTCGAACTGCTCGGCCACTATCCGCGCAAACATCCTCAGGCCGCGGCCCTGCGCGCGCAGCCGGGCGCGCTGTTCCTGTTCATGGGTCCGCACGGCTATGTCTCGCCGTCCTGGTTCAGCGATCGCAACCAGGCCCCCACCTGGAACTACGTCAGCGTCCAGATCGAAGCCGACGTGCGCTTCATCGACGACGACCTGGAACTTCGCGCCGTGCTCGAGGACCTCGTGCAGGCTACAGAACAGGGCCGGCCGAACCCCTGGTCGCTCGACGAGGTCGGCACGCGCTACACGCAGCTCGCCGCACGCATCATTCCGTTCCGCGCCGCCGTGCGCGCGGTGCGCGGCCGCTTCAAACTGGGGCAGGACGAGCGCAACGACACTTTCTCCGAGATTCTCACGGGTCTCGCGCGCGAGGGGAGAAGCGAGCTGCACGACTGGATGGCGGAGTTCAGCGATCACGACTGAGACGCCTCAGGCGGGCCGTTCGCTCGCGACATCCGACAGATAGTGCGTCGGCGGCGCGCCGAACATGCGCCGGAACATGGCGGTAAAGGCGCTGGGGCTCGAATAGCCGACGTCGAAGGCCACCCGCGTTACCGAATGACCGGTGGCGAGCAGCGACATCGCCTCCATCAGCCGCACGTTCTGGCGCCACTCCGCAAAGCTCATCCCCGTCTCGCGACGGAAGGCGCGGGTGAAGGTGCGCCGCCCCATGGCCGAGCGATCGGCCCAGTCGTCGAGTACGTCGTTCTGCGCCGGGTCCTGCAGGATCGCCGCACAGATGCGCGCGAGCCGAGGATCCTGTGGCATCGGCACATGCAGCGGCGCGGTCTGGCTGGCGATGATCTCGTCGACGATCAGCCGCATCAGCCGCCCGTCGCGGCTGCTTTCGTCGTACTCGATCGGCACGCGCGTCGCCTCGACGATCAGTTCACGCAGCAGGTCTGAGACTTCGATCACCCGCGCCGCCGCCGGCAGGCCGTCGACCTTGCTGGTGTCGATGTAGAGGGTGCGACAGGCGACGCGACCGCGACAGAAGGCCTCGTGCTCGACGTCGTGAGGCACCCAGACCGCGCGCTGGGGCGGCACGACGAAGCTCGCCTGGTCGGTGGTTACGGTCATCACGCCGGTGGTGGCGTAGATCAGTTGGCCGCGCGGGTGGCTGTGGCGCGGGTCCAGGTAGCCGGACGGATAGTCGTCGGCCAGCGCCGAGACAGGCCGCGGTACGTCCTGGTAGTCTATGCCCTTGGTGCTTCGCCCCATGGCGTGGCCCGCTTGAGACAGCGATTGGTCCTGCGGCGACAGCCGATCCCCGCTGGATCGGGATAGCCTTGCATGCCTGGGGAGACAAGTTGCGCCGGCCTCGGACGACCCCGGCGCGACGAAACGCGACATGCCCGACAGTAGCGACATCCGCGAGGCCGACCCGGTCGATCCCGACATCCGCCGCTTCGTGCGCGAGATCTCGGCCGGTTTCGCCGGCCACCCGGGTTTCGAAAGCGCGCCCTATCCGCAGGCGCGGGCCATCGCCGAGCAGGTGCGCCGGCCCTGGCGCGAGGGCGGGCCGGTCATGGCCCAGACGCTCGATCTGACCTCGCCGGGCTGCGCGCGCCTGCGCATCCACTATCCCAAGGCCCAGGCGCCCGAGGCCCAGGCGCCTGAGGCCCAGGCGCTTTCACCCGCGCTGGTCTATCTGCACGGCGGCGGCTGGACGATCTTCTCCATCGACACCCACGACCGGCTCATGCGCGAATACGCCAAGCGTTCGGGCCTGGTCGTCGTCGGCATCGACTATCCGCTGTCGCCCGAGGCCAAATACCCGACGGCGCTGAACGAGATCGTCGAGACCGTGCGCTGGCTGGCGCGCGACGGCGCGGCGCTCGGCATCGATTCGCGGCGGCTCTACATCGGCGGCGATTCCGCCGGCGGAAATCTCAGCCTCGCTACTGCGCTGAAACTGCGCGACGAAAGCGAGGGCGACCTGGTCAAGGGTCTGCTGCTCAACTATGGCGCCTTCACCGACGCCTGTTCGGACGAGGCGGCGCAGCGCTACGGCGGCGAAGACTTCATGCTCGGCGCCGACGAAATGCGAGTCTATTGGGCCAACTATCTCCGCACGACCGCCGACGCCGCCGAGCCCTACGCCTGCCCGATGCGGGCGTCGCTCGCGGGCCTGCCGCCGGTCTTCCTGGTGGTCGCGGAATGCGATGTCCTGGCCGAGCAGAGCCATGCCATGGCCGCCAGACTGAAGGACGCCGGGGTCGCGGCGACGATGGAAGTCTATCGCGGGGCCACCCACAGTTTCCTGGAGGCGGTCTCCATTTCTCCCTTGGCGGACAAGGCGATCGCGGACGCGAGCGCGTGGCTGGCGGGGCGCGCCGCGGCCGACGCGGGCGGATCCGCCTAGGCCCAGGTCGCCTTCGAAACCCGGCTGGCGAGAAAGATGCGATTGACAATCATTCGCAATAGTTGCGAGGATGACGCACTCGGAGACGACGACGGGGCCATGGCCTGATCGCGACGATATCCGACCCGGTAGCGCGCGCGGGTCAAAAGAAATCGTCAGCACACTGCAGGCCAGTCGACAGAAGTCCGGCCGTACGCCGGAAACAAGGGGGTCGAGATGAGACACCAGATTCACGCCCGCGGCCTTCGCCGCCTGCTGTTGGGCGGCGCCGTCTTTGCCGCGGTTGCGCCCATGGCCGCCATGGCCTTCGCCGCCGACCCCGCCGCGACCACCGTCGTCGCCGGAGCGGGCGCCGCCGCGCCAACCTCCGAAGTTTCCGAAGTCGTCGTCACCGCGCGGCACTACGTGCCGACCGACGGCAACGCCGCGTCGAAGACCAAGACGCCGCTGATCGAAACGCCGTCGTCGGTGACCGTGATCACGCGCGACCAGATCGACGTCCTGAACCTGCAGACCCTGCAGCAGACCATGCGCTACACCGCCGGCGTCACCGGCGAGAACTATGGTCCTGACGCGCGCTACGACTGGATCACGGTCCGCGGCTTCTATCCGATTCAATACGTCGATGGCCTGCAGTCGCCGGCCGCGCCGGCGTCGAACCTGAACAACATGGGCCTCGAGCTCTACGGCTTCCAGGCGGTTGAAGTGCTGAAAGGCCCGGCTTCGGTGCTCTACGGCGGCAGCCCTCCCGGCGGCATCCTGAACGTGACCAGCCGTCGTCCGCAAGACAGCTTCCACGCCGAGCTGCGCGGTCAGATCGGGAACTACAACGAGTATGAAGTCGGCGGCTTCGTCACCGGCCCGGTCGCCGACGGCGTCGATCTCGGCCTGACCGCCTTTTACAAGGACAACGACGGCCAGATCGACTTCGAGCACTCGCGCCGCGCCTTCGTGGCGCCCGCCGCGAGCTTCCAACTCGGCGCCGACACCAGGCTGACGCTGCTGGCCTACTACCAGGACGACAAGACCGACGACTGCTGCGACGGCTTCCTGCCCCAGGACGGCACCCAATTGCCGAACCCGAACGGCAAGATTCCGACCAGTCGCAACCTCGGTCAGCCGGGCTACAACCTGTTCACCCGCGACCAGTGGTCGTTGGGCTACGAGCTCGACCACAAGTTCAACGACATCCTCAGCTTCCACCAGAACCTGAAGTACTTCTGGTATCGCGACGACACCCAGGAGATCTACGGCGCCGGCCTCGAGGCCGACCAGCAGACCGAAGATCGCTACAACTTCGTCTATCCGGAAACGATCAAGGAGTTCGCGGTCGACAGCCGGGTCGAGGCGCACCTGGCGAACGGGGACGTCAGCCAGGACGCGATCCTGGGCCTGGATTATCGCAACTACACCAATTTCACCCAGGACGGCTTCGCGTTCGGGCCGCCGATCAACATCTTTCACCCCGACTACAACGTCGGGCCGATCGCGGTTCCGACGCTGTTCACCTACATCGACAATCACGAACTGCAGACCGGGCTCTACGGCCAGGACCTGATCAAGTGGGACAACTGGGTGCTGACGCTCAGCGCGCGTAACGACTGGGTCAACGAGCACAACACCACGGCGGCGGCAGGCAGCAATACCAGCGAGTTCACCTGGCGCGCGGGCTTGAACTACGTGATGGCGAACGGCTTTGCGCCGTACATCTCCTACGCCACCACCTTCGAGGCGACGCCGGGCACCTTCTTCAACGGCGACGCGTTCAAGCCGCGCACCGGCTGGCAGAGCGAAGGCGGCATCAAATACCAACCGAATTGGGGCTCCGACGCCCACGCCCTGTTTACCGCCGCGGTCTATGATCTCGTGCAGGACAACGTACTGACGCCCGATCCGGACCCGACACACTTCTTCGCCAGCGTCCAGACCGGGCAGGTCGAGGTGAAGGGCCTGGAACTGGAAGCGGTCGGCCGTCTGTGGGAGCGCTTCAGCTTCAACGCCTCGTACAGCTACACCGACTCCAAGGTGACCAAGGGCACTGCCGACGTCGGCACCGAACTCTACGAAACGCCGAAGAACAAGTTCTCGCTGTTCGGCGACTACACCCAGCAGACCGGCCCGCTCGCCGGGCTCGGCGCCGGCGTCGGCCTGCGTTACGTCGGCACGAGCTTCGGCGACCAAGCCAACCAGTTCGAGAATGCTTCGGTCACCCTGTGGGATGCGATCATCCACTACGACCGCGACAACTGGCGCCTGGCGCTGAACGCGAACAACCTGTTCGACAAGGTCTACGTCGCGCGTTGCAGCTCGTCGGTGGCCTGCTGGTACGGTGAACGCCGCACGGTTGCGCTTACGCTCAGCCGCAAATGGTGATCTAATTGTCCGCGTCCGCCCCGACGATCTCGGGGTGGACGTCGACGGCGGGAGTTTATGGCATGACGGCTGGTCGCAGACGGGTGGGGGGCTTGGTCCTTTCGTTCGTCTTCGCGCTCAGCGCCTGCGCCACCGACGGGGCCGTTGCCCTGCGTCATGACGACAGTCATCACGACGACTCTCGCCACAATGGGCCGCCGCGCGAGGACGAGGCCCGCGCGCCTCTGCCCTTCGCACTCGATGCCTATCCCTCGACCTATAAGCCGCTGCCGCGCGTGGACACGCTGATCACGCATGCGACCGTGCTCGACGGCGCGGGAAACCGCCTTGACGACGCCGATCTGCTGCTGCGCGACGGCAAGGTGGTAGCGCTCGGCCAAAAGCTCTCCGCGCCCCCCGGCGCTACGGTGATCGACGCGCGAGGACGCTGGGTGACGCCGGGCGTCGTCGACATCCACTCCCACCTCGGCGACTTCGCCGCGCCCTATGTCCAGCCGGATTGGTCGCATTCGGACGTCAATGAGGTGACCGACCCGAACACCGCCGAGGTGTGGGCCCAGCATTCGATCGAAGTGCAGGATCCGCAGTTCTCGCGCGCGCTCGCGGGCGGCGTAACCACGCTCCAGATCCTGCCGGGTTCGAGCAACCTGTTCGGCGGTCGAACCGTCGTTCTGAAAAACGTGCCCGCGACCACCGTGCAGGCGATGAAGTTCCCGGGCGCCGCTCAGGGCCTCAAGATGGCCTGCGGCGAGAACCCGAAATACACCTACGGCGACAAGGGCCGCTTTCCCTCCAGCCGCATGGGCGAAATCGCCGGCGATCGGGACGCCTGGCTGAAAGCCCAGCACTACGAGCACGAATGGCTCGACTACGAACAGGGCCACGGGCATGAGCCGCCGCAGCGCGACCTCAAGCTCGATACCCTCGCCGGTGTGCTGCACGGCGACATCAAGGTGCACATCCACTGCTACCGCGCCGACGACATGGCGACGATGATCGACATGTCGCACGAGTTCGGTTTCCAGATCACCGCCTTCCATCACGCGGTCGAGGCCTACAAGATTCCCGAACTGCTGGTGCAGAACCACATCTGCGCGGTCGTGTGGTCGGACTGGTGGGGCTACAAGATGGAGGCGCTGGACGCCATCCGCGAAAACGCGGCCTTCGTCGACGCCGCCGGCGGCTGCGTCACCATGCACTCCGATTCCGCGGTCATCGGTCAACGCCTTACCGTCGAGGCCGGCAAGGCCGCCGCAGCGGGCCGTCGCGCGGGCCTGACCCTGCCGCCCGAACACATCATCCAGTGGGTGACGCTGAACCCGGCACGCGCCATGGGCCTGAACGATCGCATCGGTTCGCTGGCGCCCGGCAAGAACGCCGACGTTGTCATCTGGTCGGGCGATCCGTTCAGCATCTACACCCACGCCGACGAGGTCTTCATCGACGGCGCCCTGATCTACGATCGCAAGGATCCCAGACATCGGCCGCTCGACGACTTCGACCTCGGCCAGCCGGCGCAGGAACCGCGGTCGTGAGCGCGCGGGCGCTTCTCGCCGCGCTGGCTATGAGCGTGATCGGCGCCGCCGCCCACGCCGAGACGCTTGTCGTCACCAACGCCAGACTATGGACCGCCGCCCAGGCGCAACCTGTCGATAATGCGACCATCGTCATCAAGGACGGCAAGGTTTTCACGGTCGGCATCGGCATCAAGGCGCCCGCGCACGCCCGCGTGATCGACGCCAAGGGTCGCTTGGTCACGCCCGGCCTGATGAACGCAGGTACCCAACTCGGTCTCGTCGAGGTCTCGTCCGTCGGCGACACCACCGACCAGGCGGTGACCTCCGGCCCGCTCGGCGCCGCGTTCGATGTCGAATATGCACTGAATCCCAACTCCATGCTGCTGCCGCGCGCCCGGGCCGACGGCCTGACGCGAGCGGCGACCTATCCATCGGGCTCGGCCAACGCGCCCTTCGCCGGCGCCGCGGCGGTGCTTCGTCTGTCGGAAGGTCCCGACATCCTCGATCGCGCCAAGGCAGCCATGGTCGTGGTCACCGGCGGCGTCGCGGCGGCCCAGCACGATGGGTCACGCAGCGCGCAGTGGATTCTGCTGCGCAACGCGCTCAGCGAAGCGAAGCGCTATGCGCAGGTGGCCAAGGGCGGTCCACGCGACCAGCTGCTCAATCATCTCGACGCGGAGGCCCTGTTGCCGGTCGTAGGCGGTCATGAACCCCTGGCGGTGTTCGCGTCGCGCGAGTCCGACATCCGCGAGGCGGTGAAGGTCGGCGACGACTTCGGGGTGCGCGTCATCGTGTTCGGCGGCCAGGAGGCGTGGCGCTGCGCCGGCCTGTTGGCGCGCAAGCATGTCGCGGTGGTGCTCGACCCCCTCGACGATCAGCCCGCGACCTTCGATCAGATGGGCGCCCGCCTCGACAACGCCGCCATCCTCGACCGCGCCGGGGTGACCATCGCCTTTTCCGTGCCCGGCATCCAGCTCAGCCACAACGCCGGCACGGGCATGCGCGAAGCCGCCGGCATCGCCGTCGCCAACGGCCTGCCGTGGGCGCAGGCGATGAAGGCGATGACGGTCAATCCCGCACACATCTGGAACATCGAGGATCACTACGGTGCGCTGGCGCCGGGGCTCGACGCCGACCTGGTGATCTGGGACGGCGACCCGCTCGAACCCGGCAGCGCGCCCACGACGGTTCTGGTGCGCGGCCAACCGGTGTCGCTGACCACGCGTCAGGACTTGCTGCGCGAGCGCTACGCGCCGGGTCATCGCGCCGACGCCTGGCCGCCGGCCTATCGCCAATGAAGCGCGCGTTCGCCGCCAGTCTTGCCGTCCTGCTGGCGAGCACAGCGACGCTGGCGATCGCCGCCGAACCGTCGGGCCTGCCGCTCACGCCCGGCCGTCAGGTCGTCTTCGACACCGACGAAGCCACCTGGATGTCGCCGGACTTGTCGCCGGATGGGGACACGGTGGTCTTCGACATCCTCGGTCATCTCTACGCCATGGACGCCGGAGGCGGTCGCGCGCGCGCCATCACCGACGGTCTCGCCTTCGATTCCCAGCCGGTGTTCTCGCCGGACGGCGCCTGGATCGCTTTCGTCAGCGACCGCTCGGGGGCGGAAAACGTTTGGATCGCACATCGCGACGGAACCGCTGCGCGCCAGATCACCCGCAACGAGACGCTGCACGAATACGTCTCGCCATCGTGGTCTGCGGACGGGCGCACCCTCTTCGTTTCGCTCTATCGCTCGGACCGCAACGCGATGGAGCTCTGGCGCCTACCTCTCGATGGCGCGGCGCCCGAAGAACTGACCAAAGGCGCCTTCAGTGCACTCGGGGCCAAGGCATCGCCGGACGGTCGCTACCTCTACTATGCGCGCAGCAACGGCGTGGCGTTCGAGGACGATCCGCCGATGCCGTCGTGGAGCATTCACCGCCTCGACCTGAAAACGCTCGCCGACGATACCGTGGTAAGCGGGCAGGGCGGGGGCATGCGCCCGGAACTGTCGCGCGACGGACGTCTCCTCGCCTACGCCGCGCGCCGCGAAGGCAAGACCGAGCTTCGTCTGCGCGATCTGCTCACCGGCCGCGACGAGAGCCTGCAGGGCCCGGTGCAACGCGACGATCAGGAATCCGTCGCATCGCGCGACCTGATGCCCTCCGCGTCCTTCACCCCCGACGGCAAGGTGCTGCTCACCAGTTGGGACGGCAAGCTGCGGCGCATCGATCTGGCGACACGGACAGCGACGGTCGTTCCGTTCCAGGCGCACTTCGATCGGGCGGTCGGCCCCTCGACGCGGCTCGACATCGCGCCCGACACCGGCCCGGTACGCGCGCGGATCATTCAACAACCGACGCAGTCGCCGGACGGCAAAACCCTGGCCTTCTCCGCGCTCGGCCAACTCTGGACCATGCCGCTGAAGCCTGGCGCCAAGCCGCGCGCGCTGACCCACGGCGAACCCGCCTTCATGCCGGCCTGGTCGCCGGACGGGCGCAGCCTCGTCTACGTCACCTGGACATCTCAGACCGGGGGAGAGATTTGGCGCATAGACGCGGAGGGCCGCAAGCCGCCGGTGAAACTCACCGACATCGACGGCTACTATACCGACCCGGTGTTCACCCCCGACGGTCGCGATATCATCGTGCTGCGCTCGCCCACGCGTGAGCGGAACCTGACCCTGCAGGAACCGCCCTGGACAGGGCGCGCCTACGGCCAGATCCGTCAGGCCGATCTCGTCGGGCTGCCGGCGAACGGCGGCGCGTCGCGCGTTATCGCTTCGGGCGCGATGGGCGGACGTCCGCAATTTGTCGCCAACGATCCCGGGCGGGTCGAGGTCATCTTCGATGACGGCATGGGCTCGGTCGCGCTCGACGGCTCCGGCCGCACGATCAAGTTTCAGGTGAAGGGCCTCGGTTATTACTTCCAGCCCGACCCTGTGCCGGTCGATGACATGCGCCTCAGCCCCGACGGCGCGCACGTGCTGGTCCAACAAGAACAGCAACTCTGGCTCATCGACACGCCGCCGCCGGGCGCGACCGTAACCCTGACCAGGCCGAGCGTCGGCGCGCGCCGGTTGACCCGCGTCGGCGCGGATTTCTACCAGTGGGCCGACGGCGGGCGCAGCATCGGCTGGGCGATCGGCTCGACTTGGGAACGGCGACCGCTCTCCAGCATCAAACTCGACCCGCCGGGCGCACCGGTCGGCAGCGAGCGCCCGGAAGCGGGACGCGACGGGGTCGAAACGTTCCATGCGGACGTCGAAATTCCACGTGACGTTCCCCATGACGCGGTTGTGCTCCGCGGCGCCACGGCGATCACTGAACGCGGCGACGAGGTCGTGCGTGACGCCGACATCGTGATCGTCGACGACAAGATCGCCGCCGTCGGTCCGCGCGGGTCGGTTGCGCTCCCCAATGGCGCGGTAATCCGTGACGTGTCGGGCAAATTCATCACCCCTGGGTTCATCGACACCCACGATCACTGGGGCTGCGTGCGCCGCGGCGAACTCGAGCTCGACAACTGGTGCCTGCACGGGGCCCTGGCTTGGGGCGTGACCTCGGGCCTGGATCCGTCGACCCTGTCGGTCGACATGATGGCCTATCAGGACCTCGAGGACGCGGGCCTGGCGCTCGGGCCGCGCATCTACTCCACCGGCACCGCCGTGTTCTCGTACAACCAGCTTTCGTCCTACGAAGAGACGCTCGACCTGCTCAGCCGCTATGCCGACGACTACCGCCTCGGCAATCTGAAGGAATACCGCACCGGCAACCGCCGTGTGCGCGAGTGGGTGGCGATGGGCGCCAAGGCCGAGCATCTGCAGCCGACCACCGAAGGCGCGCTCGACATGAAGCTCGACCTCACCCAGATCATCGACGGGCTGGCCGGCAACGAACACGCCATGAGCGCGACGCCGATCTCCAAGGACGTGATCGAGCTCTTCGTTCAGACCCGTACCAGCTACACCTCGACGCTGCAGATCACCCAGGGCGGGCCGGTGGGGATGAACTTCTTCATCGCGCGCGACCATCCGCGCGACGATCCCAAGGTCGCGACATTTTACCCGCCCGCCGCGCGCGACAAGCTGCTCGGCCGTGCGGACTGGTACGATCCGAAGGACTATTCCTTCCCCCAGGTGGCCGCGGGCGCAGCCGCCATCCAGCGCGGCGGCGGCATCGTCGGTGTCGGCAGTCACGGCAATGTGCCGGGCCTCGGCTATCACTGGGAAATGCAGGCGCTCGCGTCCGGCGGCATGACGCCCGCCGAAGTGCTGCACGCCGCGACCATTGGTTCCGCCGAAGACATCGGCCGCAAGTCGACGCTCGGCAGCCTCGAACCCGGCAAATACGCCGACCTCCTCATTCTCGATCGCAACCCGCTCGACGACATTCGCAACGCCGAGAGCGTCGACCAGGTGATGAAGGGCGGTCGCCTGTACGATGCGGCCACGTTGAACGAGGTATGGCCCGTGCAGAAGCCCGCGCCGAAACCCTGGTTCGCGACCAACTGATCCACACATGACGGATAAATTGGGGTGCGGTTTAGAGTGCTCCCTCATGAAACCGATTCACTCTGACACCGCCGCACCGCCCTGGGACGATCTCTCGACGCGTCCGCCGGCCTGGACCAGCGACGCCGGCGCCGTTCGCTTCGAGAACCCCTGGCTGCAACTCGTCGAATACGCCGCCACCGCGCCCACCGGTCATCCCGCCCAGTTCGGCGTGGTGCGGTTCAAAAACCGCGCGGTCGGCGTCCTGCCGCTCCACGAGGACGGGACTGTCGTCCTCGTCGGTCAGCATCGCTTTCCCCGCGCTAACTATTCTTGGGAGATGCCCGAGGGCGGCGCGCCCTTCGACGAGGCGCCGCTGGACGGCGCCCGGCGTGAACTGCGCGAAGAGGCCGGTCTCGACGCGGCCCACTGGCGCGAAGCCTTGACGATGGAGCTCTCCAACTCGGTCACCGACGAGGAAGCCGTCTGCTACCTCGCCTGGGGTCTGACCTCGGCAGCCGCCGCTCCCGATCCCACCGAAAGCCTGGCCATAGCGCGGGTCCCGTTCCGCGCCCTTCTGGCCGAGGCCGCGGCGGGCCGGATTCAGGACGCCTTGACGGTGGCGACCGCCTTTCGGGCCTACCATATGGCGCGGGAGGGCGAGCTTCCGCAGGGGCTGGCCCGCGCTATGCTAGGATAGCAGCCAAGCGGAGGAGAACGCGTCATGCCCCAGTTCGAAGTCCTGCCCGGGGGCAAGTCGGTCTGGTCGGCGCTGCGCGACGAGGCCCAGGCGGCCGCGCGCAACGAACCGGCCCTGGCCTCCCTGGTCCACTCGGTGATCCTCTCCCATAACGACCTGGCCGCGGCCCTCAGCTTCCAGCTCGGGCGCAAGATCGGCGACGATGCGGTGGGCGCCATGACCGTGCGCGAGCTCTGCGCCGAGGCCTACGCCGCCGATCCCGCCATGGTCGCCGCCGCCGAGGCGGACCTGGTGGCGGTCATCGAACGCGACCCCGCCGCGCGCGGCTATCTGCAATCCTTCCTGTTCTACAAGGGCTTCCTGTCGCTGCAGACGCACCGGGTCAGCCACCACCTGTGGAAGCGCGGGCGCGAGACCCTGGCGCTGTTTCTGCAGAGCCGCATGTCCGAGCTGTTCCAGGTCGACATCCACCCCGCCGCCCGCATGGGTTCGGGCGTGTTCATCGACCATGCCACCGGCGTGGTGATCGGCGAGACCGCGACCGTCGGCGACGACGTCTCCATGCTGCACGGCGTCACGCTTGGCGGCACGGGCGCCCAGCGCGGCGACCGTCACCCCAAGATCGGCCGCGGCGTGCTCCTGGGCGCCGGGGCCAAGGTGCTGGGCAACATCACCGTGGGCGACCACGCCAAGATCGCCTCCGGCTCGGTGGTGCTGAAGGCCGTCCCCGCCCACTGCACCGCCGCAGGGGTCCCCGCGCGCCTGGTCAAGTGCCCCACCTGCGAGGAGCCGTCCAAGACCATGGACCACACCATGCCCGAGATCCTCGACTACGTGATCTAGGCCGATAAAGCCTCGTTGCCCCGGCCGTCCGGACGGCCTAAGGGTCCCTTGCCAGGAGCCAGGCGAGGACCACCGTGAACGAGCAAGACATCCAGCGCGTGGAAGCGCACCTGAAGCGGACCTTCGGCAACCCGAAGATCGCCGTGAAGCTGCGCACGAAGCCCAAGGATTCGGCCGAGGTCTATGTCGGCGACGAGTTCCTCGGCGTCCTCTATCAGGACGAGGACGAGGACGGCTCCTTCATGTTCGAAATGGCCATCCTCGCCGAAGATCTCGCGTAAGGTCCGGCGGCCTAGGCCAGCGCGTACACCACGCAGGCCTGCGCGGTGATCACCTCCATCGGCGGTTCGAGCGGCAACGGCGTGTCGTCGATCGCGCCCGCCTGCTGATCGCCGGGCGCGCCGGGCATGAGGCGCTTGCCGTCGGCGAGAACGACTGTGCGCTTGTCGCCCAACCCGGCCAGATCCACCGCGCTGAAGCGAGCATCAAAGCCGCCCTGCGGAGAGTTGAAATAGTAGCCGACGTTGCTGTTGCCGTCGGACGCACCAGCGCCGCCGACTATACTCAGCCCTACGCCGCTGCTGTTGAAGTTTCGTTCTGTAATCACACCCGCAACCGCGTCGCTTCCGTAAATGCGGCTCGCTGGCAGCGGCGTCGGCGCGATCTGTGACGGACCGTAGGACGGCCAGCCGGCGAGCACGTCGGTCTGGCAGGCGCGTCCGGTTTGATCGATCAGTTTCACCGCGCCGCGCTTGGCGCCGGCGGCTTCGACCGACAGGTCCGCGCGGCGCGCCGCGTCCTTCACCGCCTCGACATAGAGTCGCGACTTCGCCTCGTCGGTCGGGTCGAGCCAGAAGTTCACCGGGCTGGTCGACGTAGGCTTTGCCGCGATCACGATCGCGTAGGTTGGCTCCAGCAGCGCCATGTCGCGCACCTCGATGCTGATGATCGCCTGCACTTCGTAACGGTCGATCTTATCGGCGCGCACGTTGTTGACCAGATTGCCGTCCTTGTCGCGATATTGCTCGTAGAGCGGACGCGAGGTGAAGGTCGTCTGAATGTGAACCTTCTCGGCGCCGGCTTGCTGCAGCGCGCGCGCCAGAGCGCGCACCTTCTCCGCCGCCTTGGTGGTCGCTTCCGCAGCGTTTCGGTCGACGACTTCGAAGCTCGTGTTGAAGCCGGCGCGATTGGCGGGCAGTTCGACGCGCACATAGCCGATTGATGGAATCACCGGCTGGCTCATCCACCAGGGCGCCGGCACGTTCGGCGCGCCGATGCTTGCTGGCGGGGTTTGGGCGAGGGCGGAAACGGGAACTGCGATAAAGGCGAGCAAGCTCAGGACAGCAACACGCATGCGAGGATCCTCCCAAATCGGCAACCAGCGTCGCCGTGACGGACCCTCGCGTTGAAGTGGCGCCGCACAAGGGCGCGATCTTGGCGTGCCTGAGGCGTCAAATGTGCGATTGCGGCGCCGATGCGGCGGCGGCAAAAAGGGCCGGCCGAAACGGCCGACCCTCTTGCTACGCAGTCACATGAGATGCGGGTTAGGAAATCAGATCACCCCGATCATCGAGGCCACCAGCGGGTGGCGTACGATGTCGCGCTCGGCGAGGCGCACGACGGCGATCTCGCTGAGCTGCTCGAGTTTTTCGGCGATGGTCTTCAGGCCCGAGAGTTCCGGCAGCAGGTCGGTCTGGCCCGGGTCGCCGGTGACCACCATGGTCGAATGCCACCCCAAGCGCGTGAGCAGCATCTTCAGCTGGACGTAGGTGCAGTTCTGCGCCTCGTCGATGACCACGAAGGCGTTGTTCAGCGTGCGGCCGCGCATGTAACCCACCGGCGCGATCTCGATCAGGCCCTCGGCGATCAGCGCGCGCACGCGCTTCATCGACAGGCGGTCCGAAAGCGCGTCGTAGAGCGGGCGCAGATACGGGGCGAGCTTGTCCTCCATGTCGCCGGGCAGGAAGCCGATCGACTCGCCGGCTTCCACCGCCGGACGCGACAGCACGATGCGGCCGACGCGGCCGGCCTCGAGCGCCTCGACCGCCTTGGCGATGGCGAGATAGGTCTTGCCGGTGCCCGCCGGTCCCAGCGCGAGCACGAGGTTGTGCTGGTCGATGGCGCCCAGCAGCTGCTGCTGGCCTTCGGATTTCGCTTTTATGGTTTTGAGGTAGCCCTGTTCGCGCACGCCGTGATGATGACCGTTATGCGCTCCATCGTGTCCGTGCGGAGTCCAGCCGCCGCGATCGACGGGAAGCCTGCGGATCTTGGCGTCCTCGTAATCGCTGGTGTTGAACTCGCCTTCGCGGGCCATACGCTTGAGCGCTCGCTTGGTCATGAACAGCTCCTCAGGGGGCAAGAAAAAAGGGCGTGACCGGAATGGCCGCGCCCTGACGGGGATGGATGGATTTGGATGACGGGTGCGCCTTCGCCGGGCGGTTCCGGATAGGCGACAGATCCTGGTGGTGCACCGATCACGCCGGTGAAACGCAACACCCGCTACTCCGTTCTCTGGCCGAAGCAGATCGCTCCGGCTACGCATTCGATGCCGGGAAGGACCCGTCTCGAATCGCAGATACAGCTTGATCCTAACGTCCTTTCCGAACGGTTAAATTACAGAATTGTCGCAGTTACGGGGTGTTCTGATGAATATTTACGACTTGGAGGGCAAGCAACCAAGGTTGCCGCCTCGGGGCGAATACTGGATAGCGCCCAATGCCGTCGTGTTAGGAGACGTGATTCTGCAGAAAAACGCCAGCGTCTGGTTCGGCGCGGTGGTGCGGGGCGACAACGATCCGATCACCATCGGGGAAAACACCAACGTCCAGGACGGCTCGGTGCTGCACTCCGACCCCGGCCTGCCGTGCACGCTCGGCGACAACGTCACCGTAGGCCACATGGCCATGGTCCACAGCTGCACCGTCGGCGATTGCAGTCTGGTGGGGATTGGGGCGGTGATCCTCGCCCGCGCAAAGATCGGCAAGAATTCGCTGGTGGGGGCGGGGGCGCTGGTCCCAGAGGGCAAGGAATATCCGGATGGGGTGTTGGTCCTCGGCTCGCCCGCCCGCGTCGTGCGCGAACTCACCGAAGGCCAGATCGCCGGCCTGAAGGCCTCCGCCGACCACTACGTCGCCAACTGGAAACGCTACGCGACGGGGCTGAAGCCAGTTCCCTGAGCGGAGCGAATGTGGATCTAAGCGATCCGCCGTCCGTCCACCGCAGCCAGCCTCAGGCTCGGGCCCACGCCGCCGGGTTTGCTGGCGCCGGCGTAGACCGTCAGACGATGTTGCAGTTCGCAGACGGTTTCTTCGTGCAAGCGCACGAGCGCCGAGATCGGCTGACACAGGCCGAGCAGGCGGTCGACGCGCGCGTCGGGGCCGGTGAGCGGCGCGAGCAGCATTTCGAAGCCGGCGCGACGGTCGTGGTCGGTGCGGCCTTCGGCGTAGAGGATGGCGGGGCTGAGGCTGCGCACCGCGGCGACCGCGGCGTCGCGCACGGCGGCGCGGCTGTCGGGCGCCCACAGCTTGGTGAAGCTTTCGCCGTAGAGCGAGCGCCCGTGCAGATCCTCGAGCAAACCGCCGGCCAGGCGGAACGTCAGGTCCGGCGTGCGCGCCAGCATGAAGGCCTGCGGCAGCGCCCCCCCGAGCGCCGCCGGATCGAACCGCGAACGCAACGGCGCAGGTCCCACGCCCTTGAGCTCGGTCCACCGGTCGATCAGCCGCTGTGTATTGGAATGAAACACGGCACAAGTTCCCCCAACCCCTGTCGCAAGAGCGGGGCCGGGGGAGCGTGCTTATGCTTAAGACCCGGGGTTCAAAGGCTCAGGGCTTGCGGAACTTCAGGATGAACTGATCCGTCTTGAACTTCAGATCGAACACCGGTTTGGCGTGATCGTCGCTCGCATTGGCCAGGACGTCGCTCTCGCCCACCAACTTGAAACCCGCGGCAGTGACTTCCTTGATCACCTGCGCCTTCTCGATGCGGTGGAGCGTCGGCGACAGCGTCGCGCCCGTACCGGTCGCGGCCGCGTGGTCCTCGATCACGTAGAGACCGCCCGGCTTCAGCGAGTCGTAGACGTGCTTGTTGAATACCGCCATGTCGACGTTGGCGTATTTGGCGATGTGCAGGTCGTGGTAGTTCAGCGTCGTCCAGAACAGGTCGACCTTCTCCGCCAAGTGGAAGTCGCCGAGCGTCGCGGAGTCGAGCACGACGTTGCCGCGGCCGGGCTCGGCCAGAACCTTCTGTTCCGCCTCCACGCTCCCCTTCCAGGTCGTGGTCTCGAGCGCGAAGATCTTTCCGGTGGGTCCAACGGCGTCGCTGAGCAGGCGGGTGTAGTAGCCGCCGCCCGGCAGGTATTCGGCGACGTGCTCGCCGGGATGGATGCCGGCGTAGGCCATCACCTCGGCCGGCTTGCGGACGGCGTCGAGCGCGCGGTCGTCGGCTGGACGCGACGGGTCGGCCAGGGCCTTGGCGATGGCGGGCGAGATATGCGGCGCCGCGAAGGCCGCTCCGGCGACCCCCAAGCCCAGCGCCATCGATAGAAGCAGGCGGTATCGCAAAGGAAACTCCCCAAGGTGCGCCGGGCGCGGGGCGCCCGGACCTGGGCGGACGCTAACCCGCTTAGCGGCTCGAGGTCAGTGGAATATCGGTCATCGACCCATCCAGCGCGACGAACGGCTTGTTGTGACATCCCAGGGTTTGTCTGGGCTGGACATTCAATCCAGAAAAATCTTGCCATCTGTAGAAAAACTGTCAGCCTGGAAAAAATTCTGGAAGAATTCGGGGGAGATCGACCAATGCGTATCCATCGTCCGTGCGTCTTGGGAGCAGCGCTGTTGGGATCCGTGGCTTTCGGCGCCTTAACGGCCGGGGCCGCCCTGGCCGCGCCCAGCGAGTCCCCCGGCTCGAACACCGTTTCCGAAGTGGTGGTCACCGCGACCAAACGGCCGGAGGTCGTACGCAAGATCACCGGTTCGGTCACCGCCTTCACCGGCGATCAGCTGGAAAAACTGGGCGCTCAGGATATGAGCGACTACCTGACCCTCACGCCCGGCGTGGTGTTCGACGCTTCGACGCCCGGCTGGTCGACGGTGGTGATCCGGGGCGTGTCGACCACCACCGGCATCGACCAGGGCCAGTCGACCACCGGCTACTTCATCAACGACGTGCCGCTGACCGATCCCTTCTACTCGATCGCCACCCCCGACATCGACGCCTTCGACGTCAACAACGTCGCCATCTTGCGCGGCCCGCAGGGCACGCTGTTCGGTTCAGCCTCGCTCGGCGGCGCCATCAACTACCAGGCGGCGGCCCCGGAACTCGGTAAGTTCGACGCCCATTTGCAGGCGACCATCGAGGACACCGATCACGGCGGCGTCGGCGGCTCAGGCAAGATCATGCTGAACGCCCCGCTCGGCGACACCTTCGCGCTTCGCGCGGTCTATGTGTATCGCGACGAGGCCGGCTATATCGACAACGTCGGCACGGGCAAGAACAACTCGAATACCACCCTGATCCGCGGCGGCCGTATCGAGGCGTTGTGGCAGCCTACGCCCCAGACCAAGATCAGCTATCTGTTCCTCGACCAGACCGAAAACACCAAGGACCTCGGCTACGAACAGCCGGTGTCGGTGGGGGCGTACGAGAAGGACACGATCGTTCCAGAAACGTCGAACTTCTCGAGCCTGATCCATAGCTTGCGGCTCGACCAGGACCTGGGCTTCGGCACGCTGACGGCCATGGCCTCCTACCACGAGAAGAAACAGAATACGGTCGAGGACCTCACCGGCCTGTTGGGTCCGCTGCTGCCGGGCGCGACGCCGATCACCATCCTGCAGCCCGCCGACAGCAAGGGCGAAACCTATGAGGTGCGCCTCGCGTCCAAGCCCGGCGGTCCGCTCGACTATCTGATCGGCGCCATGCACGACGAGACTTTCGAGCACGTCTACAACTACGCCGAGGCGCCCAATGCGGCCTCCGTGATCGACGCGACCTACGGCCCGCTGTTCGGCGACCCGAACATCGGCGACGAGACCGCACCCGGAGGCGTCTTCCTCAACGCCGACATCCCGATCCACGCGCAGGAATCGGCGGTGTTCGGCGAGGCGACCTGGCATTTCAACGACCAGTGGAAGGCGACCCTTGGCGGCCGCTTCTTCGACATCAAAAGCAGCAACCATACCGTGACGTCCGGCTTCTACGACATCCTGGCGCAGGGTGTGACCAGCACCGACCAGCAAGGCTCGCTGAAGCAGTCGGGCTTCACGCCGAAGGCCTCGATCACCTGGACGCCGAGCAGTGACCTGATGGTCTACGCGCTGGCGGACGAAGGCTTCCGCTTCGGCGGCCCGAACCTGATCGCGTCCGAGCCGGGCTTCACCGTGCCGGCCAACTTCAAATCGGACTCGCTCGTCAACTACGAGATCGGCGAACGCTCAAACCTGTTCGACCACCGCCTGCAGCTCGACCTCACCGCCTTCTACATCGACTGGAGCAACATCCAGCTCCACCTTGAGACGCCGATCGGCCTCAACTACGCGGCCAACGCCGGCAAGGCGCACATCTGGGGCCTTGAGGGCGCCACGACTTGGTTCATCGCTCCCGCTCTGACGCTGAACACCAGCCTGACCTACCTCGACAGCAAGCTGGCCGATCCGTTCTCGCCGGGCGCGGGCAGCCCGGTCGTGCCCTCCGGCACCACGCTTCCTGGCGCCTCCAAGTGGCGGTTCTCCAACATCCTGACCTACAACTGGGGTGAGGGTCCGGGGCGTCCGACCTTTGTGCTGATCCAGCGCTACGTCTCCAAGGCGCCGGGCATCTTTCTGAGCGGCCTGAGCCAGGGCGGTTACGACACGGTGGATGCGCGCGCGATGTTCCACCTGGATGATCACCTGGGTGTCAGCCTCTACGTCAGCAACATCGGTGACGCGCGCGGCGTGACCAGCGCCTTCAACGGGCCGGAAGAGACCTTCCTGGTTCGTCCCCGCACCTTCGGCTTGACCTTCGACTACAGGATGTGACGCCGTTCGCTTCGATGGGCGGCGGCGGGTAGAGTCTGCTCGAACCATGGCAAGGCCTATGACCGACACGATGATCAAGGATGGCGCATTGGTGCGGCCCGGAGCGGCGCTGAAGGCGTTGCGCACCGAGCGGGGCTGGAGTCTGGCGGAGGTGAGCCAGCGCACCGGCCTTCCGGTTTCGAGTCTTTCCAAGGTCGAGAACGGCAAGATGGAGCTGACCCTCGACCGGCTGATGCGCATCGCAACCGCCCTCGAGGTCGACATCGCCGGTCTGTTTCGCCCGCCGGCCAACCAATACGCCAAGACCCCGGCCAGCGGCCGGCGCAGCATCACCCGCGCTGGCGAGGGCAAGGTCATCGACACCCCCATCGGCCGCTACCAATACCTGGCCTACGAGCTGATGAACAAAGGCTCGATCCCCATCATCGTCGATGTCACGGCCCGCAGCCTGGAAGAGTTCGGGGAGTACAATCGCCATCCCGGCGAGGAGATGCTGTTGGTCCTCGACGGAGAACTCGATCTCTACACCGACATGTACCTGCCGGTGAACCTGAAGACCGGCGACTCCATATATTTCGACAGCAATATGGGCCACGCCTATGTGGCGGTGGGCAAGAAACCCTGCCGCATCCTGACCATGTGTATCGCGCCCGATTCCGAGCTGATCGAGTTGTTCGAACGCAAGGCGCGCCCGGGCTCCGCCTCGGACTGACGCGGCTCCGACGGAAATATATTTCTGCACAGAAAATTTGCTTCGCCGCCGACAAAATTCCTGGCACTGTGCGGGACGGATCGAGACGGAGCGGAAGTCATGAGCGCCTGGACGTCGCCGGAGTTCGACGACCACGAACAGGTCTGCCAGTTCGCCGACCCCGCGACCGGTTTGCGCGCCGTCGTGGCGATTCATTCCACCCACCGCGGCTCGGCCGCCGGAGGCACGCGCTTCAAGGCCTATCCTTCGGACCAGGCGGCGCTCGACGATGCGCTGAGGTTGTCGCGGGCCATGTCCTACAAGTCGGCGCTTGCGGGCCTGCCGGTAGGCGGCGGCAAGGCGGTGATCATCGGCGATCCCGCGACGCTCAAGACGCGCGCGCTGCTGCACGCCTACGGCCGCTTCCTCAACAGGATCGGGACGGTGTTCGCGACCGGCGAGGACGTTGGGATGTCCGTCGCGGATATCGACACCGTGAACGAGGTGTCGCCCTTCGTCGGGGGCACGTCGCACGGGACCGGCGATCCTTCGGTGCACACCGCCGTCG
>DASZMV010000035.1:0-68540 GCA_035551675.1 Caulobacteraceae bacterium | reverse complement strand
ATAAGAAGTTAAGAGAATATAGAGGAGGGTAGTAGGTCCCCGGGGTTACGGGGACAAGCTCCGGGTCCTCAGGGTCCGGATCATCGGCGCCGGGATCGAACCACAGCGGGATCGGCTTTTCCCGACCCCTGGGGATAGTGGGGACGGCGCGCCAACCCTCGCGCGCCTTAAGACTTTCTTAACCTTCGCAGGCGCCTCGCCTGGGCGCCGTCGTGGAACGGTCGTCTTCGCCCCCACACCGGGAAAACCGCTTTTGGCGAAGACCGCGGGCGGGGATAAAGCTCACCCAAACACCCTCGCCGTCCCGGGTGCGCGGCCCAGCGCCCCGCGCTAAGGGATTTGTCCTCACCTGTCCCCAGACCGTTCCCGCGGTCGATAACCGAACCGTCCCCATGCTCCCACCCGGAAGCCCACGCCTAGCCACCTATTTCCACGTCCACCTGGTGTCGGACTCCACTGGCGAGACGTTGAACGCCATGGCCAAGGCGGTGGTCGCGCGCTTCGACGGCGTCATTCCGATCGAGCACATCTACGCCCTGGTGCGTTCGCGAAAGCAGCTCGAACGGGTGTTGAACGAGATCGAGTCCGCGCCGGGCATTGTGCTTCACACCATCGTCGACAAGGAGCTGCGCACGGACCTCGAGGAAGGCTGCCGCCGGCTCGACATGCCGACCATCGCAGCGCTCGATCCCCTGGTCGGCGCCTTGTCGCGCTATCTCGGCGCCGCGACCCTGACCACCCGCGTCGGCGCGCAACACGCGCTCGACAGCGACTACTTCAACCGGATGGAGGCGCTGAACTACGCCATCACCCACGACGACGCCGCCAACACCCACGACCTGGAAAGCGCCGACGTCGTGCTGGTCGGCGTGAGCCGCACGTCCAAGACCCCGACCAGCATCTATCTCGCCAACCGCGGCGTGCGCACCGCCAACGTGCCGCTGGTGCCCGGCAGTGAGCCGCCGACCTCGCTGTTCAGCCTGAAATGGCCCCTGGTCGTGGGCCTGACCGTCTCGCCCGACCGGCTGATCCAGATCCGGCGCAACCGCCTGCTCAGCCTCAAGGAAGAGCGCGCCTCCTCCTATGTGGAAAGCGACGCGGTGCGCGAAGAGACCATCCGCGCCCGGCGTCTGTTCGAACGCCACGGCTGGCCCACCATCGACGTCACCCGCCGCTCCGTGGAAGAGACCGCAGCGGCAGTGCTCAATCTCTTGACCGAAAAGCGTTCGGGCCGCGTGGGCGTGCTCGCATGACCCGCCTCGTGCTCGCCTCGAAGAGCGCCGCGCGCGCGACCCTGCTGAAGAACGCGGGCGTCACTTTCATCAGCGTCGGCGCCGGCGTCGACGAAGACATCATCAAGTCCGCCATGCTGCGCCGTAACTCGTCGCCGGCGGAGATCGCGCGCACGCTGGCGGAAGAAAAGGCCAAGACCGCGTCGCTGAAACACGACGGTCTGGTCATCGGCGCCGACCAGACGCTCGATCTCGACGGCGCGCTGATCGACAAGGTCGACAGCCTGGGCGAAGCGCGCACGCGGCTCACGCGCCTGCGCGGCCGCGCACATCGTCTGCATTCCGCCGTGGCGGTCGCCAGGGCCGGCGAACTGGTCTTTACCGAGGCCGACAGCGCAACCCTGTTCGCGCGCGAGTTCACCGACGCCTGGCTGGACGGCTATCTCGATCGCAACGGGGTCGAGATCCTGGGATCGGTCGGCTGCTACATGCTGGAAGGCGAGGGGGCCCAGATCTTCGATCGGGTCGAGGGCGACTATTTCACCATCCTGGGCCTGCCGTTGCTCCCCTTGCTCCGCTTCCTGCGCGCCGAGGGCGCGCTCGCCGCGTGAAGATCTCCGGCGCGGCGACCGTTGCCGGGATCGTGGGACGCCCGATTGCCCACTCGCTCAGTCCGCTGATCCACAATCGCTGGATCGAGGCCCTGGGCCTCGACGCCGTCTATGTCCCGTTCGCCCCGGGGCTCGACGACTTCGACCGCTTCGTCCGCGGACTGAGGGGCGGCGCGATCCGGGGCCTCAACGTCACCGCGCCGTTCAAGGAGCGGGCGCTGGCGCTGGCCGACGTGACCGACGAAGCCGCCCGCGACAGCGGCTCGGCCAACCTTCTTCTGTTCGACGACACCGGCGAGATCGAGGCGCGCAGCACCGATGGCGTGGGCCTGCTCGCCGCCCTCGCCGAACAGGCGCCCGACCTCGAGCTTTCCCAGGCGCCGGCGGTCATCCTGGGCGCCGGCGGCGCGGCGCGGGCGGCCGCGGCGGCGTTGCTGGACGCCGGATCGCCGCGCATCGTGATCCTGAACCGCACCGCTCAGCGTGCGGAAGACCTGGTCTTCGCCCTGAAGTCGGAAAGGCTCGCGGCCCACAGCCTCAGCGAAGCCGCCGTCCTGTTCCGCGACGCCGGCCTGGTGGTGAACGCCGCCGCCGGCGGTCCAGCGCCGCCGCTCGACGCCCTCCCCGAGGGCGCCGCAGTGATGGACATGACCTATCGTCCGCTGGAGACCGGCCTGCTGCGGGCGGCGAAGGCGCGAGGCCTTACGCCGGTCGATGGTCTTTCCATGCTGATCCACCAGGCGAGGCCCTCGTTCGAAGCCTTGTTCGGCCAAGCGCCGCCGGACCTCGACGTGCGCGCCGCGGCCATCGCGGCGATGGAGGCCCAGTCGTGATGGAGGCCCAGTCGTGATGGAGGCTCAGGCGTGATCGTGCTCGGCCTCACCGGCTCCATCGGCATGGGCAAGACCGCGACCGCGGGCCTGTTCGCCGAAGCCGGCGCGCCGGTGTGGGAAGCCGATCGCACGGTGCACGCGCTCTATGCGCGCGGCGGCGGGGCCGTGGGTCCGGTCGGCGGCGCCTTTCCGAGCGCGATCGTCGACGGGGCAGTGGATCGACGGCGCCTCGCCGCCCTGATCCGGGCCGAGCCTGGGGGGTTCGAGCGGCTGGAAGCCATCGTCCACCCCCTGGTCCAGGCCCACCGCAACGCTTTCCTCGACGCCAACCGCTCAGCCGGCGCGCCCGTGGCGGTGCTCGACATCCCCCTGCTGTTCGAGACCGGCGCCGACGCCGAGGTCGACGCGGTTGTCGTGGTCAGCGCCCCGGAGCCGTTGCAGCGGCAACGGGTGCTGGAGCGGCCAGGCATGGACGCCGCCGCCCTGGAGGTCTTGCTCGAACGCCAGACTCCGCACGCGGAAAAGCTGACCCGGGCCGATTTCGTGGTGGACACGTCCCAGGGCTTCGACCTCGCGCGGGCTCAGGTCCGCACGATCCTGGAAGCCGTCAACAGGCCAGACTTTCGGTCGCGGCGCGCGGGCCTGGACGTGAACCCCAAACCCTCCCAATGATCGCCCCATGAGCCGCGAGATCATCCTCGACACCGAAACCACCGGCCTCGACCCTCAGTCGGGCCACCGGCTCATCGAAATCGGCTGTATCGAGATCGAGGACCTGCTGCCCACCGGGCGCAGCTTCCACAAGGTCGTCGATCCGGAGCGCCTGATCGACCCGGACGCGATCCGCGTGCACGGCATCACTGACGCCATGGTACGCGGACAGCCCAAGTTCGACGCGGTCTGCGACGAGCTCGTCGCCTTCATCGGCGACGCGCCGATCGTCGCGCACAACGCCGGCTTCGACCGCGGCTTCGTGAACTTCGAACTGCAGCGTTGCGGCCGCGCGCCGATCCACGACTCCAAATGGATCGACACCCTGGCGCTGGCGCAGAAACGCTTTCCCGGCATGCACAATTCGCTCGACGCCTTGTGCAAGCGCTTCAAGATTTCGCTGGCCGAACGCGAGAAGCACGGCGCGCTGATCGATTCGCGCCTGCTTGCGGCGGTCTATCTGGAACTGCGCGGCGGCAAGGAACGCGCGCTCGATCTCGGCCAAGTTTCAGCCCGCGTCACCGGCGACGAAGTTGTTGTCGAATCAGTCACTTACGGCGCGCGACCGCGCCCGCTGGCGCAGCGCTCCACCCCGGAAGAACGCGCCCGTCACGCCGCGTTCATCGCCCAGGTTCTCGGTGAAAAATCGCTGTGGAACGAGGTCTTGTCAGAGGACGTGGCGGAAGCGCAATCGGCTTAACGTGTTAGCACGCTATCACGCAGGTCGAGGAAAAGTGTGACGCGGTTTTCCGCCCGCGGCCTGCGTCGCTGATTTCAAGCGTTGCCGATCTGGCTGGCGTCGCCTTCCTGCATCTTGCGCTGCGCATAGATGGCGGCGAAATCGATCGGGTCCATCAGGAACGGCGGATAGAAACCGCCGTCGGTGGAACAGGCCGAGACGATCTGGCGCGCGTAGGGGAACAGATAGCGCGGCGCCTCGACCAGAAGGATCGGCTCCAGCTGATCGTCGGGCGCGCCGACCACCTGGAACAGGCCGCCGTAGACCAGCTCGATCTGGAACAGGGCGCCTTCCTTCACCGTGGCGCGGATCGACAGCTGCATGTCGACCTCGAACAGGCCGTCGCCGCGGCCGCGCGCGTTCATCTCCACCCCCATGTCGATCTCGGGCTTGCCCTCGATGCGCAGCGACTCCGGCGCGCGCGGGTTCTCGAAGCTGAGATCGCGGACGTACTGGGCCAGCACCCGAAAGCCCGCGCCCTCGGCCATGGGGCCGTTTTCGGCAGTGGGAGCGGCGACGTCGGTCATGGGGAAAATCTCTCCTGAGGCCGCAAGGCCGGACGGGTGAAGTCTAATGGGACCGGGGGCTTAAGCCCGTTTCGATGGGACCGGCGCTGCTATCACGGCGCCGCAGGGGGCGCAACGACGGGTGTTCTTGGTACGTTAAGCGCTTATATTGGATGCTGGAGCCCAAGGTCGTAACCGCCCAAATGTCCACTCAGCTGATCGTCATCCTGTTTGCCGCCGCGGTGGCCGCCTTCGTGCTGTACCGCCTGTACGACGTCCTGGGCCGCCGGGTCGGCCGCCAGCCCGAGGATGGCCCCGCGCCGGTGCTCGTTCCCAAGGTCGAGGACACGGCCAAGCCGGCCGAACCGACCCTGACCGAGGTCGCCGGACTGTCGGCGCTGAAGGCGCGCGAGCCGGCCTTCGACATCGGCAAGTTCCTCGACGGCGCCCGCGATGCCTACCAGACCATCGTCAAGGCCTTCGCCGCCGGCGACCGTCCGGCGCTGAAGACGCTTCTGACCCCGACCGTGGACCAGTCCTTCGAAGCCGCCATCGCCCAGCGCGAGGCCGAGGGCCGCAGCCAAGCGACCGAGTTCCTGCACCCGCCGCGCGCCGACCTCGACCGGGTCGAGATCGCCGGCGACACCGCCCGCGCCCGCGTGCGCTTCCTCGCGGAGCTCCGTACCCGCTCCAAGGGTCCGGAGGGCGAAGCCGTGGACGACCGCCGCACCGCCGAGTTCTGGACCTTCGAACGCCGCATCGGCGCGTCCGACCCCAACTGGATTCTCTCCCGCGTCGAAGCGGCCGAGGCCTGATGCGGCGAGGGGGGCGTAGGGCGCTTCTCGGCCTGAGCCTGCCCGCCCTCGGTTTTCTCGCCGCCTGCGCCACCACACAGCCCGCGCGACAGACCCACAGCCCTCCGCGACCGGCGTCGCACCTTCCTCCCACGGCTACCGCTCCGACACCGGTACACGCCGCGCCGCGCGCGGCCGCTCTGCCGCTCGCGTCCCTGCCCGGGTGGACCGGCGAGGACCACGCCGCGGCCTTCGCCGCCTATCGCTCCACCTGCCAGGCCACGCGCCTCGATCCCGACGACTGCCAGGCCGCGCGCAAAGCGGGGACGCTCGATGACCCCGCCGCGGCGCAATTCTTCGAAGACCGCTTCCAGGCCGAGCCGCTGGACGAGACCGGGCTGCTCACCGGCTATTTTGCGCCGGAATACGAGGCGCGCAGCGAGCCCGACGAGATCTTCTCCGCCCCCGTCCGTCCGCGTCCGGATGATCTGAAGCGCGGCGGCGACGGCAAGTTCATGGCGTATCTGACGCGCGCCGAGATCGAGGCCCAGCCCGGCAAGGCGCTCGCCTTCATGCGGCCGGAGGACCTGTTCTTCCTGCAGATCCAGGGCTCCGGCTACCTGATGTTCCCCGACGGTCATCGCCTGCGCGCCGCCTACGCCGCCGACAACGGCCAGCCGTTCAGGGGCATCGCGACGCCGCTCGCCGACCGCCATCTGCTGAAGCCGAACGAAACCAGCGGCGACGGCATTCGTCAGTGGCTTGCCGACCACCGCGGCGATCAGGCGCGCGCGATCACCGACCTCGACCCGCGCTATGTCTTCTTCGCGCTGGAGCCCGACGACGGCGGGCAGCCCAAAGGCTCCGCCGGCATACCCCTTCCGGCCGGTCGCGCGGTCGCCGTCGACCACCGCGTCCACGAGATGGGCGAGCTGTTGTGGATCCAATCCGAACCCGGAACGTTCGCCGCGACCCCTTACCATCGTCTGGTTGTGGCGCTGGACGAAGGCGGCGCGATCAAGGGCGCCGTGCGCGCCGACCTCTACACCGGACGCGGCGACGCGGCGGGACGCGAAGCCGGCCGGATCAAGCAACCGTTGAAGCTGTGGATGCTGACGCCCAAGCACGCCGATTGACGGAGCGCCCAGGCGCCGCGACAGTCCGCCCGCGGAACTGAGGGCCGCTCATGTCGCCGACCGCCCGCAACGCCGTCATCCTGATCGCCGTGGTCGCTGCGGGCGCCGCGCTCTATTGGCTGCGCGGAATTCTGGCGCCGCTGGCGATCGCGGCCTTCCTGCTGATCATGGTCGATGCGCTCGCGGGCGCGGTCCGGCGCTGGGCGCCGTTCGTGCCGCACGCGGCCAGTCTGCCGGCGGCGATCCTGCTGGTCACCGCCGCCTTCGTCGGATCGATCTGGGTCGTTTTCGACGGCTTCCAGACCTTCGCCACCAACCTGACCGGCCTGCACGCGCGGCTGAACGTCATCTTCGCGGATGTCGCCAGCCAGTTTCACCTGGCGACGGCGCCGAGCTTCGACCAGCTCATCGCCAAGATCGAACCGCAACAGTACCTCGGCAAACTGTCCGCCGCGGTTCAGGATGTCGGCTCCCAGCTCCTGTTCGTGCTGCTCTATCTCGGCTTTCTGCTCGCCGCGCGGCAGAGCTTCCGCAAGAAGATCGTCGCCATCTTCCCGCGCCGCGACGACCGCAAGGGCGCCCAGCACGTGTTCGACCGCGTGCGGTCGGGCGTGGAAAGTTACGTCTGGGTGCAGACGGTGTTGAACCTCGCCATCGCGGTCCTGTGTCTGGGCCTGATGCTGGTCCTCGGCGTCAAGAACGCGATGTTCTGGGCCTTCGTGATCTTTGTCACCGGCTACATTCCGTTCCTCGGCGCCATCATCGCCATGGTCGCGCCGCCGCTGTTCTTCCTGGTTCAACCGGGCACGGAATATTGGCGGGCGATCGCGCTGTTCGCCGGGATCTGGGCGGTGCTGTTCGTGGTCGGAAATGTCTTCCTGCCGCGCATGCAGGGCAAGAGCATGAACATCGACCCGGTGGTCGTGCTGCTCTCGCTCGCCTTCTGGGGCGCGCTGTGGGGCCTGCCCGGCGCCTTTCTCTCGACGCCGCTGACGGTGGTGGTGATGGCGATCCTGGCCGAGTTCGAGGGCTCGCGCTGGGTGGCGATCCTGCTCTCCGGCGACGGCGAGCCCTATCCCGTCGAACCGCCCGAGCCCACCGGCGACCCGCGCCCCGGCAAGGACAATCCCGCCCACGCCGGATGACCCCTTCCATTCCAAACACGGCTCCCTATCTGTCTGATCGGGCCGGCGGTCTCCCCCTACGCCGGTTCCCGATGCAGAGCGGTCCGTCTCCCGGCCGCCGCGTCGCAAACGATCCGCCGTCTCCCCCCACGGCAGGGTCTGCAGAGCCGCCGGACGCGCAATCGCCCGGCGGCTTTTGTTTTGCCGGCTGATCGCCTAAGCCCTGCGACACAACGGCGCCCCCAGACGCGCCGAAAGGTTGATCCGTCGCGCGAGCGGACTAGGCTCCCCGCGACCCCAGGAGATATTTGCTTCATGGACGGCGCCGGCGCTGCACCCCTGACCCTCGATCTGCTCAAAGGCAAATTCGCCAAGGCGCTCGGGAAGTCCGGGCCGGGCGATCTGGACGCGCTGGAAACCTCCTTCCTCGAACAGGCTTTCGAGGACTACGTCGCTGACGAGACCCCCGACCTCGGCCCCGACGATTTCGCCTCGGTCCTGGCGGAGTTCTGGCGCTTCGGCGAGGTGCGCGAGGGCGGCGCGGGCCCCAAGCTCAAGCTCGCATGCGGCAAGGGCGCCGACGGCCGGCCCCTCGGCTACGATCTTCTGAGCATCGTCCAGGACGACACCCACTTCCTGGTCGACAGCGTCATGGGCGAGCTCGGCGAACAGGGCGTGTCCGTGCGCGCCATGTTCCATCCGGTGCTGGCGCTCGAGCGTGCCGGCCAGGGCGTGCGCAAGGCCGGCGGGACGCACCGCGAGTCCACCATTCTCGTTCTCGTCGACACCGTGCCGTCGGACCGCCGCGAGGCGGTGATGGAAGGCGTGCGCGCCGCGCTGATGGACGTGCACATGGCGGTCGGCGACTTCGCCGCCATGGCCGAGCGCATGGGCCGCGCCATCGCCGATCTCGAAAAGGGCGTGCCCGGCCGTCCGCGCGACGAGGTCGAGGAGGACATCGCCTTGCTGCGCTGGCTGCAGGACGACCATTTCGTCTTCCTCGGCGCCCGCAACTACGATTTCCCGCGCACCAGCGACGGCGCCTACGAGGCGGAAGAGCCGTTGCCGCAGACCGAACAGGCGCTGGGCGTGCTCCGCGACTCCAGTCGGCCGGTGCTGCGCCGCGCCAATGAACCCGCGGTCCTGACCGCCCAGTTGCGCCGCCAGCTCGACCTCGGCGAACCGGTCACCGTGGCCAAGTCGAACCTGCGCTCGCGCGTGCATCGGCGCGCCTACATGGACTACGTCGGCGTGCGACGCTTCGGAAGTGACGGCAAGCCCTCGGGCGAGACGCGTTTCGTCGGCCTGTTCACCGCCGAGGCCTACGACCAGCCCGCGAGCGAAGTGCCGTTGATCCGGCGCAAGGTGGCGCATGTGATCAGTCGCGCGGCCAAGACCGCCGGCAGCCACAACGCCAAGCGCCTGCGCAATATCGTCGAGAACTATCCGCGCGACGAACTCTTCCAGATCACCGAAGACGATCTGCTGCGCATTTCCACCGGCATCCTGCACCTCTACGATCGGCCGCGCGTGCGTCTGTTCACGCGCAAGGATCCGTTCGACCGTTTCCTGTCGGTGCTGCTGTTCGTGCCGCGCGAACGTTACGATTCCGGCGTGCGCGAACGCGCCGGCGCGATCCTCGCCAAGGCGTGGGGCGGCCGGGTCAGCGCCTACTATCCCGAGCTTTCCGACCTGCCGCTGGTGCGGGTGCACTACATCATCGGCGTCTCGCCCGGCGAGCACCTCGAACCCGACCAGGCCGCGGTCGAGGCCGCGGTGGTGGAAACCGCGCGCACCTGGCCCGATCTCTTCGCCCAGGCGGCGCGCGAGCATGCTGCGGAGGGCGAACTCGCGACTCTGGCCAGACGCCTGGGTCCGGCCTTCCCGATCGCTTACCGCGACCGTTATTCGGTGGCCGAAGCTCTGATCGACCTGCAGCAGATCGGCTGTCTCGGCGACCGCGACATCGCGGTGCGGGCCTATCGCACGGCCGAGGACACGCCGCTGCAGTTCCGCTTCAAGCTCTACCGCCGCGGCCAGTCGGCGGCCCTGGCCGACGTGCTGCCGCTCCTCGACCACATGGGGCTGAAGGCGCTCGAGGAATACTCCTACGCGGTCGAGCCGGCGGGCGAGCCCGGGGTCCACATCCACGAGTTCCTGCTCGAGGACCCCCGCGGCGAACGCCTGAGCTTCGCGGCGGTGAAGGACACCTTCGAAGAGGCCTTCGTCGCCGTCTGGGACAGCCATTCCGAGAGCGACGGTTTCAACCGCCTGGTCGTCGAACTGGGCGTGCACTGGCGCGAGGCCGCGCTGATCCGGGCGTTCGCCCGCTATCGCCAGCAGTCGGGCCTCGATCCCAGCCAGGCGGTGCAGGAAGAGGCGGTGCGCGACCATCCCAAGGTCACCCGCCTGATCCTCGAGCTGTTCCACACCAAGTTCGATCCCAGGCTCGAAGGCAGTCAGCCGGAACGCGCGCGCCGGGCCGAGGCGGTGATCAAACAGGCCCTGGACGCGCTGCAGGCGGTCGACAGTCTCGACCACGACCGCGTGCTGCGTCGTCTGTTGCTCGTCGTCCAGGCGATGAAGCGCACCAACTACTATCAGCCCGCCGCCGACGGCGCGCCCAAGTCCTACATCTCGTTCAAGGTGGCGAGCCGCGAGATCGCGGACCTGCCGCTGCCCAAGCCCTATCGCGAGATTTTTGTCTGGTCGCCGGTGGTGGAGGGCGTGCATCTCCGCTTCGGGCCCGTCGCGCGCGGCGGCCTGCGCTGGTCCGATCGCCGCGACGACTTCCGCACCGAAGTTCTGGGCCTGGTGAAGGCCCAGCAGGTGAAGAACGCGGTGATCGTGCCGGTCGGCTCCAAGGGCGGCTTCTATCCGAAACACCTGCCGCGCGGCGGCGCGCCCGACGCGGTGCGCGCCGAAGGCGTCCGCGCCTACAAGATCTTCCTCTCCGGCCTGCTCGACATCACCGACAACCTCGACGCCAAGGGCGCGGTGGTGCGGCCCCCGCATGTGATCGCGTGGGACCAGGACGATCCCTATCTGGTCGTCGCCGCCGACAAGGGCACGGCGACCTTCTCCGACATCGCCAACGGGGTGAGCGCCGACTACGGCTTCTGGCTCGGCGACGCGTTCGCTTCGGGCGGATCGGCGGGCTACGACCACAAGGCCATGGGCATCACCGCGCGCGGCGCGTGGGAGGCGGTGAAGCGTCACTTCCGCGAGATGGGCAAGGACATCCAGACCGAGCCCTTCGTCTGTGTCGGCGTCGGCGACATGAGCGGCGACGTGTTCGGCAACGGCATGCTGTTGTCGCAGGCGACCAAGCTGGTCGCCGCCTTCGACCACCGCGACATCTTCATCGACCCGAACCCCGATCCGGCGTCGACCTGGGCCGAGCGCAACCGGCTGTTCGCCCTGCCGCGCTCGTCCTGGCAAGACTATGACAAGACTAAGATTTCCGCCGGCGGCGGGATCTTCTCGCGACAGCACAAGTCGATCGTTCTGACGCCTGAGATCAAGGCGCTCCTGGACATCAAGGACGACAGCCTCGCGCCCACCGACCTGATCCGCGCCATCCTGCACGCGCGCTGCGAGCTGCTCTATTTCGGCGGCATCGGCACCTATGTGAAGTCGCGGCTGGAGAGCAACCAGCAGGTCGGCGACAAGGCCAACGACGCGGTGCGCGTGAATGCCGACGATCTGCGCTGCAAGGTGATCGGTGAAGGCGCCAATCTCGGCCTGACCCAGGCGGGCCGCATCGCGGCGGGCCGCCACGGCGTGCGGCTGAACACCGACGCCATCGACAACTCCGCCGGCGTCGACACCTCCGACCACGAGGTGAACATCAAGATCCTCACCGGCGCGCTCGAAGCCCAGGGCAAGATGGACCGGCCGAGCCGCAACCAGCTGCTTGCGCTGATGACCGACGAGGTCGGTCACCACGTGTTACAACACAACTACGACCAGACGCTGGCGATTAGCCTGCAGGAAGCCACCGCCCGGCGCGATCTCGACGCCCACGCGCGCTTCATGCAAAGGCTCGAGGGCGAGGACAAGCTCGACCGCCAGGTCGAAGGCCTGCCTTCGGTTTCCGGCATGAACGACCTGGCCCAGAACAACCTGGGCCTGACCCGGCCCGAGATTGCGGTGATCACCGCCTACGGCAAGATCGACCTGTCCGAAGCGATCGAGGCGTCGAAGGCGCCCGACGACGCCTTCTTCGAGACGACGCTGGTCAACTACTTCCCCGCGCCGATGAAAAAGTACGAGGACGAGATGCGCCGCCACCGGCTGCGCCGCGAGATCATCGCGACGATCCTCGCCAACGAGATCGTCAACATGGCGGGCCCGACCTTTCCCGAGCGGCTGCGCGCGGGCGCCGAATGCGACACCACCGCCCTGGTCACCGCCTTCGAAGCCGCGCGCCAGGTGTTCCGCCTCGACGAGGCCTGGAAGGCGGTCTCGGCGCTCGACCTGAAGATCTCCGCCGCCGGCCAGCTTCAGCTCTACCAGGAGATCGGCGTCGTCCTGCGCCGCCAGACGTTCTGGCTCGCGCGCCGCGCCGCGCGGGGCGAAACCACGGTGAAGGCGCTGATCGAGGCGTACCAGCCCGCGGCCGATGCGCTGCGCGCCCAGGGTCCCTCGCTGCTGTCGGACTTCGAACGCGGCGTGGTCCAGCGCCGCGCCGACAGCTTCGCCGCCGCGGGCGCGCCCAAGGACCTGGCCCTGGCGGTCGCCCTGCTGCGGCCGCTCACCGCCACCAGCGACGTGGCCGACTTGGCCAAGCGGGTGAACTGGCCGGTGGACGCCGCCGCGCGCCTCTACCACCAGATCGGCGCCGCCTTCGATTTCGACCGGCTGCGCGGCGCCGTCGCCTCGCTCGCGGGCGCGGACTACTACGAGCGCCTGGCCTTGCGGCGCCTGATCGAGGACCTGCTCACCGAACAGGCCGCCCTGACCCGCGCCGTCGCCAAGGCCGCCAGCCCCGGCGCCGGCGCCGACGCCAAATCCGCCCAGACCGCCATCCGCGACTGGATCGGCGAGCGCGCCAAGTCGGTCGAGGCCGCCCGCCGCACCGTGGACGAAATCGAACAGTCCGGCGCCGGCTGGACCTTCGCCAAACTCACCATCGCCAACGCGGCCCTGCGCGAGCTGGCGGCGGGGGCGTAAGGCGGATCAGCAGTCGGTGAAGTATTTCGTTCCGGAAATCGTAGTTCCTCAAAACGGGCCGATTGCCCAACCGGCAAGGGAGCGGTTGGGCGGCTTGCCCTTCGGACTTCCGGCTGAGGAATGGCCCATCTGCACTGACTGCGGCCGATCACAATCGCTTCTCGCGCAGTTCAACCATCACCGGACACGGCTCGATCTTGGTCGTGAAGGCCGCGTCCTGTTCGTGTTTCAGTGCGCACACGACCCAGGATTGTGTTCGACCTGGGAGGCCTTTTCAGGCGCAAACGCTTGCTTCGTTATCGACCCGGAGGCCCTTGGGAGCCAAACCACCGAACGTCCGAAAGACCGACCGCCAACGGATCACGCCGTGAGCATAGTGGGTTGGGTCGAACGAGAAGATGGGCTCGACGACGAAACGGTCGCGGCTTTTCAATCAGATGACGCCTTTTGTGCGCTCCCAGATGACGTCCGCAGGCGCCTCACTTGGTCAACCCGTCTTGGTGGCAGGCCGCGGTGGCTTCAACGCGCCGACGAGGCTCCTCGGGACGGTTGGTCGTTCGTCGCGCAGCTCGACGGGACCTACAGCTTCCTGACTCCTCCTTTGCACCCTCCTGAATGGGTCAAGCCAGATCCCGAAAAAGGGGAGGGTCGCACCCACTGGGCGGACGGACCAAATTTCGGCGGCGGTCTCGCGTATCTGTTTCTTAAGGCCGGTCCGACGCGGCCCCAGGGCTGCATGCTCTCGCAGCGCTGATTGCGCCGGACGTGAACGCGGACTTTGCGCCGCCTTGCCTGAAGGCGGCGCCGGGTCCATCTGAGCGGCATGTTTATTCAGACCGAGACCACGCCCAACCCCAATACGCTGAAGTTCTTGCCCGGGCGGGTGCTGGCCGAGCAGGGGTCGCACGACTTCCGCACGGCGGAAGACGCGGCGGGCTCGCCGCTGGCGGCGCGGTTGTTCAAACTCGAGGGGGTGTCGGGGGTCTTCTTCGGGACCGACTTCCTGACCGTGACCCGGGCCGACGGCGGTCTGACCTGGCCGCAGTTGAAGGCGCCGATCCTGGCCGCGGTGATGGACCATTTCACCTCTGGCGAACCGTTATTTACGGTGGAATACGTTGGCGAGGCCCCGGGCCAGGGCCATGCCGAGGGCGTCTACGAGGGCGAAACCGCCCAGGTGGTGGCCGAGATCAAGGACCTGCTCGACAACCGCATCCGCCCGGCGGTGGCCCAGGACGGCGGCGATATCCTGTTCGACCGGTTCGAGCCGGACACCGGCATCGTCTGGCTGCACATGCGCGGCGCCTGCTCCGGCTGTCCGTCGTCGTCGGCGACGCTCAAGGCCGGGGTGGAGAACATGCTGCGCCACTACGTCCCGGAAGTGACCCGCGTCGAACAGACGGTCTGATCCGGACCCGTGCGCCTCCTCGTCATCGATACCGCGCTAGCCTGCTGCACCGCAGCGCTGGCCGAAGACGGCCGGGTGACCGCCGCCCGGGCCGAGCCGATGCTGCGCGGCCACCAGGAGCGGCTGGCCGGCATGGTCGAGGAACTGATGCGCGAGGCGGGCGCCGATTTCGCGGGCCTCGACCGCATCGGGGTGACCGTCGGACCGGGCTCGTTCACCGGCCTGCGGGTCGGCCTCGCCTTCGCCAAGGGCCTGGGCGCGGCGCTCCAGATTCCTGTCGCGGGGGTCGAATCCCTGGCGGCGCTCGCCGATAGCACCGCGCCGAGCCCCCTGACCGCGGCCGTGATCGACGCCCGGCGCGATCAGATTTATGCGCAATTTTTCAGGAGCTTGACCCCGCTCCAACCCGCTGAAGCCCTGACTGTGGACGAGGCCGTCGCACAGTTGATCAACATAGACACCTCCGGCCCTACCCGGCTCGTCGGTCCCGGCGCGGCGCTCCTCGCCGAGCGCTTCCCCAAGGCGGTGGTCGACGACCGTGTCGCGTCCGATCCCGCGGCCATCGTGCGGCTGGCGGCCCTCGATCCGATCAGGCTCGCCGAACCTCTTTACCTCCGCACCGCCGACGCCAAACTGCCGGCGTGACCCTCGCCATCCGCCCTTCCGTTGCCGCCGACCTCTACGACCTGGCCCGCCTGCAGGCGGCGAGTTTCGACGAGCCCTGGTCCGTGTCGGAGATCGAAGACCTCATCAGCGCCCCGGGCGGCTTCGGCCTGGCCGCGGTCGCCGACGGCCGCCTGTCGGGATTCCTGATCGGGCGCGCCATCGCCGGCGAGGCCGAGATCATCACTGTCGCCGTCGACCCCGCCGTCCGGCGCGGCGGCCTGGGTTCCGCCTTGGTCGAGCGCGCCGCCGGCGTCGCAAGCGAAGCCGGGGCCGCCTGCCTGTTCCTCGAGGTCGCCGTCGACAACGAAGCCGCGCTCGGGCTCTACGAGGGGGCGGGGTTCTCCCGCGCCGGCTTCCGCGCCGGCTACTATGTCCGCAAGGGCGGCCCCCCGGCGGACGCCCTGGTGCTCAGACGCGACTTAACACCCTAGGAGGGTCAGCCTATCTTTCGCCCCATGGACCGGATCGAGAAACTCTGCGCCGAGCGCGGCATGCGCATGACCGACCAGCGCCGCGTGGTGGCGCGCGCCCTGTCGCAGTCGCAGGACCATCCGGACGTTGAGGAGCTGCACCGCCGCGCCGTCGCGCTCGACCCGCACATCTCCATCGCCACCGTCTACCGCACCGTGCGCCTGTTCGAGGACGCCGGCGTGGTCGAGCGGCACGACTTCGGCGACGGCCGCTCCCGCTACGAGGAGCTGACCGAGGACCATCACGACCACCTGATCGACACCAAGACCGGGCGGGTGATCGAGTTCTTCGACGAGGAGATCGAGGCGATGAAAGAGGCCATCGCGCGCCGCCTCGGCTATCGCCTGATCGGCCACAAGCTCGAGCTCTACGGCGCGCCGCTGGACGACAAGGGCAACTGAGCCGCGCCCCAAGCGCGGCCTTTCGCGGTCTTGCCCCGCCCCGCGCCCGTCCCCATAACCCCTGCCATGTCAGGTGAAGCCACCGCCCAGGGTCGGAGCAAGCGTCTCTACATCAAGACCTACGGCTGCCAGATGAACGTCTACGACAGCGAGCGCATGGCCGACGTCCTGCGTCCGCTCGGCTATGCCCTGGCCGATGCGCCCGAAGGCGCGGACCTTGTCGTGCTGAACACCTGCCACATCCGCGAGAAGGCCGCCGAGAAGGTCTATTCCGAACTCGGACGGCTTCGGGTGATGCGCGAGGAAAAAGAAGCCGCGGGCGGGGGCCGGATGACCGTCGCGGTCGCCGGCTGCGTCGCCCAGGCTGAGGGCGCCGAAATCATGAAGCGCGCGCCGGTGGTCGACCTGGTGGTCGGGCCCCAGGCCTATCATCAGCTTCCCGAGTTGATCGCCCGCGTCGCGCGTGCGTCCGGCGAACGCCTCGCCGCCGACTTCGCGCCCGAGGATAAGTTCGACGCCCTGCCCAAGACCCGCGAGGTTTCCGGCGTCACCGCCTTCCTCACCGTGCAGGAGGGTTGCGACAAGTTCTGCACCTTCTGCGTCGTCCCCTACACCCGCGGCGCGGAGTGGTCGCGGCCGGTGGAACATATCGTTCAGGAGGCGGAGCAACTGGCCGCGCGCGGCGTGCGTGAGGTCACCCTGCTGGGGCAGAACGTCAACGCCTACGACGGCGAAGACGCGACGGGCGAACGCTCGACGCTGGCGAAACTCGCGCGACGCCTCGCCGGGATCGAAGGCCTCGACCGCATCCGCTACACGACCAGCCACCCGGCCGACATGGGCGAGGATCTGATCGAGGCCCACGGCGAACTCGACGCGCTGATGCCCTATCTGCACCTGCCGGTGCAGTCGGGATCGAACCGCATATTGCGCGCGATGAATCGCAAGCACACCGCCGAGAGTTACGTTGCGCTGATCGAAAAGATTCGCGCCGCGCGTCCCGACATCGCCGTCTCCGGCGACTTCATCGTAGGCTTCCCCGGCGAGACGGAGAAGGATTTCGAAGACACGCTCGCCCTCGTGCGCGCGGTCGATTACGCCTCGGCCTTCTCGTTCAAATATTCGCGCCGTCCGGGCACGCCGGCCGCCGTATTGCCGAACCAAGTCGCGCGCGAAATCGCCGACGATCGATTGCAGCGCCTGCAGGCGCTGCTCGATGAACAGCGTCACGCCTTCGATGCGTCCCAGGTTGGGCGCACCGTGCCGGTGCTGTTCGAAAAGCCCGGCCGCCACCCCGGCCAGGCCATCGGCCGTTCGCCCTATCTGCAGGCGGTGCACGCCGAAGACGCGCGCGCGATGATCGGCTGCATCGTGCCCGTACGCATCGACGCGGCGAAGTCGAACAGCCTTTCGGGGGTGCTGTTAGCGAACACGTCTTTGGCCGACGCGCCTCTGGAACCCGCCTGATGCCCCGCGCCGAAGAATTTATTCCGCTATCGGACGATGGCGTCCGCGCCGTCTCCGGCCCCAACAGCCGCCACGCCGCCCTACTGGAAGACGCCTTCCACGTGCTGATCGAGACTCCGGGCGGCGGCGTCACCGTGCGCGGCGACGCGAAATCCCGCTCGGGCGCCAAGCGCGCCATCCAGGGTCTCGCCGGTCGCGCCGACGAAGGCGCCGAGGTGACCGAGGCCGACGTGCGCGTGCTGGTCGGCGCCGCGCGGGCGGGCGAAGGGACCAGGTTCGGCGCCGCGCTCACCGCCGGCCGTCGCGGCCCCATCGCGCCCAAGACCGCGGCCCAGGCGGCCTATATCGATCTGCTGCAACAGAAGGACCTGGTGTTCGGCATCGGCCCCGCCGGCACCGGCAAGACCTTCCTCGCCGTCGCCTATGGCGCGACGCTGCTGCTGAAGGGCGATGTCGATCGCCTCGTCATCACCCGTCCCGCGGTCGAGGCCGGCGAACGCCTCGGCTTTTTGCCCGGCGACCTGATGGAAAAGGTCGACCCCTATCTCGCGCCGATCTGGTCGGCGCTCGACGATATTCTGGGTCCGGAGCAAGCCCGTCGCCGCCGCGACAAGGGTGACATCGAAGTGGCGCCGCTCGCCTTCATGCGCGGCCGCACCCTGTCGCACGCCTACGTCATCGTCGACGAGGCGCAGAACACCACGCGGCTGCAGATGAAGATGGTGCTGACGCGCCTGGGCGACGGCGCGCGCATGGTGGTCACCGGCGACCCGTCGCAGATCGACCTGATCAATCCGCGCGACTCCGGCCTGGCGCAGGCGGTGCGCATTCTCGCCAACGTCGAAGGCGTCGGCGTCTCGACCTTTACCGCGGCGGACGTGGTGCGTCACAAGCTGGTCGAGCGCATCGTGCGCGCCTATGACGCCGACGCGGGCGGTCTCGAACCCGCCGACGGCCGCAGGCGCGATCCGGGATGATCCCGGCATGATAGAGGTCGAGATCGAAGACCTCGCCTGGTCGCGGGATCTTCCGGATGCGGAGCACCGCGCGACCGTGGCGGCCCAGGCGGCGCTGAAGGCCGGCGGCGCGGCGCCTGACGCGGTGGTGACGGTGCTGCTCTCGAGCGACGACGACGTAGCCGAACTGAACCAGCGCTTCCGCCACAAGAGCGGCCCGACCAACGTTCTGTCCTTCCCGGCGCCCGAGACCGCGCGGCCTCAGCTCGGCGATCTGGCCCTGGCGCACGGCGTCTGCGTCCGCGAGGCGAGCGAGCAAGCCAAGCCGCTCGCAGATCACCTTTCGCATCTGGTGGCGCACGGGGCGCTCCATCTATTAGGATGGGATCATCGGACCGACGACGAGGCGGAGGCCATGGAGGCGCTCGAACGTCAGGTCCTTGCCGCGCTTGGGATTCCGGATCCCTATGCGCCCCGATGCGAGAGCGATGCCGACCGACGGCCCCAGTAGCGCCCAGGCCAAACACCCTTTCCGCGACCTGTTCAGCCGCTTCAGCCGCCCCGCGGCCGAGGCCGACAAGGCTGCGGGCTCGATACCGGCCGCCGATGCGCCGGTGGACATGGTCGACCAGGCCGAGGCGTTCAAAGACCTGCGCGTGCTCGACGTGATGACCCCGCGCGCCGACGTGGTGGCGCTGGACATCACCACCCCGCTCGACGAGATCGTGAAGACCTTCGTCGAGTCCGAACATTCGCGCATGCCGGTCTATCGCGAGACCCTCGATGACCCGATCGGCGTGGTCCACATCAAGGACGTGATGAAGCTGATCGCGCCCGACCCGGCGAAGTCGCGGGGTGAAGGCGCCGGCCCCAACTGGTCCGAACCCGCGCTTTATCGTCTGCGCCGGGACGTTCTCTATGTGCCTGCGTCGATGCGCGCCCAGGACCTGCTGCTGAAGATGCAGGCCACGCGCATTCACATGGCGATGGTGATCGACGAGTTCGGCGGCGCCGACGGTCTCGTCACCCTGGAAGACCTGATCGAAGCGGTGGTCGGCGAGATCGAGGACGAGCACGACGAACACGCGGGCGCCGGCATCGTGCAGCGCGCCGGCGACGTGTTCGAGGTCGAGGCGCGCGCCTCGCTGGAAGACCTTGAGACCGCGGTCGGCGAACGCCTGCTGCCCGAGGACCTCGAAGACGAGGAAGTCGACACCGCCGCGGGTCTCGTCACCACGCTCGCGGGCCGGGTGCCGCAGCGGGGCGAGGTGATCCTTCATCCGCTCGGCTATGAATTCGAAATCCTCGACGCCGATCCGCGCCGGGTGAAGCGCCTGCGCCTGCGCAAGATCGAACCGCCGCCCGCGCCGGGAACCGGCAAATGAGCTGGCCGAGCGTGAGTTGGACCACGCGTCTCATCAACTACGCGGTGATGCTGGCGGCGGGCGCGCTGATGGCCTTCGCCTTCCCGCCCTTCGGCTTCTGGCCGGGGCTGATCGGCTATCCGTTGCTGTTCTGGGCGATCGACCGCGTCGAGGGGCCCGGGCGCTTGTGGCGCGCTTTCGGCTACGGCTGGCTCGCCGGTTTTGCGTTCTTCCTGGTGGGCTGCTGGTGGGTGGCGGAGGCCTTCTTCGTCGATGCGCGCCAAGCCTGGATGGCGCCCTTCGCCGCGGCGCTTCTGCCCGCCGGCATCGGGCTGTTCTGGGGCGCGGCGTGCGCGCTCTATCGCAAGCTCGCGCCCGCACACGTGGGCCGCGTTTTCGTGTTCGCCGCGGTGTTCGGCCTGTTCGAGTGGCTCCGCGGCCACGTGCTGACCGGCTTTCCCTGGAACCTGCTCGGCGAGACCTGGCGCGCGGGCTCGGCGCCGTCGGAGATGGCGGCCTTTGTCGGCGCCTACGGGCTGACGACATTGACGCTGGTGGCGCTGTTCGCGTTCGGCCCGCTGCTCGGCGCCGGTAATCGCAAATATCGCGCAGGCATCGCTGCGGTCGGGACCATTCTGCTCGCCTGCATGTGGATCGCCGGCGCCATCCGTCTCGACGGCGCTCATGTGCATCCGACGCCGACCGTCGTGCGCGTGGTGCAGCCCGACGTGCCGCAGGAATCGAAGTGGTCGAAGGAAGCGCTCGCCGGCATCGTGCGCCGCTACGTGAACCTGACCTCGCACATGGGCGACAAGGATCCCGACGTGGTGATCTGGCCCGAGGGCGCGCTGCCCATGTCGGCGCAGGACACGCTCGATCCCGAAGGCTGGGTCGAACCGGCCATCGCCCAGGCGCTCGAACCGAACCAGACGCTGCTCATCGGCACCTATCGCGCGGAGCAGAAGCCGCACGACAAGGAGCGCTACTACAACAGCCTGATGGCGGTGCATCGAGCGCCCGGCGGCGCGCTCCAAGTCGTCGCGGTCTACGACAAGCATCGCCTGGTGCCGTTCGGCGAGTACCTGCCGCTCGAAGCGATCCTGACGCCGCTCGGCTTCAAGGACCTGACCCACATCGGCGACAGCTTCTCGTCGGGACCCAGGCCCAGGCCGCTTCGCATCGCGGGCTTGCCCCTGGCGCAACCGCTCATTTGTTATGAGAGCCTCTATCCGGGTCTCGCCGAAGACGGCGGGACGCGGCCGGGCTGGATCATCAATGTGTCCAACGACGCCTGGTTCGGTCCCACCTCCGGCCCGCTGCAGCACCTGAACCTCGCCAGCTACCGCGCCATCGAACAGGGCCTGCCGCTGGTGAGGGCGACGCCCACCGGCGTATCGGCGGTGATCGACCCGTGGGGGCGGGTGCTTCCGGGCGCGCGGCTCAATCCGGGCGAGAGCGGCGTTATCGATCAGAACCTGCCGCAGCCCGCGTCGCCAACCCTGTACTCGGAAATCGGCGATCTGATCTTCTGGCTGCTCACGGTCGCAGGCTGCGCCTTCGCCCTTAAAAGATCGTGGTTCACGCAAAAGAAGGATGAAGCCGAGGCCGTTTCGCCCTAAAACGAGGGCTGGGGGGCCGTTCCACTGAGGGAAGGTCCATGAGTCTCAGCTTCGAAGATCGTTCGCCCAATCCTATTGACCTGCACGTGGGCGCACGGGTCCGGATGCGGCGCAAACTCCTGGGCATGAGCCAGGAGAAGCTCGCCGACGCGCTGGGTCTGACGTTCCAGCAGGTTCAGAAGTACGAGCGCGGCGCCAACCGCGTCTCCGCCTCCAAACTGTTCGAGATCGCGCGTTTCCTGGATGTCGCGCCGGCCTATTTCTTCGACGGCCTGGCCGCCGAGGCCGCGCTACCGGGCCGTTCGCTCCAGGAGCAGTCCCTGCACCAGTTTCTGATGACGCCCGAGGGCATCGAGCTGGCGTCGCTCCTGCCCAAGCTCAATCCGAAGTATCGCCGGCGCGTGCTCGAACTGGTCCGCACCCTGGCCGAGGATGACGACGACGACGATTGATGCGCGAAGGGCCGATCGCGCGTTGCGGATATAAGGATATCTTTATATGGTCCGCGCGCCGGTGCGCGGCGTAGGAAGGCCGGTCCCCCTTCGTCGCGCGCCAATCCATCCTTCGCGGGGACCTGTCCTTGATCCGTCCGTCCTACATCTTCACCAGCGAAAGCGTATCCGAAGGCCATCCCGACAAGGTGGCCGACCGCATCTCCGACACGGTGGTCGACGCCTTCCTTTCGGCCGAGCCCGAGGCGCGCGTCGCCTGCGAAACCCTGGTCACCACCAACCGCATCGTGCTGGCGGGCGAGGTGCGCGGTCCCGAAGGCGTCATCGACAGCCTTGAGGAAAAGGTCCGCGCGGCGGTGAAGGACATCGGCTACGCCCAGGACGGCTTCCACTGGGAGCGCGCCGACTTCGATTGCTGGCTGCACGCCCAGTCCGCCGACATTGCCGTCGGCGTCGACGCTGCGGGCGACAAGGACGAAGGCGCCGGCGACCAGGGCATCATGTTCGGCTTCGCCACCGACGAGACGCCCGAGCTGATGCCTGCAACGCTGCAGTATGCGCACAACATCCTGCGCCGCCTGGCCGAGGCGCGCCGCTCAGGCGAGCGCCCCGAACTCGAACCCGACGCCAAGAGCCAGGTCACCCTGCTCTACGAAAACGGCAAGCCGATCCGCGCGCTCAAGATCGTGGTTTCGCACCAGCATCGCGAGGGCCTGACCTCCGAAGACGTGCACAGGCTGATCGAACCCTACGTTCGTGAAGTCATGCCCGGACACCTGCTCGACGGCGCCGAGTGGATCGTCAATCCGACCGGCGTGTTCGTCATCGGCGGCCCCGACGGCGACACGGGCCTCACCGGGCGCAAGATCATCGTCGACACCTACGGCGGCGCCTCGCCCCACGGCGGCGGCGCGTTCTCGGGCAAGGACCCGACCAAGGTCGATCGCTCGGCCGCCTACGCCTGCCGCTATCTGGCCAAGAACGTGGTGGCCGCGGGCCTCGCCGCGCGCTGCACCATCCAGGTCAGCTACGCCATCGGCGTCGCGCGTCCGCTCAGCTTCTATGTCGACACCCACGGCACCGGCCAGGTCGACGAGGCGCGGCTCGAGGGCCTGCTGCCCGAAATGATGGGCGGCCTCACCCCGCGCGCCATCCGCGAGCACCTGGGCCTGAACCGGCCCATCTACGGCCGCACCGCGGCCTATGGCCACTTCGGCCGCCAGCCCGACAACGAGGGCGGCTTCGGCTGGGAGCGCACCGACCTGGTCGAGGACCTGCGCCGCGCGGTCTAGGCGCCGGCGTTTGAACACGAACAACCATGGTGCGCCGCAAGGTCGCGCTTGCTGGGTCCTCGACGGCTCGGAGCTGACGCTCCTCCCCGTCAAGGATGACGCCAACTTCAAAAGCTATCGTCATCCTTGGCGACGCGCGGCGGTCAGCCGCGCGGCGTCGAGGACCCAGCAAGCACGACCCTCAACGCGGCGCCCGGGCGGATCGCATCCCGTTCAGATAAGCGGGCGTCCCCATGCCTGAAACGCCCACCTGGGGTCCGATGCGCTCCTTCGGGCGCATCAAGTCGCGCACCCTGAAACCGCGGCAGGCGGCGTTGATGGACACGCTGTTGCCGCGCATCGCCGTGCCCGATCCGAAGTCGGGCGCCATCGACCCGCGCGCGCTGATGCCGGATGCGGACGAAGTATGGTTCGAAGTCGGCTTCGGCGGCGGCGAGCATCTCGCCGCCCAGGCCGAGCGCCATGCACACACATTGATCATCGGCTGCGAGCCGTTCCTCAACGGCGTCGCCTCGGCGCTGCGTCACGTCGACGAACGCAAGCTGGAAAACGTGCGCCTGCACGCGGGCGACGCGCGCGACGTGGTGAACGCCTTTCCCGACGCGAGCCTAAACCGGGTCTTCATCTTGTTCCCCGATCCTTGGCCCAAGACCCGCCATCACAAGCGCCGCTTCGTCCAAGCCGAGACGGTCGCCGAGCTGGCGCGGGTCCTGAAGCCGGGCGGCCGCCTGCGCTTCGTCACCGACTGGAAGGACTATGCGGCCTGGACCCTGGAGCGTCTGATGCGCGAACCGCGCTTCGCATGGTTAGCGGAACGCGCCGCGGACTGGCGCCTCGCCCCGGCCGACCACGTCCCGACTCGCTACCAGGACAAGCTCCTGGGCGACACCCAACCGATCTATCTGGAGTTCGTGCGGCAATGACGGATCAGCAGTGATGGATCAGGGCGCCCTCGTCATTGTCCTGTTCGCAGCCATCGTTCTGGCCGGCGTGGCCTGGCACTTCTGGTCCCGCCGCAAGGGTCCGCCGCCGCAGGCGTGACGGTCGTCAACCTTCGCGGCCCATCGTAAACACCGGCTGGAAACAGCCGAGGATCAGGCGTTTCGCATCGAACGGCGGCTCGCCGGCCGAGTCCATGCGCGGGTCTTCGTGCATCTTGTTTTCCGCCGCGACGAACGACTCCTTGTCCGGCCAGATCTGCCAGGTGAAGACGATCTTCTCGCCTGCCTTGGCGGCGACCGCCTTGCGAAAGTCGGTCTGCTTGCCGTTGGGCACGAAGTCCTCCCAGCTCTCGACGATCTCGAGACAGCCGTATTCCTTGAAGAACGCCGCCCCGCTCTCCGCCCAGCGCCGATAGGCGTCCATCCGGTCCGCGGGCACGGGGATGACCAATCCACAGACGTACATGGCGGGACTCCTCAGCTTTGTTTCGCGGGTCGCGCGAGAAACGCATCGATGCCAGTCTCGGCGCTCTCGAACGCGAGATTCTCGACCATGGCGCGCGAGGCGATTTCGTAAGCCTGCGCCAACGGCGCTTCACTCTGACGACGAAACACCGACTTGCCGAGCGCAATGGCGTCAGGCGCCTTGGCGGCGATCGTGCTTGCGGCTTCGTCCACAACGGCGTCGAGTTCGGCGGCCGTCACCGCACGATTGATCAGGCCCAGAACCTGCGCGCGCTCTGCATCGACGAACTTGCCGGTCAGCAACATCTCGGTCGCCGCCTTGCGTCCGACCGCGCGCCCGAGCGCAACGCCCGGCGTCGAACAGAACAGACCGAGGTTGATCCCCGACACCGCGAACTTCGCCGTGTCCGCCGCGTAAGCAAGATCGCAACTCGCCACCAACTGACATCCCGCAGCGACCGCCGCGCCCTGCACCCGCGCAATCACCGGCGCCCGCGACGCACCGATCGCCATCATCAATTCCGAACACTGATCGAACAGGGTCTGCGCCTGCGTCGCGTCACAGGCGCGCAGTTCTGCGAGATCGTGTCCGGCGCAAAACACACGGCCTTCCGCGGAGAGGACAATGACGCGCACGGAGGCGTTCGCGTTGACTTCAGCGAGCGCCTCGGCCAGCGCCGCCATCATTGCGGCGGACAGCACGTTGGCTCGGCCCGGATCGTTCAGCGTCAGCCGCGCGACCGGCCCTTCGACAGCTTTGAGAACGAGGTCGTCGGGCATGAATTCCCCAGTGCCTTCCAAGGGCTGCGACATATTACCAGCACAACGGCCCGATTTGTTGCCAAGCCGGACCGCGGTCTCTAGACGCGATCAGGGCCCATCCTCGGGCGGGGGTATTCGATGCGTAAGCTTCTCGGCTTGGCGGCCCTTGTCACCGCACTTTCTTCCGCAGCTCCCTCTCTGGCGGCCGTGAGTCTAGATCAAATCAAAGCGGCGGAGATCAAATTGGCCAAGGAGGCCGCCGACGCCGATTTGCGCGCGGCACCACCTCCCCGTTTGTCTAACGTGTCCGACGCGGCGCTCATTCGCACCGCATTCGATGCGGACACGCTCACCAACTCTTCAATTTCACTTTCGGACGCCGCCGACCTTTGCCGTGCTGCGACAAAGGCCGAATACGGATATATCCTCCACGGGTTGAAACGCTCCGGCATCGATCCGAAAGCGTCCAAATCCGAAATTGCGCAGAAGCTCATTCTGCTCGAATCCTCGAACGGCATGACGTATCAGGATGAAGTGACGCTCGCGGTGCGCTTCAGCATTGTGTGCGATGCCAAGTCGATCCCCGCGCTCCAGACTTTTCTTGCGACGCTGCCGCCTGAACAAATGACCGACGCGCGCAAACAAGCGCTTGTTATGATGCGCACCGGTTTCCTGGAGCTTTTTGAAGCCACCGCCCTCACGCAGGCCGAGCCCTGGCGGGCGGCTAATCGGGACGTCGTTTTGAACGAAGCGCTTCGCTGGGCGGATGTCTATGCCGCGGCGATGCCGCCGCAGGACCGCGCAATGGTCATCGCGGTCATCGACAAGGTCGGACGAACGGCCGGGCTGGCCGACGCCACGCAGGAGAAGCTTCACAGATTGAGAGCCGTGTTCCAACGAACCGATTGCACGGGTCTCTGCGCTCTTAGCGCCGGCTGACAGTCGCAGGGGGCTGACAACCCCTCTGAAAGCGCCTATATCGCCCTCACATCGATCGTTTATCCCGGATGGGATTTTCGAGCGGCGGCCGGAAGGCCCGCCGCTTTTTTGTTGGTTTTGGGACCCGTGCGAACCAAGACGTCTGAGGACCGTAAGCTGTTGGAATTGCTCGATCCTGTGGCCGAGGCCGCGGGCTACGAGATCGTCCGCCTGCGCCTCACCGGGGGCCACCGCCGGATCCTGCAGATCATGGCCGAGGACGCGTCCGGGGATATGACCATCGAGGATTGCACCGCCCTGTCGCGGGCGGTCAGCGAGGTCCTGGAGGGCGCCGACCCGATCCAGGGCGAATATGTGCTGGAGGTCTCGACCCCCGGCATCGACCGGCCCCTGACCCGGCTCAAGGATTTCACCACCTACGAGGGCTTCGAGGCCCGGGTCGAGCTCGACCGCCTGGCCGAGAACCGCAAGCGCTTCAAAGGCGTGCTGGCCGGCGTCGACGGCGACAATGTCGCGATCGACCTGGAGGGCGAGGCGGAGACCGCGCTCGTCCCCTTCGCCTGGATTAGTGACGCCAAGCTCGTGCTCAACGACGCCCTGATGGAGGCCGGCGCCAAGCGCCGCGCTGAGCGCATCGCGTCCGAAGAAGATTCACCCGAACACTCAAACGACCACCAAGAAGAGGAAGAAGCCTGATGGCCCTCACCGGAATCAGCGCCAACCGTTTAGAGCTGCTGCAGATCGCCGACGCCGTCGCGCGCGAGAAGTCGATCGAGAAAGAGATCGTCATCGCCGCCATCGAGGAAGCGATCCAGAAGGCGGCGCGCGCGCGCTACGGCGCCGAGCACGACATCCGCGCGGTGATCGATCCGAAGACCGGCGAGCTCGCGTTGACGCGCGTGGTCACCGTGGTCGACGACGAGGAGCCGATCGAAAACACCTACGCCTTCCAGTCGCTCGCCGACGCGAAGAAGTCGGATAAAGAGGCCTTCGTCGGCAAGGAATACGTCGAGACCCTGCCGCCGTTCGAATTCGGCCGGGTGCAGACGCAGATGGCGCGCCAAGTGGTTACCCACAAAGTGCGCGAGGCGGAACGCGAGCGTCAGTACGAAGAGTTCAAGGATCGCTCCGGCGAGATCGTCAACGGCGTGGTCAAGCGCGTCGAATACGGCAACGTCATCGTCGACCTCGGCCGCGGCGAAGGCGTCATGCGCCGGGACCAGTCGATCCCGCGCGAGATCTTTAACCTCGGCGACCGCATCCGCTCGTACATCTACGACGTGCGGCGTGAGACCAAGGGCCCGCAGATCATGCTATCGCGCGCCCATCCGGGTTTCATGGCCAAGCTGTTCGCGCAGGAAGTGCCGGAAGTCTACGACGGCGTGATCGAGATCCGCGCGGTCGCCCGCGATCCGGGCTCGCGCGCCAAGATGGCGGTGCTCTCCAACGACGGGTCGATCGATCCGGTCGGCGCCTGCGTCGGCATGCGCGGCTCGCGCGTGCAGGCGGTGGTGGCCGAACTGCAGGGCGAGAAGATCGACATCATCTCGTGGTCGCCGGACGAAGCGACCTTCATCGTCAACGGTCTGGCGCCGGCGGAAGTCACCAAGGTGGTGCTCGACGAGGACGAAGAGCGCGTCGAAGTGGTGGTGCCCGACGAGCAGCTCTCGCTGGCCATCGGCCGCCGCGGCCAGAATGTGCGCCTCGCTTCGCAGCTCACCGGCTGGCAGATCGACATCATCACCGAGGCGCAGGACAGCGAGCGTCGTCAGCGCGAATTCACCGAGCGCACGGCGCTGTTCCAGGAAGCGCTCGACGTTGACGAAGTCATCGCCCAGCTGCTGGTCACCGAAGGCTTCGCCACCATCGAAGATCTGGCCTATGTCGAAGAGCATGAAGTGGCTTCGATCGAAGGCTTCGACGAAGACACCGCCCAGGAAATTCAGACCCGCGCCCGCGAATTCCTCGACCGCGAAGCGGCTGCGCTGGACGCCAAGCGCAAGGAGCTCGGCGTCGAGGACGGCTTGCTCGAGATCGAGGGCCTGACGCTGCCCATGATGGTCGCGCTCGGCGAGGCCGGGGTGAAGACGGTCGAGGACCTGGCCGACCTCGCCACCGACGAGGTGCGCGGCGGCTACGACACCCAGGACGGTCAGCGCGTGCGCACCCCGGGCGTGCTCGAGAGCTTCGCGCTCTCGGTCGAGGACGCCGAGATGCTGATCCTGCGCGCGCGCGTTGCGGCGGGCTGGATCGACGCCTCCGAGCTCGAACCGCCGGCGTCCGAAGAAGTCGAGGGCGAAGAGGGCGAAGCCTCTGGCGACGAGTCCGGCGACGCCGCGTTGGGCGACTATGTCGAAGCCGCTGCGGACGCCTGATGAGGTAAGCCCTTGAACCAGGACCCGCCTGCCGACACCGGCGCGCTTCCAGAGGTTTCGTCGAAGGACGAAGCCCGCGAACGCCGTTGCATCGTAGCCGGCGAGGTCATGGACGAGGCGCGCCTGATCCGCTTTGTGGCGGCCCCCGACGGGACCGTGGCCCCTGACTTGGCGCGCAAGCTGCCGGGACGGGGCATCTGGGTCGAGGCCAACCGCGCGGCGGTGGACCAGGCGGCCAAAAAGGGCCTGTTCTCGCGGGCGGCCAAGACCAAGCTCGACCCCGGCCCCGACCTCAGCGGCCTGATCGAGCGGCTGCTCAGCCGGCGTTGCCTTGACGGGCTTGGACTGGCGCGGCGCGAGGGCGCACTTGTCCAGGGCTTCGAGAAGACCCACGTAGCGGTCCGTTCCGGCAAGGCGGCGTGGCTCGTCGAGGCCCGGGACGGGGCGGCGGACGGACGCGACAAGCTGATGCGCGCAGCCCTTGCGGCGCCAAGGCCCGTCGAGGTCTGCGGCGCCTTTTCGGCCGAAGAATTGGGTTTGGCCTTGGGCCTCGATAATGTGATACACCTCGCCCTCCTTGCGGGGCGAAGAGCCGAGCGGTGGTCCGAGGATGTCCGCCGGCTCGACGGGTTTCGCTCTCTCCTCCCTGAGTGTTGGCGCGAGGAAGCTCGAAACGGGCGGGACGGCTGACGTCCCGGCCCGATTTATTTATGGGCGTAGGGACAGAGCCATGGGGCTCGAGCCGTGCGCCGCTGCCGGGGATCCGCCCCGGAGAGGAAGTTAGACGACCGGATGAGTGACGCGAACGACGAAGACGGCAAGACCCCGGCGGCTCCCGCGCCCGGCGGTCGCGCGCCCCTGACCCTGAAGCCGCGTGTGGCCGGGTCGGTGCCCACCGGCACGGTGCGCCAGAGCTTCAGCCACGGCCGCTCGAAGACCGTTGTGGTCGAGACCAAGCGCCGGCGCACCGACGCGCCCCTGGCGCCGGTTGCGCCCGAGAAGCGCGCGGCCCCCACCGCCTTCGACGTGAAGGCGCGTCCGCGTCCAGAAGCGCCGACTCAGGCGGCGCCCGCGCGTGAAGACAAGACCCCCGGCGGTCTCTCCGCCGAGGAGATGGAAGCCCGCCGTCGCGTCATCGAAGCCGCGCAGCACGAGAAAGAGCGTCGCGACGCCGAACAGGCCGAGCGCGACAGCGCCCTCGCCAGTGAAGAAGCCGCGCGCGTGAAGGCCGAAAAGGCCGCGGCCAAGGCCGCCGAGCCCGCTCCCGCGCCGGAAGTCGAGGCCAAGGCCGAGCCTGCGTCGAAAAAGTCCGCACCGAAAAAGGAAGCGGCGCCGGAGACCGAAGCCACACCCGAGCCCGAACGCATCCCCGAACCGGTCGCCGCCGATGCCGCCCCGGAACGGACCGCCGCGCGCGCCGCGCCGGCGGCAGCTCCGCGTCCGACGCTCGGCGCTCCGGTGCGTCCGCTCGCGCCGCGCCCGACGTCACCGCGCGCGCCGCGCGAAGGCGCGCCGGCCGGCGCCGGCGGTTACGGCGCCCGCGCGCCGCGTGAAGGCGCCGGCGGCGGCGGTGGTTTCGGCAGCCGCGCGCCGGCCGGCGGCGGCAGCTTTGGCTCCCGTGAAGGCGGCGCGACCGCGCGAGCGCCCCGTGAAGGCGCCGCCGCGGCCGGCGGCGGCTATGGCACGCGCCAGGCCACGCCCGGTGAAACCGTCCGCTATTCCGCACTCGCCCCTCGCGCCGGAGCCGGCGCCGCCCGTCCGGGCGGCACGCCCCGTCCCGGCGCGCGCGGTCCCGCCGGCGCGTCCGAAGCGCCCTCGGGTCCTGAAGTTACGCGTCCTACGCGCGGCGCGCCGCACGCGCGTCCGGGCGGCCGTCGCGACGACGACGATCGCGGCAAGGGCGGTGGCGATGCCGGCAAGGCCGTCTCGCGCACCAAGGGCGAGCCCAAGCGCCGCGAAGGCCGCCTGACCATCCAGGCCGTGGCCGGCGACGGCGACACCGCTGAACGGATGCGCTCGCTCGCCTCGGTGCGCCGCGCCCGCGAACGCGAAAAGGAAAAGCGCAAGGGCGGCGCCCAGGACGCGCCCAAGGTCGCGCGCGAAGTCATCGTTCCCGACGTCATCACCGTGCAGGAGCTGTCCAACCGGATGGCCGTGCGCGGCGTCGACATCATCAAGTTCCTGATGCGTCAGGGCATGATGCTGAAGATCAACGACGTGATCGATTCCGACACCGCCGAACTGGTGGCGGCCGACTTCGGCCATACCGTGCGCCGGGTCTCGGAATCCGACGTCGAAGAAGGCTTCATCGACGAGAAGGACAACGACGCCGACACCCTGCCGCGCCCCCCCGTGGTGGCGGTCATGGGTCACGTCGACCACGGCAAGACCTCGCTGCTCGACGCGCTGCGCGCCACCGACGTGGTGGCGGGCGAAGCCGGCGGGATCACCCAACACATCGGCGCCTATCAGGTGCGCCTCGAAAGCGGCCAGCGCGTCACCTTCCTCGACACGCCCGGTCACGCGGCGTTCTCGGCGATGCGGATGCGCGGCGCCAACGTCACTGACATCGTGGTGCTGGTGGTGGCCGCCGACGACGGCGTCATGCCGCAGACGATCGAGGCGATCAATCACGCCAAGGCCGCCGGCGCGCCGATCATCGTGGCGATCAACAAGATCGACAAACCCGATGCCGACCCGACGCGGGTGATCAACGAACTGCTGCAGCACGAGATCGTGGTCGAGGCCCTGGGCGGCGACACCCAGGTGGTCGAGGTTTCGGCGCTGAAGAAGACCGGCCTGAGCAACCTGGTTGACGCCATCCTGGTCCAGGCCGAGGTCATGGACCTGCGCGCCAATCCGACCCGTTCGGCCGAAGGCGTGGTGGTCGAAGCCAAGCTCGACAAGGGCCGCGGCCCCGTCGCCACCGTCCTGGTCAAGCGCGGCACCATGAAGCGCGGCGAGATCGTCGTCGCCGGCTCGCACTGGGGCCGCGTGCGCGCGCTCACCAACGAGCGCGGCGAACAGGTCGACACCGCCGGTCCGTCCGAACCCGTGGAGGTCCTGGGCCTCGACGGCGCGCCGGAGCCCGGCGATCAGCTGGCGGTGGTGGAAGACGAAGCCCGCGCCCGCGAACTGACCGAATACCGCGACCGCAAGCGCCGCGAAAAGTCCGGCGCGCCCGCGTCGGCCGGCGTGTCGCTTGCCGACATGATGTCCAAGCTCCAGGACAAGAAGCTGAAAGAGCTGCCGATCATCATCAAGGCCGACGTGCAGGGTTCCGCGGAAGCCATCGTCGGCTCCCTGGCCAAGCTGGCCACCGATGAAGTCCGCGCACGGATTATCCTGTCCGGCGTGGGCGGCATCAACGAGTCCGACGTGCTGCTGGCCAAGGGCGCCGGCTCGCCGATCATCGGCTTCAACGTCCGCGCCTCGAAACAGGCGCGCGACCTGGCCGAGCGCGAGGGCGTGGAGATCCGCTACTACGCGATCATCTACGACCTGATCGACGACATCAAAGGCGTGCTCTCGGGCATGCTGGCGCCGATCCAGCGCGAAACCTTCCTGGGCAACGCCGAGGTGCTCGAGGCCTTCGACATCTCCAAGGTCGGCAAGGTCGCCGGCTGTCGCGTCACCGAGGGCCTGGTCCGCCGCGGCGCCAAGGTCCGCGTGTTGCGCTCGGACGTGGTCATCCTCGAGCTCGGCACCCTGCAAACGCTCAAGCGCTTCAAGGACGATGTGAACGAAGTTCAGGTCGGCCAGGAGTGCGGCATGAGCTTCGCCGGCTTCCAGGACATAAAAAAGGGCGATTTCATCGAATGTTTCACCGTCGAGGAAGTGAAGCGTTCGCTGTAAGGCGCGCGCCTCGCTTCGCCCAAAGACGGCGATCGACGGAGATGACGATGAAGGGTCTTCGCAGAGTTGCGATCGGCGCGGTCTTGGCCGCGATCACGGCCGGCGCCGCCCAGGCGAAGGAACGCTACTTCACCTACGAGCCGGACTCCGCCTCGGCGAAATACCGCTCGGACGTGATCACCCTGACCGTGCGCGAGGACATGCTTGGCCGTCGCGTCGAGAAGCTCTACCGCACGCGCGGCAAATGGCTGACGCTGGGCAAGCCGCAGGGCGCCTTCTCCGGCGGCCAGCTGGTGAAGCTGTTGAAGTCGAACGACGACGACACCCGCGGCATCCAGCTCTACGCCGTCGACGTGAAGGACGGTCAAGGCTTCGCCTACGGCGCCTGCAAGGGCGCCGACCGCGCCTGGCTGGCGATCACTCCGGTTCGCCCGGACAGGGACCTGACCATCTATGTGCTGAAGGTCGATCCCGAGACCAAGGGTCCCGCCCTGTGCGAGACCCTGCAGTACCGCTGGCGCGCGGAATGGCAGCTCCCGAAAACCGCCAACGAAGCCAAGTCCGCCGGCCACGAGGATGACGGCGCGCCGTCCAGTCCGCGCTGATCCGCCTGCTAGGCGCGCGGTTCCGCCCCGGCTAAGGTCCTGGCGCTCGCAAGGGACCCGTTCATGAAGCGCCTGCTGTTTTTCGCCGTCCTTTTCCTTTCGGCGGCGGCGCCGCTCGCCGTGCAAGCGGCCGAGCTGTCTGCGGCAGACCAAGCCGCCATCGACAAGGCGGTCACCGGCATCCTGCAGCGCACCGGCGTCCCTTCCGCCTCCATCGCCGTCGTGAAGGACGGCCACATCGCCTACCTCAAGGCCTACGGCGAGGGCCGGCTCGATCCGAACGTCCCGGCCAATCCGCAGATGCGTTACGGCATCGGCTCGATCTCGAAACAGTTCACCGCCACCGCCATCCTCATGCTGGTCGACGAAGGCAAGCTGTCGCTGGACGATCCGGTGGGCAAGTACGTCAGCGGCCTGACCGATGGCGACAAGGTCACCATCCGCCAGATCCTCAGCCACACCTCGGGTTATCGCGACTATTGGCCCCAGGACTATGTGATGGAGGAGATGCTCCATCCGACCACGTCGCAACACATCCTCGACAAGTGGGCGCGCATCCCGCTGGATTTCCAGCCGGGCGACGAGTGGCAGTACTCCAACACCGGCTACACCATCGCCGGCCTGATCGTGGAGAAGGTCTCGGGCGAGCCGTTGATGCAGTTCCTCCGCGAGCGGATTTTCAATCCGCTGCACATGGACGGCGCCACCGAAGACGACACCAAACCGCTCGCCGCCACCGACGCGCGCGGCTACACGCGCTATGCGCTGGGCCCGTTGCATCCCGCGCCGAAGGAAGCGCCGGGCTGGCTGTTCGCCATGGGCGGCCTCGCCATGAACGCCCACGATCTCGCGCTGTGGGACATCGGCCAGATCGATGAAAAGCTCTTGAAGCCCGCGTCCTACAAGGCGCAGCGAACCGCGATCATTCTGCATGACGGCAAGGATTCTAAATACGGCCTGGGTGTCGATGTCACCACGCTCGGCAGGCGGCGGATGCTCGAACACGGCGGCGAGATTTCGGGCTTTCTCTCCAACAACCAGGTCTTTCCCGACGACAAGGCGGCGGTGGTCGTGCTGACCAACGCCGATTTCGGCGGCGCGCAGGGCGCCATCTCGGGCGCCATCGACGACATCCTGTTCCCCGGCGCGGATCAGACGCGCGTGGCCAAGGCGATCTTCGACGACCTGCGCGCGGGCCGCATCGACCGGACCCATTTCACGCCCAACGCCAACGCCTATTTCTCGGCCGAGGCGCTGCACGATTTCGCCGCCAGTCTCGGTCCGCTCGGCGAGCCGCAAAGCTTTGTGCGGCAAAGGTTTTCACTGCGTGGCGGCATGACGTCCGAAGTCTATCGCGTCACCTATCCGGACCGCGCGCTGACCATCATCCTGCGCGCCTATCCGGACGGTAAGGTCGAACAGTTTCTGGTACAGCCGAGCACCTGATCCCAACGCTTGATGAACGACGGGGGCGTCATGCGAAATCTCACGCGAGTCATCGCAGCTATCGTCGCGATCGTTGTTTTATCGGGTTGCCACGATAACACGCACGCGCCTGTTGCGCCGCGTTCCGCGCCGGCTGCTGCGCCGATGGCGCCGCCAAGTTCGCCCGCGGCGCCGGTCGCCTATGCCGCCGCCGACCTGAACAAGGCCTTCGCCGCCGCCTTCGGCGCGCCCGCCCCGGCGGACAAGGTCGTGACCCGCGACGGCCAGGACGCCATGCTGCGCTACCGGCCGGCCAGGCTGGTCTCGCTCGGGACCGTCACAGTGCTGATTTCCGAAGCGAGAACAGACGGTTGTCACGGCTGCTATGGCGAGCTGGCGGTCCACTACCTGACCCGCGACGGAACCGGTTTCAAGCCGGCCGGGGCCTGGCCGGAAATCTCCGACGGCGGCAGTTTCGGCGAGCCGCCCAACTGGTCGATCCGCACCGACCTGTTCAGCGGACCGGCGCTGGTCGTCCACGCCGGCGGTACCTGGCAGGGCTGCACCGTCGACTACGCCGACATCATCGAGCTGACGCCGGACCGTCCGATCGTGCGCGCTAGACGCGTGCTGATGACCTACAGCGACGACAGCGCCGACGGACGCGACTTCGACGGAAGCTTGCGCGCCGTCGACAAGGACCGCGCCTTCGCCGTCGACTATGCGAGCGCACACAAACGCACGGTCGACTATGTGCGATCGGGCGAGGTGTATCAGGCCGCGCACGGAGCTCCGGGGCTGCCGTCGTGCTGAGGCGCCGGCGCGCAAGCCTGATCGCGATTGCGCTGGTTCTGTTCGCGCTGATCGTCGTCTTCGCGGTGCGTAAACCGGCGAACCGGGCGCTGTTTCCGCCCAAGATCGGCGCTCCCGTCGTCGGCGTCTATCTCATCGACAACGGATTCCACACCAGCCTGGCGCTGCCCCAGAGCGCGCTGCAGCCCGACGGCGCCCTGGCCCTCGCGGCTGCGCAGGCGGGCCCGCCGAAACCCTTCGTCGAAGTCGGCTGGGGCGACGCGCGCTTCTACATCGAGAGCGGCGTGTCGCTGCACCGCGTCCTCGACGGCTTCCGCGCGGCCTTTGCCCCGAACAATCCGTCGGCGGTGATGGTCGAGCCGTTGCGCGCGGCGCCCGACCTGATCTGGCGGGACGGGGTGCATCGAATCGACCTGTCGGAGGCTGGCTTTCGCGCCCTGGAAGCCAGCATCGACCGCAGTTTCGCCCTCCGCGGCGGAAAGTCCGTGTTCATCCCCGGCGGCGCCGAAGCCCGGTTTTATCGAAGTACGGAGCATTTCAGCGCCGCCCACCTCTGCAACCATTGGGCCGCCGAGCGGCTGAACGCGGCCGGAATTCCGACCCGCCCGGTGCTGGACACCCTGCCGGCCGGCCTGGTGTTCGACCTTGAGATCAGCGGCGTGACGGTGCAGAGGAACCCCGGCGCTGATCGCCGTCCGACGACCCCGTCCACGAGACCATGACCGACGCCCCCAGCTCTGCCGCCGCTCCCCTCGCGCTCGACGACCGGCTCCGAACGGTGGGCGAAGCGATCCGGATGGGCGACATGGGTCGCGCCGTCGCCCTGGCGCGCGAAGGCCTCGACCTCGGCCAGGAACACGCGGGCCTGCTCGGCCTTCGTTCGCTGTGGTTCGAACAGCAGAACCAGTACGAGGCGGCGCTGCTGGATCTCGACCGCGCGCTGGAGATAGCGCCGGGCGACCCGGCGACATTGAACGCCAAGGGCTTGGTGCTCGACAAACTGCAGCGGACCCGCGACGCCGCCGTGGCCTTCCGCGCCGCCACCGTCGCCGCGCCGCGTTTCGCCCACGCCTTCCATAACCTCGGCTGGGCCAGCGAGATGACCGGAGAACTCGGCCAGGCCCGGAACGCCTACGAACAGGCGCTGGCGCTGAAGCCCGACTACGTTGAGCCCCTGGCGCACCTCGCCGGCCTGGCGCTGCGCCGCGGCGACGCGAACAGCGCGCGCGTGCACGCCGAGCAGGCGTTGCGCATCGACCCCGACTTCGCCCCCGCGCTCACGGCATGCGCCGAAGCCGATCTGGAGGAGGGCGATCCCGCGGCGGCGGAACCGCGACTGCGGGTCGTCGTCGCCGGCGCCCGGGCCACGCCGCTCGATCGCGGCGTCGCGCAGAAGCTGCTGGGCGACGCCCTGAACGCCCAGGGCCGCTACGACGAGGCGTTTGCTGCGTACGCGGAAGGAAACCGCGAGCTGCAGGCGCTGTACGCGCCGCGCTTCGCCGTCGGACGCAGCCAGACCGCGCCTGAAATGCTGCTCTGGCTGATCAACTACATGCAGGCGACCACAACCGAGGTCTGGGCGCCGCGGCCGGCTGCGCCCCCGGCGCCGGACGCGCCGTTGGCGCACCTGTTCACCACCGGCTTCCCGCGCTCCGGTTCGGACTTCCTGGAGAACGCGCTGAACGCCGACGCATCCACGGCGTTGCTCCGCGGCCGGGACTCGCTGGGCGAATCCGTGCGCGACTTCATGGCCGACTCCGAGGACCTCGATTACCTGGCGCGCGCCGGGGAGACGGAACTCGAGCCTTATCGCCGCGCCTATTGGCGGCGCGTGCGCGAAGGCGGCGTCGAGCCCATGGGCAAGCTGTTCGTCGACCGTCTGCCGCTGAACGCGATGCGTGCGCCGGTGATTGCGCGACTGTTTCCGGGCGCCGCGACGATTTTCACCGTGCGCGACCCGCGCGACGTGGTGCTGAGCTGTTTCCGCGGCCGCTTGCAGATGAACCCGACGATGTACGAGTTCCTCTCGCTCGACGGCGCCGCGCGCATCTTCGACCTGATGATGCGGCTGACCCTGCTCTACCGCGAAAAGTTGCCCTCGCGTCGCGGCCTGATCCGCTATGAAGACCTGGTCGACAAGCCCGAGGAACAGCTGGCCGCCGCCTGCGGCTTCATCGGCGTTCCGTGTACGGCGGAAATGCGCGCCTTCGCTGCGGTGGAGAACGCAAAGGCGACCGCGAACCCGGAGCAGCGAGGCTATTACGGCGAGACCGTCGACCACTGGCGCCGCTACGCCGCACACCTCGAACCCGTCGCCCAGATCCTGGCCCCCTGGGTCAAGCTGTTCGGCTATCCTGCGGCCTGAGGGCCCAAGGATCGATGGACACCAGGGTCGCGACCCGCTAAGCCGCGCGCCTTCCAAGCCGGCGCTCGCCGCCGCCCGCCCGTTCAGCCCCCTTGGCGCGTTCGATCCGCGCAAGCCGGAGAACCGATGACCGACACCCCCTCCCCGACCGTCCAGCCCGACGGCGAACGGCTGTTCGCCGAAGTCAACCAGGCGATCGCGGCCCAGAAGCTGGACGTCGCCATGGACACGGCGGTGCGCGCGCTCGCGGAGGGTTGGCGCAATCCGCTGTTCTTCAGCCTCGCCGCCTATCGGTTCGAGCGCGACGGCCGGTTCCTCGAGGCCGCGGACGTGCTGGAGAAGGGGCTGGAGGAGTATCCGAACGACCTGGAGCTTCTCACCGCGCTCGGCCTGTGTCTCGACAAGAGCGGCCAGGCCAAGCGCGCGGTCTCGGCCTTCGACACCGTGCTCCAGGCCTTGCCGGACTTTGCGCCGGCGCACCACGGCAAGGGCCTTGCGCTCGAACGTCTGGCCGATCCCGAGGGGGCCGAGCGTCACTACCGCGCCGCCGCCGACCTGATGCCCGACTTTGCCGACGCGCTGGGGTCGCTGGCGGTGTTCCTGGCGCGCCGTGGCCGGCAAGAGGAGGCGAGGCCCTTCGCCGAGCGCGCGCTGGCGATCAATCCCGACAATGTGGAAGCACGTTTAGCGCTGGCCTTCGTCGACATTTCGACGGGCGCCTTCGACAAGGCCGAGTCGGCGATGCGCGCGGTGGCCGACGACACCAAGAACGGTCCCGAAACGCGGGCGGCCGCGGTGGTGGGCCTGGCGGACGCGCTGGAAAGCGCCGGTCGTTACGCCGAAGCCTTCGCCGCCTATGCGGACGCCAACGAGCGCCTGAGATCGGCGCGCGCCGGCCAGTCGCAGACCACGGGCGAGACCTATGTGCAGTTGGCGGAGCGTTTGACCGCTTGGTTCGCCCGGGCGGACGACGGCGCTTGGCGTCCTGATCCGAACGCGGACGATATGGCTGCCGCCGGTCACGTCTTCGTCGTCAGCACATCGGCGCGGTCCGGCGCGGACCGACTGTACCGAACCCTGGCTGCCCACGCGGCGATCGCGACGGTCGAGCGCAACGACGCACTGGAGGCGGCGGAGCGCGAGTTCATCCTGACGCCCGGCGGGCTCGAACGTCTCGCCATCCTCCCCCACGAGGCGGCGAAACCCCTTCGCGACGCTTACTGGCGCAGAGTCGGCGCCCTCACCGGCGACCTGAAGGGCCGCGTCCTGGTCGATCGCGCGCCGCTGGGCGCCGCCACCCTCGGCCTGATCTCAGCCCTGTTCCCCAAGGCCAAGATTGTTCTGGCCCTGCGCGATCCGCGCGACGTGGTGCTGAGCAGTTTCCGGCGGCCCACCCTGGCCAATCCGGACCTTCACGCCTTCCTCTCCCTGGGGGGCGCGGCCCAGGTCTACGACACGGCCATGCGCTTGCTCGAAGCGAGCTGGCAGCGCCTTCCCATCGAAATCGCCGAGATGCGGCTCGAGGACATGGCCGCCGACCCCGAGGCCGAGGCGCGTTCGCTCGCGGCCTTTCTGGGCATCGCGTGGGACCCGGCCATGGTCGTCGGCGAAGCGCCTGCGCGCGAGGAAAGCCGGTGGCGCAACTACGCGACCGAGCTCGCGCCCGTGCTGCCCGGCCTGGCCTCGTGGGTCCAGCGCCTCGGCTATCCGGAGGCCTGAGCATGAGTCGCCGAAACGAAAGCCGCGGTCCCGCGCCGGCAGGGCCGAGCCAGCGTCAGTTGCGCGCCGGCGAACTGATCCGCCATGCCTTGGTCGAAGTGCTGCGCGAGCAGGAAATTCACGACCCCGAACTCGAAGGCGTGTCGGTCACCGTCACCGAAGTCAGAATGTCGCCGGACCTGAAACACGCGACCTGTTTCGTCGAACCGCTGGGCGGCGGCCACGCGTCGGAAGTGGTGACGGCGCTGAACCGTCACGGGCGTTTTCTGCGCGGTGCGCTCGGCCGCCACATCGAGATGAAGTTCACGCCCGAGCTGCGGTTCCTGCACGACGAGAGCTTCAACGAGGCCGCGCGCATCGAGCGCTTGTTCGACGACCCGCGCGTGCGCCGCGACCTGGACCACACCGACGACGACGGACCCGACGATGGCCAGGCGTAAGAAAGGCGATCCGGTCTCAGGCTGGGTCTGTCTCGACAAGCCGCTGGAGCTGACCTCCACCGACGCCGTGTCGAGAGTCCGCAGGCTGATGAATGCGCAGAAGGCGGGCCACGCCGGCACGCTCGATCCGCTGGCCAGCGGCATTCTGCCGGTGGCGCTGGGCGAGGCGACCAAGACCGTGCCCTTCCTGGTGGAGGCGGAGAAGATCTACCGCTTCGAGATCGCCTGGGGCGAAACCACCACCACCTTCGACCGCGAGGGCGAGGTCAGCGCGACATCCTCCGTCCGACCGGCGGTTGCGGCGGTGGAAGCCGCGCTGCAAAGCTTCCTGGGTGAGATCGAGCAGGTCCCGCCAGCCTATTCCGCCATCAAGGTCGACGGCCAGCGCGCCTACGACCTGGCCCGCGAGGGGATCGAGGTCGAGCTGGACGCCCGCACGGTCGTCGTCCACGACTTGGCGGTCACCGGGGCCCGCGACCCCGGCCACGTCGAAATCACGCTCAGATGCGGCAAGGGAACCTATGTCCGCTCTCTGGTTCGGGACCTGGCCCTGGCGCTGGGGGCCTGCGGGCACGTCTCGGCCCTGCGGCGACTGGCCGTAGGGCCGTTCCGCATCGAGAACGCGATAGCGCTGGAATTCCTGGAAGACTTGGTGCATAGAGGCGCCCGCTTGGAGGCCCTGCTTCCGGTCGAGACCCCGCTGGACGACATCCCGGCGATGGCCGTGACCGCTGAAGACGCCTTCCGGCTCAAGCAGGGTCGACCCATCGTTCTGCTCCCCAGACAGGTCGAAACGCTCAAGTCCCGTCTCAAACCCCGGACCATCGGCGGCCAGGACGCGTCTCGAACCGTTTCGGCGACATCTGACGGAAGGATCGTGGCGCTCTGTGAGATGCGGGCGGGGAAGCTCTCCCCGACGCGCGTTTTTCACCTCTGACCTAGGAGACCCCGATGTCGATAACGACCGAGCGCAAGAGCGCTCTGATCACTGAACATGCCCGCGGCGCCAACGATACCGGCTCCGCCGAAGTGCAGGTGGCGATCCTCTCTGAACGGATCACCAACCTGACCGAGCACTTCAAGACCCACAAGAAGGACAACCACTCGCGCCGCGGCTTGCTCAAGCTCGTGTCGCAGCGCCGCAGCCTGCTCGACCACCTGAAGAAGTCCGACGAGGGCCGCTATCAGGCTTTGATCGAGCGCCTCAGCCTGCGCCGCTAACCCGTTCTTCCTATATACGGGCGGGGCAGTAACCCGCCCGCTTCACCGCGCCCTTCGACCCGCAAGCACGGCGGGCGCGGCGGAAGCCTCTAGGCGCTTCCGATCTTACGCGAGGGTTCGAAATCGGATCCTCACCGCTTGTCGCCGCGACGCGCAATGAGGCGTGGACCGGCGTGACTACTGGACGAGGATCCGGAGCGAAATAGCGCTCTTCGCAACCTGTCCGCCCCGCGAGGAATCCGCCTCGCGGCAGAGAAAAGAAGCAAAATGTTCGACATCAAAAGAAAGTCCATCGACTGGGCCGGCCGCAGGCTGACCCTGGAAACCGGCCGCGTGGCCCGTCAGGCCGACGGCTCGGTCATGGCCACCTACGGCGAGACCACCGTGCTCGCCACCGTCGTGTTCGGAAAGGCGCCCAAGCCCGGCTTGGACTTCTTCCCCCTGACCGTGAACTACCAGGAAAAGACCTTCGCCGCGGGCAAGATCCCCGGCGGCTATTTCAAGCGCGAAGGCCGTCCGACCGAGAAGGAGACCCTGGTCTCCCGCCTGATCGACCGCCCGATCCGCCCGCTGTTCGTCAAGGGCTTCAAGCACGAGACCCAGGTGGTCGTCACCGTGCTCAGCCATGACCTCGAGAACGACCCCGACATCGTCGCCATGGTCGCGGCGTCCGCGGCGCTGACGCTTTCGGGCGTGCCGTTCATGGGCCCCATCGGCGGCGCCCGCGTCGGCTACATCAACGGCGAGTACGTGCTGAACCCCACGCTCGACCAACTGCCCGAATCGACCCTCGACCTCGTCGTCGCCGGCACGCAAGACGCGCTGATGATGGTGGAGTCCGAAGCGCAGGAGCTCACCGAAGAGCAGATGCTCGGCGCGCTGATGTTCGCGCACCGCGGCATGCAGCCGGTGATCGACGCGATTATCGAGCTGGCCGAGCACGCGGCGAAGGAGCCGTACGACTTCCAGCCCGACGACGTCTCCGGCATCGTGGCTTCGATCAAGAAGCTGGTCGGCGACGACATCCGCTCAGCCTACGGCCACAAGGGCAAGCACGAGCGCCACGAAGCGGTCGGCGCCGCCAAGGCCAAGGCCGCCGAAGCCCTGGTCAAGACCGAAGCCAATCCCGACGGCGTCGACAGCTCGAAGTTCTCGACCGCGTTCAAGGAATGCGAAGCCGACGTCCTGCGTCGCGACATCATCGAGCACGGACGTCGTGTCGACGGTCGCCCGCTCGACAAGGTCCGCCAGATCGTTTCGGAAGTGTCGGTGCTGCCCCGTACGCACGGTTCGGCGCTGTTCACCCGCGGCGAAACCCAGGCTCTCGTGGTTGCAACCCTGGGCACCGGCGAGGACGAACAGTGGATCGACGCGCTGCAGGGAACCTACAAAGAGAAGTTCCTGCTGCACTACAACTTCCCTCCGTATTCGGTGGGTGAAACGGGCCGCATGGGCTCGCCGGGCCGCCGCGAAATCGGCCACGGCAAGCTGGCGTGGCGCGCGATCCGGCCGATGCTGCCGTCGACGGAAGATTTCCCGTACACGATCCGCCTGGTGTCCGAGATCACCGAGTCGAACGGCTCGTCCTCGATGGCCACCGTCTGCGGTTCGTCGCTGGCGCTGATGGATGCGGGCGTTCCGCTTAAGTCGCCGGTGTCGGGCATCGCCATGGGCCTGATCCTGGAGCCCTCGGGCGAGTTCGCGATCCTTTCGGACATCCTGGGCGACGAGGACCACCTCGGCGACATGGACTTCAAGGTCGCGGGCACCGAGAAAGGCATCACTTCGCTGCAGATGGACATCAAGGTCCCCGGCATCACCGAGGAGATCATGAAGAAGGCGCTGGCCCAGGCGCACGACGGCCGCGTCCACATCCTCGGCGAAATGAACAAGGCCATGGCCGCGCCGCGCGAAGAGATCGGCGAGTTCGCTCCGAAGATCGAAACCATCACCGTTCCGACCGACAAGATCCGCGAAGTGATCGGCACCGGCGGCAAGGTGATCCGCGAGATCGTCGAAAAGACCGGCGCCAAGATCGACATCGCCGACGACGGCACGATCAAGATCGCCGCTTCGGACAGCGCCAAGATCAAGGCCGCGATCGACTGGATCAAGTCGATCACGTCCGAGCCGGAAGTCGGTTTGATCTACACCGGCAAGGTCGTGAAGGTCGTCGACTTCGGCGCCTTCGTGAACTTCTTCGGCTCCAAGGACGGCCTCGTCCACATCAGCCAGCTCGCGCCCCGCAAGGTCGCCGAGGTGAAGGACGTGGTGAACGAGGGCGACAGCGTGAAGGTCAAGGTCATGGGCTTTGACGATCGCGGCAAGGTGAAGCTATCGATGAAGGTCGTCGACCAGGAGACCGGCGAGGACCTCACCGAAAAGCTGGCCGCCGAACGCGCCGCCCAGGGCCTGCCGCCCGAGGAAGAGCGCTCCGAACGCCCGCGTCGCGAAGGCGGCGATCGGGACCGTGGCCGTGGCGGACGAGGCGGCGGACGCGACCGCGATCGCGGCGACCGGCCCCGCGCCCCGCGCGAAGAACCGGTCGACTAAGACTGCTTACAGCTTGAGTTGAACGCGGGCGGGTCCTCACAGACCCGCCCGTTTTCTTTGGGCGCCGAAAGAGAAGGGAGTCCACGGACTCCCACGGAGAACACGGACGGCGCGCGTTTCCCAGGATCGTTCCGGCGCGAAGCGCCACTCCGCGAAAGCCGCGTCTTCGACGCGGAGGCTCGCAATCCGTGTGTGTCCGTGTGTGTCCGTGGACTCTCTTCTTTTTGCTTCATAACCTCTCCGCGTCGGAGGGACCCATGAAGCCAGCCATCGCCATCAGTCTCGCCACAGCCCTCGCAATCGCCGCCGCGTCGGCCGGCGCCGCCGTGCGGCTTCCCGACGGCAGCGGGGCCAATACCGCGGCTGAGATTATCGCCCATGCGCCGGCGTCGGACTGGCGGGCGCTCGATCCGGCGCGGACGCTGTACATGGAGCTGCCGACCGGGCGGGTGGTGATCGAGCTCGACCCCGCCTATGCGCCGGTGGCCGTGGCCAACATCGAAACCTTGGCGCACGAGCACTTCTACGACGGCCTGACCGTCGAGCGGTCCCAGGACAACTACGTGGTCCAGTGGGGCGACCGGGACGGCAAGAAACCCTTGGGTTCGGCCAGGACGAAGGTTCCGGGCGAACTCTGGGTCCCGATCCCCGCCGGCGTCCCGTTCTTCAAGCTGCCCGACCGCGACACCTATGCGCCGGAGACCGGCTTCTCCGACGGCCTGCCGGTGGCGCGCGATCCTGCGAAGGGTCAGGCCTGGGGCGTGCACTGCTACGGAACCGTCGGCGTCGCCCGCGACACCGACCCTTCGACCGGCACGGGGGTCGAGCTCTATGCCATCAACGGCCAGGCGCCGCGCCATCTCGACCGCAACACCACGGTGGTCGGCTGGGTGGCGCAGGGGATGGACCTGCTCTCGGTGCAGCCGCGCGGCGCCCCGGCCGCACTCGGCTTCTACGACAAGCCCGACCAGGGCGCGGTGCTCATGTCGGTTCGTCTGGGTACGGACGTTCCGGAGGCGGAGCGGGCCAGACTGCAGGTGATGCGCACCGATAGCCCGAGCTTCAAGGCCTATATCGAGGCCCGCCGCAATCGCAGCGAAGCCTGGTTCCACGAAAAGGCCAACGCAATCGACGTGTGCAACGCGCCTGTGCCGGTGCGCGTCGCGCCGTAAGAAAGCAATGAACCACGAAGCGCACGAAGCGCGCGAAGAAGGAAGAAAGAGTCGACCACGAAAAACAAGAAAAGCACGAACACGTGGCGTACCCAGCGCAGATCTTCGGCGCGCAGCGCCCATCAGTCTGGCCGCGTCTGCGACGCGGGAAGGCTATCGTTCATTCGTGTTTTTCGTGTTTTTCGTGGTCAACTCTTGCGACGCAAAAGCCCGCATCGTCGTTGGCCGATTAGCCCTTCGTGCGCTTGGTGCGCTTCGTGGTTCATTTGTCTTGTGGCGCCACGCTGAAACGCGCGAGGTAGTCCGCGTAGAGCGGGGCGGCTTCATCGGCCAGCACGCCGGTTTCCTGTTCGACCCCGCCAGCGGCCAAGAGTTCGGCGCCGTGGCCAGAGGCCAGGGGTGAGGGATCGGCGCACGCCACGACAACGCGCTTCACCCCGGCGCGGACCAGGCGCTCGGTGCAGGAGGCCGCGCCAGAACTGCGCGCGCCGCAGGGCTCCAGAGTCACATAGGCGGTCGCGCCTCGGGCGGTTTCACCTGCGATTTCAAGCGCCTGTTCTTCCGCGTGGGGGCGGCCGCCCGGCGCGGTGGCGACTTCGGCCAGCACGCGGCCGTCCTTGACCAGGACACAGCCCACCGCCGGATTGTCGCCGGTCAGGCCGACCCGATCCCGCGCCAGGGCGATGGCCCGGCGCATGAAACCGGCGTCGTCGCTCATGGAAGCTTCGGCAGCGGCTGTGCGCGCGCTTCGTCGAGATAGCGCGCGGCGGTCGGTTTCAAGTTTGCATCCAGCGCAATGCGCAGCGGATTGCCGGTGGGAATCTCGACGCCGGGAATGTCGGCGTCGGCGACGTCGAACAACAGCTTCACGATCGCGCGCAACGAATTGCCATGCGCCGCGATCAGCACCGTATCACCGCGCTGCAACGCCGGAACGATGTCGCTGGTCCAGTACGGCTCGACCCGCTCCAGCGTGGTCTTCAGGCTCTCCGTGGCCGGAACATCGATCCCGGCGTAGCGGCGGTCACCGCTCAGGTCCCATTCGCTGCCGGCTTCCAACGGCGGCGGCGGGATGTCGTAGGAGCGGCGCCAGACCCGCACCTGCTCTTCGCCGTGCCTGGCCGCGGTCTCGGCCTTGTTCAGCCCGGTCAGGCCGCCGTAGTGGCGCTCGTTCAGGCGCCAGTCGTTGGTCACCGGAACCCACGCCTGCCCCATCGCCGCCAGCGACAACCAGCAGGTCCGGATCGCCCGGGTCAGGACCGAGGTGAAGGCGCGGTCGAACTCGACCCCCTCCGCCCGCAGCAGCTCGCCGCCGCGCCGCGCCTCGGCTTCGCCCTGGTCGGTCAGGTCCACGTCCACCCAGCCGGTGAAACGGTTCTCCAGGTTCCAGCGGCTCTGGCCATGACGCAGCAACACGAGATCGGGCATGAATTCAGCACTTTCCTCAGGTCGCGGCCGGGGTAGGGCCGAGCCCCCGCGCGGTCAAGCGCCCGAACTCCAGACCGGGTTTGCCGCCCACCCGCCCAGGCGATATAGCCCGCCCCATGTCCGACCGCGTCTACTTCGCGACCGCGCTCCTGATCGCCCTGGCGCTGGTCACCCTCTCCTTCGTCTGGCCCCAGGGCTACGGCCGCGAGGCCCCGGGCCCCTTCGGCAAGCCTGTGGTCGCCAGCCCCGCCGGGCAGGCCGACCTGATCGCCGCCGCCAAGGCCGCCGCCAACCGGAAAGCCGGCATCGCGCCCAAGGCGAAGCCACCGGTGGTGATCTCCAAGTGAGCGGAACCTTCGACGCCGCCGCAGTGGGCCGCCGGGTCCTCGAAACCGAGGCCGATGCGCTGCGCGCTCTTTCCGCCGCGCTGGACGGCGGCTTTTCGCAGGCGGTCGAGACCCTGCACGCCATCAAGGGCCGCATCGTCTGCACCGGCGTCGGCAAGTCCGGCCACGTGGCGCGCAAGATCGCCGCGACCATGGCCTCGACCGGCGCGCCCGCCCTGTTCGTGCACGCGACTGAGGCCAGCCACGGCGACCTCGGAATGATCGGCGCCGACGACGCGGTGCTCGCGCTGTCGAAATCGGGCGAGACGAAAGAGCTGGCCGACGTCGTCGCCTATGCCAAGCGCTTCGGCATTCCGCTGATCGGGATGACCTCGAACGCCGACAGCGCGCTCGGCCGCGCCGCCGACGTGCTGCTGCAACTCCCCGACATTGCCGAAGCGACGTCGGAGGTGGATGCGCCCACGACCTCAACCACGCTGCAGATCGCGCTCGGCGACGCGCTGGCGGTGGCGCTGTTGGAGCGGCGCGGATTCACCGCCGGGGACTTCAAGGTCTTCCACCCGGGCGGCAAGCTCGGCGCTCTGCTGCGCAAGGCCGGCGACCTGATGCATGGCCGGGGCGAACTGCCGCTGGCGCCGCCCGAGGCGGCGATGTCGGACGTGCTCCTGATCATGACGGAAAAGCGCTTCGGCGCGGTGGGCATCGTGCTCAACGGAAAGCTCGAGGGCTTGATCACCGACGGGGACCTTCGCCGCCACATGGATGGTTTACTCGACCATACGGCGGGAGAGGTCATGACGCGCGCGCCCAAGACGGCAAAACCCGAGATGCTCGCGGGCGAGGCGCTGAAACTGATGAACGATAGCCGCATCACGGTGTTGTTCGTGGTCGACGACAACGATTCGCCCGTCGGCATCCTGCACGTGCACGACCTGCTCCGCGCCGGAGTTTTGTAGCTCGGCGCGCTCTGAATATTTTTCGACTGGAGTTACGCATGCTCGCCGCGCCCCGCGCCGATGTGAAGCCCAACACCCTCGCCTATGAGACCGTCCCGCTGGTCAAGGCGACCGGGTTCCGCGAGTACGACGCGCGCTGGATTCTCGAGAAGGAGATCAGCCTCCTGGGCATTCAGGCGCTCGGCCTGGGTCTGGGGACCTACATTCGCGAGATCGGAGTGAAACCGCGCATCGTCGTCGGCCACGACTACCGCGCCTATTCGCTGTCGGTGAAACAGGCGTTGAGCCTGGGCCTGGTGCAGGCGGGCTGCGAGGTGCTCGACATCGGCCTGGCGCTGTCGCCCACGGCCTATTTCGCCCAGTTCGACCTGGAGGCGCCGTGCGTGGCCATGGTCACCGCCTCGCACAACGAGAACGGCTGGACCGGCGTGAAGATGGGGGCGCAGCCGCCGCTCACCTTCGGCCCCGACGAGATCGGCCGGCTGAAGGAGATCGTGCTGTCCGGGACCTGGAAAGAGGTCGCGGGCGGTTCGCTGACCCAGGTCGAAGGCCTGCGCGAGCGGCACATCGCCGACGTCGCATCCAAGGTGAAGGTCTCGCGTCCGCTGAAGGTCGTCGCCGCCTGCGGCAACGGCACCGCCGGGGCGTTCGCGCCCGACGCGCTGCGGCGCATGGGGGTCGAGGTGATCGAGATGGATTGCGAACTCGACAATACCTTTCCCAAGTACAATCCGAACCCGGAAGATCACGCCATGCTGCGCGAGATGGCCAAGGCCGTGCGCGAAACCGGCGCCAATCTCGCCTTCGGTTTCGACGGCGACGGCGACCGCTGCGGCGTGGTCGACGACGAGGGCAACGAGATCTATGCCGACAAGATCGGTTTGATGCTGGCGCGCGACCTCTCCGCCTTACATCCCGATGCAACCTTCGTCGTCGACGTGAAATCGACCGGTCTCTATGCGACCGACGCGGTGCTGAAATCCAACGGCGCCAAGACCGTCTATTGGAAGACCGGCCACAGCTATATCAAGCGCAAGACCGCGGAACTGAAGGCCCTGGCGGGCTTTGAAAAGTCGGGCCACTTCTTCTTCAACGCCCCGTTCGGACGCGGCTATGACGACGGCCTGGTGGCGGCGTCGGCGATCCTGGCGATGCTGGATCGAAACCCGGACAAGACGCTTTCCGACCTGAAGAAGGCGCTGCCGGTCGCCTATACCTCGCTCACCATGTCGCCCCACTGCGACGACGAGAAGAAGTACGCCATCGTCGACGAGGTGTCGGACGAGTACCGCACGCTGGCGGCCAACGGCGGCCAGATCCTGGGACGTCGCATCACCGACGTGATCACCGTCAACGGCGCCCGCGTCGCGCTCGACGACGGCTCGTGGGTCCTGGTGCGCGCATCCTCGAACAAGCCGGAGCTGGTGGTGGTCGTCGAAAGCACCCGCTCCGAAGACGACATGCGCGCCTTGTTCCACAACGAAGTGAAACCACGCCTGGCGCGCCGTCCCGAAGTCGGCGCCTACAACCAGGAAATCTGACGGTCCTGCTCGCCTCTTGCGGAAGCAAAGAGAGTCCACGGACCACACGGAAGTCACGGAAAGAAAGAAGGAAGAAAAATCGCCCACGAAAACACGAAAAGCACGAACGCGTTACGTATCCAGCGCTGATGTCTTCGGCGCGAAGCGCCATCACAATAGGGCCGCGTCTGCGACGCGGGGAAGAAAATCTGTTCGTGCTTTTCGTGTTTTTCGTGGGCGACCTATCTTGCGGAAACGCGACGTCGTCCGTGATTTCCGTGTGGTCCGTGGACTCTCTTTCTTCGCTCAGTCCAAGAACGTCTTCGCCTGCATGAAGTCTTCGGCGGCTTTGGTCGCGCCGTGCAGGAGGTCGTCCTTGGTGCGTTCGATTTCGTCCGCGGCCGCGCCGGCGGCGAAGCCGGCCACGGCGCTGGCGCGCGACACGTCGCGCAGCATGCGCCCGGAGGTGACGATGTCGTTCAGGCCGCCGAGGCAATCCTGCAGCGGCTTGAGCGCGCCGACAAAAGCCTTGGCTGCCTTTTGCCCGCTTTTGCCCGGGGCCAGAGGGGTGAAGAACTCCGCGCCGTAGCGAACCTTCTTGGCCTTGATCCGGACCCGGTGGCGCTCCGCGTCGTCCAGATGATCGAGGTTTTTCAGTGACTTACGCAGCGCGCGGGTGCGCCGGTCCAGCTCGTCTTCGGCAACGCCTTCCACGCGCCTGGCGCGCGCCTTGGCCTGATCCTTGTCGGCGCCGTTCAGCCAGTCGCCGCGCTCCACCCAGGTTGTGGTCTCCAGCACGATCGGATCGAGTCGCGAGGGCTCCAGCATGCTGACCGCATTTTCGTAGGCCTGCTCGCGGTCTTCCTCGAGCCGTGCGATGAGAGGGCTCGTGTCGACGGCGCCGGGAAATTCCAGTTCGCGCACCCGCTTCAACATGACGTCGAGATCGCGCGCCTTGCCGAGTTCCGCGGCGATGGTCCACAGGTCGCCGTTCACGCGACGGCTCTGCGGGTCGGCGAGGATCGGCTTGAACAGCGACATTCCCGCGCGCAGGCGCCGCGTCGCGACGCGCGCCTGATGCACGCCTTCCGGCGCACGGGCTTCGACAATGATCTGCGCCTGGGTGACGAACCGTTCGAGACAGGCGCGCCCGATCGCCTGCATCGCCTCCGCGCGCGTCATGCCTTTTGCGACAGGACTCGCGAAAGCCATGGGCTTAGGCGGCGGCTTTCTTCACCGCGCCGGCGATTTCCTTGACCACCTGCGAGATGAGCTTCTCGTCGTCGCCTTCCGCCATGATGCGGATGAGGGGTTCGGTTCCCGAGGGCCGCACCACCACGCGGCCGGAGCCGTTCAGCCTGGCTTCCGCTTCGGCGATGACGTCCTTCACGCTCTTGGCCTCCAGCGGCTTGCCGCCGGCGAAGCGCACGTTCTCCATCTTCTGCGGCACGGGATCGAACTGGTGCGCCAGCTCGCTCATCGGACGCCCGCTCTGCACCTTCACCGCCAGCACCTGCAGCGCCGCCAACAGGCCGTCGCCGGTCGTCGAATAGTCGCGCAGGATCACGTGTCCGGACTGTTCGCCGCCGAGGTTGAAGCCGCCTTCGCGCATCCGCTCCATCACATACCGGTCGCCGACCTGGGTGCGTTCGAGCTTCAAACCCTTGTCTTGCAGGAAGCGTTCCAGTCCGAGGTTGGACATGATGGTGGCGACCACGCCGCCGCCGTTCAGCCGCTCCTGCGCCGACCAGGCGCCCGCGACGACGGCCATGATCTGATCGCCGTCGACCACGTGACCCTTCTCGTCGCAGATCACCAGCCGGTCCGCGTCGCCGTCGAGCGCGATGCCGATGTCGGCGCGATAGGTCTTCACCGCCTCGCTCATCGCCGCCGGATGGGTCGAGCCGCACTCCTCGTTGATGTTGAAGCCGTTCGGCGTGACGCCGAGTTCGATCACCTCGGCGCCGAGTTCATAGAGCGCCAGGGGCGCAACCTTGTAGGCGGCGCCGTTGGCGCAATCGATCACGATGCGCAGGCCGTTGAGGCTGAGCCGGCGCGGGAAGGTGCCCTTGGCGATCTCGACGTAACGCGCCTGGCTGTCGTCGACGCGCAGCACGCGGCCGAGTTCGGTCGGCCCCGCGAGACCCTCCTGCAGGCCCTCGGTCATCAGCGCCTCGATGCGATGCTCGACCGCGTCCGAGAGCTTGTAACCGTCCGGTCCGAACAGCTTGATGCCGTTGTCGGCGAAGTTGTTGTGCGAGGCGGAGATCATCACCCCCAGGTCCGCGCGCATGGAACGGGTCATCATGGCCACGCCCGGCGTCGGCAGGGGGCCGAACAGGCGCACGTCCATGCCAACGCTGGTGAAGCCCGCCACCAGGGCCGGCTCGATCATGTAGCCCGACAGCCGGGTGTCCTTGCCGATCACCACCAGGTGGCGGCGGTCGTGGTCGGAGCGGAACATCTTCCCGGCGGCGAGGCCGACGCGGAGCGCCACCTCGGCGGTCATCGGGTGCTTGTTGGCCTGGCCGCGGATGCCGTCGGTGCCGAAGAAAGCGCGTTGGTTCATGGGGTTTCTGGGTCTTGAGGTCCGCCCGAGAAACGTCGGGAAACCGAGTTTTAGGTGCGCACCCGTCAGCGAATGCTAAAGGGCTCCCGCATTGTGCTCCAATAAACCAAGACGCCCGCCTTCGACAGAGGCCGCCAAGGCCCCCCGAAGCGCCCCGGGCGCAAGCCGGACCAGACCCCCATGTGCGGCATTATCGGGATTTCCGGGACCACCCCGGTGGCTCCCCGTCTCATCGAAAGCCTGAAGCGCCTCGAATATCGCGGGTATGATTCCGCGGGCCTGGCCGCCTTCGTCGACGGCCCCGAGTCGCGCCGCGTCGAGCGCCGGCGGGCGGCCGGCAAGATCCGAGCCCTGGAAGAGGTGCTGGAGGCCGACGCCCTGCCGGGCGCCGTCGGCATCGGTCACACTCGCTGGGCCACCCACGGCAAGCCCTCGGTGAAGAACGCCCACCCCCATCAGCACGGGCGCGTGACCCTGGTCCACAACGGCATCATCGAGAACTTCGCCGAGCTGAAGGCCGGCCTGATCGCCCGCGGCCACGTCTTCGAGAGCGACACCGACACCGAGGTGGTCGCCCATCTGGTCGACGAGGAACTCGGCAAGGGCCTGACGCCGATCGAGGCGCTCAAGGCCACCCTGGATCAGTTGAACGGCGCCTATGCCCTGGGCGTGCTGGTCGAAGGCCATCCGGAACTGGTGATGGGTGCGCGCCGGGGCTCGCCGCTGGTGGTCGGCTGGGGCGAGGGCGAGATGTTCATCGGCTCCGACGCCCTGGCGGTGGGACCGTTCACCGATCGGGTGAGCTATCTCGAGGAAGGCGATTACGTCGCCATCGATCGCCACTCGGCGACCATCTACGACGTGAACGGCTCACGCGTGAACCGCGCCGTGACCGTGGTGCCGGCGACCGCGGCCTTGGTCGAAAAAGGCGCCTACCGGCACTTCATGGAAAAGGAAATCCATGAGCAGCCGGAGAGCTGCCAGCATACTCTGTCGGCCTATCTCGACGCGGTGGAGGAACGCGCGGCGGCGCCCGGCGGCGTCGACTTCGCCAATCTTGCGCGCATCCAGATCGTCGCCTGCGGCACCGCTAACTACGCGGCGTTCGTCGGCAAGTACGCGTTCGAAAAGATCGCGGGTCTGCCCGTCGACGTCGAGATCGCCTCGGAGTTCCGCTACCGCGAACCGGCGCTGACACAGGGCTCGCTCGGTCTCGCGGTGTCCCAGTCGGGTGAAACGGCCGATACGCTGGCCGCGCTGCGCTATTGTAAGGCGCAAGGCCTGCAGACTGCGGCGCTGGTCAACGTGCATTCCTCCAGCATGGCGCGCGAGGCGGACGTGCTGTGGCCGACGTGGGCCGGCCCGGAAATCGGCGTCGCCTCGACTAAGGCCTTCACCGCCCAGGTCAGCGCCCTGTTGGCGTTGGCGATCGCCGCCGGCGTGCAGCGCGGTCGCATCGACCGCGAGAGCGAACGCCGGTTCGTGCGCATTCTGCTGGAAGCGCCGCGTCTGATTTCCGAGGCGCTGAACGTCGACGCCGGCGTGCGCAAGATCGCCCACGACATCGCCAGGTGTCGCGACGTTCTGTATCTCGGCCGCGGATCCAATTTTCCGCTGGCCCTGGAAGGCGCGCTGAAGCTGAAGGAGATCAGCTATATTCATGCCGAGGGCTATGCCGCGGGCGAACTGAAGCACGGACCCATCGCCCTGGTCGACGAGTACACGCCCGTGGTGGTCATCGCGCCACACGACGACACCTTCGAAAAGACCGCGTCGAACTTGCAGGAAGTCGCCGCGCGCGGCGGCCGCGTGATCCTGATCACCGATGCGGAAGGCGCGCGTCATGTGGCCAAGGACGCAGCGCATGTGATCGAGGCGCCGGCGGCCGATCCCTTGGTGGCGCCGTTGGTGCTGGCGATTCCGATTCAGCTCCTCGCCTATCACACGGCGGTGCAGAAGGGCACCGACGTGGACCAGCCGCGCAACCTCGCGAAGTCGGTCACGGTGGAATAGCAAGACGCCGCCGGAGTGATTCCGGCGGCGTCCAAGCCCGTCTGAAGTTCGACGCTACAGACCCGAAATCACTGGGTCGTATTGCCGGTGGGCGCCGTATTGCCGGCCGGCGCCATGTTGTTGGCGGGCGCCATGTTGTTCGCCGGCGCCACCGCGTTGTTGTCGGGCGCGGCCGCGGGCGGCGGGGTGGTGGCCATGGAGTTGTCCGTGGCCGCATTGGCGGCGTTGTCGGCGTCGGTCTTCTTGTGACAGGCGCTCACGGCCAGGGCGCCCACGAGGGCGGCCATGACCAATCCGGTTTTCATGTCGAGCTTCATCGGGTTTCTCCTGTAGTCGCGAATGGATTACTGCGTCGTGTTGCCGGCCGGCGGGGCGGCGTTCGGCGGGGTGGTGGTGGTCGCCGAGCCGTTCGGGTTGGCGGTCGTGGTCGCGCCGTTAGGCGCGGTCGCCGTGGTCCCCGGAGGCGTGGTGGTCGAGGTCGAGCCGTCGGGGGCCGTGGTCGTGGTCGCCGTCGTGTTGTCCGGCGCGGCGGCCGCGGTGTTGTCGGTGTCGGTCTTCTTGTGGCAGGCGCTCACGGCCAGGGCGCCGGCGAGGGCGGCCACGACCAGTCCGGTCTTCATGTCGAGTTTCATTGGGCTTCTCTCCTGTGGCCCCATGCGCGGGGCTCGCGAGGCCCCGACTTGCAAGGGGCTCGGACACGGAAACATCACGGGTGCGTGAACGGTTCCCGCGGTTACGCTTGGCTTTTTTTGTATGAGCGTCCTAAGCACGGCCGATTTCGAACTACGGAGCCTCCATGGCGCGCGTCCGCAAAGCCGTTCTTCCTGTCGCAGGCCTGGGAACCCGGGTGCTCCCGGCGACCAAGACCACGCCCAAGGAGCTGCTGAACGTCGTGGACCGGCCGATCCTCAGCTACATCGTGGCCGAGGCGCGCGCGGCGGGGATCGAGCACCTGATCTTCGTCACCGGCCGCGGCAAGGGCGCGATCGAGGACTATTTCGACCACGCCGTCGAACTCGAGGCCCAGCTTCGCGAAAAGGGCAAGACCGACGTTCTCGAAGTCCTTGCCGCCGAGCTTTCCAAGCCCGGGGAGATGAGTTTCGTGCGCCAGATGGCGCCGCTCGGCCTCGGCCACGCGGTCTGGTGCGCGCGTGAGATCGTGGGCGACGAACCCTTCGCGGTCATGCTGCCGGACGTGATCGTGGATGCCGTGACGCCCTGCCTGAAACAGCTCACCGACGCCTATGACGCCACCGGCGCCAACATCATCGCGGTGGAGGCCGTGCCCGAAAGCGAGGCGCACAAGTACGGCATCATCGTTCCCGGCGAGCGCCGGGGCCGGATGGTCGAAATCAAGGGCATGGTGGAAAAGCCGAAGCCCGGGACCGCCCCCTCCAACCTCTCCATCGCCGGCCGCTATGTGCTCAATCCGGAGATCTTCGAGGCCCTGGCCGCCCATGAAAAAGGGGCGGGCGGCGAGATCCAGCTGACCGACGCCATGGCGAAGCTTGCGGCGAGACAACCGTTTCAGGCCTGCGAATACGAAGGCCAGACCTACGACTGCGGCGACAAGATCGGCCTGCTGAAAGCCAATGTGGCCCTGGCCCTGAAGCGCCCGGACTTGGCCGAGGCCGCCCGCGCCGCCCTTTTGCCGCTCCTCTAAAAAACCTTGCCCGGACGCGCTCGGGGCGTGAACCCCGTTGCGCTATCGCCCCGGAATTGTTCATCTGTCCGAAAGGCTATGGGGCTGGAAGCCATGCGAGTACTGATCCTGGGCGGAGACGGCTTCTGCGGCTGGCCCACGGCGCTACACCTGTCGGCCGCCGGCTGGGACGTGGCCATCGTCGACAACCTGTCGCGGCGGACCATCGACATCGAGCTCGAGGTTCAGTCGCTGACCCCGATCGCCGCAGTCGGCGAGCGCCGCAAGGCCTGGCGCGAGGTGTCGGGTCGCGACATCCAGTTCCACGACATCACCGTGGGCAAGGAATACGACCGCCTGCTCGGCTTGCTGAAGAGCTGGAAGCCGAACGCGGTGGTCCACTTCGCCGAACAGCGCGCGGCGCCCTATTCGATGAAGTCGGCGCGGCACAAGCTCTACACCGTCGACAACAACATCAACGCCACCAACCATCTCCTGGCTGCGATCGTCGACAGCGGCCTCGACATCCATCTCGCGCACCTGGGCACCATGGGGGTCTACGGCTACGGCACCGCCGGCCTGAAGATTCCGGAGGGCTATCTGAAGGTGGTGGTCGACACCGACGCCGGGCCGAAGGAGCAGGAGATTCTGTTCCCGCCCAATCCCGGGTCGATCTACCACATGACCAAGACCCAGGACGCGATGCTCTTCCAGTTCTATGCGAAGAACGACCGCCTGCGGATCACCGACCTGCACCAGGGCATCGTGTGGGGCACCCAGACCGAAGAGACGCGCCTCGACGAGCGCCTGATCAACCGGTTCGATTACGATGGCGATTACGGCACGGTGCTCAATCGTTTCCTGATGCAGGCCGCGGTCGGTTATCCGCTCACCGTGCACGGGTCGGGCGGCCAGACCCGCGCCTTCATTCACATCCAGGACACGGTGCGCTGCATTCAGCTCGCGCTCGACAATCCGCCAAAGCGCGGCGACCGCGTGAACATCCTGAACCAGATGACCGAGTGCTGGCGCGTGCGCGATCTCGCGCGCATGATCAGTGAACTGACGGGCGCGGAAGTGCATCAGGTCACCAACCCGCGCAACGAAGCCGACGAGAACGATCTGGTGGTGCTGAACCAGAAGTTTCTGGGTCTGGGTCTCAAGCCGATCACGCTGCAGGAAGGCCTGCTGCAGGAATCCACCGAGATCGCAAAGCGCTACGCCGGCCGCGCGGACCTGACCAAGGTTCCTTGCGTATCGCATTGGAACGCCGAGCGCGCAGCCGCGGCGGAAGCGGCGACGCGGCCCGATCTGAAGGCGGTCGAAGGCGGCGCGGCCTAGATCAGGTTCACCGCTTCGCTGACCGCGCCGGTGATGCGCCGAAGATTCGCCGGCGACGACAGCCGGTGGTCGCCGTCCTTGATCAGGCTGAACACGACGTCCTGCGTCGCCAGTTGATCGGCGAGTTTCAGCGCGTGCGTCCACGGCACGTCCGGGTCGAGCTGGCCCTGCAGGATGCGCACGGGGACGTGGACGGCGATCGGGCCGCCGAGAATCTGCCAGTCGCGGCCGTCGTCGAGGAATTTGCGGGTGATCGCATAGGGGCCTTCGTAGCCGCTGGTCTCGATCCATTCCCCGCGCCGCTCGATCGCCGCCAGCGCTTCCGGCGAGAGGCGCGGCTTCATGAGCAGCTCCGTGAAATCGGGCGCCGGCGCGATCAGCACCATGGCCTTCACCCGTTCCGGCCGCGCCAGCGCCGCGAGGCACGCGATCCAGCCGCCCATGGAGGAGCCGACCAGAACCAGGGGGCCGTCGGTGAGCCGGTCTATCACCGCGAGCGCGTCCTCGCGCCAGTGGCCGATGGTGGCCAGCGCCCAATCCCCGCTCGATTCGCCGTGGGCGTAGTAGTCGAAGCGCACATAGTCCCAGCCGTGGGTCTCGGCCGCCCGGTCGAGCGCATCGGCCTTGGTCCCGCCCATGTCGGAACGGAAGCCGCCCAGCCAGAGCACCGTCGGCCCCGGCCCCGCGCGCCGGCGCCAGGCGATCTGTTCGCTGCCCTTGCGGTCCAGACGACCGGAGGTTTCGGACCCGACCATGGCGCGCGCGCTCCCCATCCTCTAATCGTGAGTCTCCCGCATAGGGCGAGACGAACAGTTTGGCGACGCTTCCCCCGAACTTCACGCTTCTGCAAGTGGTCCCCGACCTCGACACCGGCGGGGCGGAGCAGTCGACCCTGGACGTGGCCGCCGCGGTGGTGCGTGCCGGCGGCCGCGCCATCGTGGCTTCGCGCGGAGGCCGCATGGTCGAGCGGCTGCGCGCCTCGGGCGGCGAGTTCGTGCAGCTGCCGGTGCACAGCAAGAACCCGTTCGAGATCGTGTCCAACGGCGATCGCCTGGCCGATCTGATCCGCAACGAACAGGTGGACGTCATCCACGTCCGTTCGCGCGCGCCCGCGTTCAGCGCCTGGCTCGCGGCGCATCGCACCGACGCGGTGATGGTGGCCACCTATCACGGCGCCTATCCCGCGAAGTCGCCGTGGAAGCGCTGGTACAACTCGATCATGACGCGCGGATCGGTGGTGATCGCCAACTCCGCCTTCACGCGCGAGCACCTGCTGTCCCAGCACCGCGTGCGTCGCGAGAAGGTGGTCACCATTCCGCGTGGGGTCGATCTCGACCGCTTCGATGCGAGCGCGGTGTCGCCGCGCAGAGTCGAACAACTTCGCGCCGCGTGGCGCATCGACCTCGACGATCGCCGGGTGAAGATTCTGTTGCCGGGCCGCTTCACGCGGCTGAAGGGTCAACTCGTGTTGGTGCAAGCGGCGGCGCGGATGAAGGCGCGCGGCCGCAACGACTTCGAAGTGCTGCTGGTCGGCGACGACCAGGGCCGCAGCGCCTATCGCATCGAGGTCGAGCACGCCATTCACGACGCGGGCCTCACCGACGTGGTGCGCCTCTATGGCCACTGCGAAGACATGCCCGCGGCCTATCTGATCGCCGACATCGTTGCGGCGCCCTCGACCGTGCCGGAAACCTTCGGCCGCACCGCCGTAGAGCCGCAGGCCATGGGCGTGCCGGTTGTCGCCTCCGCGCTCGGCGGCTTGAAGGAAACCGTCGTGCCTGGAGAAACCGGCTGGCTGGCGACGCCGGGCGATCCCGAAGCGCTCGCGCTCATACTGGAACAGGCGATCGACGCGGGCCCGCAGACGCGCGCCGAGATGGGCGCGAAGGGCCGTGCCCGCGTGCGCGACCTCTATTCGGTCGAGGCGATGACCGGCGCCACGCTCGACGTCTATGCGCGCGTGCTGGAGGGGCGTCGATGACCAGCTTGCCCACGCAGCGCATCCTGGTGATCAAACTCTCCGCGCTCGGCGACGTGGTCATCGCCATGGCGCCGATGAAACGCATTCGCGAAGCGCATCCCGACGCGGAGATCACCGTGCTCACGACGCCGCCGTATGCGGATTTCTTCGCGGCCAGCCCCTACGTCGATCGCGTCGATCCTGGCGGTCGACCGAAGGGATTGTTCGGCGGGTTCGCGCTGGCGCGGCGGCTTTCGAAACAACGCTACGACCGCGTCTACGACCTGCAGACCAACGACCGCACCTCGGCGCTCTACCGGCTGATGAACCCCAAGCCGCAGTGGTCGGGCGTCGCACGCGGCGCCTCGCACCCGCATCGCAATCCCGAGCGCGACGACATGCACGCGCTGGAGGCCAAGGCGGACCAGCTGAAGGACGCCGGCATCTGGCCCGAGGTCGACGTCTCGCCGGGTTGCGCCCCGCCGCCGGACCTGAGCTGGGCGGCCAGGCGTCCCGAGCTGGCCGGCGCCCCCGAGCGGTTCTGCCTGACCCTGCCTTACGCGCTTCTGGTCCCCGGCGGATCGGCGCACCGGCCGGGCAAGCGCTGGCCGGTGGAGCACTATGCCGCCCTGGCCGAGGCGCTGCGGGAAAAGGGACTCGACGTGGGTGTGATCGGCGGGCCGCAGGAGACGCCCCTGGCGGACCAGATGCCCGCCGCCCGGGACCTGACCGGCCAGACCGGTTTCCTCGAGATCGCCGCGCTGGGGGCTCAGGCGGCCGTGGTGGTGGGCAACGATACCGGGCCGACCCATATCCTCGCGGCGGCAGGCGCGCCCACGCTTTGCCTGTTCTCGGCCGACTCCGATCCCAAGCTCAGTGCGCCCCGGGGGGCCCGGGTCGAGGTGTTGCGGCAAGAACAACTGACGGATTTATCTTTGGCTGACGTGGTTTCGGCGGCCGAAAGCTTGCTCGGTCGCGCTTGATCCCAAGGGAACCGGCGGTCATATAAAGCCAAGCGGACGCCGGAAGCGGCGAACGTCGCGTATTTGCGTGTGTCCGCAGCCTATCAACAGCCTCAGGAGTCGATCCCTATTCGTCGTCCCATGCAAGCGCCTCCCGTCAAGGACGGGCCGCGCATGAACCAGGATATCCGCGCACCCCGCGTTCTGCTCATTGATCAAAACGGCGAGAAGCAAGGCGTCATGCCGACCCCTTCCGCCCTGGAGGCCGCCGAGGAGGCGGGCCTCGATTTGGTGGAGATCGTGCCCACGGCCGATCCGCCGGTCTGCAAGATTCTCGACTACGGCAAGTTCCGCTTCCAGGAGCAGAAGAAGAAGGCCGAGGCGCGCAAGCGGCAGAAGGTCGTCGAGACCAAAGAGATCAAGCTGCGCCCCAATATCGACCGACACGACTACGAGGTGAAGGCCAAGGCCATGCACCGCTTCTTCGAGGAAGGCGACAAGGTGAAGGTCACCCTGCGCTTCCGCGGTCGTGAGATGGCCCACCCCGAACTCGGCATGCGCCTGCTGCAGCAGGTGAAGTCGGACTTCGATCCGGTGGCCAAGGTCGAGTACGAGCCTCGCATGGAAGGCCGCCAGATGATCATGATCCTGGCCCCGCGCTGAACGCCCTCGCAATTGATCTAGCTAGACGCCGTCGGGGCCGCCCGGCGGCGTTTTTCATTGGGCGTTGGTTAAGACGGCGGTGAGCGCTTTTTCGGTCACAAGGCGTGCGCGTGCGCAGGCCGCAAGCCTTTGGCGCGATCGGTCGCGGTTGAAGATTCGCCTGGAAAGAGTCATGAATCCAGCAGGGGCCAGGATGATTAGGGGCGGCGGCAGTATGCGTGCGCCTCGGGAGATCGCGTATGGCGCGTCGAGGCCCAGATCGGGGCCCGGGTGGAGATTCGGGCGGCTCCGACAGCAATTCCGTTTCGCGGAAGCGTAAGTCCGTTTCCGAGCGGCTGGAGCCGGTGCTCGCCGACGACGGCGAAGCCCAGCCGCAGGCGGCCGCCCCGGTGGACGGGGATCCCCTCACGCTCGACGTCCGGCCCTACGCGCCGCGACCCGCGCACAAGCCCGCGTCCAAGCTCAAGATCCAGCGGCCTGGCCGCATCGCCGCGGCCGTGGTGGTCACCGCCGCGGTCGGCGGGGCCGTCGCCGTGGGCGTGGTCAACGCCATGCACGCGCAGGTCCACCACCTGCCGACCGCCGCCGAGACCTCGCTCGCCGCCGCCAGGCAAGCCGCCGCCGTCGCCGCCAACCCCGCAGTGGCCACGGTCGAGGCGCGCCCCTTCACCGAATACCAGCCGCCGGACCGCGAGCAGGTCTCCAGCGCCTTTGCGAAGGTTGGGGCGGTCTATCGCTCCGAGGGTCTGTCGGGCGTGGTGCGCCAGTCGATGGACTGTTTCGCCGGCCTGAAGTCGGCGCCCAGCTATGCGACGCTGGACTTCTGCATCGCCGCCGACGCCTACGGCGAGGCGCTGCAGCGCAAGCTGACCGACGGCGCGCCGCCCGCAGGAAGCTATTTCACCGACGCCGCGTCGCGGGAGCTGACCGCGGCCCGCGCCGTGATCGGCGCCGACGGCGACCCCGGCGCCCGCGTGCTCGACATCCACCGCCTTGCCGGCGAGGTCTCCCAGGCCGCGCCCAGCGCCGTCCACATGCAGGTGGCGGCCAACGCCGCGACGCCGCTTCCCGCGGCCGTCAGCCCGCACGAGGCGCCCGTCGAAGCGCCGGTGGAAGCCCCGCCGCCGTCCAAGGCCCTGGGCAAGGCGGTGCACGCGGTCGCCATGCCTAAGGTCCGCGCAGCGCCCGTCTTCCAGCCGGTCGCGCCCACGGTCCGCGTGACGCACAGGACGCCCGCGCCGCACGTGGTCATGCTTTCGCCGAGGCTGATGAAGGCCCGCGCCGAGCCGGTCTCGCGCCGTAGCCCCCACCCGCGTCTCGAAACGGTCTCCGCGCGAGTCCACGCCGCGCCGCCCAGGCTGGTGAAGGCCCGCGTGCATATCACGCCGCCGGAGGAACACCCGCACCTCACCCGTGTCGCGGCGCGGGCGAAATTCCAGCACGTCCGGGAGCGCTTCGCTGAAGATCACTTCGCCCGCCGGGACGACCATGCCGCGCCGCACAGGGCGCCCCACCAGCAGTTCGCGGCGCTCACGCGGTCTCGCAGCCATCACGTGGAGCGCGACGATGGCGACGGTGCGCCGCCGTGGCAGGGCGCCATCCGGGCGATCCGCGCCTCGCTCTCGGGTCGCTCCGAAGCCGCCGGCCGCCGTTCGGCCGAGCCGGCGGAGTGGGTCGACTGCCGTTCGCCCCGCAGTTCCGCGGAAGTCCGCATGTGCGAAGGCGGCGCTGCCGGCGACGGGACGCTTCAGGGCCAGGTCCGCGGCCGTAACCGCTAAGATTTCAACAAACTGTCACTGACCAGGACTAAGGCCGGGACCGTGCGTCGCGCGGGCTGGCCGCGGGCGCTCCATCTCTATTGCCGCTCCCCGGAGGGACCGCCCATGACCACCAAACGCGTCTTTGTCACCGTTCTGGCCTGCGCCGTCGGCGCCCTGGCCCTGGCGGCCTGCCAACCCAAGGGCGGCGCCACGAATAATGCGGCGGGCGGCGAAGCGGCCGGCCCCTCGGGCAACGACGTCACGGGCGCGGGCGCGACCTTCCCGGCGCCGGTCTACACGAAGTGGGCTGAGGACTATAAGGCCAAGACCAACATCGGTCTGAACTACCAGGCCATCGGCTCCGGCGGCGGCATCAAGCAGATCGAAGCCGGCACGGTCGATTTCGGCGCCTCGGACAAACCGCTGAAGCCGGAAGATCTCGAGAAGAACGGCCTTTACCAGTTCCCGACCGTGATCGGCGGCATCGTGCCGGCGATCAACCTGCCGGGCGTTCAGACCGGCCAGCTGAAGCTGACCGGCCAAGTGCTGGCCGACATCTACCTCGGCAACATCAAGACCTGGAACGACCCCAAGATCACCGCCCTGAACCCGGGCGTGAAGCTGCCGGCGACCCCGATCACCACCGTCCATCGTTCCGACGGCTCGGGCACCAACTTCCTGTTCACGACCTACCTGTCCTCGCTTAGCCCCGCCTTCCAGACCAAGGTCGGCGCCAGCGACAGCGTGCAGTGGCCGGGCGGCCTGGGCGGCAAGGGCAACCCCGGCGTCGCCGCCTTCGTGAAGCAGACGGTCGGCTCGATCGGCTACGTCGAATACATCTACGCCCAGCAGAACCACATTCCGTACGCCCTGGTGCAGAACAAGGACGGCCAGTATCCGCAACCGGTGGCCGCCAACTTCGCCGCCGCCGCCGCGGGCGCCGACTGGACCCACGCCCTGGGCAACTACCTGATCCTGCTGAACCAGCCGGGCGCCAATTCGTGGCCGATCACCGGCGCGACCTTCATCCTGCTGCACAAGTCGTCCAAGGACGGCGCGCGCACCGCCGGGGCGCTGAAGTTCTTCGACTGGGCCTACACCAACGGCGACGCCACCGCCTCGACCCTGGCCTACGTCCCGCTGCCCCAGGCGGTGAAGGACATGGTCCGCAAGCAGTGGGCCGACCAGTTGAAGGACGACTCCGGCAAGCCGGTCTGGCCGGCGCAGTAACCTTCCGCCCCAACCAGGCGAATTCGGCGACGCGCGCTCCCCTGGGGCGCGCGTTTTCCGTTTGGACATGGGCCTTTAGCCCAATCGTTGAACGAATGTCCGCGAACCGTCGTGGAATTGTTGCAGAGGGCGCCTATCACGCAAACAGGCAGGCGGTCTGGGGGATCGCTGGTACCAGGAGCTCTCTCGATGTTCAAAAAACTCGCAGTCGCACTCGCGGCGACGCTTTGCGCGGGCGTCGCGGTCGCCGCCGTGGCCGAAACCCTCACAGGCGCCGGCGCGACCTTCCCGCAGCCGGTCTATCAGAAGTGGGCCGAGGCCTATAAGGCGACCGGCACCGGCATCAACTACCAGGGCATCGGCTCTGGCGGCGGCATCAAGCAGATCGAAGCCGGCACCGTCGACTTCGGCGCCTCTGACAAGCCGCTGCACGGCTCGGATCTGACCGCCAACGGACTCTACCAATTCCCGACCGTGATCGGCGGCATCGTGCCGGCGGTGAACATCCCGGGCGTCGGCAACGAACAGCTGAAGCTGACCGGTCCGGTGCTGGCCGAGATCTACCTCGGCAACATCAAGGTCTGGAACGACTCGCGGATCGCCAGGCTGAACCCGGGCCTGCGCCTGCCGGCGATCCCGATCACCACCGTCCACCGTTCGGACGGCTCGGGCACCAACTTCCTGTTCACCTCGTACCTGTCGGGTCTCAGCCCTCAGTTCGCCCACACCGTCGGCGCCAGCGACAGCGTGCAGTGGCCGGGCGGCCTGGGCGGCAAGGGCAACCCCGGCGTCGCCGCCTTCGTGCAGAAGACGGTCGGCTCGATCGGCTACGTCGAATACATCTACGCGCGCGCCAACCACATCCCGGCCACCCTGGTGGCGAGCCGTCAGGGCACATACCCCAAGCCGACCGCCGCGAACTTCGCGGCCGCCGCGGCGGGCGCAAACTGGGCGGGTTCGGACCACAACTTCGTGCTGCTGCTGAACCAGCCGGGCGCCAATTCGTGGCCGATCACCGGCGCGACCTTCATCCTGGTCCACAAGAACCAGACCAACGCGGCCACTTGCCGCGCGGTGCTGAAGTTCTTCGACTGGGCCTACAAGAACGGCGACGGCGCCGCGGCCCAGCTGGACTACGTCCCGCTGCCCCTGGCCCTGAAGAACCAAGTCCGCCATCAGTGGACCACCGAGGTCCACGCCGGCGGCAGGCCCTGCTTCCCCTAAGCTAAGGCTTTTAAATCGCCGAATGGTCGTCTAGGGCGGGGGCGTCGCGCCCCCGCCCGATCATTTCGAGGACCCGGTCTCCGCGTCATGACCATCGAAACCACCCAGACCCCCGAACCGGCCCGCATGAGTCGCCGCATCCCCATGGGCGCGGCGTTCAATCCGATCTTCCGCTGGGTCTGCGCCAGCGCGGCCACCCTGCTCCTGGCTTCGCTCGGTTGGGTCATGGTTTCGCTGTTCATCGGCGGCCTGCCGGCGTTTCGGAAGTTCGGCTTCAGCTTCATCACCAACGTCACCTGGAATCCGGTGACCGAAGTCTACGGCGGCGCAGGCCCGATCGTCGGCACGCTGATCACCGCCGCGCTCTCGCTCGCCTTCGCCCTGCCGGTGGCGATCGGCATCGCGGTATTCCTGGTGGAGTTCTGTCCTCGAAGGATCGCCCGGCCCATCGCCGTCGTCGTCGAGTTGCTCGCCGGCATTCCCTCGATTGTCTACGGCATGTGGGGCCTGTTCGTGTTCGCCCCTTTCTTCGCCAAGTACGTTCAGCTGCCGCTGATGCTGTCGATTCCGCCGGACTCGTGGCTCGGCAAGTTCACCCAGGGCGTGCCCAACGGCGCCAACATCTTCACCGCCTCGGTGATCCTCGCCATCATGATCCTGCCGTACATGGCGGCGGTGTTCCGTGAGCTGTTCCTCACCGTGCCGCCGCACCTGCGCGAAAGCTCGTTCGCCCTGGGCGCCACGCCGCTCGAGACCATTACCAAGGTGGTGATGCCGTTCGTGAGCCGCGGCTCCATCGGCGTGATCATGCTGGGTCTGGGACGCGCGCTCGGTGAGACGATGGCGGTCACCTTCGTGATCGGCAACACCCACGCCTTTCCGAAGTCGCTGTTCGACTCCGGCTCGACCATCGCCTCGACCATCGCCAACGAATTCGCCGAGGCGACCGGCGCGATGCACACCTCCGCCCTGCTGGCGCTCGGCTTCGTGCTGTTCGTGATCACCTTCACGGTGCTGGCGATCGCACGCGGCCTGCTCTCCAGCCAGCGCTATCAGTGAGGGCGTGACGATGTTCAGCAGAGTCGCCCGTCGAAAGTTCTACAACACGGTCTTCGTCGGCTTCTGCGTATTGGCGACGGTGGTCGCCATCGGCGCCCTGACGCTGATCCTGTGGTCGCTGCTGCATAAGGGCCTTGCCGGCGTCGACGCCAACCTGTTCCTGGCCGACACCAAGTCGTCCTGCCAGGGCGATTCCAGCTGCGCGCCCGGCGGTCTGCGCAACGCCTTCATCGGTTCCGCCATGATGTTGGCGATAGCCATGTTCATCGCGCTGGCGGTCGGCATTCTCGCCGGCACCTGGCTGTCGGAGTTCGGCGGCGAAACCCCCTACGGACATGCGATCCGCTTCCTCAACGACGTGCTGCTCTCGGCGCCGTCGATCCTCATCGGCGTGGCGGTGTGGGAGTTGCTGGTGGTTCCCTTCCACGGATACTCCGCCATGGCGGGCGCGGTGGCGCTCGCCTTTCTCGCCGCGCCGGTGGTGACGCGAACCACCGAAGACATTCTCGCGATGCAATCGAGCGCTCTACGCGAAGCCGGCAGCGCGCTCGGCACGCCGCAATGGATCGTGGTGCGCAAGATCGTCTGGAAGGCGGCCGGCGGCGGCTTGCTGACCGGAGGCCTGCTCGCGTTCGCGCGCATCTCCGGTGAGACCGCGCCGCTGTTGTTCACCTCGCTCGGCAACAACCTGTTCAGCCTCGATCCCTTCGCGCCGATCGCCAGCCTTCCCAAGGTGATCTACGACAACGCGCTCAGTCCCTATGACGATCTCGTACAGATCGCGTGGGCGGGCGCCCTTGTGATCGCCGTCGTCGTCCTTGCCATAAACATCCTCGGACGCATCCTTGCCCGGGAGCCCAAACGCTCATGACCGACATCGCCCCCGAGACCTACGAGTCCTTCATGACCGAGCCGCCTGCGGACAGCGTCATGTTGCGGACGCGCGCTCTCGACTTTTTCTACGGCAAGTTCCAGGCGCTGCACGGGGTGAACCTTCCGGTCGCCAAGAACGCCGTCACCGCGCTGATCGGGCCGTCGGGGTGTGGAAAGTCGACGCTGCTGCGCGCCTTGAACCGCATCTATTCGCTGTATCCGGGTCAGCGCGCCGCAGGCGAGATTCTGCTCGACGGCGAAGACGTGTTGAACAGCAAGGTCGACCTCGCCAATCTGCGCTCGCGCGTGGGCATGGTGTTCCAGAAGCCGACCCCGTTCCCGATGTCGATCTACGACAACGTCGCCTTCGGCGTGCGCCTCTATGAAGGCCTGCCGAAGAACAAGATGCACGAGCGGGTCGAGAATGCGCTGCGCAAGGCCGCGTTGTGGGACGAAGTGAAGGACAAGCTCCACACCTCGGGCCTCGGTCTCTCCGGCGGCCAGCAACAGCGCCTGTGCGTGGCGCGCGGCATCGCGGTCGAACCCGAAGTGCTGCTGCTCGACGAACCGGCCTCGGCGCTCGATCCGATTTCCACCGCCAAACTCGAAGACACCATCATCGAGTTGAAGCGCGACTACACGATCGTGATCGTCACGCACAATCTGCAGCAGGCGGCGCGCGTCGCCGACCACACCGGCTTCATGTTCCTCGGCCGCATGATCGAGTTCGGGCCCACGCAGGACCTGTTCATCAATCCCAAGGCCAAGCGCACCGCCGACTATGTGGGCGGCCGCTTCGGTTAGGCGCGCCCACAGTTAAGCGAACGCCGCCACACGAACGCCAATATTCGACGCGGTGTTCGCCGCATTTGTCGATCATTGTTCGAATATACGATTCCGGAATCCTCATAATCCTTGTAATCGCAAGCTCTGGCGGCGACGAGCGCAAGCGTCGCCGCGCGAACACGTTCGTTCCTGCTGAACGAAGTCCAAGCGCATGCGTTCTTTTCGCCCGAACACAGCGAAAGGGACGCGGCGCACTCAGGCCGCGACAGTGCAATGCCTACCGCCGCCACACCGTCCGACATTGTCGACGCGCCGCTTGGCCCGGTCGCCAATCCTACCGAGCCTGAACGCACCGACGGCTCGCCCATCGGCGTCAACTCGGTCATCGCGCGCAAGCGCACGCCTAACGCCCACCGTGGCCGTCTGGCCCTGGTCGCCGGCATCAGCGCCCTGGCGCTCCTGGCCGTCGCCGCCGGCGCCCTGGTGGTGCTCACCCGCCCCGACAAGCATACGCCGGCTGCGCCGCCGCTGAACGTGCAGGCCGCGGCCAACACGGTGCAGAGCTCGGGCCTCGGCTCGCAGGGCGGCGCCGCCGTCGCGCCGACGTCGGCCGCAGCCCAAACCGCTTCCGAAACCGCTTCGACGGGCGAGCCCGCCGCGACCACGATGAACCGCTCGACCGCGGTGACGCCGGCCGCGCCCGTGGTGCGCCGCACGCGTCTGTCGCCGCCCGCCACCGCGCCCCTGCCGGGCGCCGGCGCCAGCGACGCCGCACCGTCCGTGCCCACGCCGCGCGCGCCGATCGTCGTTACACCCCCGCCGGTCGCGGCCCAGCCCGCCACGCCGCCGACGGTGCAACTCGCACCGGTGGTCGGTCCCACGACCGCGCCTCCGCCGGCGCCGGCCCAGCCGGTAACGCCGCAGTCGAGCACGCCGCAGAACACCGCGACGCCACAACCCCAGCCCCAACCGCAGCCTCAGCCCCAGGCCGCTTCGGACGAACTGGCTGCGCCGCCGCTCGCCAAACTGCCGCTCAGCGCGGTGATGGCCCAAAAGACGTAGGCCAAAAGACTAGGACCCGCGGACGCAGGTCGGAACAAAGCTTCGCTGTTTGCGGTTCAATGGGCGCCGGTCTTTCGAAGACCGGCGCCTTTTTGTCGCGTCAGGCAGGCAATGAAATCAGCGTGCTGGGCGCCTTCAGCCATGAATCCGCCCAATCCCAAAGTCACGGTAGCAGGGATTTCCTGACGGGGGCGGCCAGGTTTAAAATGAGGGGACGCGGCGCGGCGCCGCGACTGAGCCATGCCCACCAACACGCGCGACATCCCCGACAACCCGTATCGCCAGCGCGACCCCTGGGGCGCTCGCCCGGCGATCCCGCAGGTGTTCACCGTGACCGCCGCGCCCGCGCCCGTGCGCCGCGTGTTCCGGCCGGCGCCGCAGACTCCGGCGTCCCAGGCTCCGACGCCGCACTCGCTGATCCCGGAAGCCAAGCCCGCGCCCAAGACTGAGTTCGCCAAGCCGCAACCCGCGGCGCCCGCGTCCGATCGCCTGAAATTGACCGCCGCGCCGGAGCCTTACGACGAACCCGCGCCCGAGG
>DASZMV010000034.1:0-25876 GCA_035551675.1 Caulobacteraceae bacterium | reverse complement strand
ACGCCGAGCTTCCAGGGCGCCGACGCGTATCTCGCGGCGGCGCGCGACGCGGTCTCGCTACCTTGCCTTCGCAAAGAATTCCTGATCGACCCGTGGCAAGTGGCCGAGAGCCGCGCGCTCGGCGCCGATGCGATCCTGGTGATCCTCGCCATGGTCGACGACTCGCTCGCGCGCGCGCTGATCGAGGAAGCGACTCGCCTGGGCATGGACGCCCTGGTCGAGGTGCACGACGATTCGGAAATGGCCCGCGCGAACGCGCTCGAAGCGTCGCTGGTGGGGATCAACAACCGCGATCTTCGGACTTTCGAAGTCAGCCTTGGTACGACCGAGCGACTGGCCGGTCAGGCCCCGCCGAATGCGGTCCTCGTGGCCGAAAGCGGAATCTTCTCAAACGCCGACGCCGCAAGGGTTTCCGCGGCCGGCGCGACCGCCATGCTGGTGGGGGAAAGCCTGATGCGTCAGACCGACGTCGAGAGCGCTACCAGAACACTCCTCGGATCAGAATAGGAACTGTTCAGGAACTCACTTCCGCAGCGTTAGTTGACTTTTAACCGGAACACATACAGAACGCCGATAACAGTTCACGTCTCGTTCCGAGGTAGACCATGCTCACGCGCAAGCAGCACGAGCTCCTGATGTTCATCCATGAGCGGATCAAGGAGACCGGAGTCTCGCCGTCTTTCGACGAGATGAAGGAGGCGCTCGATCTGGCCTCCAAGTCCGGCATCCACCGTCTGATCACCGCGCTCGAGGAACGCGGGTTTCTGCGCCGCCTGGCGCACCGGGCGCGCGCGCTCGAAGTGATCAAGTTGCCGGAACAGGCCACCGCTTCCGCGCCGCCCCGCGGCCGCGCGCCGTTCCGTCCGACCGTTGTCGAGGGCGCGCGACCGGCCGCCATCGAGGCCACTGCCGCCAACGACACCCGCGACATCCCGATCCTTGGCAAGATCGCCGCCGGCTCACCGATCGAAGCCATTCAGCAGGAGCGCGACCGTATGGCCGTGCCCGAAGCGCTGCTGGGTTCCGGCGAGCACTTCATCCTGGAAGTGTCCGGCGACTCCATGATCAACGCCGGCATCCTCGACGGCGACCACGTGGTCATCCGCCGTTCCGACGAGGCCAACTCAGGCGAGATCGTCGTCGCCCTGGTGATGGGCGAGGAAGCGACGCTGAAGCGGCTCCGCAAGAAGGGCGCGTCCATCGCGCTGGAGGCCGCCAACCCGGCCTACGAGACGCGCATTTTCGGGCCGGACCAGATCGAGGTTCAGGGCAAGCTTGTCGGCCTGATCCGCCGATATCACTAAGCCTTCGCCTCGTCTCCGAAGGTTGAGCGCGTCCGGGAGCGCACCGCGAGTTAATCGCCGGGAAAGTCGCCGCACCTAGACTTGAACGATGACCGCGCGCCGCCCGCCTCCCCTGGATCCGCTGCAGCTGATCATCGTCGTGGCGCTCCTGGCGACGCTCGCTTTCGCCAGCCTCAATCTGTTCACGCTGGTGAGGTTCCAGGCGCTCGGCGCGGACTATTCTTGCTTCTGGGCGGGCGCCAAGAGCGCGCTCAGTCATCCGGCGCAGATCTATGACTTCCAGCACAACACCGCGCTGCAGGGCTGGCCGCTGGGGCCGGGGCGGCTTCGGCCATACGTCTATCCGCCGACCGCGCTGCTGATCTTCGCCCCCTTCGCCCTCCCCGGCTACTGGACCGGCTTCGCGCTGTGGATCGCGCTGACCGGCGGCCTCTTCCTCTGGGGCGCGGCGCGGATCGGCGCGCCCTGGTGGCTGGCGCTGATCATGCCTCCGGTGGCGCTGGTCGCCTATTGCGGACAGGTGACCTTCCTGATGGGCGGGCTGGTGCTGGCCGGGCTGTCGCTGCGCAATCGGCCGATCCTGGCCGGCGTGCTGTTCGGCATCGCCGCGTCGATCAAACCGCAGTTCATGGTGCTGGTCCCCATCGCCCTGCTGGCCGAGGGACGCTGGCGCACCCTCTTCGCGGCGGGACTGACGGGGTTGGCGCTTTGTGGAGCCGCGACCCTCGTCTGGGGCCCTCAGATCTGGCTCGACTGGCTGGCCGCCCTGTCGCGCTTCAACGCCCTGATCTTCCACGACCGGGCCCTGACCGCGACGGCGATCACGCCCTACGCCGCCCTGGTTTCTCTCGGCTACAAGGGCGCCTGGGCTTTCCTCCTGGCGCCGTTCGCCGTGGCGCTGGTCTGGTTCGGATTTCGGCGCACCCGCGATCTTCCCGACCGGAGCCTTTTGCTGTTCGGTGCGACCGTCTTGGTCACGCCGTACGCCATGAACTATGAGCTGGCGCTGTTCGCCCCGGGCGTGGCGGTCTACCTGAGCCGGCTTCGCGACCCGCGCTGGACACGCTATGCGGCGGGGGCCTTGGGTTATGCCCTGATGCCCTGGGCTTTCCCGACGGTGCTGCCGGCGCTCGCCCTGGCCCTGGTGCCGCTGCTGCGCCCGAGACTGGCGCGCGACAACGCGGACCTGTCAGCGCTCAAAGTCGGCTAGGGCGCCCGTCAGGCGCGCAAGCTCAAGGCGGCGGGGAGCTCGGCGACCAGGAAGTCGATGAAGGCGCTCACGGCCGGGCGCTGGCCGCGTCGGGTGGTGAACACCAGGTGCACGATGCCCTGGACCTCGGTCCAATCGTCGAGCAGTTGCACGAGTCGCCCGGCGCGCAGGTGTTCGCAGACCGTGGCCTCCGGCAGGAAAGCGACCCCCAGCCCGGCCAGCACGGCCTCGAGCAGCACCGTGAACTCGCCCGCCGCCAGGCGCGGCGTATGCTCCACCACCGCCTCCCGACCGTCGGTATGGGTCAGCCGCCAGACATCCTTGCCGCCCGCCTCCAGGTGACCGAGCGTGGGCAGGGCCGGGATATCCGGCGGCGTCGTGGGCGCGCCGTGACGGGCGACGAAGGCCGGGCTGGCGACGATCAGGACGCGCTCGCGGCCGAGCACGCGCATCTTCAAGGCCGCATCCGTGTCCAGCCGGGTCCGAACGCGCAGGGCGACATCGACCCCTTCCTCGATCAGTTCAATCCGCCGGTTGGTCACCAGCAGCTGCAGCTGAACCTTAGGATGGGCGGCGAGGAACTTTGGAACGATTGAGGAAAGTCCCGTCTGGGCGATCTGGATCGGCACGCTGGCGCGCACCACGCCGCGCGGCTCGACGCCCTGGGCGAACGCCGCCTCTTCCGCCGACTGCGCCTCGGCGACCATGGCCTGGGCGTGGCCGAACACCTCCTCGCCCGCCTCGGTCACAGCGAAGCGCCGCGTCGAGCGTTCCAGCAGGCGCACGCCCAGACTGGTTTCGAGCCGCGAGACGCGGCGGCTGAGGCTCGACTTGGGCTGGTTTAGCGCCCGCGCCGCGGCCGCGAATCCCTTGTGTTGGACGACGGCGGCGAAGGCGGAAAGGTCGTTGAGGTCCTGCATCTCGCCTCCGGCCACCCCGACCGTTCCATAATCGGAACGATGAGTTGCGAAATCCCCATCTAATCCTCCGATCGTTCCATTTCCAGATTGGGCTCTGCGCGAGGGTCGGGTTTCGGTCCCTCGGCTCCCATTGGAGGTGGGGCCATGAACATTCTGCACATCGATTCCAGCGTCCTGGCCGACAACTCGGTCACCCGCGCCCTGAGCGCCCGCCTGACCGAGACCCTGGCCGCGGCTAACCCCGGCGCGAGCATCACCTATCGCGACCTCGCCGCCGATCCCCTCGACCACCTGTCCGGCCACGTGCTGGCCGCCCGCTTCGGCGCGGAGCTCGCCCGTACGCCGGCCCAAGCCGACGACCTTGCCCGCAGCGAACAGGCGCTGGAGGACTTCCTGGCCGCCGACGTGATCGTGCTTGGGGCGCCCATGTACAACTTCTCGATCCCCAGCCAGCTGAAGGCCTGGATCGACCGCATCGCCGTCAACGGCCGCACCTTTCGCTACACCGACACGGGCGTCGAAGGCCTGGCCGGCGGTCGCAAGGTGATCGTCGTGTCCTCGCGCGGCGGGATCTATTCCCAAGGCGCCATGGCCGACTTCGACTTCCAGGAGGCCTATCTGAAGCGCCTGTTCGGGTTCCTCGGCGTGACCGATATCGAGTTCGTCCGCGCCGAAGGCGTCAACATCGGACCGGAGCAGAAGGCCCAGGCGGTCGCCGCCGCCCACGCCGACATCGACGGCCGCGACCTGCGCGTCGCCGCCTGATCCACCGCGTCGCTTCCGCCCGCTAACTTCATGGCCGGATAGGGAAATCCTGTCCGGCCAAGTCTATGCGCTCCACCGGCGCCTTCGCGCGCGTGTCCACCTGCAGGCTGAACACGTCGGGCCGCGCGTAATGGCCCACCGCGTCGAAGTCGTAGCGGGCGCGGGTCAGGTCGGCGAGGTCGAGGTCGGCGGTCAGCACGGCCTCGCCGCCGCGCTCGGGGCCCGCGATCACGGCGCCGAGCGGGCCCACGATCAGGCTGCCGCCGCCGACCAGAGGAGCGTCCGGCGCCAAGCCCTCGATGGCGGGATAGTCGGCCGGACAGTCGGCGCGAGTCAGGTGCTGGACAGCGGACAGGACGAAACAGCGGCCCTCCATGGCGATGTGGCGCATGCTGGCCTGCCAGGTCTCGCGATCGTCGACGGTGGGGGCGCACCAGAGTTGCACGTCCTGGGCATACAGCGCGGTGCGCAGGAGCGGCATCATGTTTTCCCAGCAAATTGCGTAGGCTGTGCGGCCGACCTCGGTTTCCGCCACAGCCAGGGTCGAGCCGTCGCCCTGGCCCCAGACCACCCGCTCCAGCGCGGTGGGCATCAGCTTGCGCCGCCGGTTCACCAGCCGGCCCAGCGCATCGAAATGCAGGACCGCGCAGTAGAGGGTCGAGCCGGCCCGCTCCACCACGCCGGTGACGATCTCGATGGCGTGCTCGGCGGCGACCGCGCCGATCTCCGCGGTCTCGGGACCAGGGACGGCGATGGCGGCGTCCGAATAGCGCCGAAACCAGTCACGGCCCTCCGGCGTGCGCGATCCCAGCTTCACGCCGAAATCGAGCCCCTTGGGATAACCCCCGACAAAGGCTTCAGGAAACAGCGCGAGCCTGGCCCCTTTTCCCGCCGCCTCGCGGGCCAGACACCTGAGCTTCGCGAGCGTCGCCGGCGTGTCGAACAGCACCGACCCCGCCTGCACCACGGCCACGCGCACGACACCGGATAACGGCTTGGACTGGGTGGACATGCGGCGATCTCCGAAAACGCGCGCACCATGGCCCAATTCGCCAGGGCCGTCTCACCGCTGAGTGCGGCTCCAGGGCCGGTCGCCGCGCCGGTCGGCGCTCCACACCGCAGCCCACCCGTTGCCGCTGCGCCAGAGTTCCGCGGCGCCCCCGCGGCGAAAGTCCAGGCCGTCGAGGATGGCGACGCCGCGACAGGCAGGGGGAATGCGGTCGACCTCGCCACGCACGATCACCAGGTCCGTCCCGGCGCAGAGACCCGCAAAGCGCGCGTCCGGCGGCGCCTTGTTGCGCCACCAGCCGGAGATGCGGAAGGCCGAGCCCGGGTTCTGCTTGCAGGCGGTGCGGTCGCAGTCGAACCGTTGCGTCACCGCGGCGGCCGGATCCGCCGGCGGTTTCAGATTGCGCCGCTGGGACCAGAGATTGATGTCGAACTGCTTCACGTCCGGCCGCAGCGGGATGGCGTAACCGCCTGATCGAATGGCGGCATTGGATCCGTCCGCCGAGATCCAGACGTCCGGCGCCGGATACCGCGGCCACCAGAACACCGCGCAGGCCAGCGGCAGGCCGAGCCACCGGAGCTTGCCCCGCCAGAGGCAGGTGAAGCAGACGCCCAGGAACGACAGCGGCAGCGCGATGGTCGCCGGGCTGGCGATGGTGGTCACCGCGTGCGGCAGGCTCGACACCCAGCGACCGATGGAGAGCGTCCATTGCAGGCCGAGGTCGGCGAGGAAGAGCACCGGCTTGCCGAGGCCCGCGAGCTGCAGCACCGCGCCCAGCGCCAGGCACGGCAGGGTGAGGAAGGTCGAGATCGGCATCTCCAGGGCGTTGCCGAGGACGCCGTAGTTGGCGGTGGTGTTGAACTGGTAGATCGAGAACGGCCCGGTCGCCGCGCCCGCGACGAAGCTCGCCAGCAGCCCCGCGCCGATCCAGGACGCGGTGCGCTGGAACGCCAGGATCGGCAACGGCGCCGAGATCTCGCGGATTCGGTGCGGCCAAGCCTCCGCGAGCGCCACCAGCGCCATGGTGGCGGAGAAGGACATCTGGAAGCTGGCGCCCACGATCGACTCCGGCCGCAGCAACAGCACGACGATCGCGGCGAAGGCCAGGGCGTTGAAGGTGATCGCCTTGCGATTCAACAGGATGGCCGCGAACGCTGTCGAGGCGGTTATGGCGGCGCGTTCGGCCGAGGGCGCGGCGCCCGACATCAGCAGATAGACGCCGACAGTGATCAGGCCCGCGCCGGCGGCGACCTTCTTGCCGTTGACCCGCAGCGCCAGCCAGGGCCACGCGGCGACCCCCAACCGGGTCAGGAAGAAGACGAAGCTGGCGACGATGCCCATGTGCAGGCCGCCGATGGCCAGCAGGTGCGCGAGTCCCGCGTCGCGCATGGCGTTGCGCTGTTCCTCAGACAGGTAGTTGTCCTCGCCCACGGTCATGGCGACGGCCGGGCCGGCCTCGTCGGGCCCCACCGCGTCGGCGATCTTCTGCGCCAGCGACCAGCGCCAGCGGTTCACCGCCATCGAGACACGCAGGCCCCAGGGCGGCGGATCGAGTCGATAGGCCGGCTGGGTCGCGCCGAGCGCCAGGCCGACCCCGCCCAGGCTCTTGAAGTAGAAGTCGCGCGGAAAGTCGTGGGCGCCCGGGCTCGAGGGCGGCGGCGGCGGGTCGAGGATGGCCCGCACCCGGATCGGCGACCCCGGTGGGGGCGCCTTGCCCTGCAGCACCATGCGGATCCGGATCGGGGTCCGGGCGGGGCTCAGCCGGTCGATCCAGACCGGCGCAATGACGACCTTCTCGCCGCGGGCGCCGACGCCGGCCAAGTCTACGACGTAGCCCTCGATGGTGGTCATGCCGAGGTTAGGCGGAACGATCGGCGCGGCCACCACGTCCGTCCGGTGCTTGGCGACCGCGACGCCCAGGGCCATCACCGCCAGCAGCGCGGCGCCATAGGCCACCGGCTTGGGCGCCCAGCGGACCGCCGCCAGCGCGACCATCGCCGCGACCCCGGCAAGGGCGTAGAGCAGCCAGGCGGCCGGCTCGCTCATCAGCTTGAAGTAGATCCCGCATCCGGCCCCGAAGGCGACCGCGCCCCACAGGATCCAGCGATGGGCCTGCAAGGCGACCTGGGCGCGGAGCCAGCCCGGCGCCGCCTCGGCGATCTCGCCGAGCCGCAGACGGCTAGGCGCGGCCGCGACGCGCGCTATAACCGCGCCGTCCTCTCCTGCCCCGGCCCCGATGTCCACGCCCCAAGCCCCCCGACCCGACCGAGTGGTCACGCGCTTTGCGCCGTCCCCCACCGGTTACCTGCACATAGGCGGCGCCCGCACCGCTCTTTTCAACTGGCTGTATGCAAAACACTGCGGCGGCGCGTTCCTGTTGCGCATCGAGGACACCGACCGCGAGCGCTCCACCGAGGCCGCGGTCCAGGCGATCTTCGACGGCCTGAACTGGCTGGGCCTCGAGGCCGACCAAACCCCGATCTTCCAGTTCTCGCGCGTGGAACGCCACCGCGAGGCGGTCGAAGAGCTGTTGCAGCGCGGCGGGGCGTACCGGGATTACATGACGCCCGAGGCGACCCAGGCGGAGCGCGACGCGGCCAAGGCCGAGAACCGCCGCTTCCTTTCGCCGTGGCGCGATCAGGCGCCCGGGCATGATCAGCTGACCCAGTCCCATGTCGTTCGCTTCAAGGGACCGATCGAGGGCGAGACCCTGGTCGACGACCTGGTCCAGGGCGAGGTGCGCTGGAAGAACAAGGATCTGGACGACCTGGTGATCCAGCGCTCGGACGGGACGCCGACCTACAACTTCGCCGTGGTGGTGGACGACCACGACATGGGGGTGACCCACGTCATCCGCGGCGACGACCACCTGAACAACGCCGCCCGCCAGACCCTGATCTACGAGGCCCTGGGCTGGACCAAGCCCCGGTTCGCGCACATCCCCCTGATCCACGGCCCGGACGGCGCCAAGCTGTCCAAGCGGCACGGCGCCCAGGCGGTCGGGGACTATGCGGAGATGGGCTATCTGCCGGAGGCCATGCGGAACTATCTCGCCCGTCTGGGCTGGGGCCATGGCGACGATGAGATCTTCTCGGACGCGCAGGCGATCGCGTGGTTCGATATCGCCGATGTCGGCCGTGCACCGGCTCGCCTCGACTTCGACAAGCTCGCTCACGTGAACGGCCACTGGATGCGGTTGGCCGACGACGGGCGGCTGACCGAGCTGACCGTGCAGGCGCTCGAACGCAAGGGCGCAGCCGGCGATCGCAACGAAACCTTCGCACGGCTGGCGCGCGCCATGCCGGTCTTGAAGGACCGGGCAAAGACCACGCTGGAACTGGCGGACCAGGCCGCGGCGTTTGTTCTGAAACAGCGGCCGGTGGCGCTGGACGAGAAGACGCAAAAGGTTCTCGACCCCGAGACGCGGGCGCGGCTGCAGCGACTGCTCGAGCGCCTTCGCCTGTTCAACAGTTGGGATGTTTTCGCCCTGGAAACCGAACTGAAAGCCTTTGCGGAGGATGAAGGGGTCGGGATGAGCAAGATCGGCCCCAGCCTGCGCGGCGTTCTGACCGGCGGTTCGCCTTCGCCGGATCTCGCCAAGACCCTGGCGGCGCTGGGCCGCGACGAGACCCTCGGCCGGATGGGCGACGCCCTCTCCGGCGCCCTGTCAAGCGACGCTTAACCACCGTATATAAAGCCACCGACTAAGGCCCTCCCCGGCCGCTCCCCCAAGTCAGGAACTGCACCCATGGACGACCACAAACCGATGTCAGGCGGCGAAGCTCAGATCACCGTCGACGGCAAGACGCTGAAGCTGCCGGTGCTCAAGGGCACGCTCGGGCCGGACGTGGTCGACATCCGCAAGCTTTACGGCGACGCCGACGTCTTCACCTACGACCCCGGCTTCACCTCGACCGCCGCCTGCGAGAGCGCGATCACCTTCATCGACGGCGACAAGGGCGTGCTGCTGCATCGCGGCTATCCGATCGCGCAGCTGGCCGAGAAGTCGACCTTCCTCGAGGTGTGCCGCCTGCTGCTGGACGGCGAATTGCCGACCGCGCCGGAATACGCGGCCTTCGAACGCAACATCACCTACCACACGATGTTGCACGACCAGATCGACTCGTTCTTCAACGGTTTCCGCCGCGACGCCCACCCGATGGCGATCATGGTCGGCACCGTCGGCGCGCTCGCCGCCTTCTATCACGACAGCCTCGACATCCATGATCCGGCGCAACGCGAAGTTTCCGCCCATCGCCTGATCGCCAAGATGCCGACGATCGCCGCGCGCGCCTACAAATACTCGCTCGGTCAGCCGTTCGTGCATCCGCGCAACGAGCTGGGCTATGCCGAGAACTTCCTGCGCATGTGTTTCGCGGTGCCGGCCGAGGACTATGTGTCCAACCCGGTCCTGAACCGCGCCATGGACAAGATCTTCATCCTGCACGCCGATCACGAACAGAACGCCTCGACCTCGACGGTGCGCCTTGCCGGATCGTCCGGCGCCAATCCGTTCGCCTGCATCGCGGCGGGCGTGGCCTGTCTGTGGGGGCCGGCTCACGGCGGCGCCAACGAAGAAGCCCTGAAGATGCTGAAGCAGATCGGCACGCCCGATCGCATCCCCGAGTACGTGCAGGGCGTGAAGGACCGCAAGTACCGCCTGATGGGCTTTGGTCACCGCGTCTACAAGAACTACGATCCGCGCGCGACGGTCATGAAAGCGACCTGCGACGAGGTGCTGGGCCAGATCGGAGATCCGAACGACCCGCTGCTGCAGGTCGCGCGCGAACTCGAGCGCATCGCGCTGTCAGACGAATTCTTTATCGAGCGCAAGCTCTATCCGAACGTCGACTTCTATTCGGGCATCATCCTGTCGGCCATGGGCTTCCCCACCGACATGTTCACCGTTCTGTTCGCCGTGGCGCGCACCGTCGGCTGGATCTCGCACTGGAAGGAAATGATCGGCGACCCCGCGCAGAAGATCGGCCGCCCTCGCCAGCTCTACACCGGCGCCAAGGAACGCGACTTCGTCCCGATGGACCAGCGGGGCTAGCCTCCACCGACGCCATTCGCCGCCGAGGGCTCGATCAGGCTGACGGCGCCTCGGCCCGCGCCTCGAGGAACGCAAGCAACGCGTCGGCCGCCAGTTCCGACGGATCGCCGGCGCCGCGGCCCATCATCTGCAACGCCGCGTATTGGCGCGCGACCTGGTCGGCGCGCAGTTGCGGATCGTCGAGCCGTTCGCTCACCGCCTTGGCGAGATTCGGTCCGGTGCAGTCGTTCTGAATGAACTCCGGCGCGATCTCCTCGTCGGCGGCGATGTTGAAGAGCGTGCCGAAGCGCACGGTCACCACCTTCTTCGCCAACCAATAGGTCAGTCCGCCGAAACGGTAGGCGATCACCATCGGGCTGCCGGCGAGCGCGAGCTCGGTGGAAACCGTCCCCGAGCAGGCGAGCGAAACCGTCGCGCCCCTCATGGCGTCGCGCTTGGCGGCCTCGCCCTCGATCGGATAGGTGCGGAAGGGCCAGCCGGAGGTGCGCCCGAGCACGGCCTCGCGCACGGTGTCGGCGACGACCACGGCGATCTTGAGCTTCGGCCGGCCTTCGCGCACAAGCGCCACGGCGTTCTCGAAATAGGGCGCCAGAAGGTCGACCTCGCCGGGACGGCTGCCGGGAAACAGCAATAGCACCGAATCGTCCGGCCCCGCGTCGATGGCGGCGCGGAAGCGCGCGCCGTCGGCCGGGGAGAAGTCGATGCCGAGCGCGGGATTGCCGACGAACACGGTTTTGAGTCCCGCGTTCTCGAACCAAGGTACGTCCATCTTGTTGATGGCCAACAGCAGGTCCACCGCGCCGGCGAGCGTCTTGGCGCGGCCCGGACGCGAGGCCCAGACCTGAGGGCCCACATATTTGATCAGCGGCAACGCGGCGTCTGCCTGACGCAGCGCCTTGGCCACGCGGATGGTGAAGCCCCAGCTGTCGATCAGCACCGCCACGTCGGGCTTCTCGCGCGCGGCGAGCGCGGCGACCTCGCGCACGCGCTGCTTCACGTGGCCGTAGGCCTTGATGCCTTCGATCCAGCCGAAGATGGAAAGTTCGGCGATGTCGAACGGACTCTCGACGCCATGCGCCGCCATCTTGGCGCCGCCGACCCCGCAGAACACGACGCCGTCGCCCAGACGCCGTTTCAATGCGTGCGCCAAACCCGCCCCGAGGTTGTCGCCTGACGCTTCGGCGGCGACCAGCATGACCTTGAGCGGCGCGCTCATGCGTCCCGATCGGGCGCCGCGCCCCAGACGAACAGGCCCAGCCGATCCGCCGCCTCGACCACCGCCGCGCGATCGAGCACCACCATGGCGGCCGCTTCGCCCGCGACACCACTGAGGCCCGCGGCGGCGCAGGCTTCAACCGTTCGCACGCCGATGGTCGGCAGGTCCATGCGCCGGTCTTGGGTGGTCTTGGGGATCTTGGCGAGCGCGCCGCGCGGTCTTGCGCGCGTGCCGCGGATTTCTTCGGGCAGGCCCGCCACACGCGTGAGCATGGCGTCGGTGCCTTCCTGAGCTTCGACCGCGAGCACCAGACCGTCACACACGACCGCGCCCTGTCCGACGTCGAGCGCGCCGATCGCACGCACGACCGCCATCGCCTTGCCGACATCGGCAAGTTGATCGACGGTCGGCGAAACCTTGCCGAGCGCCCCTTCGCTCAACAGCAGGGCGCCGGTGACGTCTGTGGCGCCTTCGACGCGGAAGCCTTCCTTTTCGAACTGGCCCACGAAATAGCGCATCAAGGCGTCGTCGCCGTGGCGCGCGGCGGCGATCGCGCCCGGCAGGATCGCAATTCCCCTCATATCGGGTCTGAGGGCGCCGAAGTCGGGGCGCTTCACCACGCCGGTCATGCAAACGCTGACGCACTTGGCCGCGCGCAGAGCCGCGATGCCGGCGCCGAACTGTTCGATGGGGATCTCGGCGTTGTCGAAGGCGGTCAGGGCTTCGTCGGCCATGCCGCGCAGGCGGATGACGAACAGCGGACGGCCGACGCGTTCACACGACTTGGCTACCTCGAGTGGAAGCGCGCCGCCGCCGGCGATCAGGCCGAGCTTATCCATCTCACTCGCCAGTCTCGCTCACTCGCCCGTCTCACTCATCCGCGTGCGGCAGGCAGATCGGCCGCGCCGCGTCGGCGCGGATGAAGTCGACGATCTCCATCACCTCGGACGATTCCGCGAAGGTGGCGGCGGTGTCGTCGATTCGCTCCTGGAACGAGCCTTCCTCGGCGAACAGCAGGCGGTAGGCCGAGCGCAGATTGCGGATCTGATCGCGCGAAAATCCGCGGCGCTTGAGGCCCACCAGATTGAGGCCCTCGAGGTGAGCGTGGTTGCCCCACACCGATCCGAAGGGGATCACGTCCTTCGGCACCGCCGCACAGCCGCCGACGAAGGCGTAACGACCGATGCGGGTGTGCTGGTGGATGGCGCAGAGGCCGCCCATGAAGACAAAGTCGCCGATCTTCACATGACCGCCGAGCGTCGCATTGTTTGCGAACACGACGTGGTTGCCGATGAGGCAGTCGTGCGCGACGTGCGAGCCGACCATGTAGAGCCCGTTGTCGCCCACCGAGGTCAGGCCGCCGCCGCCGACCGTGCCCGTATGCATGGTCACGTGTTCGCGCACGATGTTGTTCTTGCCCACGACAAGACGGGTGTCTTCGCCCTTATGGCCGAGATGCTGCGGCGCCGGCCCCAGCACCGCAAACGGATAAATCGTGGAGCCTTCGCCGATCTCGGTCAGGCCGTCGATCACCACGTGCGAGATCAGGCGCACGCCGTCGCCGAGCGTAACCTTGGGTCCGACGATGGAAAAGGGGCCGATCTCGACCCCGTCGCCCAGGCGCGCGCCATCGTGCACGATCGCCGTCGGGTGGATATTCGACATCAGCTGTTCTCGACCACCATGGCGGTGAACTCGGCTTCGGCGGCCATGCGGCCGTCCACGTGCGCCTCGCCGCGGAATTTGAACACGTCGCCGCGGTGACGCACCACCTCGACCGGCATGCGCAGCATATCGCCCGGACGCACCGGGTGACGGAAGCGCGCCTCGCTGATCGACATGAAGAAGATGGTCTTGCCGCTGTGCGCAATCTCGAGCGACTTCGACATCAAGACCGCGCCGGTCTGGCCCAGCGCCTCGACGATCAGAACGCCCGGCATCACCGGATTGCCGGGGAAGTGACCCTGAGTCCACGGCTCGTTGTTGGTGACGTTTTTGATGCCCACGATCGAGTGGCTGGGCCGATACTCCTCGGCCCGATCGATCAGCAGGAAGGGATAGCGATGCGGAATGCGACGCAGAATCTCGGCGAAGTCGATGGCTTCGCCGGCCGCTTCGATCGCCTTGCCGTGCTCGTTCATTCCTTGGCGCCTTCGCCCTTCGACATCCGACGCTGGACCGCCATCTGTCGCAACCACTCACGCATCGGTCGGGCCGGAAAGCCGCCCCAGGTTTCACCTGCGGGAACATCGCCGATCACCCCGGCGTTGCCGGCGAGTTTGGCGCCCGCGCCAATGGTGACGTGATCGGCGACCCCGACTTGACCGCCGAACTGGCAGCCGTCGCCGATAGTCACCGACCCAGAAATCCCGCACTGGCCAGCCAACGCGCAGTTGCGTCCGATCACTGTGTTGTGGCCGATCTGCACCAGATTGTCGATCTTGGTGTTTTCCCCGATCACCGTGTCGTCAAACGCCCCGCGGTCGAGGCAGCTGTTGGCGCCCACCGCCACCCCGTCCTGCAGGATCACACGGCCGAGCTGGGGCACGGCCAGCGCCCCCCGGGACGAAACCGCCACCCCGAATCCAGCCTCGCCGATCACGGCTGAGGCCGCGAGCTGGACCCGGTCGCCGACCAGGGCGCAATGCAGGCTGACCAGGGGGCCGATGTCGCAGTCACGTCCGATGGCCACGCCCGGGCCGATCACCGCGTGGGCGCCGATCACGGTCCCGCGCCCGATCCGCGCGCCCGGCCCCACCACCACGCCCGGGGCGAGGCGGACGCCCTCCTCCAACTGGGCGGTCGGATGAACCTGGGCGTCGCCGTCCATATGGACCAGAGGGTGCAGCCGGGCGGCCGCGCGTGACCAGGCCGCCTGCGATTCGCGGGTCGGGATCGCGATACAGCCCGCGGGGACCGCTGCGATGAAAGCCTCGGGGACGAAGACGGCGGCGGCCTTGGTGGCCTTGAGGTCGGGGAGGTATTTGCGGTCGCTCAGAAACGAGACGCTCCGCTCGTCCGAACGGGCGAGCGGAGCGGCGCGGTGGATGGCGAGCCGAGCCCAGGCGGGATCTGCGTCGATCCCGCTCAGGCCTGCCAGTTCCGCCAGCGCAAAAGGACCCGCGTGCTCGAAGAAGCGGCGATCAGGCATCTTGGCCGGCGGTCTTGGCTTACTTCTTCCTGTGCGTCGCGACCGGCGCCGGCGCGGCCGCAGCGACCGGAGCGCCGCCCTGCTGCTGGTCGAGGTGCACGCGGTCGAAGCTGATGGTGGTCATCACGCCATTGAGGCGATCGATCACCGGCTTGGTCACGTCCATGGCGTTGGAGAAGCCGTAGGTCGCGCCGGCGTTCAGCATCAGCCCGCAGCGGTGCTCGTCGGCGACCGTCTTGAGCAGAGGTTCGATCGCGGCGTCGATGCGCTGGATCTGCTGCTTCTGGGTCTCCTGGAACTCCTCGCTGCGCTGCTGGCGCAGGCGCAGGAAGGCTTCGTAGTGGGCCTGCAGAAGCTGGCCCTTCTGCTGGAGCTGGTCGGGCGACAGGCTGGCCTTGGCGGCCTGTAGCGCGGTCTGCTCGTTCTGGACCTGCGAGCCGGCCTGGTTCAGCTCGGCGTCGGTGGTGGCGGCGATCTGCTTCAGGCGGGTGACCATGGACACGCCCACGGCCGACTGGGAGACCGCGACTTCGTTGGAGAAGACGCAGACGCCCGGGATGGCGGGGCCGCTGGAGGCCGGGCCGGTGTTGGGGGTCACGCCGCCGGTGGTCTGGGCCGAAGCGGCGGCGGTGATGGCGAAGGCGGTGGACGCGGCGAGCGCGAGGGTAAGTGCGGTTTTCATGAGCCGATCAATCAGAAGGGTGCGTAGGTTGAGAAGCGGAAGAGCTCGGTCTTGTCGTAGTCGGTCTTGGCCAGAATTTGGCTGAGATCGAATTCGACGGGGCCCATCGGCGATTTCCACTTGATGCTAAGGCCGGCGGAGGCGCGCAGCGCCAGGTCGTCCTTGATCAGATCGTTGGGAGTCGTCACCGACGTGCGTTTGTAGGCGGCGTCTAGTTGGCCCTCGGTCCCGAAGTCGGTGAACAAGGCGGTCTTGATCCCGTATTCCTCCGGCAAGCCGTTGGGGAAAGCGAACTCGACCGTGCCGATAGCATACATGTTGCCGCCCAGCGCGTCGTGCGTTCCAGTGTCGCGCGGCCCGATGCCGGCCACCTGGAAGCCGCGGAAGCTGTCGCCGCCCTTGAAGAAGCGGTCGTTGATGCGGACGGCGTCGCCGTCCCAGCCGTGCACATAGCCAGCTTGGCCTTGGACGGTGAACACCCAGTTGCGGTTGAAACCCCAGTAGTAGGTGAAGTCGCCTTCGCTCTTCAGGTACTTCACCTGGCCGCCAATGCCGGCGAAGTCCTGGCTGAAGGTGCCCTTCCAGCCCCGCGTCGGGAACAGCGGGTCGTTGCGGCGGTCGGTCTTCAGCGAATAGCCGAGCTGCGAGGCCCAGAAGTAACCGCGCTGCTGGCAGAGGATCTCGTCGCTGGCGCAGACAACGGCGTCCACCTGCACGCCGTTCTGCAGGATCTGGTAGTGGGTGTTCAGATAGGTGTTGTAGTTGATCGGGAAGCCGATGTGCACGCCGGCGCCGGTCGAGGTCGAGGTGAAGTCCGCCTCGTTGGCGAAATCGTAGCGGTAGCTGAACGCCTGGTAACCGGCCTGCAGGTTGCGGCCCAGCCAGTGCGGCTCGGTGAACGAGGCGTCGACGGTTTGCGACAATGAGCCGGTCTGCGCGCGCAGGCGGAGCTGTTCGCCGCGACCACGGAAGTTGCGCTCGGTGACGCCGACGTCGAACAGGAACTTGTCGATCGACGAGAAGCCGACGCCGAACGAGAACTCGCCGGTGGGCTGCTCTTCGACCTGCACCTGCACAACGGTCTTGTCGGGCGAATCACCCGGCAGGGTCTTGATCGACACGTCCTTGAAGAAGCCGAGCGCGCGGATCTGGTTGCGCGAACGGTCGAGCAGCACCTTGTTGTAGGCGTCGCCCTCGCTCATCAGCAGCTCGCGGCGGATCACCGGGTCGATGGTGCGCGTATTGCCGATGATGTCGATGCGCTGGACGTAGATGTGCGGGCCTTCGCGTACGTCGAACACCAGGTCGACGGTGCGCTTTTCGCGGTTCGGCGTCTCGCGCGGACGCACGTTGACGAAGGCATAGCCGGCGGAGCCCGCGGCGAAGGTCAGCGAATCGATCGCGTCTTCCACGCGGTCGCTCTGGAACAGCTGGCCCTTGTGGATGGGCAACAATGCCTTGAGGAAGTCGGCGTCGAGCTTCTTGTTTTCAGTGACGACCTTGATGTCGCCGAAGGTGTACTTGCGGCCCTCGTCCACCGTGAAGGTGATGTCGAAGTTCTTCTGGTCCGGCTTCAGCTCGGCCACCGCGGAGGTGACGCGGAAGTCGTAGTAACCGCGGTTGGTGTAGTACTTCGACAGCTGCTCGCGGTCGTAGTCGAGACGGTCCGGATCGTAGTTGGTGTTCGACGACAGGAAGCGCCACCAGTTCGACTCCTTGGTGACGACGACGTCACGGAGCTGGCTGTCGGAGAACGCCTTGTTGCCGAGTACGTTGATGCGGCTGATGCCGGTCTTGCTGCCTTCGTTGATCTCGAAGATCAGGTCGACGCGCTTTTGCGGCAGTTCGACGATCTTCGGAGTCACCGTCGCATTGATGCGGCCGGCGCGGCGATAGAGTTCGATGATCCGCGAGACGTCCTGCTGGACCCGCGCCTTGGTGAACACGCTGCGCGGATGGATGGTGACCTCGTCGCGCAGCTTGGTCTCGGCTAGCGCGTGGTTACCCTCGAACACGACCTGGTTGACGATCGGGTTCTCGACCACCTTTACGGTCAGGTCGGAGCCGGAAAGCGTGATCTGCACGTCCGAGAACAGCTCGGTGCGGAACAGCGTCTTGATCGCCAGGTCGATGCGCGCGCCGTCGACGACGTCGCCCACCGCGATCGGCAGGTAGGAGCTGATCGTCTGGCTGTCGATACGCTCGTTGCCCTGGACGATGATGCGGCTGACCACACCGCCGGTCTGCACGGTGGGCTGCGGCGGCGCAGGCGCAGGCGCCGGCTGAGGGGTTGCATCCGTCTGAGCTACAGCCGGGTCGCAGAGCGCCACGGTCCCGGCCAGAGCGGCCAGGCTGACGCCCAAAGCAAGGGCGCGGACGCGGGGAGACGACGAGTTCGACGACATGCGTATGGTTACCATCGGCGAGCGGCGGACATCAGGAAAAGAGCCCGCCGAGGATTTTGAACACGTTGGGTCTGGACAGATCGTTCCAGGTTGCGAACAACACCAGTCCCAACAGCAAAGCAAGGCCGACCTGGTATCCGACCTCCTGCACGCGAGCCCTGAGAGGCTTACGTGCAACGGCTTCATAGCCGTAGAAGAGCAGGTGTCCACCGTCCAGGACGGGGATGGGGAGGATGTTCAGGAAGCCCACCGCCACCGAGACGTAAGCGACCAGCTGCAGGAGGCTCGCGGCGATATTGATGCTCTCCACCTGCGCGCCTCCTCCCCCTTCGATCGCGGATTGCGTCACCCCGCCGGCCATCTTGACCGTCCGGATCGGACCGCCGAGCTGATCGCCCGATTCCTTTCCCGTGAAAATGCGGCCGATATAGGTCACCGTCGTGGAGACGATGGTCCAGCTGCGGTGCACCCCAAACTGAAGCGCGATAAGGGGATTATAGCCCTGGAAACGCAGGTCCTTGACGTCTCCGCCCATGAAGATGCCGAGCTGGCCCAGGTGCTGGGTTCCGTTGACCTTGTCCGACTGGATTCCCCGGCGCGGCGTCGCGGTCAGGGTCACGGGCTTGCCGTCCCGCTGGAGGGTGAACGCGAGCGGGTCTCCCGAATGCAGCATGATGACCATGCGCACGTCGGTGTCGTCGTTGACGGACTGGCCGCCTATCCGGGTGATCAGGTCGCCCGGCTTGAAACCCGCGGCCGCGGCGGCCGAACCCGGCACCACCGAGTGGACCCGGGGCGCCATCAGCGGCTCGCCCGCGGCCATGTAGACCGCGCCGAACAGCAGGATCGACAGGATGAAGTTCGAGATCGGACCGGCGGCCGCGATGATCGCGCGCTGCCAGACCGTTTTGAAATGATAGTATTTCTTCTCGGCGCCCGGCCCCTCGTTTTCGACGATCTGGCGGCGCAGGTCCTCGAGGTCGCGTCCGTCGGGCACCCCAGCCACGTTCGGGTCGCCCGCGAACTTCACGTACCCGCCAAGCGGAATCCAGCAGAGCTGCCAGATCACCCCGGTCTTCTTGTTGATGTACTGGAAGATCGGCTTGCCGAAGCCCAGCGACGCCCGCTCGACCTTCACCCCGCAGGCCCGGGCGGCGAAATAGTGCGCCAGCTCATGGATGGTGATGACCATGGTGATCACGAACAGCCACGACAGGGCGTACGTCAGGAAGGTGATCACGGCATGCAGCATAGAAACCAATACCTCTTGCGGGGTCAGGCGGCTTTGACCAGGCCGCGGACCGCGTCTCCCGCGATCCGGCGCGCCAGCCGGTCCACGTGAAGCGCCCCCTCGACCGGATCACCGCCGGAAGCGGACTTTAGCTCTGGATCCCCCGCGGCCCGTACCAAGGTTTCTTCAGCCGCGGCCGCAATATCGAGAAAGCCCAAACGCCGGTCAAGAAAGGCCTGAACGGCGATCTCATTTGCCGCATTGAATACCGCCGGCGCGGTCCCGCCCGCCCGGAGCGCCGCGCGGGCCAGCGCAAGCGCCGGGAAGCGCTCCTCGTCCGGTTTCTCGAAGGTCAGGGCCCCGATGGCCGCGAGGTCGAGCCGGGGCGCGGGCCAGGGCAGCCGGTCGGGCCAGGCCAGGGCGCAGGCGATGGGGGTGCGCATATCCGGCGGGCCGAGCTGGGCCAGGGACGAGCCGTCCTCGTACTCCACCAGGGAATGGACCACCGACTGGGGGTGAACCAGGACCTCGATCCGGCTTTCGGGCGCGCCGAACAGGTACGACGCCTCGATCATTTCCAGGCCCTTGTTGGCCATGGTGGCGCTGTCGACCGAGATCTTTGCGCCCATGCTCCAATTGGGGTGGGCGACGGCCTGCTCGGGCGTGACCGCGGCCATGGCGGCGCGGGTCCAGGTGCGGAACGGACCGCCCGAGGCGGTGAGGATGATGCGGCGCAGGCGCTCGGCGCAGGCGTCGTGCAGGACCTGGAAGACCGCGGAGTGCTCGGAATCGACCGGGATCACCGTCCCGCCCGCCCGACGCGAAGCCTCCAAGAGCGCCGGCCCGCAGACCACCAGGCTCTCCTTGTTGGCGAGGCCGACCACGGCGCCGGACCGCGCGGCGGCCCAGGCGGGGCGAAGGCCCGCGGCGCCCACGATGGCGGCCATGATCCAGTCGGCCGGACGGCCCGCGGCCTCGGCCACGGCGGTCTCGCCCGCGGCGGTCTCTATGCCCGACCCGGCCAGGCGCTCGCGGAGTTCGGGGAGCTTGCGCTCGTCGGACACGACCGCGAGCCTGGGGCGCCAGTCCAGCGCCTGTTCGGCCAGCCGCACGACGTTGGCGCCGGCGACCAGGGCCTCGACCTCGAAGGCGCCGGAGCCGGCCTGCTGGGACTGGCGCATCAGGTCGAGCGTCGATACGCCGACCGAGCCGGTGGATCCCAGGACGGTGATGCGGCGGCTCAAGGTCACGCGAGCCCCCAATGCCCGATCACGAGCTTGCAGGCGGCCAGGGCCACAACGGCGAACATCATGCCGTCGACCCGGTCCATCAGGCCCCCGTGGCCGGGGATCAGGTTGCCGGCGTCCTTGACCCCATAACGGCGCTTCAACATCGACTCCCAAAGGTCGCCGGCCATGGTGGCCAGGGCGGCGATCAAGCCTACGACCACCGCGATGCGAGGTGAAAGCCCTACATCCAGGGTGCGAAGAAACGGCAGGGCCTGCGCCACCGCGGGCGCGTAAAGGCTGAACACCACCGCGGCCGCGATGCCGGCGATCACGCCGCCCACGAAGCCGGACCAGGTCTTGTTGGGCGAGAACCTCGGCCAGAACTTCGGGCCGTTGAGCCAACTGCCGATCAGATAAGCACAAATGTCGGAGGCCCAGGCGATGGCGAACAGCAAGAGCGTCCAGCCCTCGCCGTCCGGCGACTTGCGCAGCCACATCAGCACCACGCAGGGCCAGCCGACGTAGAAGGCGCCGTAGGCCGTGTCGAGCGGCGACACCTTCAGCATGCGGGCATACAGCGCCGAGGCCAGGGCGCCGAAACCCAGCAGCAGGAGCGCCGCCGGGAAGTTGTCGAGGTAACCGGCGAACAGACCGGCCAAAACCGCCAGCATGACCGCGCCCCCGACGCGCACCGAGGCGGTCGGCGCCGAGATGATCCCCCACTCCATCGACAGCAGGGCCGCGCCCACGGCGACGAACAGCAGGAACAGCCAGCCGCCCCAGACCACGGCGGCGGCGGCGAGCGGAATCAGGACGAGCGCGGACAGCACCCGCACGCCCAGATCGTTCCAGTGGTAGGACCTAGCCAGCGGCGAGGACGCCAGGGGCGCCGACGCCGCCGAAGCGGCGCTCGCGTTGGCGATATTCTTCGATCGCCTCACTCAGGGCGTCTGGGCCGTAGTCGGGCCAGAGCACGTTCTGGAACACGAGTTCGGCGTAAGCGGCTTCCCACAAAAGAAAATTCGAGATTCTCCGCTCGCCCGAGGTGCGCACCACCAGGTCCACCGGCGGGCCGGCTGCGGTGGCCAGGAGCGAGGCGAAACGGTCCTCGTCCAGGCTCTCGGGATCGGCGCCGGCGGCGACCTCGCGGGCGAACTTGCGCGCGGCGTCGACCAGGTCGGCGCGGCCGCCATAGTTGAAGGCGACCTGCAGCAGGAAGCGGTCGTTGTGCGCGGTCTCGCACTCGGCGCGCTCGACGATGTCGCAGATGTCGGGCGGAAGCCCTTCACGCCGCCCGAGAATTCGCACCCGCACGCCCTCGCGGGTCAGGCGGTCGAGGTCGGTCTGGACGTAGAGCTTCACCAGGCCCATCAGCTCCGACACCTCGGCGACGGGCCGGCGCCAGTTCTCGGTGGAAAAGCCGAAGACGGTCAGGCACTCGACGCCCAGCTTGGGCGCGGCCTCGACCGTGCGTTTGAGGGCGTTCACACCGGCCCGGTGGCCGAGCGTGCGAGGCATCCCCCTCGCCTTCGCCCAGCGGCCGTTGCCGTCCATGATGATGGCGACGTGGCGCGGGGTATCGGGCGCCTGGGCGCCTGGGCCCGCCGCGGGAGAGGGTGGTCTGTCGGACGCCGGCGCCATGCGCGGCCTTCTCCCGGAAGACGGTTCCTGCGCCGTCAAACCTGCATGATCTCTTGTTCTTTGGTTTTCAAGGCTTCGTCGATGCGCTTGATGGCCGCGTCGGTCAGCTTCTGGACCTCGCCGTCCATGGACTTGTGCTCGTCCTCGCTGATGGCGTGATCCTTCTCGGCCTTCTTCAGCGTGTCCATGGCGTCGCGGCGGACGTTGCGAACGGCGATGCGCTGTTGCTCGGCGTACTTGCCGGCGAGCTTGACGATGTCCTTGCGCCGCTCCTCGGTCAGCGGCGGGATTGGGATGCGCAGCAGGTTGCCCTCGGTGATAGGGTTCAGGCCCAAGCCCGCGTTGCGAATGGCTTTTTCGGCCGAGATGACCAGGCCCTTGTCCCACACGCTGACGGTGATCATCCGCGGCTCCGGCACGGTGATCGAGCCGACCTGGTTCAGCGGCATGGACGAGCCGTAGGCGTCCACGTGGATGGGGTCCAGGAGCGAGGCCGAGGCGCGGCCGGTGCGCAGGCCGCCGAACTCGTCCTTCAGGGCCTGGACCGCCTTGTCCATGCGGTCCCGGAAGTTGGCCAGATTCGGTTTTCCCTCAGTCGTCATAGGCTGTTCGCTCGTTCTTCTCAGGGTTGTTCGCAGATGACCGTGTGCACGCCGTCGCCGGTCAAGACGTCCAGGAGGGCGCCGCGCTCGCGGATCGAGAACACCACGATCGGGACCTTGTTCTCGCGCATCAGCGAGATGGCGGACGCGTCCATGACCTTCAGGTCCTTGGCCAGGACCTCGAGGTAGGTCAGCCGGTCGAAGCGCTTGGCGTGCGGGTCCTTCTTGGGGTCGGCGGTGTAGACGCCGTCGACGCTGGTGCCCTTGAACAGGGCGTCGCAGCCCATCTCGGCGGCTCTGAGGGCGGCGGCCGTGTCGGTGGTGAAGAACGGGTTGCCGGTGCCGGCCGCGAAGATCACCACCCGCCCCTTTTCCAGGTGCCGCACCGCGCGACGGCGGATGTAGCTCTCGCAGATCGACTGCATCGGGATGGCCGACTGGACCCGGGTGTCGACGCCGATCTTCTCCAGCGCGTTCTGCATGGCCAGCGCGTTCATCACCGTCGCCAGCATGCCCATGTAGTCGGCCGAGGCGCGCTCCATGCCGCCGGCGGCTTTAGAGAGGCCGCGGAAGATGTTGCCGCCGCCGATGACGAGACAGAGCTCGACCCCGTGGCGCACCACCTCGGCCACCTCGGCCGCGACCGCGTCCACCGTCGCCATATCGATGCCATAGCCCTGGTCCCCCATCAGCACCTCGCCGGAAATCTTGAGCAAGATCTTCCGGTAGTGCGGGGTGCGCAGCGGGGCCGGTTGCGAAACGGTCATGAAGCGTGGGGTTAGGCCGTTCCGCGCGCTGGGACAAGTCGGTTAGGCGGACCGGAATTGTCTGGCGAAGGAAGGGAGTCCACGGACCCACACGGACCCACACGGAAAGACTGTCAGCTACATCACCAGCCGCTCGATGCGCGCCTGCGGCGCGCATCCAAAATTGACAAGAAAACCAAGCTTCAGGTTTGCGGCCTTCAGGTAGTTCAGCACCTGGCTGCGGTGCTCCGGGGCGACCTCCCGCGTCGCCTTCAACTCGACGACGATCCGGTCGTAACAGATGTAGTCCGGGACGTAGGTCTGCTTGAGCGCCAGGCCCTTGTAGGTGAGACTGAGCGGACATCCCGTTTTGAACGGAATGCCGCGCCGTTCAAACTCGAGCCCGAGGCATTCCTGGTAGACTGCCTCCAAAAATCCATGACCCATCACGCGGCTCACTTCGAAGAAGGCGCCGCGGAGCTCAAACGTCTCAGCCTCGAGGAGAAGCACGTCTCTTATCCGTGTGTGTCCGTGTGGGTCCGTGGACTCCCTTTTTAGAACATATCAAGAACAATTCGACCCAAAGAAAAGGGCGCTGGCCGAAGTGGCAGCGCCCTCTTCCGTGGTCTGGATTGCGTGGCGGTTAGACCGAGCCGCCCGCGGCCGCGACTTCGGCGGCGAAATCTTCGGTTTTCTTTTCGACGCCTTCACCGAGCGCCAGGCGCACGAAGCCGGTGCAGACGACCGGGGCGCCCAGGTCCTTGCCGGCGTCGGCGAGGAGCTGTTCGATGGTCTGGTCCGGGTTCATCACGAAGGCCTGCTTCAACAGCACGACTTCTTCGAAGAACTTGCGGATGCGGCCTTCGACCATTTTCTCCACCACCTGCGGCGGCTTGCCGGACTCGGCAGCCTGTTCGGCGAAGATCGCGCGTTCGCGCTCGACCGCGGCCGGGTCGAGGTCGTCGGTCGACAGCGACAGCGGCTGGGTCGCGGCGATGTGCATGGCGATCTTGCGGCCGAGCTCTTTCAGCTTGGCCTTGTCGCCGGTGGACTGCAGCGCGACCAGGACGCCGATGCGGCCGAGGTCCGGCGCGATGGCGTTGTGGATGTAGGTCGCAACCACGCCCGGGCTCACCGTGAAGCGGGCCGCGCGGCGCAGCATCATGTTCTCACCGATGGTGGCGATCAGGCCGGTGACCATGTCCTGCACGGCGCCGCCGTCGACCGACGCCGCGTTGATCGCGTCCACGCCATCGGCGTCGAGCGCCGCGACCGCGATCTTGCGCGCGGCGGCCTGGAACTGATCGTTGCGGGCGACGAAGTCGGTCTCGGCGTTGAACTCGATGACCGCGCCGACTTCACCGGCGCCGTCTTCGCGCACAGCGACGGCCACGAGGCCCTCGGCGGCGACGCGGTCGGTTTTCTTCGCGGCCTTCGAGATGCCCTTGGCGCGCAGCCAGTCGGACGCGGCTTCCAGGTCGCCAGCGTTTTCGGTCAGCGCCTTCTTGCAGTCCATCATGCCGGCGCCGGACTTTTCGCGCAGTTCCTTGACCAGAGCGGCCGTGATCTCCGCCATTGGAGTCTCCGATTCATGCTGGCGGTCGCGCGGGAGTGCGCGGCCGCAGGAGTTTCAATTCAGGGTCGGGTCGCCAGATAGGGAGACCCGCGACGAAATTCGAGGCCTTACTCGACGGCCGGTTCGGCTTCGGGCGCCGGAGCGGCTTCCGCGACCGGTGCAGCCGGGGCTTCGGCCGGAGCCTCAGCGCCGGCTTCGACCGGCGCCTCGGCCGGAGCCTCGACAGGCGCTTCGGCGGCGGCTTCAGCCGGAGCCTCGGCGGGCGCGTCGGCCTTCTTGGCGGCGGGTTTCGGCGCGGGCTTCTTCTCGACCTTCACCTTGGGCTTGGCCGGAGCGGCTTCGCCGGCGGCGGCAGCCTCGGGAGCGGCTTCACCGAAGGCTTGCCCCGACGGAGTGGCGGCATCCTTGCGGCGCAGCGCGGGCTCGTAGCCCGGCTTCTCCGAGGCGCCGAGGTCCACGCCCATGGCGGCCTGCCCGGCGGCGAGACCGTCCAGCACCGAGTCCGCGACCAGGTCGCAGTAGAGCTGCAGCGCGCGCGCCGCGTCGTCGTTGCCCGGCACCGGATAGGCGATGCCGTCCGGGTTGGAGTTGGTGTCCAGGATGGCGATCACCGGGATGTTGAGCTTGCGCGCTTCCTGGATGGCGATGGCTTCCTTGTTGGTGTCGATCACGAACATCAGGTCGGGGATGCCGCCCATGTCCTTGATGCCGCCCAGCGACAGTTCGAGCTTCTCGCGCTCGCGGGTCAGCTGCAGCAGCTCCTTCTTGGTGCGGCCTTCGCCGTGACCGTCGAGGACGCCTTCCAGTTCGCGCAGGCGCGCGATCGAGCCCGAGATGGTGCGCCAGTTGGTGAGCGTGCCGCCCAGCCAGCGGTGGTTCACATAGTACTGGGCGCAGCGCTTGGCGGCGGTGGCCACTGGCTCGGAGGCCTGGCGCTTGGTGCCGACGAAGAGCACGCGGCCGCCGCCGGCGGCGACTTCGCGGACCTTCACCAACGCTTGGTGGAGAAGCGGGATCGACTGCGACAGGTCGATGATGTGAATGTTGGAGCGGCTGCCGAAGATGTAGCGTTCCATCTTCGGGTTCCAGCGGTGGGTCTGGTGGCCGAAGTGGGCGCCGGCTTCGAGGAGCTGGCG
>DASZMV010000033.1:0-2088 GCA_035551675.1 Caulobacteraceae bacterium | reverse complement strand
CTGGCCTATCTGCCGCTGACGGCGAGTTTCTTCGTGGTCAATGTGATCAGCGGTTGGTGGGTCGGCCGGGCCGGCTCGCGCACGCCGATGGTCGCCGGCGCGGCGATCGACACGGCGGGCTTCGCCCTGCTCCTGACCCTGACCGCCACGAGCGGCTATTGGGCGATGCTGCCCGCCTTCGTGCTGATGCCGTGCGGCATGGGCCTGGGCGTGCCGGCGATGACCACCGCGGTGCTGGCCGGCGTCGACAAGGCGCAGTCGGGCGTCGCCGCCGGCGTGCTGAACGCAGCGCGCCAGGCCGGTGGGGCCATTGGCGTCGCCTTGTTCGGCGCGCTGGCGGGCGGCGGCCAGGCGCAGATCGTCGGCGGCCTGCACGGCTCGGCGGGTATCGCCGTGGCGCTTTTGATCGCGGCCGGCGTCATCGCGGCCTTGGGCGTGGGCTCCGGTAAGGCCGCGAAGCGCGCCTAGAGCACGTTAGGTTTTAACGTACGCATATCCGGCATGTTGCAGGTAGTTTGAGCATTCTGCGGGACTGAAGCAGTCGAGCAGGCTTCCAATGCGTCGCCAGACCGCTTCGACGGATCGTTCGTCGGCCTTCCTGAGGAGGGTTTTGAGCTTGGAGAAGACCTGTTCGATGGGGTTCAGGTCGGGACTGTATGGCGGCAGGAACAAGAGGTGGGCGCCGGCCTGGCGGATGGCCTTGCGCACGGCCTTGCCCTTGTGGCTGCCGAGGTTGTCGAGGACGACGACGTCACCGGGCTTGAGGGTTGGGATCAGAGCCTGCTCGACCCAGGCGCGGAACCATTCGCCGTTGATCGGCCCGTCCAGGACCAGGGGCGCGGTGATCGCATCGCACCTTAGCGCGGCGATGAAGGTCAGCGTCGTCCAGCGGCCGTGCGGAACCTTGGCCACCAGCCGCTGACCGCGGGGCGCGCGGCCGCAGGTACGGGTCATGTTGGTCTTGGCCCAGGTCTCGTCGATGAACACCAGGCGGCGCGGATCAAGCCGGTTCTGATAGCGCTTCCACCGCGCCCGCTTGCGCGCCACGTCCGGGCGATCCTGCTCGGCCGCGTGCAGACTTTTTTTTGAAGGTCAGGCCCTCACGCTTGAAGAACGACCAGACCGCATAGGGGCTCGCCTTCACGCCGCGCGCCGCCAGCTCGGCCGACAAGCCCCGCACCGTCACATCCGCTTCCTGCGCGATCCTCGCCAGCATCCAGTCGCGCTCGCCCTCGAGCGCCGGACGACGACGCCCGCCCATCCGCGCCGGCTTCACCGATCCCGTCGCCGCCACCCGCTGCAGCCACTTCACCGCCACCGACTCACTGACGCCGAAACGCCGCGCCGCAGACCGGCGGCTCTCGCCAGCGCCGACCGCAGCAACCACCCGTTCGCGAAGATCCATGTCGTAAGGTCGAACCATGCAGGCTGGCCTCCGCCCAGCCCGCATCTTGAATCATGATCCGCTCAATGACGGAATCCTCGATTCAATCAAAACCTAACGTGCTCTAGCTCTTGAGGCCAGGTTCCCGATCACCCCGCCGAGGCGTCCGGAAGGGCGTTTATCATGCTAAAATCATGTGCTACGGTTCGACTGTCGTTAACTGCCCCTTTCAGCGCAAAGCGCTTCGTGACCGCTGCATCTTCTAGCAATCAGGCGCTCATTGAGCGGCGGAATAAGGGCCTCTAACGCTTTGATCTGGGATTGCCGTTGCAAAGGGGGGCATCATCTGTGTCTAGACTGATCGAGGTCCACGACAGCGGCGGTGATGGCGCCCAAGGCGAATGCGGACGCCGATGAACAGAGAATCGCTCGTCAAGCAGTTGAAGATCGACCGCGAACCGGAGCGGAGACCAACCCGGAGGTCTTGGCGAACCTGGCTGTGGGCGTTCCCCATCGCCGCGGCGACCTCGGTGGTTGTCGCCCTCGCCTGGTTCCTGATCGTGCGTCCCGACATCACTCACGTCGACACCGTCGAGGCGCGCGGCGTCGCGATGGGCTCGGCTCAGCATGGCGCGGCGTTGCTGGACGCCTCCGGATATGTGGTGGCCCTGCGCGAGGCGACGGTCTCGAGCAAGATCACCGGC
>DASZMV010000032.1:0-92416 GCA_035551675.1 Caulobacteraceae bacterium | reverse complement strand
AAATCAGCCGTCATCCTTGGCGGCGTGCGGCGGTCAGCCGCGCGCCGTCGAGGACCCAGCAGCTCCGCCTTCAACGCGCCGCCACGCGCCCCTCCTGCCACCCTGCTGTCAGTAGTCGCACCGCCTCCGCCTAGCGCCCGCGCGCGCGACCCCCTACCTTGCCGTTCATGCCCCGTTCCGCAAAGAGCGCTTCAGGCGCCGGCGGCGTCTCCGACGTCTCGCCGCAGCCCTTCGTGATCGACACGCCCGCCGTGATGTGGACGCCGCACCGGCCCGCGCGGCCGGCGAAGTCCGAGGGCGGGCGCAGGTTCAAGCTGGTCGCGCCGTACCAGCCCGCCGGCGACCAGCCCACCGCCATCGCCGAACTGGTCGACGGCATCCGGCGGCGCGAGAACGACCAGGTGCTGCTCGGCGTCACCGGTTCGGGCAAGACCTTCACCATGGCTTCGATCATCGCCGCCACCCAGCGGCCGGCCCTGATCCTGGCGCCCAACAAGACCCTCGCCGCCCAGCTCTATTCCGAGTTCAAGAGCTTCTTCCCCGACAACGCGGTCGAGTATTTCGTCAGCTACTACGACTACTATCAGCCCGAGGCCTACGTCCCGCGCACCGACACCTACATCGAGAAGGACAGCTCGATGAACGAACAGATCGACCGCATGCGCCACTCGGCGACGCGGGCGATCCTGGAGCGCGACGACGTGATCGTGGTCGCCTCGGTCAGCTGCATCTACGGCATCGGTTCGGTCGAGACCTACACCGCCATGACCTTCGAGCTGAAGGTCGGCGAGGTCATCGACGAGGCCCGGCTGCGCGCCGACCTGGTCGCGCTGCAGTACAAGCGCAACGACGCCGCCTTCGATCGCGGAACCTTCCGCAAGAAGGGCGACGTGTTCGAGATCTTCCCCGCCCACTACGAAGACCGCGCCTGGCGCCTGTCGCTGTTCGGCGACGAGATCGAGTCGATCCAGGAATTCGACCCGCTCACCGGCAAGAAGACCGCCGACCTCGACGCGGTGAAGGTCTACGCCGCCAGCCACTACGTCACCCCGCGCCCGACGCTGAACCAGGCCACCGGCGGCATCAAGCAGGAGCTGAAGGACCGCCTCGACTGGCTGGTCGAGAACGGCAAGCTGCTCGAGGCGCAACGCCTGGAGCAACGCACCCGCTTCGACCTGGAGATGATCGAGGCCACCGGCTCCTGCGCCGGCATCGAGAACTATTCGCGCTACCTCACGGGCCGCCTGCCCGGTGAGCCGCCGCCGACCTTCTTCGAATACCTGCCGGAGAACGCCCTGCTGTTCGTCGACGAGAGCCACGTCGCGGTGCCGCAGATCGGCGGCATGTTCCGCGGCGACTACCGGCGCAAGTTCACCCTCGCCGAATACGGCTTCCGACTGCCCTCGTGCATCGACAACCGGCCGCTGAAGTTCGAGGAGTGGGACGCCATGCGCCCGCAGACGGTGCACGTCTCCGCCACGCCGGGCACCTGGGAGATGGAGCGCACCGGCGGCGTGTTCACCGAACAGGTCATCCGCCCCACCGGCCTGATCGACCCGCCGGTCGAGGTGCGTCCCGTATCAGCGCACGGTCACAGCCAGGTCGACGACGTCATCGCCGAGGTGAAGGAGACCGCCAAGAAGGGCTATCGCTCCCTGGTCACCGTCCTGACCAAGAAGATGGCCGAGGCGCTCACCGAATACATGCACGAACAGGGCGTCCGCGTGCGGTACATGCACAGCGACGTCGACACGCTGGAGCGCATCGAGATCATCCGCGACCTGCGCCTGGGCGCCTTCGACGTGCTGGTCGGCATCAACCTGCTGCGCGAAGGCCTCGACATCCCCGAGTGCGGCCTCGTCGCCATCCTCGACGCCGACAAGGAAGGGTTCCTCAGGTCGGAAACCTCCCTGATCCAGACCATCGGCCGCGCCGCTCGCAACATCGACGGCAAGGTCATCCTCTACGCCGACCACATCACCGGCTCCATGGAACGCGCCATGGCCGAGACCACCCGCCGGCGCGAGAAACAGCACGAATGGAACCAGGCCCACGGCATCACCCCCGAAAGCATCAAACGCGAAATCCACAACATCCTCGACAGCGCCTACGAGAAGGGCGACCGGGTGCAGGTGGACCTCGGCGTCGCCGAAAACGCCAAGCCGTTCATCGGCAACAACTTCAAGACCGTCCTGAAAGACCTGGAAACCCGCATGCGCGAAGCGGCGGCAAACCTGGAGTTCGAAGAGGCGGCGCGACTGAGGGACGAGGTGAAGCGGCTGAAGCTGCTCGACCTGGAGTTTGCCAACGAGATCACCACCGCGGCGGGCGAGGAGACGGACAAGTCACTGCCGGGGCGGCTGCGGAAACAAGCGCGCGCGGAGGCGGCGGAGGCGTTTCGGAAGGGGCGGCGGCGGTAGATTTCGGGGCGTGGGTCTGAAATTCGGGGACAAGCGGCGAGACGGAGGAAACGCCAAACCTGACGGTTGGCCCGGACTAGCTGAAGCAGAGTAGCCACTACCTCTATTGCCACGCTAAACTTACGGTAGCTCACTCCGAAGGCGATTCGGACACGGAGAGAAATCGTGATGAGTGATTCATTTGAGCGCGATGACCTCGACGAGGAGGTCACGGAAGACCTTCGTTTCTGGGAAAAACGTCAGCGGGAACTAGTTACCGCCCAAGTCGACTACAATTTGGGAACTCTTCGCGACCTTGCGGAGGAAAGCACTATCGAACTCAAACCACATTTTCAGCGGCGGTTCCGTTGGGACAACGCGAAAAGGTCTAAACTGATTGAGTCGCTGCTACTAAACGTGCCGATACCTCCGATTTACCTGAATGAAGACAAATACGGAAAATATTCAGTCATCGACGGAAAGCAGCGAATCTCAACGGTACAACAGTTCCTGGGTAACAGCCTCAAGCTGGAAAAGCTCAGCATTTTCCACGATCTCAACGGTAAAAAATATTCGGAACTCCCGCCGCCGATTCAGACGATTCTGAGAACCAGACCTACGTTGCGGGCGATTATCGTTCTTCGCCAATCCGATCCCGCCATAAAATACGAGGTCTTTCAGCGGCTGAACACAGGCGGTGTCCCGCTAAACGCACAAGAAATACGGAACAACGTTTTCGCCGGACGTCTAAACTCGAAAATAAATGAGCTTGGCGATGAACCCAAATTCCACGGCGTTCTCGGCATCAAGGATAAAGCTCAATCAAAGCTCTACCAAGAGATGCGCGATAGCGAACTTGTTCTTCGTTATATGACGTTTGCGGATGAGTGGGAAACGTTCCAGGGCGGCGTCAAGACTCGCATGGACGGTTTTATGGATGCAAATCGCGATGCAAAGCCAGACAGAGTTGCTGCTTTAAGCAGGAAGTTCAGTTCCGCGCTCAACAACGTAACCGCTATATTTGGCGACGACTCCTTCAGGCGGTGGGTGCCCGAGAAGCGCTCCTGGCGGAATCAGGTCCTCGCCGCCCTGTACGACGCTCAAATGCTCGGCTTGCAGGAGTTCAAACTGAAGGATCTATCGGCGAACAAGCCTAGGATAATGACCGCCTTTAAGAGATTGTTTTCGGATCAAGTTTTTCTGCGGTCGGTGAATGCTGCAACGAACACGCCGAGTTTCCTTAAGCACCGGGTGGCTGCGACGCGGGATGTTGTTCGCAGGATTGTAAAATGAGTGCCGGGGTTGACCTCGAATTGGCGACCTTCCGAAAGGACATTAAACGCAATTCCACATTCTTGGCTGCCGAGAGAAGGATTGGGAACCCCGCAAGCGCAAGGTCCCGCCCCCACTCTGAGACGCTACTTTCGGCGTTTGTCCTGCTGACTTGTGGACGCTTTGAAGGTTTCTTACAGGGCAGTTTTTATCAAGCGGCCGTCGATCTGAGGGACCGCATTGGCAAGGCGAATGACCCCCGGATTCCCAACCACAAAGAATTTCATTGGAATAACTTAGATGGGTTCTTGAGTTGGGTCGCGCGAGCCCGGATTGCGAAGACCGACAAAATCCCCCGCATAGAAGCCTTTTCTGCAGCAATCTCAACCGGCGACATTTTTCCCGATTCATTTAAGAACACGGAATCAAATCCGAATTTCGACACCTTGGACAGAATGTTTGGTCGCTTTGGCGTCAAAGGACCTCTTGCGAAGTTGGCTGCGAATTACCTCGACAATCGTGGAAGGCACTTCGCCGGAACCCTGATAAAAGCGACTCTGAATGAGTTTGTGCGCAAGCGGCATCTAGCCGCTCATACCGGCAGAATCCCTGGACTCACCCGCATGGATGCAGATGACTACAATGTCTTCGTTGACGGTCTTGCAGAGTCCATATGCAAAACGTTAAACGCGCATACAGCCTCGGTAAAGTAGCTCGCACGGGTGGCGCAGGTTGATCCATCCCCACCACCCCCGGTTCGAGCCTGAATGAAACTCGGCTTCGAAGAAACTCAAACGCCGTTCAAGAGCGCGACGCAGAATGCGCGCGTTTGGACCGAGAGCTGGGTGCACGCTTGGCTCTATTGCCCGAATTGTGGGGCGGAGCGGGTGTCGAAATATCCGAACAACCAGCCCTTGGCGGACTTCTTCTGCGAGGCCTGTCGCGAGGACTTCGAGCTGAAGGCGCAGAAGGGGCGGTTCGGCGCGAAGGTGAGCGACGGCGCGTACGAGGCGAAGTGCAAGCGACTGGCGTCCGACACCAACCCCAACCTGCTTCTGATGAACTATGACCCCGGGCAGTTGTCCGTCACCGATCTCTTCATCGTGCCGAAGCACTTCTTCGTGCGCGACATCATTCAGGAACGGCCGCCGCTGAAGGAGACCGCGCGCCGCGCGGGTTGGATCGGCTCGAACATCCTGCTGAGCAAGGTGCCCGAGACGGGCAAGATTTTCATTATCAAGGATCGCGCCCTGCTGCCGAAGTCGGAGGTCCTGGCGAAGTGGCGGAACACGCTGTTTCTGCGCGACGCCAAGCCTGATAACCGCGGTTGGTTGATCGACGTGATGAAGTGCGTCGAGGCGATCGGCCGCCGGGAATTCACGCTCGACGACGTCTATGCGTTCGAGGGCCGCCTTCAGCGGCTCTATCCGCTCAACAACAACGTGCGCCCAAAAATCCGCCAGCAGATTCAGGTGCTGCGGGATCGCGGCTTTCTCACCTTCGAAGGCCGTGGTCGCTATGCGCTTCGGTTCGAAAGCTAGGACTCCGGCTCCAGATCGTCTGACTGCACCGGACTGCAGGCCACATTGCACTCCGGGCAGCGATCATCGCAGGTCGCGGACCAGGCATCGGTCCAAGCGCAACCGCATCCGTCGCATTCATAGGAATTGAGGAAGCGGATCGGCTCGCCGTTGTCGTCGACGTCGTACACCGGCACGGCATCCAGAAGATCGAGCGTCCTGCGCAACACCGGTCGCGCATCGCCATAGGCGAGACGCCCGCCCGGCAGCGCCAGCGCCTGCTGGATGTGCTCGGCAAGTTCGAGGGCCAGGGCATAGGGGGCGGGCACGCACACCGTGCCCGCGTCACCGTATACAAGATCGAGCTTCGGCATCGGCAGCCGCCCTCCGCGTTGGGAACTCCCATTCTGCGGCAGCGCCGGGGTCGTCGCAACGTTTCCCGAGACCGCTTCGCGCGTGGAATGCGGGGACAGGAGCATGGAGGCCGGGGCCTATTCGGAGAATTAGGTGACAGGAGCATCCGTCCCCCCGTCCCCCTCGGCCTCTCCTTCCGAAGCCGCTTCGCCGCCGCCGCCATTTCGCCGCCCCACGCGTCCGGTTCCGGCGGCGTGAACGGCAGCGTTCCCGCCGGCGCCTTGGCACGATCCGACTCGGTCTCAGCGTCTCCGCCCCGTCTTCAACCTACAGGCAATCCCTGGCATCCTCTGCCAGGGCCGCATGGACGCGGGCTCTCTCGGGGCGGGATCATGATCAAATTCCGACACGCGATGCTTGCCGCAGCGGCGGCTCTTTCGCTGGCCGTCGCCGGTCAACCGGCGGCAGCGCTCACGCCCGACACCGTCTGGGTAAAGGCAGGCGGAACCGGTGAGGCGACCGTCGCGGCGATGGACGACTGCGTGGCGAGGTCCAATAACGTCAACGTCCCGTACACCCCGGGTTATACGACGCCCGGCGTTGCGGGCAACGTCGGGGCCAGCATCGGCAACGCGATCATGGAGAGTATGTTTGAGGCCGCGGCCCGGCGCGCCTCCATCCCGGACTGCATGTACCGCCTGGGTTATGTGCGCATGCGCGCGACGGCCGAGGAAGCCGCCGCCGATCGCAAGGCGAAGACGCCGCAGGCGCGTTCAGAGAACCTGCAGGCGATCTATGCCGCGCCGGATTTCGCGGCGCGGTTCGCCGTGGCGGCGCGACGGGTCATGCCGCTGCCGGTGGTGGGGCCCGACACCTTCGTCTACCGCGAGATGCGCATCGATCCCACGGCGCTGACGGTTACACAGGGCGTGGTCGACAAGGGCGTGGTGCTGGAGGGCGATGTGCAACGCCGAGGCATTGCGACCCTCGCGAACGAGCCGACATGGGATGGCCTTCCCGACGGAATCCCCGCCGAAGCGGTCTGGGTCGAAATCGTCGTCCCTGACGCCGATCGGACCGCCCGGAACTATTGGTGTTGGCACAAGCCGTTTATGCGCGGCGCCTGGCAGTACTGCGTGAGCGTCGGCCCCGAGGGCGGGTATCACATCAACCGCAGGATCGCCCTGCCGAGCGTGGTGACGGTCCCCGCAGCGGTCCTGGGCGAGGCAGGCTTCAACGACGTCGACTTCGTCCTGCATCCTGAGGCGAAAGATCCGCTCGACCCGATCCACATCGCCTTCGCGGTGCGCAAAGTCGACAACGACGGAGTGACGCTGGCGATCGACAGGGTGTTGAATAAGAACAAGCTGATTATCTGGTCGCAGTTCGCGGCGTTCGACGCCAAGGGCGACGCCGTGATCCCGATGTGGACCTATCGCCTGAAGCTGCATCACACCGGCGACGGCGTCACCGTGGCCTTCACGCAGGACGGCGACGGCAAACCCCTGCCTCCGGACGATCCAAGCCGATGCCTCCAAAGCCTGACGTCGTCGTGCACTTGATCGCGACGCAAGCGCTCGAACACACGCTACCGTCTGTCCTTCCGAAACCGCTTTGCCGCCGCCGCCATTTCGCCGCCCCATGCGTCCGGCTCCGGATCGTCCGGGACGAACGGCAGCGTGCCCGCGACGCCGCGCACCGCGAGCCAGAGCGGCAGGCTGTAGTGGGCCAGCATGCGGAGCGGGCGGCGCTTGTTGTCGGTGACGTCCCAGCCGGCCGCTTCGAAGGCTATCACTTGGTCCTGCGGCGGCTTGCGCTCGATGCCGTCCCAGGTCGCGGGCTTGGCCACGGCCTCGGCGGCGGCGGCGGTCAGGCCGAAGTTCGCGCTCAGGCAGGCGTCGATCTCGGGGTAGTCGTCGCGCGCCTCGGGCTCGGCGAGCGACGGTTTCATCAGGGCCTTGGTCTCGAGCTCGGCGACGCCGGGCAGGTCGATCAGGCGGCGGAGTTTTTCGGCCATGGGTCCTCTTGTGTGCGAGCGTTGAGCGACCGGCGCGCGCGGCTCCCTCGATCTATTCGGTCCGTGCGACGTCGCTGACAATATCGGGTTTGGATTTCAGGTACGCCATCGCCTGGCGCAAGGGATTCTCGAGGTCGGCCTTGAGATAGTCCAACAGCGGTTCGATCGGCGCCTCCTTGAGCGCGAGGAACATCGCGAGCGCGAACGTCCAGTCCGCTTCGCGCAGCGCCGTGGTGCGTTCCTCCTTGAGGAAGCCGCTCCTGCCGAAGGCGCGACCGGGCATGCCGCGCGTCATGCCGGGGACCCACTCGCTCTGGATCGCGGCATTGACGCCGAAAACGCCGAAGCCGAGGTAGACGGCGGCGAGGTCGGTCACGCAATCCTCCAGGCCCCGGCCGGCCGGCGGCGGCGGCTGTGCGGGCGCGATCTTCAGGGCGGCGAGCTCCAAGGCGAAGCGAAGCGTCAGCCGGTGGGCGTCGCCGGCTTCGTCCTGACGATAGAGAATGACCTGGTCCGACGCGGCCGCGTCGGACGCGCCGTCGGGATCGGTCTGGGAATAGGTTTCTTCGACGACGTCGTAGCTCTGATCGTCCATGCGCGCGAGCCGCGCCACGTCGGCGAAGATCGCGTTCGGATCGCATGACTTGGCCGCGGTCAGCGAGGGAAACGCGGCGTGGGTCGGGAGCACGAGCTCGCGCAAGCGGAAATCGGCCGCGCCGCCCCAGACGTGAAACATCCACCGCCAGACGTCGAGCTGCCAGGCCTCGTCCTCGGCGTCGAGGATCGACTCGGACGCAGACTTGAACGGCCACATCGGCTTTCCCCCTCCCTGCAAAGCGGCGGCTATGGTTTCGGCTTCGGATCCGGCCAGATCGCGGGCTCGATCTGATCCGCCGAAATCTCGAGTATCACCTTCACGCTCTGCGTCAGGTGATCGCGCGTGACGCCGCCGTAGGTGAAGTCCATGCGGGTGAAGGTGAGCACGTCGTCGTCGGCGACGGCGCAGATATATTTGAAGCACAGGCTTGGCGCGAGCTTGAGCGTGGCGGCGGCCGACTCTGCGCGAAAGCTCATGCCGATCTCGTACTCGGTGCAGAGGCGAGCGTCGCCCTCGCCCGCGCATCGCAGGCCTTCGAACCACGGGTGACGATCGTCGGAGCAGGTCATTTCGACAGTGAAGCCGCTTGCCTCGTCGTCTTTCACACGCTCGACCGTGCAACCGGCGTCGGCAGCGACCACGCGCACGTCGGCGATGGTGACGCCCGCGGTGAGATCCACCGGCGCGGGCGGCGGCGGAGTCTGGGCCGGCGTTTCCTGCGCCGCCGCGCTCGCGCAACCAGCCGCGAGCGCCAGAGCCAGCGCCGCAGCCCCTATCCATCCTCGCGTCATAACAGCCCTCCCCGATGCGCCCGCCCCGCCCCGGACCGAGCGCCGCCCGGGTCCAGTAGGCGATCCCGCTTCGCGAGTGTACCGTACAGCTTGCCGTCGCGGTTGACCTCTTCGACCTGTGCCCCGCGGCCGTGCGTTCGCCATCCTCTCGTTGTTCCTCAAGGAGCCCTTCGATGAAACGCGCCTCAATCGCCGCCACGGCGAGCCTCGCCGCCCTCGCCCTCCTGCCCGCCGCCCCGGCCGGAGCCGGGGCGCCGCCCGGGCCCAAGCTTCCCGACCTGGTGATCAGCTCGTTCGGGCTGTCGTCGTGGGGGACCTGCGCGCCCGGCAAGACCGTCTTCACCTTCCAGGTGACGGTGAAGAACATCGGCGCCGGCGCCATGCCCGTGAGCGAGCCGCTGCTCCTGGTGCACGACCTGAAGTCCTCGCCGGCGCAGGACTGGGGCGTGGGCCAGGGCGAGACCTACAGCCTCGCGCCGGGCGCCAGCCATACGTACGCGGTCCACATGGGCTACTACACGCAGAACCCCGCGTTCATGACCACCGCCGCGCCGCATCCCTTTGTGGCGGTGGTGAACCCCAAGCACACCCTGCCGGAGTCGAACTTCAACAACAACGAAGGTCCCGGACCGGCCACGTACCAAGGTCACCACGTGATCATGGTCGGGGCGCCGAAGGGTTGTCCCAAGCCCTGAGCGTTGTGTGTCGCGGCGGTCCCGCAACGGACCGCCGCGCGTTGCGCGACTGTGCGTCGGCGCCCGTGACGCCATGTGTTCGAACGTGAACATTAAGCGGCCGTGACCGTCGTTGTCTCCAATGCTAAAATCCAACCGCCCACCGATCTGTTCGGTCGACGGTCTTTGACATCGTGAGCGGGATAAACCCGAACACGCCGCGCCTGCCCCTCGAAGCCTCGGCGAAAGAGGAACCGTAAATACGGTGAAATACGGTGATCGGCCTGCCCTCCGAAGCCTCGGCGAAGGAGGGACCACCGCAAAATACGGTGAAATACGGTGAAATACGGTGGGGCCTGCCCTCCGAAGCCTTCGGCGTAGGAGAGCGAAGGAGGGAACGGGCGGCGTCGTCGCCGGGTTGGTCGGGTGTGCTAGGCTGAGGGCTCGCAGGAGATTGTCGCCATGAAGCGCCCGTTGTTCCTCGGACTGATCGCCCTGGCCGTTTCGGCCGTCTTCGCCGTGCAGGCGCCGTCCGCCATGGACCGGCTGTGCCACAGCGACCGGCAATGCCCGCGCGGCGACTATTGTCGCATCTCCGCCCTGCCCGGCCACCCGGACCGTCGCGGCGTCTGCGCGCGGCGCACCAATCCGCCGCAGACCGCGCCGGCGCCCTCGGCCGGCGGCGCCGCGCCCGGATCGCAGACCATGTGCCCGATGATCTACCAGCCGGTCTGCGGCGCCGACGGCAAAACCTACCCCAACCAATGCCATGCGACGCGCGCGGGGGTGAAGATCAGCCACACGGGCTCGTGCTAACCCCTCCTCCCCCGAGCGGCAGCGAACGGGGGAGGAGGCGCAATCGACTATCCCCAGCCCGTCCACAGCCCGTCTTCGCGATTGTGGATAGCCGCGCGCGCATGAGGTCCGCACCGGCGGAATCGCGTACCCCTGTTCTTCGATGTCAAAGCTCCAGACCCTCGGGATCGCGGCGTCCTTCTGGGCGGTGGCGGTCAGTGCGCCTCAGGCCCAGGCGGCGCCGGCCGCGACCGTCGAAGATCCGTCGATGCGGCTCTACACCGTGCAGTTCCGCTCGCGGCTCGACCATCACGGGCGCCTGCTGTCCATGCGGATCGTCAAGGTGATCGACGGCAAGACCGGCAAGAGCGTGCGCCTGAAGATCTCGCGCCAGTTCATCGCGGTCGCCAAGGCGCGCATCGAACAGGACCTCGCCAAGCCGCACGATGCGCCGACGCCGGCGGAGCTCTACTCCGCGTTCCAGTACGCGCCCGACTTCCCCGACGTGCTGTTCGTCGACCCGCCGCGAACCGAGCCCGTCGCCCAGTCGGCGCCGTCGCCCGGCCCCACGCCCAGGCCCCGCGGCCGGGTGCAACTCGAGCTGCCGTTCTAACAGCGGCCTTTAACGCCCCTCGCCCGCCGTCACAAATCCGCTATGGTCCGCCCGCGCAACCGCGGGGAGGCGGCCAATGGCGGAGACGATAGGTGAGCTGAAGACAGGGGTCGGCGAGGCCGGCTCGCTCGAGGCCTTCGGCTACAAACAGGAGCTGAAGCGCGCCCTGAGCTTCTGGGACCTGATCGTCTTCGGCCTGATCTTCATTTCGCCGACGGCGCCGATGGCGGTGTTCGGGTCGGTCTACAACCACGCCCACGGCATGCCGTCGCTGGTTTATCTGATCGGCCTCGTCGCCATGCTGTTCACTGCGCTCAGCTATCGGACGATGGCGCGCGCCTTTCCGGTCGCTGGCTCGGCCTATGCCTTCGCCACCCGCGGCATCGGCGTCAGCGTGGGCTTCTTCGCCGGCTGGGCCATGCTGCTCGACTATGTGATGGTGCCGACGCTTGCCTATGTGTTTGCCGCCGCGGCCCTGAACGCGATGTTCCCCGATCTGCCGCGATGGGTCGCGCTAATGGGCTTCATCGTCGTCGTCACCATCACCAACGTGTTGGGCGTCGAAGCCACCAGCCGGTTCAATAAGCTGATGCTGTGGGTGCAGCTCCTGGTGCTCGCCGCCTTCGTGGTCATGGCCGTAATCGGCATCACGCACGGCGTCGCCGGCGCGAAGGTTTCGACCGCGCCATTGTTTCAAAAGGGCTTCGTCACGCCGCCGTTGCTGTTCGGCGCACTCTCGATCGCAGCGCTCAGTTTTCTCGGCTTCGACGGCATCTCAACTCTGTCCGAGGAAGCCAAGGGCGGATCGAGCGCCGTCGGTCGCGCAACCATTCTTTGCCTCTGCATCGCAGCAGTTCTGTTCGTGCTGCAGACGTGGCTTGCGTCACTGTTCGTGCTCGGCAAGCCGGCCTTCGCAGGGGGCGACGCGAGCGATCACGCCTTCGTCGACATCTCCGCGATTGTCGGCGGTCAGTGGCTCAAATTCGGCTGCGCCGTGCTCTGCATCGCACTGGGCAGCGCCGCCTGCGCGCTCGCCGGTCAAGCCGCTTGCGCCCGCCTGATCTTCGGGATGGCGCGCGACGGCAAGCTGCCGCGCTTTCTCGCCCATGTCAGCGGCAAGCGGCGGAGCCCCGAACGTGCTACGCTCATCATCGCGGCGATCACTGTAGTCGTTGGCTTGCTTGCGCTCGACCAGCTCGAGCTGCTCTCGACGCTGGTAAACTTCGGCGCCATGACCGGCTTTCTCCTGGTGCATGTGGCGGTGCTTTGGCATTTCGGATTGAAGCCCGGCCGCAATTGGTTCGAGCACGTCCTGTCGCCGATCCTCGGCTTCGCGATCATCGCTTATGTTGTGTGGAACATGGACGAAAAGGCGCAGTTGCTGGGCGCCGCATGGCTTGTCATCGGTTTGGTAGTATTGCTCATCCTGAAACTGCGCAAACAACCCCTCGAAGCGCTTCCGGAGGCGTGAGTAAGAATAGAGAGTCCACGGACACACACGGACACACACGGATGGATGCGGCTGTCGTGATGCGAGACCTCGAATGCGCCTCCGGCGCGAAGCGCCCTCATTGGCGTTGGTCCGCTGCACACGGCGTGAAGGCCAGCATTCCGTGTGGGTCCGTGTGGGTCCGTGGACTCTCTTCCTAGCGACACATGACCCAACCAGCCTCGTCCACCCTCTATGACGCCATCGTCGTCGGCCTCGGCGCCGCGGGCGCGGGTGCGCTTTACGCGTTCGCCAAGCAGGGCGCGCGCGTCGTCGGCGTGGACCGCTATGCGCCGCCGCACGACCAGGGCAGTTCGCACGGCGAGACGCGGATGCTGCGTTGCGCCTATGGCGAGGGCGCCGGCTATACCCCGCTGGCGCTGAAGTCCGTCGACCTGTGGCGCGCGTTGGAGGCGAAGACCGGGACGCGGCTGTTCGACCAGATCGGCCTCACCTATGCCGGCCCGCAGTCGAGCGCCTTCCTCGCCACCACCCGCGCGTCGGCTGCGAAGCACGGCGTGCCGCTGCGCGATCTCGTGGGCGCCGAACGGGCGAGCGCCGGCTATGTCGTGCCCGACGACTGGCAGTGCTTCCTTGAGCCCGGCGCCGGCTTCCTCTACGCCGAGCGCGCCATCGAAACCCTGCACGCGGCCGCCAAGGCGCGCGGCGCCGACATCGTCACCGGCTCGCCCGTGCGCACAATCGAGTCCGACGGCGATGAAGTCCGCGTCGTCACCGGCAGCGCGACGATCCGCGCCCGCCGCGCCGTCGTCTGCGCCGGGGGCTGGACGGCGGAGCTCTTACCGCAACTCGCGTCCGTGCTCAGCGTCGAGCGGCGCGACCTGCACTGGTTCTCCGACCCCAAGGGACGCTACGCCGTGTCGGCCGGCTTCCGCCCGTTCTACATCGAGGACACGGACGGCCTCGCCGTCTATGGCCTCCCCGACTGGGGCGGCACGGGGGTGAAGATGGGCGAGCACATCGAAGGCGCCGTCAGCCAGCATCCCGACGCGGTCGACCGCGCCGCCAGGCCCGACGACGTGGCGCGCACGCGCCGCTTGGCCGAGCGCTTTTTCCCCGACCTCGGCGAGGTGAAACGCTCCGCCGTCTGCCTCTACCCCATGTCGAGGGACGAGGACTTCATCCTGGACGCGGCGCCCGGCCTCCCCGGCGTCACCGTTCTCGCGGGCCTGTCCGGCCACGGCTTCAAGTTCATCCCGGTGCTGGGCGAGGCGGCGGCGCGCATGGCCCTGGGTGGCGAAGCGGGCCCAGAGTTCGCTATGTTCCGCCTGAACCGCTTCGAGGAGACGACGTCATGAACGACAACATGCGCTGGATAGTCGTCGCCGTGCTGGCCGTGGCGGGCCTGGGCCTGCTGGTCCTGCGCATAAGCCGCGGGGCCGCCTCGGGCCGGATGGGCGCCTACCTCTTGATCCGCATCGTCCTGGCCCTCGCCGTCCTCGGCTTCGTCGCCTGGCGCTACTTCTCCACCCACCATGGCTGAAACGCGTCGGCGCGGCGAGCCGCGCTGACGGCTGTTTCCTCTCGCCCTACCAGAACTTGAACGCGAGCTTGGCGTGCAGGTCGTGCACCGTCTCGCGGACCAGGTCGCTGGTGAACGTGTAGTCGAGGTTCAGGGTCTTGTTCTGCCAGTGCAGGTCCGCGCCAACCCCGGCCGAGAGCGAGTCCGAGCGCATCGGATCCGCCTGGGTGGTGAAGGGCGGCCCGGCCAGGTCGTCGGCGTAGTTCACCCCCGCCAGCCCCGTGCCGTCGAACTGATGGTGCGCCTCGAACCGGAAGCGCGGCATCCAATCGCCGTACGACGTCGGCACCCGCCACTCGCCGCGCAGGCCGAGCGTGCCCTGCAACGAGTCGAACGATTGCGCGTCGTAGCGCAGGTCGGCGGTGCTCGCGCCATGCTCGGTGAAGGCGTCGAGCCGGCCCGAGATCTCGTCGAGGCGGACGTAGGGCGTGAGCTTGAACCCGCCGTCGCGCTCGATCATCCAACCCGCGGTCACCGACAGGAAGGGATCCTCGCCCGAGCGGTCGCCCTGGGCCACGCCGCCGCCCGACACCGCGCGATGCGAGGTGAAGTCGAGACGGCCGTAGCCCGCGATGGCGTCGATGTAGGCGCGCTTCACCGGGCGCCAGTCGCCGTAGACGACGCCCACGAAGTCGTGGCCGTCCACCCGCGAACCACCGTTCACCTGGGCGTAGGACTGACCCACCCCCGCGCCGGCGCCCAGGGTCAGTTGACCGCTGAGCCGCGCGTCCACCCCGGCCGAGAGGCCGTCGGTGGTGAAGCGGAAGCCGGGCCGCTGGGTCGTGGCGTCGCTCTGGCCGAAGCTGATGGCGCCGCCGGTCCACATGGTGATCGCGGAGTCGGCCGAACCATTACCGAGGCCGGGTCCCGCCGCGGCGCGCGCCGGGTACTTCGACGGCGCGGGCCGTTTCGCCTGCGGGTCGGGTCCGAGCGCCGGCGTCGGCCACGCTTCGTCGCCGTCGATGCGAAGAGCGTCGTGGTCGCGCTGCAGCATCAGGTTGGGCTGGTCCTGGCCGAAGCCGAAGTTGAAGTTCACCCCGTTGCCGCCCTTGCCGCGACCGTCGGCGTGCAGGCTCTCCAGGTGCTGGTTGAAGTTGGAGATCTGCGCGTCGGCGAAACGAACCGAGGCCTCGGTCTCGGCCTGGATCACCCCGCGCACGCCGCCGTCCGCGCTCGGATCCGGCCGCGTGTCGACGGTGATCTCCACATCGCCCTCCGCGACCAGGTCGTCGGACGCGGCGGCGGTGCTCAGCGTGTAGTGAACCACCGCCTTGCCGAAGAAGCCCGGCGTCGGCTTGAACGCCAGCGACACCGACTTGCCGTCCGCGTCCGGCTCGATGGTCGCCGAACCCGCGTTGGACGGCGTCAGCATGGTCACCTTGCCGCCGCCGGCCTGCACGGTGCGCGTCAGCGCAACCGACACCGACGTGTTCGCGCCGGTGCGCACGCGGATCGCGACCTGCGCCTTCAGCGCCGCGCCGGTGCGGAAGGTGAAGTGGTCGATAGCCCGCGCGGTGCTCGTCCCCGCCGGGGTGGTGACAAGAATATCCACCGTGCCCGTCCCCGCCGGAGACACAGCGGTGATGCGCGTTGCGCTGACGACGGTGAAGGATGCGGCCGGCGTGGCGCCGAAGGCCACCAAGGTGGCGCCGGTGAAGTTGCTGCCGAGGAGGGTCACGGTCGTCCCGCCCGCCGCCGGTCCGCCCACCGGCGAGACGCCGTTGACTACCGGCGCGGAACCGCCGCCGCCTGTGGTGTAGGTGAAATGGTCACCTGTCACGGCCGCAGTGGTCCCCGCCGATGTCGTGACGGTCACGTCGACCACGCCTGATCCTGCCGGCGAAGCGGCCGTGATCGAAGTCGCGCTGTTGACTGTGAAGGCCGCCGCCGCCGTAGCTCCGAACTTCACGCCGGTCGCACCGGAGAGATTCGTTCCGGTGATGGTCACACTCGTGCCGCCCGCGGTCGGGCCGCTGGTCGGACTGATCGCGGTGATCGCGGGCGCGGAGACCGTCGCCGTATAGGTGTATCGATCGGTCGAAATCGTGGCGCTGACGCCGCCCCCGGTCGTAACCGTCACGTCCACCGCGCCCGCCGAACTAGCCGGCGAGGTCGCCACGATCTGGGTGTCGCTCTTCACCGTGAACGTGGTCGATGCAGCGGCGCCGAACTTGACGCCGGTCGCGCCGGTGAAGCCCGAACCGGTGATCGTCACGCTCGTCCCGCCGGCGGTCGAGCCGCTGGACGGGCTGATCGCTGTCACCGCCGGCGCGGCTTGCGTCGCAGCGTAGGTGAAGCGATCGCCGACGACCGCGCTGCTCGTCCCGCCCGGCGTCGTCACGGTGACATCCACCGCGCCCGCCACGCCCGCAGGCGACGTCACGGTGATCTGGGTGTCGCTCTTCACCGTGAAGCTCGCAGCCGCCGTCGCACCGAACTTAACCCCCGAGGCGCCGATGAAGCCTGTGCCGGTGAGAGTCACGTTCGTTCCGCCGGTGGAGGGACCGTTGCTCGGGCTGATCGCGGTGATGGCAGGCACAGGCGCCACGAACGTGTAGATGCTGGCCGAGTCGCCAAAACTTGTTCCCTGCGGCGTCGTCACCGTCACACTGACCTGGCCGAACGGGAGCGTCAGCGAGCCGGTCTCGGCCGGCGTCACCGCCGTGATCTGGTTGTCGTTGTTCACCACGAAGGACGCCGCGGCGACCGAGCCGAAGTTCACCGTCGTTGCGCCCATGAAGCCCGAACCGGCGATCGTCACCGACATGCCACCGGCGGTCGGTCCGTTGTTCGGCGTCACCGCCGTGATGCTCGGCGCCGCCGGTGCGGTGTAGGCGTACTTATCTTTGCTCGAGACCGGCGTCGTGCCGCCGGCGGTGACGACCCTGATGTCGACTGTGCCGGAGCCCGCGGGCGCAATCGCGTGAATGAACTCGTCGTCCTCGACCGAGAACGAGGTCGCCGCCACGCCGCCGAAAGTGACACTAGTCACGCCGAAGAAGTTTGCTCCCTCAATCGACACCATCGTGCCGCCGAGGCTTGTCCCGCTGCTCGGCGAGATCAGGTTTATCGACGGCGCCGGCGGCTTGCTGGTGTAGGTGAAGACGACGTTGGCGTTGCTCATGCTGACCGGATTGGCCACGCGCACGCCCTCGGCGCCGTAGCCCGCCGGCGTCACCGCGGTGATCTTGGTGTCGCTGACCACCTTGAAGGACTTCGCGAGATCGTTCCCGAAGTAGACGTCGGACGCCGCGGTAAAGCCTGAGCCGATGATGGTCACCGTTGTCCCGCCGCCGCCTCCGCCGCTGGTCGGCGAGAGCGAGTTCACCACCGCCGGCGTGACGTAGGTGACGACGTCGCTACTGTTGACCGCGCTGGTCCCAAGCGGGGTAGTGACCGTGACATTGACCGCTCCCGCCGGGTTCGCAGGCGCGATCGCCGTGATTTGACTGTCGCTGTTGACGGTGAAACTGGTCGCCGCGGTCGTTCCAAACTTAACAGAGGTCGCGGCCGTGAAGCCCGCGCCGCTGATGGTGACTTGGCCCCCACCCGCCGTCGGCTGCTTGTTGCCGCCGATGCCCGTCACGCTCGGCCCGGGTTGGGCCGTGTAGGTGAAGCGGTCGGCCGCGGTCGCAGCACTGACGCCCGAGGGATTGACCACCGTTACGTCCACGACGCCCGCGGATCCTGCGGGGGCGGTCGCCACGATCGAATTGGCGCCCGGCGCAGTGAATGAGGCGTTGACGGCCCCGAACTTCACGGCCGTGACGGCGCTCAGGTTAGTTCCGAAGATTGTCACGCTGGTCCCGCCGATGGTTGAGCCGGTCGTAGGCGAGAGACTGGCGACAGTGGGCAAAGTCGCAGGTGTGTAGGTGAAGACGTCAGCCGAACTAGTCACACTGACGCCGGCGGAATCCGCCACCGTCACATCGACCGCCCCGGCAGCGCCGGCCGGCGCGCCCGCGACGATGGTGGTGTCGCTGTTCACGTTGAAGAACGCCGCCGGGGCCCCGCCGAACTTCACTCCGGTCGCGCTGAGGAAACCCGAGCCGGTGATGGTCACGCTGGTCCCGCCGTCGGTGCTCCCGCTGGTCGGGCTAATCGCCGTGACCTTGGGCGCCGTTACCCCGGTGATTGTCAACTTGTCGGCGGACGTGATCGCGCTGGTTCCGGAGAACGTGGTGATCGTGACATCGTACACGCCTGGCGCCAACATCGGTACGTTTGTCTGGATCGTAGTGCTGCTGACGGTGCCACCAACCGAAACACCACCGATCGTGATGTCGGTGACGTTGGTGAAATTCGTCCCGGTGATGACGAGTTGACCCTGGACGCCGCTCACCATGGTCGACGGCGAGATCGCCGAGATGGTCGGCGCCGGCGGCAGGTACTGATAAACCGCCTCGCCCGTTCCGCTGGTCCCGGACGGATTGGTGACGGTGACGTTCACCGACCCGACTGCGCCCGCGGGCGCTACTGCCGTGAGCTGAGTTCCGCTCTGTACTGTGAAGCTCGCGCTCGCCGCGCCGAACTTCACCGCTGTCGCGCCGGTGAAATTGGTCCCGGTCATGACGACCGTGTTCCCCCCCGTCCCCAGGCCCGAATTGGGCGTGAGGCCGGTGATCGTCGGCTCCGACGGCGTGCCTTGGTAGGTGAAGTGATCCGACGCGCGCACCGCGCTCGTGCCGTTCGGCGTGGTCACCCGCATGTCGACGGTACCGGTCCCCGATGGCGTGACGGCCATGATCGAGGTCGCGCTCTCGACCACGAAGTTGCCTGCCGGCGCCGATCCGAAGGTCACGGCGGTGGCGCCGGTGAAGTTCGTCCCGGTCAGCGTGATCCAATAGCCGCCGGTCGCGGCGCCTGTGTTCGGGCTCACCGCCGTGACCGTGGGTGCGCCCGTATCGGGCGACGCGCCGTCCGCCTTCAGCGCCGCGCCGGCGCGGAAGGTGAAGTGGTCAATGACTCGCGCGGTACTCGTTCCCGCTGGGGTGGTGACCAGAATGTCCACCGTGCCCGTCCCCGCCGGAGACACGGCGGTGATCCGCGTGGCGCTGACGACCGTGAAGGATGCGGCCGGCGTGGCGCCGAAAGCCACCAACGTAGCGCCGGTGAAGTTGCTGCCGAGGACGGTCACCGTCGTCCCGCCCGCCGCCGGCCCGCCCACCGGCGAGACGCCGTTGACTACCGGCGGCGAACCGCCGCCCGAGCTGTAGGTGAACTGATCCGCCGCGAGGGTCGCGCTGGTCCCGCCCGAAGTCGTGACCGTGATGTCCACCACGCCCGACCCCGCCGGCGATGTCGCGGTGATCGAAGTCGCGCTGTTGACCGTAAAGGTCGCCGCCGCCGTAGCTCCGAACATCACGCCCGTCGCGCCGGTGAAGTTCGTGCCGGTGATGGTCACGCTCGTGCCGCCGGCGGTCGAGCCGCCGGTCGGAGTGATCGCGGTGACCGCGGGCGCGGATTGGCTCGCGGTGTAGGTGAAGTGGTCGGAGGTAGAGGTCACACTCGTTCCGGCCGAGGTGGTGACCGTTACGTCCACAGTCCCCGCCGACCCCGCGGGCGAAGTCGCGGTGACCGACGTTGCACTTACCACCGTGAAGGTCGTCGCAGGCGCAGCGCCGAACTTTACGCCGGTCGCGCCGGTGAAGTTCGCGCCGGTGATCGTTACGCTGGTTCCACCGGCGGTCGAGCCGGAAGTCGGAGAAACCCCCGTCACCGTCGGGGCCGCAGAAGCGGCGTAGGTGAAGCGATCCGCCGAAGAGACCGCACTCGTCCCGTTGGCCGTGATCACACTGATGTCCACCCCGCCGGCGGCGCCGGCCGGGGAGGTCGCCGTGATCTGGCTGTCGCTGTTGACCGCGAAAGCCGTCGCCGCCATCGCGCCGAACTTCACGCCTGTCGCGCCCGTGAAGCCGGATCCGCTGATCGTTACAGTCGTCCCACCCGAACTCGGTCCTCCCGCAGGGTTGACGGCCGTGATCGCGGGCGCGGTCCCCGAGCCGCCATAGGTGTAGCGATCGAACGTCCCTGTCGCACTGGTGCCAACGACCGTTGTCACGGTCACGTCGACGAAGCCGGCCGCCCCAGCCGGCGCCATGGCTGTGATCTGGGCGTCGCTGTTGACAATGTAACTCGCGGCCGCCGCGGCGCCGAACCGCACGGCGCTCGCACCCGTGAATCCACTCCCCGTAATCACCACGGAATTGCCGCCGCTCGTCGAGCCTGAATTCGGGCTCAGCGACTGTACGACGGGCCCTGCCGCGTAGGTGAACTTGTCGCCCGCGCTCGGCGAGCTCGCGCCGATGTTGGTGGTGACGATGATGTCGACGGTCCCCGGCGCCACGCCGGCGGGGGCAAGAACCTGCATCTGATTGTCATACAGGCTAGGGATGCTTGTCACCGTCTGGTTGCCGAACCTCACCGATATGACATTGGTGAACCCCGTCCCGTTGACGACCACCAGGGTCCCGCCCGCCGTCGGGCCGGACGATGGCGAGATCGACGATATGGCCGGGGCCGCCGCTGCAACGAACGTGTACTGGTCGGCGGTCGAGGTCGCGCTCGTGCCGCCCGGGGTCGTCACTGTGATGTCCGCCGTCGTCCCAGCCGGGCCGCCGTAGAAGTTGAGGGTTAGGGTCGTTGGACTGATGACCTTGAAAGCGGTGCTTTGACCGTTGACCTTCACGGCGGTCACGTCGATGAAATTCGTCCCCGCTACGGTCACGAATTCATCGCCCTGGCTGGCGCCGCTGTTCGGCGTAACGCCAGTGACGGTCGGGGTCGGGGGCGCCTGGTAGGTGAACTGGTCGGCGGTCGACGTCGCCGACACGCCGTTGGGCGTCACCACCGTAATATCGACGGCGCCCGCCGTCGACGTCGCCGGCGAGGCGACGGTAATCTGCGTCGCGCTGACCACGGTGAACGTACTGACGCTCGCGGAGCCGAATTTGACTGCCGTGGCGCCGGTGAAATTCGTCCCGGTCAGGATCACGCTGGCGCCGCCGGTAACCGATCCACTATTCGGCGACACCGCCGTCACGGTCGGGACCGTAGAGACGTAGGAATACTTGTCCGATGCATTGGTCGCCGACGCCGCGGTCACGTTGGTCACGACAATATCGATTGTCCCGACACTCCCGCTCGGCGCAACTGCCGTGATCTGTGTATCGCTGTTGACCGTGTAGTTGGCCCCGACCGAGCCGAACCGGACGGCTACAGCGGTCGAGAGATTCGTGCCGGTGATGACGACGCTGTTGCCGCCGGCCGTTGACCCACTCGTCGGCGCAAGCCCCGTAATGGTCGGTGCGGCCGGCGGGTTGGCGTAGGTGTAGTGGTCGGCCGCGCTGACCGCGCTCGAACCCGCCGGCGCGATCACGACGATGTCAACCGTACCCGCGGACCCTGGCGGAGCGACCGCGGTAAGACCGTTGCCGCTGTTCAATGTGAAGGCGGCGCTTACGCCGCCGAATTTGACAGACGTGACGTCCATGAGGTTGGCACCATTGATCCCGATGGAGTTACCGCCGGCCAGCGGACCGACCGTCGGTGATACGTTAGTGATCGAAGGCGGCACCGACGAAGGCGTAAAGGCGTACTTGTCGGCCGCCGTCAGAGCGCTCGTTCCACCCGGCCCGCTCACCGTTACGTCAACCACCTGGGCCGTGGTCGGCGCGGTCACGAGGAAGATCGTATTGTCGTTGCTGACGCTGAACCCGACGCTGGCCGTACCGAACTTGACGGAGGTCGCACCGCTGAAATGCGCACCGCTGATCGTCACGCTCGTCCCACCGGAGCTCGAGCCGGAACTCGGGCTGACCCCGGAGATCGATGGCGCGCCCGCCGGCGCGACGTAAGTGTACTGATCGGCCGCGGTGGTCAAACTGGCGCCCAAAGGTCCCGTGACAACGATGTTTACGAGGCCCGGAGCGCCGGCAGGAACGGTCACGTTCATACCAGTGTCCGAGAAGACCGTGAAGGTCGCCGAAACCGTACCGAATTTCACGCTGCTGGCGTTGGTAAAGCCGGAGCCCGCGATCAGGAGCGTTCCGCCCCCGTTCGTCAGGCCGGAATTCGGAGTCACTGAGGTGATCGCCGGCACGGGACTTGGGCCGCTGTAGGTGAACTGGTCGCCAGGGTTCGCCGTGCTGGTTCCCTGAGAATTGGTCACGATAATGTCTACGGCACCGGGCTCGCCCGGCGGAGTGGTCAGACTGATGACGTTATCGTTGAGCACGGAAAATATTTTCGCGGGCGAGATGCCGACCTTGACGCTCGTCGCACCGGTGAAATGCGAGCCGAAGATTTCGATGCTCGATCCGCCGCCCGTCGTGCCGGCTGTCGGCGACAGGCCGTTCACGACGGGCGGCCCGGTCGTCACCGTCGTGTAGGTAAATTGGTCGGCGGCGATCTTTGCGCTGATCCCGGCTGCGTTCTGAACCGTCACGTCCACGGTTCCCGAACCGGTCGGCGCAGAGGTGATGATTTCGTTGTCGCTGATGAACGTGGCGTTAGCGGAGGTCCCGCCGAACTGGACGCCGAACGCGTTGCTAAGGTGCGTGCCGACGATCGTGACCGTCGTGTTCGCAGGCCCGCTGGTCGGACTGATCGACGTCACGGTCGGAATGGGTTGAGACGTGTCCGTATAGGTGTAGCGGTCGGCGGAGCTGGTCACGCTGGTTCCGGAGGACGTGACGATGGTTACATCCACAGTGCCGGACCCCGCTGGCGCGACGGCTTCGATCACCTTGGGAGTATCGATGTTGAAGGATGTCGCCGCCTTCGAACCAAACATCACGGCGGTGACGTTGTAGAAGTTCGTCCCGATGACGCCGACGCTAGTCCCACCGGCAGTCGCGCCCGTGCCAGGTGTCACTTCGCCCACGGTGGGCGCGCCGATTACGTAGGTGAAACGATCCGAGCCGCTCGTTGCGCTGACTCCGCCGGGTGTGACGACGGTGATGTCGACGACGCCCGCCGTAGCGCCGAGAGGGACGACCGCTGTAATGCTAGTGGCGCTGTTCACGGAGAACGTCGCCATGGCGCCGGCGAACTCGACGTTGGTCGCGCCGGTGAAATTCGTCCCGGTAATAGTGACGACGGTCCCGCCGGTGATCGACCCGCTATTGGGACTGACACCGTCGATTGTCGGTGCTCCAGCCGCCGCCGTATAGGTGAACTGGTCGCTGCTCGCCGTCGGGCTGGTCCCGTTCGGGGAGGTCACCACGACGTCGACGGTTCCAGTCGCGCCGGTCGGTGCGGCCGCCTCGATTGACGTTGCGCTGGTGACCGCGAAGCTCGTCGCAGGCGATGCGCCGAACTTCACGCTCGTCGCCCCGGTGAAATTCGCGCCCGTAATGGTTACGGTCGTGCCCGCGCCCACCGCTCCGGTGTTCGGGCTGATCGAAGACACCGTCGGTCCGGGTAGCGAGCCGCTGTAGACGAACTGATCCGCGGAGACTTTCGCACTCGAGCCGCCGAAGGCAGTGACCACCACGTCTACCGTGCCGACTCCCGCCGGCGCCGTCGCGGTGATGCTGGTTGCACTGTTGACGATGAAGCTCGTCGCCGGCGTCGCGCCGAAGGCCACCGCCGCCGCCCCGGTGAAATTCGAACCGGCAATGGTGACGCTCGACCCGCCGGCTGCGGGTCCCGTGCCCGGCGAGACCTGACTGACGCTGGGCGCAGCGGCGTAAGCGAACTGGTCGCTGGCGGACGTCGCGCTCTTGCCTTGCGCCGTCGTGACCGTAACGTCGACCGCACCCGAACCCGCAGGCGCCGTCGCCGTGATCTCATTGTCGTTGACCGCGGAAAAGGCGCTTGCCGCGACCGTTCCGAACGTGACCGCCGTCGCGCCGGTGAAGTTGGCGCCCAGGATATCGACCGACGCGCCGCCCGTCGTCGGTCCGCCGGCCGGGCTGACCGTCGTGACCACCGGCGCTGCGCCAGGATAGGTGTACTTATCGGCCGCACTCGTGGCGCTGAGGCCGCCAGGACCGTCGATGACCACATCCACCGCGCCCGGTGCATTGGGGGGCGCGACAGCGGTGATCTGAGTGTCGCTGTTTACGGTGAAGGTCGTCCGCATGGTTCCGAACTGAACCGTGCTGGCGCCCGTGAAACTCGAACCGGTGATGATGACCGAATTGCCGCCGTTCGTCGGGCCCGTCGACGGACTGACCGACGCGATCACCGGCGGCGTGAAGTTGACGTAGGTGAATTTGTCAGAGGCGGTCTGCGGGGTTCCGCCCGCCGAGGTGATGACAAGGATGTCGACCGTACCGACGCCGAACGGAACCAGGGCGGTAATCTGGGTGTCGCTGTTGATCGTAAATGTCGTTGACTGGGAATTGATCCCGAAGCGCACCTGGCTTGCGGTCGTGAAGCCCGTGCCCGCGATCACGACCTGGTAACCGCCTTCCTGCGAGCCGCTTGAGGGCGTCACCGACGTGATGGTCGGCGGAGCGATAAAGTTGAACTTATCGGCCGACGAGACAGGGCTGGTTCCATTCGGATTGATCACTTGGACGTCGACGGCGCCGCCGACCGGGAGGGTGGGCGCAAAAACCGTAATCGAGTTGTCGCTCGCGGGTGCGATCAGACTTGTGACGGGGACTCCGCCGAAGGTGACGCCGGTCGCCGTGACAAAACCCGTCCCTGTGATAGTGACCTGAGCGTTCGCGGCGCCGGCCGATGGCGAAACGCCTGTGACGGTCGGTTTGGCGGCCGGATCGTAGTAGGCGTATTTATCCGAAGCGGTGATCGGGCTGACACCAGCCGCAGTCGTCAAAACGACGTCGACCGAACCCACGGAGCCTGGTGGCGCGATGACATTGATTTGGCTCCCGCTTGCGATCGTGAACGGCACGTTCTTGCCACCGAACGTTACGCTCGTCAGACCGGTAAAGCTGGAAGCGATGATCCCAACGCTGTTCCCGCCCGCAGTCGGTCCTCCAGGCGGACTCAGCGAATAGACGCTCGGCAGATCCTGGTAGGTATATTGGTCGCCTGTGTTGAGCGCGCTGCTTCCGGCCGCCGTCGTGACCGAGACATGCACCACGCCAACACCCGAAGGCACGGTCGCATTGATGCTCGTCGGACTGGTTACCGTGAAGGACGCGGGCGTGCCACCGAATTGGACATTGGTGGCTCCCGTAAGGTTCTCACCCGTGATGATCACGCTGTTGCCGCCAGCCGTCGGACCGATCGCCGGACTGATGGCGATGACTTCCGGCGGCGTGCTGGCGGTTTGGCCGTAGGTATACTTGTCTGCGGCGCTCGCCGCGGTCGTTCCGAGCGAGGTTGTGACGGTGACATCCACCGTTCCCGCAGGCTCCGCCGGCGATGTGGCGGTGATTTGGGTCGGACTGTCGACGACAAAGCTAGCCACCGTCGAGCCGAATTTCACACCGCTTGCGCCGGTCAAATTCGTCCCAAGGATCGTGACCGACGTTCCTCCGTCAACCGTCCCGGAGGCCGGACTGATGGACGTCAACGTCGGCGGTGAGCCTTGAGTGTAGGTGAACTTATCTGCAGACGACGTCGCACTCGTTCCGCCGGGCGTCGTCACCACGATATCGACCGTGCCGACCGAGCCGACCGGGGACGTCGCGACAATCGAGAATGGGCTGATAATGCTAAACGTCGCCGCCGCGTTCCCGAACTTCACGCTGGTCGCGAAACTGAAGTCGCTACCGGAAATCGTGACACTGGCGCCGCCTGTCGTAGGCCCGGTCGTCGGGCTTATCTGCACGATCGCGGGCGCCGGCTCTAGAAACGTATAACGATCGGCCGCGCCCGTAGCACTTGTCCCAACGGGCGTCGTGACCGTGACATCCACTGTGCCGGGCGTGCCGCCGGGCGCCCAAACCAAGATGGTGGTGGCGCTGCTGACCGTGAACGCCGTCGTTGAAGTCGATCCAAAATTCACGGCGGTGGCGTCGGTGAAATTGGTCCCGGTGATCGTGACCTGCGGGCCGCTGTCGATTGAACCGGACGAGGGGCTGATCGACGTGACGGTCGGCGCCGATTGCGAGGCGGTATAGGTGAACTGGTCGGCGGCGCTCGTTCCGCTCGTTCCCCCAGCAGTCGTCACGGTCACGTCCACAACGCCGGCCGATCCGACCGGAGAGGTGGCGACAATCTGCGTGGCGCTGTTCACCGTGAACGTCGTCGCGGAGTTTGCGCCGAACTTCACCGCTGTTGCGCCGGTAAAGCCAGAGCCGGTAATCGTGATGCTCGTGCCCCCCGCGGTAGGGCCGCTAGCAGGAGTAATGCCGTTCACCGTTGGAATCGCGGCCGAATAGGTGAACCGATCCGCGACGCTCGTGGCGCTGGTTCCGAACGAGGTGGTGACGGTGACGTTCACCGTGCCCGCCGACCCGGCCGGCGACGTCGCCGTGATCGAAGTCGCGCTGTTGACCGTGAAGGTCGCCGACGCGCTGCCGAACATCACGCTCGTGGGGGCGGCCAGGTTGGTTCCAGTGATGGTGACGATCGCGCCGCCGGCGGTTGAACCGCTGGTCGGGCTGACGGCGGTGACGGTCGGCGGCGAAGCCTGATAGGTGAACTGATCCGCCGCGCTCGCAGCACTGGCGCCCGCAGAAGTCGTAACCGTGACGTCGACGACGCCCGCAGACCCGGCGGGAGACATGGCGGTGATGGACGTCGCGCTGTTGACCGTGAAGGACGCCGATGCCGCGCCGAATTTCACGGCGGTCGCGCCGGTGAAGTTGGTCCCGGCGATGGTCACGCTCGTACCGCCGGCCGTCGAGCCGCTGCTCGGGCTGACCGAGCTCACTGTCGGGGGCGAAGCCGCACCCGTGTAGGTGAAATGATCAAGCGTGCGCGCGACGCTGGTTCCCACCGGCGTGGTGACCTGCACGTCCACCGTGCCGGAGCCGGCCGGCGAGACGGCGGTGACGGAGGTGGCGTTGGTGACCGAGAAACTCTGCGCCGCGACGCCGCCGAAGGTGACGGCGGTGGCGCCGGTGAAGCCCGAGCCGGTGACGGTGACCGACGTGCCGCCCGTCGACGGGCCGGTCGCAGGGTTGACGCGTGTGACCGCCGGGACGGCGCCGTAGGTGAACTTGTCCGCGGCGATCGCGGCGGTCGTCCCGTTCGGCGTGGCGATCGCGATGTCGACCACGCCCGATCCCGACGGCGAAGTCGCCGTGACTTGGGTGTCGCTGACGACCGTGAACGTCGTCGCGGCCTTGGTCCCAAATTTCACGGCGGTGGCGCCGGTGAAGCCCGAGCCGGTGATGGTGACCGACGTGCCGCCAACGGGCGAGCCGCCGGTCGGACTGATTGCGGTGATCGACGGACCAGAGCCCGAGGCCGTGAAAGTGAATTGTTCGGATCCGACCGGGCTCGTGCCCGCCGGGGTCGTCACGGTGACAGGGACCGCGCCCGCCGATTCCGCAGGCGTCGTCGCGGTGATCTGGGTGTCGCTGTTGACGACGAAGGTCGGCGCTGCCGTGGCGCCGAACTTGACTTGGGTCGCCCCGGTGAAGCCCGTTCCTGAGACGATCACCGACGTGCCGCCCGTCGCCGGCCCGCTCGAGGGGCCAAGGCCCGTCACGGTCGGAGGCGCCGCCAGATAGGTAAACCGATCGGCGGCGCTGGTTGCGCTTGCGCCGCCGGATCCAACAACCGTGATGTCGACGACGCCCGCCGCGCCGGCCGGCGAAGTTAGCGTCATCGATGTGTCGCTGGTGACGTTAAACGTGGAGACAGTGACCGACCCGAACTTCACCGAGATGGTGCTGTCGAAGCCCGAGCCGGTGACGGTCACGACCGTTCCGCCGTTCGCCGAACCGCTCGTAGGGCTGATGGCCGTCACCGTGGGTGCAGGCGGCACGGTAAAGGTGAACTGATCGGCGGCGTTCGTCGCGCTCGTGCCCGCTGGGGTCGTAACGGTAACATCGACCGTTCCGCCGGTGCTCGCAAACGCGTTCGTCGCGGTGATGCTCGTGGCGCTGTTCACAACGAAGTCGCTCGCGTTGACACTCCCGAAGCGGACTTGCGTGGCGCTAGTGAAATTCGTTCCGGTGATAGTGATTGTGGTTTGGGTGTCGATCGGTGTGGAGTTAGGGCTGACCGCCGTGACCGTCGGCGGCGACGCCGCGACCGTGTAGGTGAATTGATCAGCGGCGCTCGCGGTGCTCACGCCCGCAGAGGTCGTGACCGTAATATCGACCGCGCCCGCCGATCCGGCCGGCGAGGTGGCCGTGATGCTCGTCGCGCTGTTGACGGTGAAGGTCGCGGTCGCGGAGCCGAACTTTACAGTCGTCGCGCCGGTAAAGTTAGTTCCGGTGACGGCGACGGACGTGCCGCCGCTGGTCGGGCCGGAAGCGGGGCTGACGCCAGACACGGTCGGTGTCGCCTGCGCCTGATAGTTGAAGTGGTCAGCTGACGAGGTCGCGCTGGCTCCCGCCGAGGTCGTGACGACAATATCGACCGTTCCCGCTGAACCGACGGGCGATGTTGCGGTGATGCTCGTCGCACTGTTGACGGTGAACGTGGCCGAGGCAGTCCCGAACTTCACACCGGTTGCGCCGGTGAAGTTGGTTCCGGTGATCGTCACGCTCGTGCCGCCCGACGTCGAACCCGAGGTCGGGTTGACGGAGGTGACGGTCGGAGGCGAGGCTGCGCCCGTGTAGGCAAAGTGATCCAGCGTGCGCGCGACGCTGGTTCCGACCTGCGTCGTCACCTGCACGTCCACGGTTCCTGAACCCGCCGGCGAGACGGCGGTGACGGACGTGGCGTTGGTCACCGAGAAGCTCTGCGCCGCGACGCCGCCAAAGGTGACGGTGGTGGCGCCCGTGAAGCCCGAGCCGGTGATGGTCACCGGCGTACCGCCCGTCGACGGCCCGGTCGCCGGGTTAACCCGCGTGACCGCGGGAACGGCGCCGTAGGTGAACTTGTCCGCGGCGACAACCGCGCTCGTCCCGCTGGGAGACGTGATCGTGATGTCGGCCACGCCGGACCCCGACGGCGAGGTTGCGGTGACCTGGGTGTCGCTGACGACGTGGAACGTGGTCGCGGCCTTGGTTCCGAACGTCACGGCGGTCGCGCCGGTGAAACCCGAGCCGGTAATGGTCACCGACGTGCCGCCGATGGGCGAGCCGCCGGTGGGGGCGATGGCCGTGATCGCGGGCGCGGCGCCGCTGCTCGTATAGGTGAAGTGATCAGCAGCGCTTGTCGCGTTCGTCCCCGACGGGGTCGTGACCGTGATGTCGATGGTGCCCGCCGCGCCGGTGGGCGCCGTCGCGGTGATCTGGCTATCGGCGTTGACCGTGAACGCGGCCGAAGCCGCACCGAACTTCACAGTCGTGGCGGCGGTCAGGTTGGCGCCGGTGATGATCACGCTCGTGCCGCCGGCGGTCGGTCCGCTGCTCGGGCTGACGGTCGAGATGGTCGGCGCCACCGCCGTGTAGGTGAATTTGTCGGCCGAACTGGTCGCACTGGTCCCGGCGGAGGTGGCGACCGTCACGTCCACCGTGCCCGGGGTCGCCACGAATGGCGTCATAGCGGTGATGCTGGTGGCGCTGTTTACGACAAAACTCGGCGAGGCGGCGTTTCCAAACATGACTTGGGTCACGCCGGAGAAATTCGTGCCGGTAATGGTGAGACTCGTTGCGCCATTGACCGGACCCGAACTCGGATTGAGCGAGGTCACGGTCGGCGCGGGTGGCGGCGATGAGACGTAGGTGAACTGGTCGGCTGTACTGGTGGCGCTCGTCCCGCCAGACGTGGTGATCGTGATATCGACCACGCCTGCCGGCCCTGCCGGGGAAGTCGCCGTGATCGACGTCGCGCTGTTGACCGTGAACGACGCCGACACGGCGCCGAATTTTACCGCGGTGGCATTGGTGAAGTTAGCCCCGGTGATGGTCACGCTCGTACCGCCGGCGGTCGAACCGCTAGTCGGATTGATCGCGGTGACGGTCGGGGGCGACGCTTGAGCCTGGTAGGTGAACTGATCCGCCGCGCTCGTGGCGCTAGTTCCCGCGGAGGTCGTGATCGTGACGTCGACGGCTCCCGCCGAACCGGCAGGCGAGGTCGCGGTGATGCTCGTTGCGCCGTTGACGGTGAAGCTCGCCGTGGCCGCTCCGAACTTAACCGACGTTGCGCCTGAGAAATTTGTTCCGGTGATGGTCACGCTCGTACCGCCGGCGGTCGAACCGCTGGTCGGGTTGATCGCCGTCACAGCGGGCGCCGGAGGCGGCGCGGCATAGGTGAATTGGTCCGCCGACGAGGTTGCGCTCGTGCCTGCGGAAGTCGCGACCGTGATGTCGACCGTCCCGACCGTTCCCGCCGGGGCTGTCGCTGTGATGCTCGTCGCGCTGTTGACCGTGAACGTCGCCGACGCCGCGCCGAACTTCACACTGGTCACGCCGGTGAAGTTGGTCCCGGTGATGATGACACTCGTACCGCCGGCGGTCGAACCGCTGGTCGGGTTGATCGAACTCACCGTCGGGGGCGAGGCCGCGCCCGTATAGGTGAAGTGATCGAGCGTGCGCGCAACGCTGGTTGCCACGGGCGTGGTGACCTGCACGTCCACCGTGCCGGAGCCGGCCGGCGAGACGGCGGTGATGGAGGTGGCGTTGGTGACCGAGAAGCTCTGCGCCGCGATGCCGCCGAAGGTGACGGCGGTGGCGCCGGTGAAACCTGAACCTGTGATCGTCACCGATGTGCCGCCCGTCGACGGCCCGGTCGCGGGATTGACCCGCGTCACCGTGGGAACCGCACCGTATGTGAATTTGTCGGCCGCGACCGCTGCACTCGTCCCCGCGGGAGACGTGATGGTGATGTCGACCACGCCCGATCCCGACGGCGAGGTTGCGGTGACCTGAGTATCGCTAATGACGGTAAACGTCGTCGCGGCCTTGGTCCCGAACGTCACGGCGGTCGCGCCGGTGAAGCCCGAACCTGTGACGGTCACCGACGTACCCCCGACGGGCGAGCCGCCGGTGGGGCTGATCGCGGTGATCACGGGACCGCCGGATCCCGCGTAAGTGAACTTATCGGCCGCGGTCGCCAGGCTGGAACCGCCCGCGCCGGTTACGATGATATCGACAACGCCCGCCGTTCCGGCCGGCGATGTCACCTGGAACTGATTGTCCGTGAACACGACAAGCCCGATCGCCGCCGTCGTTCCGAAGGTGACCGACTTGGCGTTCGTGAAGCCTGATCCGTTGACGAGCACCGTCGTTCCGCCCGACGTGGGGCCCGATGTCGGACTGATCGATGTGATCGTCGGACCGCCGTAGGTGTACTTGTCACCGTCCTGGGCGAGACTGGTCCCGCTGGGCGTGGTGACAGTAACATCGACGACGCCGGTTCCGGCGGGGGCGGTCGCAATCAGGGAGGTGTCGGTGTTGACCGTGAACGACGTCGCTGCGGTCGTCCCGAACTTTACGGCCGTAGCGCCGGTGAAGCCGGCCCCGTTGACGGTCACGACGGTCCCACCCGCGGCGGGACCGCCCGACGGTATGAGCTGACTAACCACCGGAACGGATCCCGAGCCGCTGTAAGTAAACTTGTCGGCCGCGCCGGTGGCGCTCGTCCCGATGTTGGTCGTGATCGTGATGTCGACCGTACCCGTTCCCGGCGGCGCTATCGCGGTCACTGACGTATTGCTGGTCGCAATTAGGGAAGTCGAGGCCGTCGCGCCGAACATCACCGACTGCAGGAAGGGTCCGAGATTAGAGCCGGTAATCGTGACCGCCGTGCCACCGCCGGTCGGCCCGGTGGCGGGGCTGATTCCGGTGACCACGGGCAAGGTGGTGCCACTGTAGGTGAATTGGTCCGCCGCGCTCGTCGCGCTCGCGCCGCCGGGCGCCGTCACTGTGACGTCCACAACGCCGGCCGCCCCAGCGGGCGACGCCGCATTGATTACTCCGTCGTTGGCGACGGAAAACGCAGTTGCCGGAACGCCGCCGAACTTGACGGCGGTGGCGCCGGTGAATCCGGATCCAACCAGCGTGACGGCTGTGTCGCCATTGGTCGGTCCCGTCGAGGGCGAAACCGACGTTACCGTCGGAACATTGACGAAATAGGTGAAATGGTCGCTCGCGGAGGCGGCGTTTGTCCCTCCGGGACTGGTGACGGTTATGTCGACGACGCCCGCTGTCCCCGCGGGCGAACCGGCCGTAATGCTGCTGTCGTTGTTTATCGAAAACCCTACGGCGGGCGTGGAGCCGAACTTCACTGACGTCGCGCCCGTGAAATTGGCGCCGTTGATCGTCACGCTCGTGCCGCCGATGGTTGGGCCCTGACTAGGACTCACGCTGCTGATCGCCGGCGCCGGTCGCGAGTTTGTATAGGTGAACTGATCTGCAGATGAGATCGTGCTGATCCCGGCGGGGGTGGTGACTGTGACATCGACCGCGCCGACGACACCGAGCGGCGAGACGGCCGTGATGCTGGTCGCGCTGTTGACGGTCCAGGCCGTCGCCGTCGTCGAACCGAACTTCACCGCGGTAACCTGGGTGAAATTCGTCCCCGTGATCGTCACGCTCGTTCCGCCGGCGCCTGGGCCGCTGGTCGGATTTACCGACGTTACCGTCGGCGCCGGCGTGGAAATGTAACTGAACTGGTCCGACTGCGTGACCGTACTGACGCCGCCCGGTGTGGTGACGGTGATGTCCACCGTACCGACCGATCCCGCCGGCGCCACGGCGGTAATCTGGCCGATGTTGTTGACGGTGAACGACGTTGCCGCCGTGGCGCCGAACTTCACCGCGCTGGCGCCCGTTAGGTTGTTCCCAGTGATGACCACCGTCGCGCCACCAGCCGTCGAGCCGGTGTTCGGGCTTACGCCCTGCACTGCGGGTCCGGCGTAGAAGGTAAAGACATCGCCCGGAGATTTAGCGCTCGTTCCTGCGTCCGTGGTCACGTTAACGTCGAACGGACCCGCATTGGCCGGTGTCGTCGTCGTGGTGATCTGCGTGTCGCTGACGACCGTGAAGATCACGTTCCCGGTAGCCTGAACTTGCGTGGCGCCGGTAAAGCCAGTGCCGGTTATGGTGATGGGGGTGCCGCCCGCGGTGGGTCCGCCGTTCGGCGTCACCGCGGTGATCGTGGGCACCACGGGCGTGAAATATTGGAAGCGGTCCGCTGAAGAGGTCGCGCTGGTTCCACCGGCGTCGGTGACGGTGATATCTACCGTGGCAGTAGCCGAGGCCGGAGCAGTCGCGGTGATCTGGTTGTCGCTGTTGACAGCGAAATTCGTCGACGCGACGCCGCCGAACTTCACGGCCGTGACAGCTGCGCCATAGAAGTTGCTTCCGGTGATGGTCACGGCGTAGCCGCCGGCCGTCGAGCCTTTCGTCGGAGCCACGCCGGTAACCACCGGCGGCGCGGCGTAGAGAAACTTGTCCGCCTGCGATGTCGCGGTCGTGCCGCCCGGTGTTGTGACGGTTATGTCCACGGCTCCGGCCGCGCCCGCCGGCGCCGTAGCGGTGATGGTCGTGGCGTTGTTCACCGTAAAACTGGTCGCAGCCGTTGTGCCGAACTTCACGGCCGTAGCATTGGTGAAGTTGGTCCCCGTGATGGTGACGCTCGTCCCGCCCGCGGTCGGACCCGCGCTTGGCGAAATAGTGGTCAATGTCGGGGGCGGGCTGCCGGAGTAGGTGAACTTGTCGGCGGCGAGCGCGGCGCTCTGCCCAAACGCGTTGAACACAGTCACGTCGACCGTTCCAGACCCCGCAGGCGAAACGACGACGATCTGCGTCTCGGTCCAAGACTGGATTTGCGCACCTTGCGCCCCGAACGCGACGCTCTGCAGAGTCGAGAAGCCGGTCCCGCTGATCGTCACCGTCGCGCCGCCCGACGCGGAGCCGCTGCTCGGCGAAATCGACGTGACGGTGGGAGGAGTCCCGTAGGTGAACACACTGTGTGAACTGGAAAGGGTCGTTCCGGCCGGAGTCGTCACATTGACGTCCACCGCGCCCGTGCCCGGCGGCGACACCGCCGTGACGTCGAAGTCGTCTGTGACCGTGAACGACGCGTTGACGCCACCGAATTTCACTGCGGTCGCGCCGGTCAGACCGGAGCCGTTGATCTGAACCGTCGTCCCACCATTCGTCGGTCCTGTAGAAGGATTGATTTGCGCGACGGTTGGCACTGCGGGTGAAACCGTGAAGACATCACCGGAGGTCGTCGTGCTGGTTCCCACGGGCGTCGTGACCGTCACGTCGTAAGACCCCGGCGCCAAGCCGGGAGGCGCATTGACGATGGCGAGCGTCCCGGTCTGATTGCCCCCGAGATAGGGTGCCGTCACCGATCCGAACCTGACCGAGGTGACGGCCAGAAGATTCGTGCCGGTAATGACCACCTGCGTCGTCTGGCCCCCAGCCGCGACCGTGGTCGGCGAAATCGAACTCACCGTCGGTGGTGACGACGCCGCGAAAAAGGTGAGCTTGTCGCCCGACACCTTGGCGCTCGTCCCGTCCGGAGTCGTGACCTGGACGTCGACCGTGCCGACAGACTCGGCCGGAGCGATCGCGGTAATGCTGGTGTCGGAATTGACGGTGAAACTGGTGGCGGCGACCGAACCGAAAGTCACGGTCGTGGCGCCGGTGAAGTGAGATCCGGTGACGCCGATACTGGCGCCGCCCGAGTTCACCGCGCTGTTCGGGCTGATCGAGGTCACGATCGGCAACGGACCGAGATAGCTGAACTCGTCGGCGGTCGAGACCGTGCTCGTGCCGAAGCTGTTGGTGATGGTGACGTCGACGACGCCGGTTCCTGACGGCGCGACAGCCGTCATGCTCGAACCCGTGCCGGTCGAGAACGAGCTGGCCGGCACGCCGCCGAAACTTACCGCCGTAATGCCGGTGATGCCCACGCCCGAGATGGTGACGTTTTGACCGCCGGCTCCGTTGCTCGGGTTCACCTTGGTGACAACCGGGGGTCCGGTGACGGCGAAGGTGACGTTGGTCTGCGGACTGGTCCCGGCGCCGTTCGTCACCTGGATCTGCGAGGTCGAAGGCGAAGCCAGCTTCGGCATCACCGCCGTGATCTGAGTGGGGCTGTTGACGGTGAACGATTGGGCCGGGACGACGTCGGAGACGCCCACAAAGTTCGATCCGGTAATGACAACGGTTGTGTTGGTGTTCTCCGGCCCGCTCGGGGGAGAAACCGACGTGAGCTGCGGCTGGTCGACGAAGGTATAGAGGTCGGCAGTACTGGTGGCGCTGGTCCCCTCCGGTGAAGTCACGGTGACGTCGGTGGTCGTTCCGACCGGGCCCGAGGCGGTGACGACGTCGATCTCGGTGTCGCTGATGACATAAAAGTTTTCGGCCGGGTTACCCGGACCGAAATCGACTTCCGTCGCATCGAGGAAGCCGCTGCCGGTGACGACGATTTCGCTGCAGCACTCCGCGCGACCGTTGTTCGGCGAAACGCCCGTTACGACTGGCGTGGCCGCGGCGACGCTGGGCGCGGCGAGACCGATGAACAGGGCGGCGGCGATCCAGGCAAGGATCAGGGCCACGCGCGAGCGCGCGACAAAGGGCGCGCGTCGGGGCGCGGACTGCGCGGACGCAGTGACGGATACTGTGGAACGCAACCCCGAAGCCCCCAGCCAGTCACCGTCGGCGTCCGGTATTTTCCCCGAACTTTCCGAGCCGCGGGCGTTCTCGATGCGTCCGCGCGGCCCTGCCTGGCTGACAGGGGCCTTGCATAAGAGCCATAAGGCTCAGCTTTGAGCAACCGCCAGATGCAGTCCTAGGCGCCCGAAACCTCGTATGAAGTTCCTGCGCCGTAAGGTTGGTGAAAGTTTCAGGTTTAGCCCAGGGCCCGCTCGATCGCGCCGGTCAGGATCGGGTCCTCCGGCGTCACGTCCGGGGCGAAGCGGGCGACGACCTCCCCGTTGCGGTCGACAAGGAACTTCTCGAAGTTCCACATCACCTCGCTCGGATCGTCGATCTTGATCCCGTAGCCTTCCATCGTCTTTAGAAAATCGCCGCCAGCCTTATCGGCCGCGCGGGGCTGGGCTTGGATTAGCCGGCGGTAGAGTTCGTGCTTGCCCGGACCCTTGACGGTGATCTTCTCGAACATCGGAAAGGCGATGCCGAATTTCGAGCGGCAGAAGCCCGCGATTTCTTCGTTGGAGCCCGGCTCCTGGGCGCCGAAGTCGTTGGCGGGAAAGCCCAGCACTTCGAGCCCGCGCGGGTGCAGCCGTTCGTAGAGCGCCTCCAGCCCGTCATACTGGGGCGTAAAGCCGCAGGCGGAAGCCACGTTCACCACCAGCAAAACCTTGCCGGCGTAGTCGCCGAGCGAGGCGGGACCGCCGTCGATGCGGTTGACGGGAACGTCGTGGACGGACTGGGTCATGGCGGCCTCCGGGGGTTTGGCGCGTCATAGCGCTCCCGACCGGGGTTGGGAAACCTAGGTCCCGCCGGCCATGTCGTAGAGGCGAACCCAGCGGTCATAGCGTTTGCGCCAAGTCTCGGCGCGCGCCTTCAACTCCGGATCGGTGACGCTCGCGGGCGAGAGGATCGCATCGCCCAGCGCGCGGTCGGGCCAGACCAGGCGCTTGCGCTCGCCGAGCGAGATCCACACCGGCAGACCGCCGTCCTCGGTGAGACGTCGCACGACCGTCTGCACCGCCGGCGTGTCGAACACGGCGACATCGCCTTTCACCAGCGGATAGCCGCAGACATAGACGTGGGCGAAGGGGGAGTCGGGACTGCCTTCCCGCTGGAACGCGAACAGCACGCCGATCCGGTCGGGCCGCGCGTCGTCCGGCAAACCGGCGAGCCGGCGCCACAGACAATGGAAGCTGCGACAGGTGGCGGGTCGCGCCGCATAGACGGTGCAGCCGCCGCGATAGTGTTCGCACAGCACATGCGGCGGTTTTCGCAGCGCCGGGTCGTCGATCGCCGACACGTCGCAGCAGGCAAAGCAGTCGCCGCAGGCGCGTTCGGGAACGAGGGTGTGGGTGAAGTCCAACGGGCCCATGGCGCTGGTCTAGCCTGCTCCGCGGTTTTGCGAAATTAACCTTTTGCGCAAAGGCTTGCGGCGCAACGTAGCGCGGGCGCCACGGTGGCGGTCGACCTTCACCGGGTCCCTCTTGGCGCGGAACCGTCCCCGCCCTACCTGCGTATAGACCGTGAACGGGCCGGCCCGCTCCATCCCCAAAGCCGTTCCGAAACCGAGGTAGTGTGTCCCATGTCCGCGCAACGCCAGGCGCCCGCGTCCCATCCCGTCCTCACCGTGGTCCAGACGGCCAACGATTCCGTCCAGGTCCAGACCCTGGCCGAGCGCATCGAGCGCCTTCAGGCCGAAGCTAAGAACCTCGCGCGCGAACAGGTCACGGCGCTGGAGACCAAACTCTCCGAAGCCGCGGCCCTCGCCGAAGAGATTTCCCACGGCGGCGACGTCTATCCGGTCGGCGTGCGCGAACTGGCCCGCAAATTGGCCGAGGACGCGCCGCGCACGGCCATGAACCTCGAAGCGATCATAGCCCGCGCCTGACGCGCCCTGTCGCTCACCTGTCGCACCGCGGCCTGACGCGCTAAGATCGAGACCCGCCGCTGATCGCGACGGGTCTTTTTGTGCGCGAACCTGGAGCGCCGATGCCGCCGCGCACGGATACGCTAATCATCTGCGAGACGGCCGCGGACTTTCGCCGCTGGCTGAAGGCGAACTATGCGCGCGCCGACGCCGTCCAGGTGTTGCTCTACAAGACCGGTTCGGGCCGGGCGTCGATCACCTGGCCGCAGGCTATCGAAGAGGCGCTGTGTTTCGGCTGGATCGACGGCGTGCGCATGCCTATTCGACGCCGACAGTTACACCGTCCGCTTCACCCCTCGCCGCAAAGGCAGCAGATGGAGCCAGGTGAACATCAAGTCGGTGGCGCGCCTGCGCGAACAAGGTCGCATGACGCCGCCCGGTGAGGCCGCGTTCGAAGCCCGGGTCGAAGGGCCTCCCCGCGCCTATTCACTGAAAGACCCGATCCGCGTCTTCGAGCCGGCCCACGCCGAGGCCTTGGCCAAGAATCCAAAAGCAAAGGCCTTCTGGGAGGCGTCGGCGCCGTCGTGGAAGCACAGGGCTCTATGGTGGGTGACCTCGGCGAAGGCGCAGGAGACGCGCGACCGGCGCATGGATAAGCTGATCGCGGCTTGCGCGGCCGGTACGCGGTTCATGTGAGGTCCCGATGAAACAGAAGGACGTCGACGCCTTGATCCTGTCGTTTCCCGACGTCGAGCGGGGAACTTCCTACGGCTATCCCTCCTTCAAGGTGGCGGGCAAGTTTTTCACCCGCATTCGTAGCGAGGACGACAGCGTGGTCTTGACCGACGTGGGCTTCGACGAGCGCAAGATGCTGATGGAGGCCGAGCCTCAAACCTTTCACGTGACGCCCCACTACCAGAACTACCCGACGGTGCTGGCGCGCATCGAGACCATCGACAAGAAGGCGCTGAAGGCTATGCTGGCGCGGATCTGGCGGCGCAAGGCGCCCAAGGCGCTGGTGAAGGCCTTCGACGCGGCGAACAAGGAGTGAGCATGAAGACGGTTACGGTCGCGGGCGTCACCATTCCCGCGCTGGGTTTCGGCACCTGGCAGCTCGAGGGTCAGGCCGCGCGCAGGATGACGCAGGCGGCGCTGAATATCGGCTATCGCCACATCGACACCGCCGCGGCCTACGGCAACGAGCGCGAGGTGGGCGAGGCGATCCGCGCGTGCGGCGTCGACCGCAACGAGATTTTCGTCACCACCAAGATCTGGAACGACGCGCATCGCAATGGCGAGCTCCAGCGCGCGGCGGAGGCGAGCCTGCGGCGCCTGGGTCTCGATCACGTGGACCTGTTGCTGCTCCATTGGCCGGTGCCGAGCGTGCCTTTGGCGGAGACTATCGGAGCGTTGAACGACACGCTGGAGCGCGGCCTGACGCGCGCGATCGGCGTCTCGAATTTCACCGTCGAATTGATCGTGGAGGCGGCGCGGCTTTCGAAGGCCCAGCTCGCCACCGACCAGGTGGAGTATCATCCCTATCTGAACCAGCAGAAGATTCTCGAGATCGCGCGCAGCCAGGCCATGACGGTGACCGCCTATTCGCCGCTCGGCCATGGCCGCGTGCTGAACGATCCGGTGCTCGGCGAGATCGCCGCCGCTCACGGCAAATCCGTATCGCAGGTGATTCTGCGCTGGCTCATGCAACAGGTCGACGTGTTGGCTGTGCCCAAGACCGCCAATGAAGACCGCGCGCGTGAGAACTTCGAGGCGCAGAGCTTCGACCTTTCCGAACACGAGATGGCGCGCATCTTCGCCCTCGCCCGCGAGGACGGCCGCGTCATCGACCCCGGCTTCGCGCCGGACTGGGACGACTAACCGCCGCGCCGACGCACCATCTCGACCTGACGCAAGGGCTGCGGCGTGTCGCGCGCGATCAGCACGCGCGCCAGCGGCGTGTCCGCGGGTTCGTCCACCACTCGATACCTGGCCCCGGGCCTGCGCGCGGCCAGCGCCGACAGCAGATCGCTCGCCGCGGCTTCGTCTTGCGCCGCCGCATCGAACACCGCGAACCGCTCCGCCAAGTCTAGGAGCGCCGCAAACGCTACAGCCTCGCCGTCGCGCTCAATGCCGATGCAAGACACCGGTTGATCGTCGACAATGCGTTCGAGCCGGGCCAGCATTCGCCGCCACGATGCGGGCTCGCGATGCAGCCGCGGGTGCGCCGCCCGAAACGCCTCACGATCCAGATCGACGCCGGCGACACCCTCGCTTCCCGCCTCGCAGTCGAACACCAGGAGATCGCGTAGCGTCTCAAACCCCGCGCGGCGATAGACCTCGCGCGCGGGATTGACGTCGATGCACTCCAGGCGCGTGCGCACGATGCCAACCGCGTCGAGCCGCTCGGTCTGGGCCGCGAAGAGCCGCGTCGCCAATCCCCTGCGCCGGTGCGCCGGCCCGACCCCGAACCCGCCGATCCAGGCCTCATCCCCATCCCGCGCCGCCAGCGACAGGCCGAACGGCTCGCCGTCGGTCAGGCCCACCAGCGAGAGCGAAAGGTCGATTCCCGTCCAGGCCACGTGCCGCGCCAGTTGCTCGGCGTCGAACGGCAGGGGGACGTAATAGCCCTCGTAGGCCGCGCGCCAGACGGCGGCGAGGTCGCCAACGCAGAAGTCGGAGGCGGGGGCGAGCGTGATCACGCCTCCCCGTTAATAGGTGACGGGAAATTTGAAAACGCCTAGCTTCCGCGCCGCTGACCGCGAGGGCGCATGGCTTACCGATCGTTGCGCGAATTCATGGCGAGGCTCGAGGCCTCAGGCGAGCTGGTGCGGGTGACGGAGCCCGTGTCCAGCGTGCTGGAGATCACCGAGATCCAGACCCGCCTGCTGGCCCAGGGTGGGCCCGCGGTGCTGTTTGAAAACGTCACCCGCGCTGACGGAAAACCCTCGTCCATGCCGGTGCTGGCCAATTTGTTCGGGACGGTGAAGCGGGTCGCCATGGGCGTGACCCTGGGCGGCGACGAGCGGACCAGCGCCTCCGACCTGCGCGAGGTCGGCGAACTTCTCGCCTTCCTGCGCCAGCCGGAGCCGCCGCGCGGGTTGAAGGACGCGATTGATCTTCTGCCGACCATCCAGTCGGTGCTGAAGATGCGGCCCAACGCGGTGAAGAGCGCGCCGGTGCAGGAGGTGGTGCTGCAGGGCGCCGACATCGATCTGACGCAACTGCCGATCCAGACCTGCTGGCCGAACGAACCGGCGCCCTTGATCACCTGGCCGCTGGTGGTGACCAAGGGGCCGTCGGACGCGCGCGAAGACGACTTCAACCTCGGCATCTACCGCATGCAGGTGGTCGGAAAAGACCGCACCATCATGCGCTGGCTGGCGCATCGCGGCGGCGCGCAGCATCACGCACGGTGGAAGAAGTCGGGCAAGCGCGAACCGCTGCCCGCGTGCGCCGTGCTGGGCGCCGATCCCGGAACCATTCTCGCCGCGGTGACGCCGGTGCCCGATACGCTATCGGAGTATCAGTTCGCGGGCCTGCTGCGCGGCGCCAAGCTCGATCTGGTTCCGGCGAAGACCGTGCCGCTGATGGTTCCGGCGCAGGCGGAGATCGTGCTCGAAGGCCATGTGCTGCTCGACGAATACGCCGACGAGGGACCCTACGGCGATCACACCGGCTATTACAACGCGGTGGAACGCTTCCCCGTGTTTCAGATCAGCGCCATCACGATGCGTAAGGATCCCATCTACCTCTCGACCTTCACCGGCCGGCCGCCGGACGAACCGTCGATCCTGGGCGAGGCGTTGAACGAGGTGTTCGTCCCCCTGATCCGCCAGCAGTTTCCCGAGATCGTCGATTTCTGGTTGCCGCCCGAGGGCTGCAGCTATCGCATCGCCGTGGTGTCGATGAAGAAGGCCTATCCCGGCCACGCCAAGCGCGTGATGCTGGCGGTGTGGTCGTACCTGCGCCAGTTCATGTACACCAAGTGGGTCATCGTGGTGGACGACGACATCGACGCGCGCGACTGGAAGGACGTGATGTGGGCGATGTCGACGCGCATGGACCCCGCGCGCGACATCACGGTGATCGAGAACACGCCGATCGACTATCTCGACTTCGCCTCGCCCGAGTCAGGTCTCGGTTCCAAGATCGGCCTGGACGCCACCAACAAGTGGCCGCCGGAAACCCACCGCGAGTGGGGGACCGAAATCCGCATGGACGACAAGACCATCGCCGACGTCTCCGAAAAGTGGTCGCGGCTCGGCCTGCCCGGCGACGGCAAGCCGATCTGGAAATGAAAACGACGCCACGATCTTGCCTTGAGCGGTCCGCCATATGGCCCCGGTTGAGTGAGTGTGAGGACCGATGATCGATTTGGGCGCCAATCCCGCGGCGCAGGCCGCGGCGCTGTGGACGGGGCTGAACCTCCTTCTGATGCTGGTGCTCTCGACCCTGGTGGTGCGCCAGCGCCGGCGCCATCGCGTGGTCATCGGCGACGACGGTGTGCCCGAGTTGCTGCGCGCGCAGCGGGCCTTCGGCAACGCCACCGAATATATTCCGGCCGGTATTGCCGCGCTGGCGGTCATCGCCCTGGCCGGAGCGCCCGCCTGGGTGGTCCACGCGCTCGGCCTCACCCTGTTCCTCGGCCGGGTCAGCCACGCGCTGGGTCTCAGCCTCTCCGCCGGGGTGTCGGTCGGGCGAAGCATCGGGATGGTCCTGACCTGGGTGGCCTGGCTGGCCGCCGCCGTGGTCCTGATTTTCCTGGCGCTCTAGGCGTCCAAGCTTGCGGCGCCTGCGGCGGTCCGCCATATCCGCCCCATGCCGGATAGAGAGCTTTTGCAAGGCGTCGTGGATGCGGCGCTGAAGGCGGGCGCGGACGCCGCCGAGGCCGTGATGGCCGAACGTCAGTCCCTGTCGGTGGGCGTTCGCCTGGGCCAGCTCGAGGACGTCGAGCGGGAAGAGGGTCGCGACCTGGGCCTTCGGGTGTTTTTCGGCAAGCGCCAGGCGGTGGTGTCCTCGTCCGACATCTCGCCCGCGACCCGCGAGCGCTTGGTCGAGCGCGCGGTGGCGATGGCCAAGCTGGCGCCGGAGGAGCCCTATGCGGGCCTGGCGCCGGAGGACTTGCTGGAGCGCGGACCGCACCGCGACCTCGACCTCTTCGATCCGACCGAGTTCGACGCCGAGACGCTGGAGGCGCGCGCCCGCGAGGCGGAGGACGTCGCCCGCGCCGTGCCGGGCGTCACCAAGTCCGAGGGCGGTCACGCCTCCTGGACCACCGGTCGCTGGGGCTTTCTCACCTCGACCGGCTTCTGGGGCGAGCATCGCGGCAGCGCCTACGGTCTCTACGCCGGCGTCATCGCCGCCGACGACAACGGCCAGGAACGCGGGGGCGAGAGTCGCTCGACGCGCCATGCAGAGGACCTGCCGAGCCCGCACGAGATCGGTCAGCTCGCCGGCGAACGCGCGGTACAGCGCCTGGGCGCGAAGAAGCTCGACAGCCGCACCGCGCCGGTGATCATCGAAAACCGCATCGGCACCCAAATTCTGTCGGCCTTCACCAGCGGCATCGCCGGATCGGCGGTGGCGCGCGGCGTGTCGTTCCTGAAAGATAAGCTGGGTCAGCCGATCTTCGCGTCCGAGATTCAGGTGATCGACGATCCGTTCCGGCCGCGCGGCATGGGCTCGACCCCCTTCGACGACGAGGGCGTGCGGGTGGAGAAGCGCGAACTGGTGAAGGACGGGGTTCTGACCTCGTGGCTGATGAACTGTTCGTCGGCGAAACAGCTCGGCCTGACCTCGACCGGCCACGCGTCGCGCGGCCTCGCGGGACCGCCCGGCGTGTCGACGCACAACCTCTACCTCGCCGCGGGCGAACGCGACCTGGCGGGCCTGATGGCCGACGCCAGGGAGGGCCTGTTCGTCACCTCCATGTTCGGGCCCTCGTTCAACGCCAATACCGGCGACTGGTCGACCGGCGTGTCGGGGTTCTGGTTCGAAAACGGCGAGATCGCCTATCCGGTGTCGGAGATCACCATCGCGGGCAACCTCGCTGAGATCTACAAGCGCCTCGTGCCCGGCGCCGACCTCGAGTTCCGCGGCTCGACCAACACGCCCTCGCTCCTGGCGGATGGGATCGCCATCGGCGGTCGATGAACTCCACGCTCGAAGACCTGGCGCTCCTGAGCGACGCCGCGCGCGAGGCCGGGGCGCTGGCGCTGACCATGCGCGCCGAGGGTCTGAAGATCTGGTCGAAGAGCGAGGGCTCGCCGGTCACCGATGCGGACATGGCGGTCGACGCCTTGTTGCAGGAGCGCCTGCTCGGCGCGCGGCCCGACTACGGCTGGCTGTCGGAGGAGACGGCGGACGATCCGGCGCGCCTGACTAAACAGCGCATCTTCGTGGTCGACCCGATCGACGGCACCGCGGCCTTCATGAAGTCGCGTCCCTGGTGGACCGTCGCCGTCGCCGTCGTCGAGGACGGCCGGCCCACGGCCGCCGTGGTCTTCGCGCCCCAGACCGACGAGTTTGCCGAGGCGGCGCTGGGTCAGGGCGCGCGGCGCAACGGTCACGCGATCCAGGCTTCGGATACCGACACCCTGGACGACGCCGCGGTTTTGGCCGACGCCAAGCTGTTGGAGCGGCCGATCTGGCCCGAGCCCTGGCCGGCCATGCGCCTTGAGAAGCGCAACTCCATCGCCTATCGCATGACCCTGGTCGCCGCCGGCGTGTTCGACGCCGCCATCGCACTCGGCCGCAAGTGGGACTGGGACCTCTGCGCCGGAGCCCTGATCGCCACCGAGGCGGGCGCCAAGGTCAGCGACCACAAGGGCCGCCCGTTCGTGTTCAACCGGCCGGTTCCGCAACAGGCCAGCCTGGTCTGCGCGGCGCCTGCGCTTCACCCGTTGATCCTTTCCCGCTGTGCGCTTATCAGCACGCCCGATTGAGGACCTCCCCATGGCCGACCAGCTGCTCCACATCGTCATCGGCGGCGAACTGAAGGACGTGCGCACGCACGAGTTTCGCGACCTCGCGAAGGTCGAGTTCGTCGGCGCGTTCCCCAACTACGCCGCCGCGCGCAAGGCGTGGCTCGCCAAGGCCCAGGCCTCGGTGGACAATGCCCACATGCGCTATTTCATCATCCACGCCCATCGCCTGCTCGACCCATCCAAAGATAAGGATCAGGCCTGACAAAAAAGGCCGCCACCCTATGGGTGGCGGCCCAGGTCGCTCTCGCGGGGATCGTCAGAAGTCGGCGGTGATGCCGATGAAGATGGTCCGGCCCAAGGAGTCGTACACCTGAGGATAGGTGTTGCCGTTCCCGAAGGGCGGCGCCGAGATGCCGAAGCTGTTGGAATCCACGATCGGCGGATCCTTGTCGAACACGTTGTTGACGCCGGCGTGCATCACGATGTGATCGCGGATGCGCCACTCACCCGACAGGTCGAGGTAGTTATAGGCCGGGATCGAGGCGTCATCGACGTCCGGCGCCAGCGGGTTGTGCAGGGCCGGGTTGTTGGTGTTGAAGTCGAGCTTGGAGCCCGACACGTAGCGCCATTGCGCCGAGAGGCTGATGTTCCACGGCGTGACCCAGGTCACCCGCAGCTTGTGACGCCATTTCGGCACCGGCTCGCCGCAGGTCGTCCCGTACAGGCCGGCGCAGTCGTAGGACCCGCCGAGGCCCGGCAGCACGTTGAACAGCTTTTCGGTGTAGGTGCCGAGCAGGTTGAAATTCAGCGAGCCGTGGTCGCCCATGCCCCAGTCGGCGAGGCTGATGCGGTAGTTACCTTCCACATCCACGCCTTCAGTGTGCAGCAGCCCGCCGTTGACGAACGGCGCCGCGACATAGCCGCCGGTGCTGCCCGTACCGAAAAGCTGGCCGGTAACCGCGTTGCGGTGGAACAGGCTGCAATAGGACTCGGATTGACCCAGCACAATGAGCGTGGACGTCGGATCGTTGGCGCAGGTCTTGAAGATCGCCGTCAACGGCACCGTCTCGATCACGCCCTTCACATTGATGTCGAACCAATCCACCGACAGGTTGAAGCCCGGGATGAAGGTCGGAGTCAGCACGAAGCCCAGCGACTTGGTGTCGGAGACCTCGGGCTTCAGGTCCGGGTTGCCGCCGTTGGTCGAGCTGCACTGCGACGAGACGCACTGAATGACGTTGCCGTACTGCGCGGCGGAGACGCCGGTATTGGCGCATTGGGCGGCGCTGAACTGCGGCGTGGCGCCGGCGCAGGGATCGGTGCCAGCCGTCAGGTCGAACTGCGTCGGGTGGAACAGCTCGTTCACGTTCGGCGCGCGCACCGCGTGCTGGAACGACCCGCGCAGACGGATGTCCGGCGTGATCTGCCAATCGACGCCCGCCTTGTACGCATCGACCGAACCCGAAGACGAGTAGTCCGCGTAACGGTAACCGCCCTCGAAGGAGAGCTCCTTGGCCCACGGCGCGTCCTGAACGATCGGCGCCCGGATTTCGCCGAAGGCTTCCTTCACGGTGAAGGCGCCGTTGGTCCCCTCTTCGTTGCCGCCGAGACCGGCCAGGTCGCCCGAGGTGAAGGCGCCATCGAACACCTGGGTGAGAGTCTCACGCCGGTATTCCAGGCCCATGCTGACGCCGACGCCGTCCTTGGCCCACGGCGACTTGATCCCGTACTTCGACAGGTCGCCGGTGATGTTGCCGCTGATGACCTGTTCGCTCATCTGGCCGTAGTTTTCGGCGTCGGTCTCGAGATAGTTGAGCTGCTGCTGTGTAACGCCGCCCGGGAAGGCCGGGTTGTTGAAGATGTTCCACGGCACGCAGCCCGCCGCTCGGGCGCCCGCGTCGGCGCACTCGATCCCGCCATGGCCGTCGGAGATGACGTTTAGGGCGTTGTTGGTCTTGGAGATCGAGAAGTAGCCGGTCTGGTCGGACTCCACGTCGGTGTGGCCGTACTGGGCGTAGACGTCGTAGTTCCACCCCTCGGCGATCTCGCCTCGCGCGCCGATGACGTAGCGGTATTCGGTGTGGATGATGTCGTTGATCCGGCCGGTGCCTTCGATGTCGCGACGGCCGATTTCGAGGTTGGTCAGGGTCCCGGCGGGGATGCCGGCGCAGAAGGCCGTCTGTTCGGACGCGGTCAGCAGTGGATTGTTGCCGCAGTTGATCTGGTAGGGGTCGCCGAAGAAGGCGCCGGAACCCGCGATCTGCGCCACGCTCTGGTCACGCATGAACATGAAGCTGGTGTAGACGTCGAGGTGCGGGTTCATTTGATAGTGGGAGAACTCACCGGCGGTGTAGCGCTCGTCAGGACGCTGCAGGTAGTTCAGCGGCGCGAAGTTGTAGAGATCCGCGTTGGTGAACGGGGAGACGACGCCCGTGCTCGAGATCGCGTAGCTCTTCTTGAAGTTCGGGTTCGCCGGATTGTTGATAGTGAAGCGTCCCGGGTAGGCCGTGGACGAACCGCCGCAGTACTGGAAGGTGGTGGCGGTGTTGTTGGTCGACAGCGAACAGGCGGTGAAGTCGCGATTCTTCTCCAGCACCGCATCGCTGTGCTGGTAGTTGAAATAGAAGGTCACGTTGCCGTTGCCGTCGCCGGAGTTGGCGCCGCCGATGATGGTGGTGGACACCTTGCCGCCATCGGTGACCGAGCCGGTCGGCAGGTCGATGTGGTTGCCGATGACCGTGGCGGAGTTCTTCACCGCTCGGTCGATCTGGCTGTTGTGCTGATCGTGCTGGTCGAAGCTGTACTGCACGTCGATGCGCAGGCCTTCGAAGTCCTTCTTCATGATGAAGTTGACCACGCCGGCGATAGCGTCGGAGCCGTAAACGGCGGACGCGCCGCCGGTCACCACGTCCACCCGGTCCACCAGCGCCGAGGGAATGAAGTTCAGGTCGACCACCGGGTCGCTGGTGTCGCTGGCCTGCACGCGCTTGCCGTCGATCAGCACCAGGGTGCGGGTGTCGCCGAGGCCGCGCAGGTTGACGGTCGCCGTGCCGCTGGCGCCGTTGGACTGCATCGCGCCGAACGAGGCCATCGCCTGCGGCAGCGAGTTGACCATGTCTTCGATGTTCTGCACGCCCTGCAGCTTGATGTCCTGGGCCCCGACGGTGGTGAGCGGACTGACGCTGGTCAGGCCCGGGTGCGGGATGCGCGAACCGGTGACCACCACTTCCTGAACCGTGGCGGCGGCAGGCGGCGCCGCGGCCGGCGGGTCGGCGGCGAACGCCGGGGCGGCCGACAACGCCAGAAGCGTCGCCCCGCCGATCATCGTCGAGGCCATCAGGCGCTCGCGAACCGTGTGTCTGTTCAACTTCGTTCCTCCTGTACGTCGCCCGGCCGCGGATCGGCTTGACCCCCCGACGGCCTTCGACAGCAAAAGGGCGGCAAACTTCCGCCTATCGCCCTGTCGTCAGCTATTCGTGGGGACTCGTCAGCGGTCAACGGAAGCAACAGGAAGAATTGCATTATTATAATGGCGTGATACGCCCATCACACCTTACGATATTTAAGTTACGTGGAGCAATAATTCTGAATGTATACTTTCAAACATTATATTCTATATGGATAATGCTTACAGCGTGTGCGCCGCCCCTCCCGGATTTTGAATCAGGCCGACTTGGCTTCGAGCGTCACGCGGATCGGCGTCGCCTCGGCGATGAGCGCTTCGAACCGGTCGCACAGCATCCGCCCCCGCAAGGACAGGTGGACGAGCTTGAGCCGCCGGTCGAACGGTGAGTCCTTCAGGACGAAGATGCAGCGGTCGGGCGCGAGCGGCGTCTCGGGCGCTTCCCCGGCCAGCATCTTCACCACCCGCGCGGTCATGGCGACGCTGGTGTGCGTGACCTGGGCCAGCTCGGAGACGGTCAGGCCCTCGTTCTCGCAGACATAGAGCAACAACAGCAGACTGCTGAGGCTGCGCGGCAGGTCCTCGCCGCGAAACAGCTCGAGCGCCGCCAGGATGGTGTTACGCCGGCGCACCGCACGCTCACTCGTAGGCGTTCAGGCGGCCGGAGGGACGCAGCAGGCGCGGCCGTCGCCCCGCCTCCCCGTCGCCGCGCTTGTGCCGCCCGCCGAGGGTGAGCCAAGCCCCCGGATAGTCCTCGCGGATCCTGGCGAGGGTCGCCTGCAGCGAGGCCTGGTGCTCGGCGGCCTCGATGTAGTCGCCGGCCTCCATGTCCACCGTGATGACGGCGCGCAGGGTCTTCGGCGGAATGCCCGGCTTCTCGGGGGCGTGCATAACCGGGGGCTCGGCCGCAGCCGGGGCTTGGGCCGGGTCGGGGTCACGGGCGCCGGCCACGCCGTCCGCCCAACTCTGGATAATGTCGCCGTTTTGATACTTCACCATGTAGTGAAGTATTGGTCGTGAACGAGGTCCTGTCAACGGGATTGTTGCGCGCCTGGGACGGATTCACCGGACGAGGGAAGGGCTCAGGTCTTTTGCGCTTCCACCGCGGCCGGAAACGTCGACTTGCCGCCGAAATAGCATTCGATCGACTCGATCCTGCCGCCCCGCACGCGAAGCAGCTCGACGTTGCGGAAGCCCTTTCCGCTGGTCGTGCGACCCAGGTATTTGACCACCACCTCGTCGCCCTTCGACATGATCAGCTCGATGTCGAGACTCTTGGTTAGGTTGACGTTGGGCGCCCAGCAGTTCGCCTTGAATTCGGCCTTGCCGATGTGGTCTTCGCCGTTGGTGCTGCTGAAGGCGAAATCGTCGGCGAGCATGGCGTCGTAGGGCGCCCAATCCCGCTGGCTCGCCCATAGGCCGTACCAGACCCGCACCAGCGCCTCGTTCACCGCTCCCTGGTCGGCCGCTTGCGCGCCCGCTGCGGTCGACACGAGCGCGGCGCCCGCCAGGACTCCGCCGCCGGCCTTGAACAGTTTGCGTCGGGACAGGGTCGTGGACATGGCGGAACTCCCTTGCGCCTTACAGTTCACCGTTTGGTGAAGTATTGGCGGGGGAGCCGGTTTGTCAATCGCGCCGGCGTGACGTTCGCAACTGCTATTCGCGCCTTAGCAGCCGTTCGGTCAGCGCCGAGCCCCACCAACTGGCGCGGAAGTCGGCTTTGATCCGTTTGTGGTCGTAGTCGGGGCTCTTCACCCAGTCGATGAAGCTCAGGCCCTTGGGCTTGCCCTCGTCGAAGTAGCGTTCGAACACATAGTCGAGCACGCCGGTCTTGCCGTGCTTCACGTGCAGGCGGTGAAAGCCGAGCTCCTGGACCGCGTCTTCGATCGGCTCGCCCTTGTGCAGGTAGCGATAGAGCACGCTCATGATCCCGGCCCGATCCGCGCCGGACTTGCAGTGCATCAGGGCCGGATATTCGATGGTGTCGAACAGCTCGACGGCGCCCAGCACCTGCTCGCGCGACGGCGCATCACGCGAGGTGACGGTGAAACTGACCAGGTTCAGGCCCAGTTTTTCGCAGGCGTCCTTCTCGATGGCGTAGAAGGAGCCGTCGAAGCCGCCGCGCAGATTGACGATGGTCTTGATCCCCCGCTTCTTCCAGAAGGCGAGGTGGTGGGGCGAGGGCTGGTTGGCCCGCACCATCTTGTCGTCGATCCAGAAGGCGTTCTGGAAGACCAGCCGCAGGAAGGCGTGGTCCGTCCAGAAGTAGTTCCAGCGGGTCTTGAAGCGGCCTGCGGGCGTGGACAAATCCCAGGCGGGCTGGGGCTTGGATTTGCGCGCCAGTTTCGCTTTTGCCGTCGCCACGCCTTCAGGACCTCGAAACCGAAGCGCCCTACCTAAGGGCCCATTGTCGCCCCGCCAAGGCGGCGTCTTGACTTACCCCGCCCAAGGCCCGACCGAACGCCCATGACCGCCAAGGCCGATCCGCCGGACACCCTGAGCGCCCGCGCCCTCGCGAGACGGATTTGGCGCGACTACCTGGCAAGGCGCTGGCCCACCTTCAGCCTGGGCATCTTCTCCGCCGTCGTGGTGGCGGCGACCAACGGCGCCCTGGTCTGGCTGCTGGATCCTGCCGTGCGCCACATCCAGAAGGGGGAAGATCTGCGCCTGATCCTGGCGGTTCCGATCGCTCTCATTGTTTTGGGATTGGTCCGAGGCGCGGCTGCGATCGGACAGGCCGTCAGTGTCAATCGCACAGGCCATGGGTTCGTCGGCGACATGCAGATGTCGCTGTTCTCGAATTTCATTCGCTCCGACATGACGCGGCTGCGCAACGCCCATACCGGCGAATATGTCGCTTCGGTGCTCTACGATTCGGGTCTCGTGCGCGAAGCCGCCACCACCGCGGTGGTCACCTTCACCCAGAACAGTCTGACGCTCATCGCCATGATCGTGGTGATGTTCATGAAGGATTGGATTCTAGCGATCATCGTGCTGCTCGGCGCCCCGGCGGCCTCGCTGATCATGGAACGCTACGTGCGCCGTACGCGAAAGGCCGCCAAGGGCGCGATGAGCGAAACCTCCGCGCTGTCGACGGCGATCATGGAAAGCCTCGACGGCGCCCGCATCGTCAAGATCGAGGGCCGCGAGGCCTATGAGGAGACGCGCGTCGGCGGCGTAATCGAGCGCCGCCAGGACCACATCATCAAAGGCGCCAACGCCAAGGGCAGCTCCGCTCCCGCCGTCGACACGGTGACCATGATCATCACCGCCGCAGTGATCGGCTACGCCGGTTGGCGCGCGCAGACCGGCCATATGACCGTGGGAGCGCTGTTCTCCTTCATGGGCTCACTGGCGGTGGCCGGCCAGGCGTTGCGGATGCTGGCCAACGTGCGGACCATCTTCAGCGAAGGCACGACCGCGGCGCGGCGGATGTTCGCGAGCCTCGACGTAAAGCCGACGATCACCGATCCGACCTCGCCGACCGCCTTGCCTCCGGGACCGTGCGACGTGCGAGTGGACAACGTCGTCTTCGCTTACCACGAGGGCGCCCAGGCGCTAACCGGCGTCACCCTCGAAGCTAATGCGGGCGAAAGCATCGCCCTCGTCGGCCCGTCCGGCGGCGGCAAAAGCACGGTGCTGAACCTGATCCCCCGCTTCTACGACCCGGACGGCGGCCGCATCACCCTCAACAATGTCGATATCCGCGATGTCGCGATGGCCGACCTGCGCGCGAAGATCGCGCTGGTGACGCAGGAGCCATTCCTGTTCGACGACACCATCCGCGCCAACATCGCCTACGCGCGGCCGAACGCGACCGAGGCGGAGATTATTGCGGCCGCGGAAGCCGCCGCGGCGCACGAGTTCATCTCGCTGCTGCCCAACGGCTACGACACCGGCGTCGGTGAAGCCGGCGCGCGTCTGTCGGGCGGTCAGCGCCAGCGCATCGCTATCGCCCGCGCCTTCCTGAAGGACGCGCCCATTCTCTTGCTCGACGAAGCCACCAGCGCGCTCGACACCGAGAGCGAGGCCAAGGTGCAGGTGGCGCTCGAACGGCTGATGAAGGGCCGCACCACGCTGCTGATCGCGCACCGCCTGTCCACTGTGCGCGGCGCCGACCGCATCTATGTGATCGACCAGGGGCGCGTGGTCGAACAGGGCACGCACGCGGCGCTGTTGGCTAAGGGCGGCCTCTACGCCCGTCTCGCCGGCAGCCAGGACCTGGAAACGGTCGCGAGCTGATGAAGGGGCTCTTCCGCTCGCCCGCCGTTCAAGGAACCCTCGCCTTCATCCTCGCCGCGTGGCTGAGGCTCTGCATCTCGACCACCCGCTGGACCCAGGAGAACCGGGTCGCCGCCGAGGGCGTGTGGGACGCCAAGGGGCCGGTCATCGTCTGCTTCTGGCACGCGCGCATCTCGATCTCGCCGGCCTGCTGGCCGCTCGACCGGGCGCAGGAGCCGCGGGCGCTGATCTCGCTGTCGCGCGACGGCGAGTTCATTGCGCATGCCGTGGCGCGCCTCGGCTTTCCCGCCATCCGCGGCTCGTCCTCGAAATCCACCAAGGACGGCGAAAAGTCGAAGGGCGGCGCGGTCGCCTTTCGCGACGTGCTTCGCTGGCTGAAGGGCGGCGGCGGCATCGCGATCACGCCCGACGGCCCGCGCGGGCCCGCCGAACACATGGCCGAGGGCGCGGCGCTGCTCGCCAAGGTGTCGAAGGCGCCGGTGCTGCTGGTCGGGCTTGCGTGTCGTCCATCGCGGCGCTTGAAGAGCTGGGACCGCGCGGTGATTCCGTTTCCCTTCGGCAAGGGCGCCATCGTCTGGGATGGCCCGATCCGCGACGTGGGCGACGACACCGACGAGCTGCGACAGGAATGGGCGCGCCGACTGACCGCGGCCACCGAACGCGCCGAGGCGCTGGTCCGGTGAGCGCGGTGCTCGCGCTCTACCGCGGTCTGACCGCCGTCGCCGAACCCTTCGCGCCCTATGTTCTGAAGGCGCGGTTGAAGCGCGGCAAGGAAGACCCCGCGCGCCTGAACGAACGCCTCGGCCGCCCCAAGCTTGCGCGTCCCGAAGGCGAGGTGATCTGGCTGCATGGCGCGAGCGTCGGCGAGACCCTGTCGCTGCTGCCTGTGGTCGACGCGTTGCAAAAGGCGCGGCCGCGCGCGACGATCCTGATGACGTCGGGGACGCGCACGTCGGCCGAGGTCATGGGCAAGCGCCTGCCGAAGGGCGCGATCCATCAGTACATTCCCGTCGACACGCCGGGCGCGGCGCGAGGGTTCATCGAGCACTGGCGTCCGGCGCTGGGAATCTTCGTCGAGAGCGACCTGTGGCCGAACCTTTTGCGCGCGGCTCACCGGCGCGGCGTCAAGCTTGCGCTGATCTCCGCACGAGTCGGCGACAAGACGGTCCGCAACTGGCGTCGAGCCCCCGGCGTGCCGCGCGAAATCTTTTCCTACCTAGACCTGGTGCTGCCCCAGTACGAAGGCCAGGCCGTCTATATGAACCAGTTCGGGGCGCGCGACGACGGGCGTCTCAATCTGAAGTTCGCAGGCGACCCCTTGCCGGTCGACGAGGTCAAGCTGGACATCGAGCGGCGCGCGACGGACGCACGTCCGGTCCTGCTGGCGGCGAGCACGCACCCGGGCGAAGATGAAGTCATGCTCGACGCTTTCGAGCCGCTGGCGAACGATGCGAAGCGCCCGCTCCTGATTATCGTCCCGCGCCATCCCGATCGCGGCGCAGCCATCGCCAGCGTGGCCCAGGCGCGCGGTTTCCGGGCGGGCCTGCGTTCGCGCGGCGAAGCGATCGACGACGCGACCCAGGTCTATGTCGCCGACACCTTGGGCGAACTCGGCCTGTGGTTCCGGCTCGCGCGCGCGGCCTTCATCGGCGGTTCGATGTTTCGCGGGGTCGGCGGACACAATCCGCTCGAATCCATCCGCCTCGGTTGCGCTGTTGCCAGCGGTCCGGAGCGCATCAACTGGTTTCCCATCTACAACATCCTCGACGCGGGGCGGGACGTGAGGACCGTGCGCAGCGCCAGTCAGCTCAGCGACTATTTCGCCGCGGCGATGGTCGAGAAGCCGCTCGCCGCGTCCGACCCCGTGCTGGAGATGATCCGCCGGTCGAGCGACCTCGGGCCGGTGATGAAACAGCTCCAGGCGCTGATCGCATGAAGCTCACCACGCCGCGCTGGTGGTACGTGCGCGACCGGGCACCAGGCTTCGTCATGCGTCATGCGCTGCGTCCGTTGTCGTGGATCTGGGCGGCGGCGACGGCACGGCGCATGGCCAATGCCGAGCCCTTCGCTCCGGGCGTGCCGGTGATCTCGGTCGGCAACCTCACCGTCGGCGGTTCGGGCAAGACGCCGGTGGTGCGCGAGGTGGTGGCGCGTTTGCGCGCCAAGGGTGTGAACGCGGTGGGCTTGTCGCGCGGCTATGGCGGCAGGCTCGAAGGCCCGCATCGCGTGGACACCGAGGTCGACACCGCCGCCGACGTCGGCGACGAACCCTTGATGCTGGCCCGCGACGGCGACTTCTGGATCGCCCGCGACCGCGCCGCCGGCGCCCGGGCCACGGTCGACGCCGGCGCACAGACCATCGTGCTCGACGACGGCCATCAGAACCCCGCGCTGAAGAAAGCCCTGTCGCTGGTCGTGGTCGACGGCGAGACGCGCGACAACGCCTGGCCGTTCGGCGACGGTGCGGTGTTCCCCTCAGGCCCGATGCGCGAACCGTTCGGCGTGGGTCTGGCGCGCGCCGACGCCGTGGTGCTGTTGCTTCCGGTCGACCTGCCCGAGCCCGACCCCGATCTCTTGCACCTCCTATCGAGCAAGCCGGTGCTGATCGCGCGCCTCGAGCCCGCCGAGCCGCCGCCGAGCGGCCCGCAGGTCGGCTTCGCCGGCATCGCCAAGCCGTGGAAGGTCGAACAGTCGCTGAAGGCGGCCGGCGCTCAACTGGAAGACTTCATCCCCTTCCCTGATCACCAAGCCTACTCAGAAGGCGACCTGCGCTTCATCGAACGGCGCGCGGCGGTGTACGGCGCCGGTATGGTGACGACGGAGAAGGATTGGGTGCGCCTCTCGCCCGACTGGCGCGCGAAGGTGAAGGCGTGGCCGGTGCGCGCGCGGTTCGAGGACGAGGCGGCGCTCGAGGCGTTGCTCTCGCAACCTCGACAATAGCCCTCCAATTGCGCGTCATCCCTCGCCTGCGACGCCTTGCAGCGGCCCGGCTTATGGAACCGCAGCATTAGGCCGCATCGCGGTTCGCCGAGGGGTCCCTTAGATGGAGAGGCCGCAAAGGATCCTGGTCGAATGCAGAACCTGTCTCGTCGTGGACTTGTCCTGGGCGCCGTGGCGCTCGGCTCGGCAGCCGCCGCCAGCTCGTGGGCGAAAGCCCCGCTGGCGAGCCTTGCCGGCGGGGACGCGCGGCTGAGCCAGCTCGACCCCCGCACCCTGGCCCCCCGGACCCTGGGCGCGACGCCGGCTTCCACCGGAACCGTGACGCTCGACCCGCACGGCGTGCTTCGTAAGCCGCTCGTGGACGCAGCCTTGAAGGCGATGGACCGCCACGGGGACCGGATCACGCGCAAGGACGCGATCTACCTCGTCGACTTCACCGTTCACTCGAGCAAGCCGCGGCTGTTCCGGCTCGATCTCGAGACCGGCCAGGTTCGCGCCTTCCGCACCGCCCACGGTCTCGGTTCCGACCGCGCACGCACCGGCTACGCCACGCGCTTCTCCAACGTCCCCAATTCCGACGCCTCCTCGCTGGGCGCTTACGTGACTCTGGGCCAGAGTGTCGGCGCGCGCGACGGCGCCAATGTGCTTCTCGACGGTCTCGACTCGACCAATTCGGAGGCGCGCAACCGCGCCATCATCGTTCACGCCGCGCAGTACTGCGAGATTCCCTTCCTCGACCGCTTCGGCCAACTGGGCCGCAGCGACGGCTGCTTCGCCCTGTCCCACAGCGACCTCGCGCAAGTGCGCCCCGACCTGGACCAGGGCCGCCTGATCTACGCCGCGGCGTAAGAGTGATCACCTCTCGACCTGGGCGGATGATCCACGCGTCGGCGTAAGGGAACACGGAGAAAGAGGAGAAGTGGGAGCGCGCAGCGTTTCCGAGGGCCTGCCGCGCCGAAGGCGCCCTCCTGATTTAGCGCCCGCTGCGCGGGCAAGGCCGCTCCCTTCTCCTCTTTCTCCACTATCTCCGTGCTTATCCGTGCTTAATTGCGCGACCTAAGCCCGACCTGCCGCCCGCCAGCCGATATCCGAACGAAAGAACCCGCCCGGCCAGTCGATCTTGGCGATGGCGGCGTAGGCCCTTTCCCGGGCCGCTTCGAAGCTGGAGCCCAGGGCGCAGATGTTGAGCACGCGCCCGCCCGCGGCGGCCAGCGCGCCGTCGCTCTTACGCGCGGTGCCGGCATGGAAGACCACCACGTCGGAACCGAAATCCTGTTCGGCGCCTCTGATCACCGAGCCGGGGATCGGGCTGTCGGGATAGCCGCGCGCAGCCAGCACCACGCAGATCGCCGATTCCGAGCGCCAGGTCGGCGGCCCCAACCGCGACAGGCCGCCGGTCGCCGCTGCGTGCAGGTAGGGCACGATGTCGCTGCGCAGGCGCAGCATCAGCACCTGGCATTCCGGATCGCCGAAACGGGCGTTGAACTCGACCAGCTTGGGTCCTTCATTCGTCGCCATCAGTCCCGCGTAAAGCACGCCGCGGTAGGGCGCGCCCTCCTCCGCCATGGCGCGCACGGTCGGCTGCACGATGTCGGCTTCGGCGGCGGCCACCAGTTCGGGCGTGAACACGGGCGCGGGCGAATAGGCGCCCATGCCGCCGGTGTTGGGACCGCTGTCGCCGTCGAAGGCGCGCTTGTGGTCCTGGGCGCCCCCGAACAGCACCGCGCGTTCGCCGTCGCAGAGCGCGAACAGCGACGCCTCTTCGCCGCGCATGAACTCTTCGATCACCACGCGCGAGGCGCCGTATCGGCCGGCCAGCCGCGCCTCGATCTCGGCCTCGGCGTCCTTGCGGTCTTCGGAGATGGCCACGCCCTTGCCCGCGGCGAGGCCGTCCGCCTTGATCACATAGGGCGGCTTCAGGGTGGAGAGGTAGGCGAACGCCGCCTCGGTCGTGTCGAACACGCCGTAGCCCGCGGTCGGGATGTTCCAGCGCGAGCAGAACTCCTTGGTGAAGGCCTTGGAGGTTTCGAGCTGGGCCGCCTGGGCGGTGGGCCCAAAACAGGGGATGCCGCTCTGGGCCAAAAGGTCGGCGATGCCGACTTCGAGCGAGGACTCGGGCCCGACCACCACCAGGTCCGCCTTGATCTCGCGCGCCAGGGCGACCAGTCCGGTCACGTCGGTCGGCTGGACGGGCCGAACCTCGGCCACCCGCGCGATGCCCGGGTTGCCCGGCGCCACCACCAGCCGCTTGAGCAGCGTCGACTGGCGGATCTTCCAGGCGAGGGCGTGCTCGCGGCCGCCGGACCCGATGAGGAGGATGTTCATTAGGGGCGCGAATGGCCCGTCCGGCCCCGGCGGTCAAGCACCCAGCCGCGGGGCTTGCTATCTATGCCCCATGACGCCCGCCGACTCGCCCCCCGACGACTACTATTCCGGCGCTGAAGTACCGCCGGTCTCCGAACCCGAGGCAAGCGGCCCTGAGGACGGCAACGTCCGCGCCTATTCCGTATCCGAACTGTCCCAGGCCCTGAAGCGGACGTTGGAGACGACCTACGGCTATGTGCGGTTGCGCGGCGAACTGTCGAAGGTGACGCGTCACGCGTCGGGCCACGTCTATCTCTCGATCAAGGACGACAAGGCCTGCCTCGACGGCGTGATCTGGAAGACCGGCGTCCGCGGCCTGACCGCTCAGCCGGAACTAGGCCTCGAGGTCATCGTCACCGGCCGCATCACCACCTATCCGGCGTCGTCCAAGTACCAGATCGTCATCGAGACCATGGAGCACGCCGGCGTCGGCGCACTGCTTGCTCAGCTCGAACGGTTGAAGGCGAAACTCGCCGCCGAGGGACTGTTCGACGCGGCGCGCAAGAAGCCGCTGCCGCAGATGCCCGCGACCATCGGCGTGATCACCAGCCCAACCGGCGCGGTGATCCGCGATATTCTCCATCGCATCCGCGACCGCTGGCCCTGCCGCGTGATCGTGTGGCCCGTCGTGGTGCAGGGGCAGGCGGCGTCGGCCCAGGTCGCGGCCGCCATTCGCGGGTTCAACGCCATGGACGGCGCTGGGACGCTTCCCCGCCCCGACCTCTTGATCGTCGCGCGCGGCGGCGGCTCCATCGAAGACCTGTGGCCGTTCAACGACGAGGCGCTCGCGCGCGCAGTGGCGGAGGGCGTGATCCCGCTGATCTCCGCCGTCGGGCACGAGACCGACACGACCCTGATCGACTATGTCTCCGACCGTCGCGCTCCGACGCCGACCGGCGCGGCGGAGATGGCGACGCCGGTGCTGGCCGAACTGCGCGCCGCCGTCGTCGGGCTGGAACAGCGGATGCTGCGCTGCGCCGCGCGCGGGTTCGAGGACCGGCGCAACCGTTTGGCCGCCGCCGCGCGCGGCCTGCCGCGGCTGGATGATCTGCTGGCGATCAAGAGTCAGGGCTTCGACATTGTCGCCAACCGGCTGGGCGCGGCGTTGCAGCGGAATGTCACGGAGCACCGGCATCAGTTGACGCGCGCGTCGTCGCGCCTGACCCCGCGTCTGCTCGAACATCCGATCCAGCTGAAGCGTGACCGCGTCCGCGACCTGTCTTCGCGCCTGCGCCCGGCTGCCGACCGCCGCCTCGCCCGCAGCGCCGACCGCCTCACCGCGCTCGGCCAACTGTTGCGCACCCTCGACCCCAAACGCCCGCCCCGCGCCGGCTTCGCCCTGGTGCGCCGTCCGGACGGCAGCGTGGTCGACAAGGCGGCGGCTCTGAACGCCGGCGACGCGATCATGCTCACTTTCGGTGACGGCGACCGGAGCGCGCATGTGGATGGGGAGAGCGCGGCATCCCCGGCGCCAAGACCGAAGGCCGCCAAAACCACGTCGCCTGCGAAGACGCAAGGCGATCTCTTTTGATTAGGAGAAGGCAATCGCGGCGCGCCGTCAGGTCGCGCTTGCTGGGTCCTCGAGAACGGCGAGCTGACGCTCCCCGTCCTCAAGGATGACGGCCAAATTTAAAAATTGTCGTCATCCTCGGCGACGCGCGGCGCAGCCGTGCGATGCCGAGGACCCAGCAAGCGCCACCTCAACAGGCCCTCGACCATCTGGAAACGCGACGCCGGAACCCGTACATTCCTCCCCATGAACGTCCATGATCGGAACCTCGACGGCCAGGCGGTGCTGCACTACGGCGACGGCGAGTTTGTCGTGCTGAAGCCCGGCCGGTTCGTGACCTGCGCGGTGAGCGGCAAGCCCATTCCACTCAACGCCCTGCGCTATTGGGACCCCAAGCGCCAGGAGGCCTATGCGGGGCCCAAGGAGGCGTTGCAGCGGTGGCGGGAAGCCCAGTCCAAAGCCTGAACCGTCGCACCATGCTGGCGGGGACCGGGGCATTGACCCTGACGGCTGCGCCGGCGTTCGCGGCCGAAGCCCTACCGCTTCGGGGGCGTCTGGTCCAGGGCGGTTACGCCATCGGGCGCGCCCAGCCAAATGCCGCTTTGACTGTCGATGGCGAGGCCGTGGGCCGGGCCTCCGCCTCGGGGCTCTTCGTGATCGGCTTCGACCGGGATGAACCGGCGGCCTACCGGCTCGCGGCCGGAAGTCAGGACCGCACGCTCACCGTCGCGCCCACGAGCTACGACGTGCAGCGGATCGACGGCCTGCCGCAGAGCCAGATGGCGCCCACCGATCCGGCCCTGCTCGCCCGCATCAAGCACGAGGCGGCGCAGAAGGCCGAGGGGTTCGCGAGCCGCGCCGACGGCGACGGGTTCAAAGACGGCTTCCAGTGGCCGCTCGAGCACTTCCGCGTCAGCGGCCGGTTCGGCAACCAGCGCGTGCTCGACGGCGAGCCCAAGCCGCCGCACTACGGCATCGACCTCGCCGCGCCCACCGGGACGCCGATCCACGCCCCGGCCCCGGGTCTGATCGTCCTGGCCGAGCCCGCCATGTTCTTCGACGGCGGCATCACCATGATCGACCACGGCCAGGGCCTGATCTCGATCTATCTGCACCAGTCGAAACAGTTCGTGCGCAAGGGCGACGTGGTTAAGACCGGCCAGCTCATCGGCCACGTGGGCATGACCGGCCGCGCCACCGGCCCACACCTGTGCTGGCGGCTGAAGTGGCGCAGGCGCAACCTCGATCCGTCGCTCCTGGTGGGCGACGCAAAGACGGTATGACCTCCTTCCCAGCGCGGCGCGCGGGCAAGGAGTGAACTGCGTTCAACGAGTTAGCCTGCGGCGTTTACCGCTCGCAAAGGGTTTCCGAACGATGTTCCGCGGGAGCGCCGGCGATTTCGCCTGCGCGGTGGAGTATCGCCGTGTCCGCGCTGGAATCGCTTCAGGTCCTTCTCGTCGACGACAATCCGCACATGCGGTCGATCGTCACGACCATTCTGAAAGGTGTGGGCGTAAAGAGCCTGCGCGAAGCCGCCCACGGGGCTGAAGCTTTGCAGGCGCTGCGCGACTTCCCCGCCGACCTGGCGATCGTGGACTTCAACATGCAGCCGCTGGACGGGGTGCAGTTCACCAAGCTGGTGCGCAACGCCAAGGACAGTCCCAACCCCTATCTGCCGATCATCATGATGACCGGCCACGCGGAACGCTCGCGGGTCATGGAGGCGCGCAACGCCGGGGTCACCGAGTTCGTGGTCAAGCCGGTGACCGCCAAGTCGGTGTTGAGCCGCATTCAGGCGGTGATCTTCAAGCCGCGTCCGTTCGTGCGCACCGACGATTATTTCGGACCGTGCCGCCGGCGTCTGAAGGACGAGCGTTACGCCGGGCCGTTCCGCCGGGCGGAGGACGTTCACCGCGAGTCGTCGGCGTCCTCGTCGTCGGCGTCCTCTCGCGCAGAGACCGACGCGGCGTAGGCTTCGTTCGGCCAGCGCTTGTGCACCCAGAACCAGTCGTCGGGGTGATGTCGCACCTCTTCCTCGACAAAGGCTGAGATGCGGCGCACGCCGAGTTCGATGTCGCGCGCCTTGTCGCCGGTGCGTTCGAGCTCGATCGGCTCGTGCACGATGGCCTGGAACCGGGCCCCCTTCAGCCGACGCACCGTCATGGTCTGCAACACCGTGCCGAACTTCAGCGCCAGGCGCGTCGGGCCGGGCGCCGTGAAGGCGTCGTGGCCGAAGAACGGCACCGCCAGGCCGCGGTTGAACTTCTGGTCGTTCATCAACGCCACCGAGGCGCCCTGCATCATGCCCTTCAACAGCTCACGCGAGCCGTCGCCGCCCTTGGGCGCGAACAGGCGCACGCCATAGCGCGCGCGGCTGTCCTTGATGCGCTTGTCGACCCAGGGATTGTTCGCCGCGCGATAGGTCATCTCGCAGACCACGCCGTAGTGGACGATGGTGAGCGGCATGATCTCCCAGTTGGAAAAGTGGCCGGAGACGAACACCACCGGCTTGCCGGCCTCGCGGATCGCATCGAGCCGCTCGCCGTTGATCACCTCCACCCGGCCCGTCGCGGGCGTCAGCTTGTGCAGGATCGGGAACTCGGCGAACAGGCGTCCGGTGTTGCGCCATTGCGCCATCAGAATGCGGTGACGCTCTTGCGGCGACTTGTCCGGAAACGCGAGATCGAGGTTGCGTTTGACGATCCTGTTGGTGGGCGAGAGCGGCCCGAAGGTGCCGCCGATCCACGCCCCCATGTCCGACGCGGCGTCGGGCGGCAGAGCGCCGACGATCAGGTGAAAGAGATCGTACAGCACGACCTCGACGGCGTAGACGCAGGTCTGCAGCCAGCCCGGGAGCTTGCGTTTTACCCTCTTCTTTTTCACCACGCGACGGTCACGCCTCCGTCGATGACCAGGGCCTGGCCGGTCATATAGGTCGAGGCCTTGGACGCCAGGAACACCGCCGCGCCGGCGATCTCGTCGGGCTGGCCGATGCGCTTCATCGGCATCGGCGCGGTGACCTGTTCGAGGATCTTTGGGTTCTCCCACAGATAGCGCGCGAAGTCGGTCTGGATCAGGCCGGGCGCGATGCAGTTCACCCGCACGCCCGAGGCGCCGTATTCGACCGCGAGATTGCGCGCGAGCTGGAAGTCCGCCGCCTTGGAAATGTTGTAGGCGCCGATCAAGGCATTGCCGCGCAGGCCGCCGATGGAACTGACGATGACGATCGAGCCGTCCTTGCGCTCCAGCATCTGCGGCGCGCACATCTGGATCAGCCAGTGGTTGGAGATGACGTTGTTCTGGAGAATCTTGAAGAACTGCTCGTCGGAGATGCCCGATAAAGGACCGGCGTAAGGGTTCGAAGCGGCGTTGCAGACCAGGACGTCGACCTTGCCGAAGGCGGTGTTGGTTTCGTCGACCAGGCGCTGCAGGTCCTCGCGGCTGGCGATGTTGGCCGGAACCGCGATGGCGCGTCCGGCGCCGAATCGGTTGTTGATGGCGTCGGCGACCTCCTGGCAGGGCTCGGCCTTGCGCGAGGAGATCACCACCTGGGCTCCGTGCTCGGCCAAGCGTTCGGCGATGGCCTTGCCGATGCCCCGGGAGGAGCCGGTGACGATGGCCGACCGGCCGGAAAGGTCGAACAGGTTGTCCTTAGAGGTCATGCGAAAGGGCTCCTTCCCCAGAAGCCTTGATAGCTGGATACTCAGATGATTCCACTGGGCGGTTTCATGCGGAAAATCACCTCGGCGTTTCTGATCTGCGCCTACCTTATCCTCGCCATGACCGTCGCCGCCCTGGTGGCGAAGTCCGGCGCCGGCTGGGGCGCGGGAGTCGCCGCCCTGACCGGGGTCGCGGGCTTTCTGCTGTCGGTCCACGTGCTTCTGTCCCAAGGGGCCGCAAGGTCCGCTTTGGAAAGGGAGATCGACGCGGTTCGCGAGGCCCACCGCCTGCTCGCCGACGCGGTCGAGGGCGCCCAGGGGGCGCTGAACGGCCTGGCCGGCCAGATCGAGGCCGGGGCGCTCCACCGTTCGGAGCAGCTGACGGACGAGGTTCGCATGCTGGAGGATCTGGTCCAGCGCATGGGTCAGGACCTGGAGGCGCGTTTAGCCGGCATCCGCCACCAGCCGCCGGAAACCCACGAGGGCCGCCGGACGCGGCAAACGGCCGCGCTTCTGGAGACGGTGCGCGAGGCCCTGGCCGAGAACCGGGTCGACCTCTACCTGCAGCCGGTGGTCAGCCTGCCCCAGCGCCGGACCGTCTTCTACGAGAGCTTCTCGCGCCTCAGAGACGAGACCGGGCGGGTGATGATGCCGGCGGAATACCTGTCGGTCGCCGAGATCGAGGGGCTGGTCTCGGCCATCGACAACCTGCTGCTGTTCCGTTGCGTGCAGATCGTGCGCCGGCTGGCGAAACAGGACCGCAAGATCGGGATCTTCTGCAACGTATCGCCCGCGTCGCTGGCGGACGAGGCCTTCTTCCCGCAGTTCCTCGAGTTCCTCGCCGACAACCGCGATCTTTCGGGCGCCTTGATCTTCGAACTGGGTCAGGCGGCGTTCGATGCTCGCGGCGCGGTCGAGGCGCGCAACATGGCGCGGCTGGCCGATCTCGGCTTCCGCTTCTCCCTCGACAAGGTCCAGACCCTGGACCTCGACTTCGCCGACCTGCAGCGCTCGGACGTGAAGTTCCTGAAGGTCACCGCCGACCTCATGCTGGAGCAACTGCTCGACTTCGACGGCCAGCCGGCGTTGCGCACGATGCGCGACATCCACGCCGCCGACTTCAGCGAACTGACCCGCCGCTACGGCATCGAACTGGTGGTGGAAAAGGTCGAGAGCGAGCGCCAGGTCGTCGACATCCTCGACCTCGACGTCGCCTACGGCCAGGGCCATCTGTTCGGCGAACCCCGCGCCATCAAGGAACAGGTGCTGGCCGAAACCGACCCGCCGAACGAATACATCCGCTCGACGCTGCACCCGCGGTCGCGCAGCCGTTACGGGTGATCGCAGCCGACTTTACCGGCGTCTGCGACGCAAAGAATTGCCCACGAAAAACACGAACGCGCTTTTTCTGCGCCGAGGGCGCATCAGATCAAATGGCGCTTCGCGCACAGCGCCGAACGCGGAAGCGCTTCTCTCACTTTCGTGCTTTTCGTGTTTTTCGTGGGCAAAAATCTAACGGGTGGCTCGCGCCAGCGCACAGGTGAGATGCGTACCCATTGGAGTTCCCCTCAGTGCAGCATCTCATGGTCTTCGAGGATGAAGAGAAACACCACCCAATCTCCCAGGCTGTCCTTCGTCAGACCGACTTCGGCGATATCGTACTTCGGACCGTTGGCGAAGATCACGTTGACGCCGTTGGCCGCGTAGCGCGGTTTGCGAGCGCCGCCGAGGCACGTTGCGACCTCCCGGGTGAGGCTCGTCAGCAATGTGTGCGCAGCGGCTTCGTCGGCTTGGATCCAGTTGCAGATGACGGCCATTCGGCCCGTTGTAGCCGGATCGATCGTGCACGTGGCGCCTTTTGGCTCGAAACCCGGCTTGACGTTGAACATCCCCGGATCCGACGCGGGGCCGCCCTTCAGGTGTTCGAAGTGGTCGGCCGAATCGATCACCGCGCCCTGCACGAAGTCGCACACGCTGCCCGGGGCCGGCTGCGCCAGGGCGGGACCCGCCAGCAGAACCGCGGCCATGGCCGCTCCGAACAGACCCTTGCGCATGGCCCTCTCCCCCGGTGAACAGCGCTATCTGAACCCCTTCCGACATTGAGAGCAAGGCGCGGGACGCGGGTGCGGGCGCGGCGGCGCAAGGTGGCGCAATCATCCCGGAGACCCGATATGTTCGACACCATGACCGCAGCCGAGCTCCCGTCCGAGGACGCCCGCTACGCCGCCTTCGTGCGCCGCGACAAGACCATGCGCAGCCGGGGCGTGATGGCGGTGAAGACCACCGGCGTCTATTGCCGCGCCGGCTGCCCCGCGCGCATGCCCAAGCGCGAGAACGTCCAATTCTTCACCACCTCCGAGGAGGCCCGCGCCGCCGGCTTCCGCGCCTGCAAGCGCTGCAAGCCGGACGAGGCCGCCTCGCCCAACGCCGCCCTGGTCGCCCGCGCCTGCCGCGCCATCGAGGAGGCCGAGACGGCGCCCAACCTGGACGCCCTGGCGGACCAGTCGGGGTTGAGCCCGTTCCACTTCCACCGTGTGTTCAAGGCCGAGACGGGCGTGACCCCTGGCCAGTACGCGGCCCAGGTGCGTGACCAACGCGCCAAGGCGGCCCTGAAGAGCGGCGCCAGCGTGACCGAGGCCGTCTATGACGCGGGCTACGGCTCCTCCAGCCGCTTCTACGACGGCGCCGACACCCGTTTTGGCATGCGGCCGCGCGCCTACCGCGACAAGGGTCGCGGCGAGGAGATCCGGCTCGCGCTTGCGGAAAGCACGCTCGGCTGGGTGCTGGTAGCCGTCACCGCCAGGGGCATCTGCGCCGTCGAGATCGGCGACGATCCCCAGGCGATGATTGCGGCCTTCACCGACAGCTTCCACAACGCGCACAAGGTCGAGGGCGACAAAAAGCTCGAACGCCTGGTCAAGCAGGTGGTCACCGCCATCGACCGTCCCGGTGCTTCGCTGAAGGACCTGCCGCTCGACATCCGCGGCACCGCCTTCCAGCAGCGGGTGTGGAACGTGCTGCGCCAGATCCCGTCCGGCGAAACCTGGACCTACGCCCAGGTCGCCCAAGCCGCCGGCGCGCCCAAGGCCGTCCGCGCGGTCGGCATGGCCTGCGGCTCCAACCCGGTGTCGATCGTGATCCCCTGTCACCGCGTGGTCGGCTCGAACAAGAAACTCACCGGGTATCGGTGGGGCGTGGAGCGCAAGCGGGAGCTGCTGAAGCGCGAGGGGGTGGGATAGCCGATCAGCGCGGGTGAACCGCGCGGTCCGCCGACCGCTCGGCGCGCTCCAGCGCGTCGAGCGCTTTCGCATTGATGCGGTGCGAGTTGGCTCCGTGGCCGACGATGCGACAGGGGGAGCGCCGCGAGCCCGTATGGCAATCCATCACAACTACCACGGGGTGAACGGGCAGCTGTGTCGGCGGCGACGTCGCTTCCACCGGAGTCTGCGGAGTCGCCGTCCCCGGTGGTAGGGGCGCCACCAGATGCGACACATCGATCTGAACCGCGACGTTCGTTCCGTCCGGATACCCCGCCATGTCAATCGACGACGGAATTTCGGTGCCGCTGGTCGTCTGCACGGCGAGTTCCTGTTGCGCTTTGGTGACTCCGGCCGGAGGCGCGAACGGTGCGGTGCAGTTCTCGAAGGCGAATTCGGAGTGCGCCTGACACACGATCCAGAGGGATTGGCGGTCACCCATTGTTGCAACGTCGTTCAAGGCCCCGATGCTTACCACTGCGGGATTGGGCGGGTGCGCGGCCACCTGGGGGATCGCCGAGAGACCGAGGATGGCGCCGACGACGGTGATCGCAATCCAAAGCCCGAGTGGATTGATCCGTTGGTTGTTGAAATAGCGCCACCAGGCCTTTTGCGCGGGCGCAGGGAACTCGGCCTCGAGCGTCGGGTGCGCGCGAATCTCGCTCAGAAGCTTGCGCACCTCCCCCAGCAGACCCGGTTGAATGAACCCTTTGAGAAAGGCGAAGCTCGGCGGCTTCCGAAGCTCCGGCGCGGCGCGAAGCAGCTGTAGTTGTGGCGCGAAGCGCAACAGCGGCGAGCCTCTTTTCTGCGCCTCAGCTAGAAAAACTAAGTCCTTATCGCGCTGCACGCACCAGGAGACAGCCTGCTGCAGATGGGGGTCGTCGATCCGCGCGTCGGCCCAGCGGAAGTGCGCCACGATGCGCGCCACAAAGGGATCGGACCGCGGCCAGTAGTGAGCCGCAAGATGCCCAAGCCGGTACTCGATCTCCATGTGAGCGCTGATGAGCCCGCTCTGCGCCAGCGCATCATCCACGTCGCGCAGCAAAGCGCCCGATTCAGGCTCCGCTTCCGCGGCCAGCAAACCTTCGAGATGGGCCAGGGCGGCTTTGTAGTCGCGTTGCACCGTGGGCGGAGGCGGCGTGTCGTCGGCGCCTTCCAGCGTCCGGATGCTTGCACGCTCGACGGAGGTAGCGGGCGGCGGCTCGCTTTCGTTTGCCTCGAGCCGTCTCACCCGCGCGAGGTCCGGCGCCGGCGGCGCCATGTCTTGTTCCTCATTCTCATCCGCGTCGGCGTCCAGGCTCAGGACCCGCCCTGGATCACGCGGCGTCAACGACCGCAGCGTGTCGTCCGCCGTTTCGTCGAGCGTCACGACGGCTTCTTCGGGGGACATCTCGGCGGCCTCAGGCGTAGTGGCGTGTACGATCACCGACGCCGTGGGGCGCGCGGCCCAGGCCAACGCCTGAGAGTAGGCGTTTCGCAACGCCTTGAACCCCTCGGGGTCGTCCTCGGGATGCACGATCTTTACGCGCCGGGCGTAGGCGCGGCGAATAGTCGAGGCATCGTCAGTCGCCTCGATGTCGAGGATGCTCCAGATCGACGACGTCGTCACAGCCAAGTCTCGCCCTCAATGGCGTCGAGGTAGGCGGAGACCTCTTCCTGCGCGCGATCGATCGCTTTGGGATCCTGGCGCTCCAACACGTTTTCGAACTGCAGAATCAGGCGCGCGACCTGTTCGCGCCGCTCGCCCAACGTCTGTTCGTAGCAGCGCGCCGCGCGCGCCATGAGCGCACGGGCGGCGGCGGAGTCGCGCGGATGCTGTTTCAGTTCGGCGAGCGCTTCGCGACGCCTAGCCAACTCCTCAGGTGAAATTGTGTGGTCGTTCAAAATCACCAGTTCGCGGCGCTCGCCGCTTTCCGACACAAAGAGGTCGACCTCGAGCAGACCGTTGATGTCGTAAGAAAACCGGCAGGCCACGCCGACCGATCCGCCGGACTGTGCGGGCGGCACCGGCACATCGATCTCGCCCAAGCGAACGTTGTCGGACACCTTGCGCGACTCGCCCTGGTAGATCTGAAATTTCACCGACCGCTGATTCGGATACATGGTGTGGAACGATTTCTCGCGGCTGGCCGGAATGACCGTGTTGCGTTCGATGACCGGCGAGAATATGCCGTCACGTACATCGCCATTCGCGAGGCGCTCTGACACATTGACGCCCAGGCTGTAAGGACAGACGTCGGTGAGAACGACTTCGCCCAGCGCCGCGTCGCGCGCCTTGAGACCGGCTTGAACCGCCGCGCCCACTGCCACCGCCTCATCCGGGTTGACCGCTGCGGAGGGAAAGCGCCCGAACATCTTGGTCACCGCGCGTCGGACCACCGGCATGCGCGTGGCCCCGCCGACCAAAATAATCTCGTCCAAATCCTCGGCGCGGACGCTGCCGTCGCGAAGCGCGTGCGCCACCGGTTCGCGCAAACGGGCCAAAAGCACGCCTGCCGCTTCTTCGAACTCGTCGACGCCGACCTGCAGCGAATATTCTTTGTTCTTCCAGACCACCGTCATGGTCCCGCTGTTATCGACGCTGAGCGCGCGACGCGCCAGTTCCGCCGCAGCGCGAATGCGCCCGATCAGGGCGGGCGTCTCGAGGTTCTTGGCGCCGAAGTCGTTCTTGAAGCGGTCGACCATCATCCGGGCGAGGACGTTGTTGAAGTCCTCGCCGCCGAGACGGTTGTCGCCGGTGGTCGCACGCACCTCGATGACGCCTTCGAACAGTTCGAGGATCGACACGTCGAAGGTGCCGCCGCCAAGGTCGAAGACCAGGAACTTGGCTTCGTCTTTGAGATTGATGCCGTAGGCGAGCGCCGCCGCCGTCGGCTCATTCAGCAGGCGTTCGACCTTCAGGCCAGCCAGCTGTCCGGCCATGCGCGTGGCCTTGCGCTGGGTGTCATTGAAATAGGCCGGCACCGTGATCACTGCCTCGGTGACCGGCTCGCCCAGGAACGCCTCGGCGTCGGACTTTAGCTGCTTCAAGACCAGCGCCGACAAGTCCTCGGCGAAATATGATTTCTTGCCGAGCACCGCCTCCCGGCGCGTGCCCATATAGCGTTTGAAGGCTGCCGCCGTCTGGGTCGGATGGGTGACCAGGCGCTCGCGCGCGGCGAGGCCCACCAGCACGTCGCCGGTCTCGTCGATGCTCACCACCGAGGGCGTCAGCACGTGACCAAGGCTATTGGGGATCAGCAGCGCCTGGCCGTCGCGCCAGATCGCCACCGCCGAATTGGTGGTTCCCAAGTCAATGCCAACGATCACCACGGCCCCCAAACGCGTCCGCGGCGACCTTAGCGGCTCGCCCGCGCGACGGAAGAGGGAGGGCGCGGGTTTTCACTTGCCGCGACGCATTGACCCGCCAGGAGGTCCGGTCTACCGCCCGCCCATGACCGCGCCCGCCATCGTCTCCGGCCTCTCCGAAATCGCCGATCGCTACGACGTCGTGCTCTGCGACGTGTGGGGCGTCATCCACAACGGGCGCGAGAGTTTTCCCGACGCCTGCGCGGCGCTGACCACGTTCCAGCAGAAGCGCGGGCCGGTCGTTCTCATCTCCAACTCGCCGCGGCCGTCCAGCGACGTGGTGCATCAGCTGCGCGGACTGAAGGTGCCCGACGGCGCATGGTCGGGGTTTGTGACTTCCGGCGATGCGACGCGCGAGGAACTGGCCCGGCTTGCGCCCGGGCCTGCCTGGGGCGTGGGGCCGGCGCGGGACGGGCCGCTCTACGAGGGCACCGGCGTAGAATTGTGCGAGACGCCGGAGGAAGCGGCGTTCGTGTCCTGCACGGGTCCCTTCGACGACGACAAGGATACGCCGGAGGATTATCGCGAGCGGTTCGAAATCTGCGTGCAGCGGGGCCTGTCGATGGTTTGCGCCAATCCCGATCGCGTCGTCCAGCGCGGTAACAAGCTGATCTATTGCGCCGGCGCGCTGGCCGACCTCTATGAGGAGTTGGGCGGCGCGGTAGCGATGTGCGGCAAGCCCTTCGCGCCGATCTACGCCTCCACCCTGGCGGGCGCGGCGCGGCTGCACGGCAAGCCGCTGGATATGGCCCGGGTGCTGGCCATCGGCGACGGCATCCCGACCGACGTCAAGGGCGCCAACAATCAGGGCTTGGACGTGCTGTTCGTGGCCTCCGGCATCCACGGCAAGGAGACCGCCGACCACGAGGGCCGGCTGGACCCCGAGCGGGTCGAAGCCCTGCTGCGGCTGGGGGAAGCCCACGCCCGCTGGGCGATGGCGGACCTCGTCTGGTAGACGGGGCGCTAAAGCGCGTGACATAGGACGCCATGGCCGGCCCCTCTCGAACCCGACATTTTCTCGAAGACCTGACCGTGGGTCAGTCCGCCGAAGCGCGGCGGACGGTGACGGCGGACGACATCGACCGCTTCGCCGCCGTGTCGGGCGACCGCAATCCGGTGCATGTGGACGAAGCCTTCGCCGCCACGACCCAGTTCAAGTCGCGCATCGCGCACGGCATGCTGCTCGGCGGCTTCATCTCCGCGGTGCTCGGCGACGAGCTGCCGGGGCCCGGCGCGATCTATATTTCGCAGTCGCTGAAGTTCCGCCGCCCGGTCCACATCGGCGACGAGGTGACGACCCGCGCGGAAGTCTCGGCGATCGACGCGCGGCACGGCCACGTAACCTTGAAGACCAGTTGCTCGGTCGGCGGCAAACCGGCGGTGACCGGCGAAGCCGTCTTGCTCGTCGCGAAGCGACCCTTCGCGTGAGTCTGAAAATCGCGCACGACTGGCGTGGGCTGTCGCCCGACCTTCGCGGCGCGTCGGTCGCGCTCGGCAACTTCGATGGTCTGCACAAGGGTCATCAGCGCGTGATCGCCGCCGCGGTCGAGTTTGCGCGCACCCACAAGATCCCCTCCGGCGTGATCAGTTTCGATCCGCATCCGCGCCGGTTTTTCCAGCCCTCGGCGGAGCCGTTCCGCGTCATGGGCCCCGCGCAGCTGGCCCGCGCGCTCGAGACGCTGGGCGTCGACATCCTCTACCTCCTGCCGTTCGACGCCGCGATGGCGGGGATGAGCGATCACACCTTCGCCCACGACGTGCTGGCGCAAGGGCTGGGCGTGAAGCATGTGGCCGCCGGTTTCGACGTCAGCTTCGGCAAGGACCGCACCGGCGACGGCGCGATCCTGCAGCGCTACGGCCGGGAACTCGGCTTTGGCGTCACCATCGTCGAGCGCATGGCGACGCTCGAGGGCGTGAAATACTCCTCCACCGAAGCGCGCCGCGCCATTGCCGAAGGACGCCCCGAGGAGGTCGCGGACCTGCTGGGTCACCGCTTCTCCATCGAGGGCGAGGTGATGCACGGCGACAAGCGCGGCCGCACCATCGGCTTCCCCACCGCCAACATCGGGCTGGACGACTATGTGCGACCCGCGTTCGGCGTCTACGCCGTGCGCGTGCGCCTGCCCGACGGCCGCACCGTCGACGGCGTCGCCAATGTGGGGCGGCGGCCCACGGTCAACGGGACCGATGAGCGGCTCGAGGTCCACCTGTTCGACTTCGACGAGGACCTCTACGGCCAGACCCTGGAAACCGAGTTCGTCCACCGCATACGGCCAGAGCAGAAGTTCCCCGACTTCGACACCCTGAAGGCCCGTATCGTGGTCGACGCCCATGAGGCCCGGCGGCGGTTGGCGAAAAAGGACTAAACCGCGCCGCCTTTCCCCTGCCGCAAGCCTCTGTTACACCCCGCCCCATGGCTTCTCGCACGACCCGTGTGACGCGAATTAACCGCCCGGCGTGACGCCGCAGGGCCCGGGGCCCCGCGCGCGCCGGGACCATCGCTTGCACCTTCGTTCGAATTTCCGCCGGAACTTCCATGGCCGCCGACGACTCCAAGACCCCCGCCGACCCGACCGCGTCGAGTGCGCGCGACTATCGTGAAACCGTCTTCCTGCCGGAGACGCCCTTCCCCATGCGCGCGGGCCTGCCGCAGAAGGAGCCGGCGATCCTGAAGACCTGGGAGGACGGGCACCTCTACCACACGCTGCGGGAGCATCGTCACCGGGCGGGCGCCAAGCTGTTCGTGCTGCACGACGGCCCGCCCTACGCCAACGGCGCCATTCACATCGGCCATGCGCTGAACAAGGTGCTGAAGGATTTCGTGGTGCGTTCGCGTTTCGCGCTCGGCTATGACGTCGACTATGTGCCGGGCTGGGACTGTCACGGCCTGCCGATCGAATGGAAGATCGAGGAGGAGTTCCGCGCCAACGGCCGTCGCAAGGACGAGGTCTCCAAAGCCGAGTTCCGCACCCGCTGCCGCGCCTACGCCGGCGAGTGGATCGACCGCCAGCGCGAGGAGTTCAAGCGCCTGGGCGTGCTCGGCCGCTGGGAGCAGCCGTACGCGACCATGGACTTCACCACCGAAGCCGCGATCGTGCGCGAGTTCCACAAGTTCAAGAACACCGGCCAGCTGTTCCGCGGCTCCAAGCCGGTGATGTGGTCGCCGGTGGAGCGCACCGCGCTGGCCGACGCCGAGGTCGAGTATCAGGAGCATAGTTCGCCCACCATCTGGGCGCGCTTCCCGGTGGTCGAGGGTTCGGACGCCGCGGTCGGCGCCGACATCGTGATCTGGACTACCACGCCGTGGACCATCCCGGGCAACCGCGCGATCAGCTACGGGCCGGAGATCGACTATGCCGTCTATCGCGTGGACGCGATGGAGACGGACCTGACGTTCGAACCGTGGGCGAAACCGGGCGATCGACTTATCGTCGCGGAGAAGCTGGCGGACGACGTGCGGCAGGCGGCGAAGATCGCGGCGTGGACGCGCGTGGAGGCGTTCGACCCGCAAGGCGTCGTCGCCGCACATCCGCTCGCGAACCTCGACAGCGGGTACGGCTTCCCGGTGCCGATGCTGGCCGGCGATCACGTCACCGACGATGCGGGCACGGGCTTTGTGCACACCGCGCCCGGCCACGGCGCCGAGGACTTCGACGTCTGGCGCGCGCACGGCCATCACGAGATCCCCGAGACGGTCGACGCCGACGGCGCCTATTTCGATCACGTGCCGCTGTTCGGCGGCCTGAAAATCATCGAGACCGAAGGCAAGAAGACCGGCAAGTTCGGCCCCGCCAACACCGCGGTGATCGAGAAGCTGATCGAGGCGGGCAAGCTGCTCGCGCGCGGGCGGTTGGAGCACAGCTATCCGCACTCGTGGCGGTCCAAGGCGCCGGTGATCTTCCGCAACACGCCCCAATGGTTTGTCAGCATGGACAAACCCATCGAGGACGGCGCGACCCTGCGCGAGCGGGCGCTGTCGTCGATCGAGGCGACGCGCTTCTATCCCGACGCGGGCCAGACCCGTATCCGGTCCATGGTGGAAGGCCGTCCCGACTGGCTGATCAGCCGTCAACGCGCCTGGGGCACGCCGCTGGCCATGTACGTCGATAAGGAAACCAACCAGCCGCTGCATGACCCGCAGGTGGATCGGCGCATCACCGACGCCATCGCCGCCGACGGCGCCGACGCATGGTTCACGCGGCCGGACTCGGACTTCCTCGGCGAGCACGACGCGTCGCGCTACGAGAAGGTCGAGGACATTCTCGACGTCTGGTTCGACAGCGGTTCGACCCACGCCTTCACCATCGAAGGCCGCAACGACTCGCACTGGCCGGCCGACCTCTATCTCGAGGGCTCGGACCAGCATCGCGGCTGGTTCCAGTCATCGCTGCTCGAAGCGTGCGGCACGCGCGGCCGGGCGCCGTTCGACGCGGTGCTGACCCACGGCTTCACGCTCGACGAGAACGGCGAGAAAATGTCGAAGTCCAAGGGCAACACCACCGAGCCGCAGGCGGTGATCAAGGAGTCGGGCGCCGATATCCTCAGGCTCTGGGTTGCCTTCTGCGACTACGCCGACGATCAGCGTATCGGCAAGACGGTGCTGCAGACGACGGTCGACGCCTATCGCAAGCTGCGCAACACCCTGCGCTATCTGCTGGGCGCGCTCAGCGACTATTCGCCGGACGAAGCAGTTGACTACGCCGAGATGCCGCCGCTCGAGCGGTTTATGCTGCATCGGCTGTACGAACTCGACCGTTCGACCCGCGCGGCGCTGGAACGCTACGACTTCCAGGAAGCCGTGCGACCGATCGCGGAGTTCTGTTCGGTCGACCTTTCGGCGCTGTACATCGACGTGCGCAGGGACAGCCTCTACTGCGACCGTCCCGACGCGTTGCGTCGCCGCGCGTGCCGCACGGTGCTGGACGCGGTGTTCGAACGGCTGACCGCGTGGCTCTCCTTTGCGCTGCCCTTCACCACCGAAGAGGCGTGGCTGACGCGCTATCCGGAGGCGACCTCCAACTGCCTGCGCGTCTTCCCCGAGACGCCCGAGGCTTGGCGCAACGACGTCGAAGCCGCGCGCTGGGCCAAGGCGGTCTTCGCGCTGGAAGCCGTCACCGGCGCCCTCGAAGTCGAACGCCGCGAAAAGCGCATCGGCTCGGCGCTGGAGGCCGCGCCCAAGGTCTGGCTGACTCCCGAGCTGATGGCGGCCTTCGACGGCCTCGACGCGGCGGAGGTATTCCGCACCAGCCAGGCGACCCTGGTCCCGGGCGAGGGTCCCCCCGACGCCTTCCGCCTGCCCGACCGTCCGGGCGTCGCCGTCGAACCGCTGAAAGCCAAGGGCGCGAAGTGCGCCCGGTCCTGGCGCATCCTGCCCGAGGTCGGCTCCGACCCCCGCTACCCCGACCTCAGCCTGCGGGACGCCGACGCGGTGGCCCACTGGGACGCGACCCGCGCCGGAGCGGCGGCATGAGCGATCAGCGCTCGCCCGTCCGCACCATGCTGAGCGGTTTCACGCCCCTGGCGCTGGCCGCCTACGGCCTGGCCCTGGCGGTGATCGTGGTCGACCAGATCGCCAAGGGCTGGGTGCTCGGCGCGTTCGTCCGTCAGTGCCCGGAGCTGAAGGGCCACCTGTCGCTCGCCGGCATCACCATGTGCCAGATCCCGGTCTGGCCCGGCGCCTTCAACCTGACCCTGGTCTGGAACGGCGGGATGAGCTTTGGTCTGTTCCGCGGCGGGGCGGATTTCAGCCGCTGGGCCCTGACCGTCTTCGCGGTCGGGGTGGCGGGCGCCCTGGCCTATTGGGCGCGGCATACGGACAAGCGGCTTTTTGCCCTAGCCGCCGGCTGCCTGATCGGCGGAGCGCTGGGAAACGTGATCGACCGTTTCCGCTTCGGATCGGTCGTGGACTTCTTGGATTTCAATGGGTTGATGGGGGGGCACTTCCCCTGGATCTTCAACGTGGCGGACAGCGCCATCACCGTCGGCGCCATAGCTTTGCTGGTCGAGGCCTTCGGTCCGCCGCTCCAATCCTGGTTGGCTTCCCGCAGCAAAAGCGGTAACTGATCGGCCCTCGGCGCGCGGGGCTAAACGCCCGGCCCACCACACTTTTGACTCCGTGATCTGGTCTTCGAGGGACCGGTCGCAGCGGCCCCTGGGGCCATCGGGAGCGGACTTAATGCGTAAGAGCGTCTTGATCCTCGCGTCGACGGCCGTGGCCGCCTTCGCGCTGTCGGCCTGCCAGCACGCGGCGAACTCGTTGGGCCTGGCCAAGGTGACCCCCGACGAATTCCGGGTGGTGACCAAGGCGCCGCTGGTGATCCCGCCGGAATACGCCATGCGTCCGCCGGCCCCCGGCGAGCCCCGCCCGCAGGAGCTGCAGCCGGAATCGGCCGCGCGCCTCGCCTTGCTCGGCCAGAGCCAGGCCGCCGACCGTTCGGAAGGCGAGAAGCTGCTGGTGCAACGCGCCGGCGCCGATCATGCCGACCCGCTCGCCCGCTATGTCGTGGACGACGAATTCGGGGCCATCGCCTACAAGGACAAGACCTTCGCCGATAAGGTGCTGTTCTGGCGCAAGGAAGCGCCGATGACGAGCGCCGCCGCCGGCGCCACAATCCCCGCGCCCCTCGACGTCGCCGCCGAAGAGAAGCGGCTGAAGTCGCTGACCGGCGGCAAGGACATCGTGATCCGCCGCAGCGAGACCAAGCGTAAGCTGCCGGGCCTCTGAGGCCGGACGGGCGTGCACAGATCGAGGGCCGGCGCCAACGCCGGCCCTTTTCTTTTGCGCACCCCGGGCCTGACTCGGCCTAAACTCAGCCCATGACCATCCGCCGCCTGCCGCCCGAGACTGTGAACCGCATCGCCGCCGGCGAGGTGGTCGAACGGCCCGCGAGCGCGATCAAGGAACTGGTGGAAAACGCGCTCGACGCCGGCGCGCGCCGGGTCGAGGTGCAGGCCGACCAGGGCGGCCTGTCGCGGATCCTGGTCGAGGACGACGGCCGCGGCATGGGCGCGGACGAACTGCCGCTGGCGGTCGAGCGGCATGCGACGTCGAAGCTGGCGCCCGATGCGCAGGGCGGCTGGGACCTCTTGCACATCAAGACGCTCGGTTTCCGCGGCGAGGCGCTGCCCTCGATCGGGTCGGTGGCGCGACTATCGCTGTCGTCGCGCGCGCAGAGCGGCGGCGACGCGCACATGATCCGCGTCGAAGGCGGCGATGTATCTCCGGTTCAGCCTTCCCCCTTCGCCGGCGATCACGGCACCCGCGCGGAGGTGCGCGACCTCTTCTACGCCACGCCGGCGCGCCTGAAGTTCATGAAGTCGGAGCGGTCGGAATCGTTAGCGATCAGCGAAGAGGTGAAGCGCCAGGCCATGGCGCACGAGGCGGTCGCCTTCGCGCTCGACCTCGACGGCAGAAAGACCTTGCGCCTGCCCGCCGAAGCGGAGGGTCCGGGCGGACGACTGTTGCGCCTGTCCGCCGTGCTCGGCCGCGAGTTCGAGGAGAACGCGATCCTGATCGACCAGACGCGCGAGGGCGTGCATCTGTCGGGCTATGCCGGCCTGCCGACCTATTCGCGCGGCAATGCGGCGCATCAGTATCTCTTCGTGAACGGCCGCCCTGTGCGCGACCGGCTGCTGAACGGCGCCCTGCGCGCGGCCTATGCCGACTTCCTGGCGCGCGACCGGCATCCGACGGCGGCTTTGTATCTCGACCTCGATCCGCGCGAGGTGGACGTGAACGTGCATCCCGCCAAGTCGGAGGTGCGCTTCCGCGATCCGAACCTGGTGCGCGGCCTGATCATCGGCAGTTTGAAGCACGCCTTGGCGGCGGCGGGTCACCGCGCCTCGACCACGGTGGCGACCCATGCGTTCGAAGGCTTTCGACCCGGCGGCGGTTCATCGTCGGCATCCTATGGCTGGCGCCCGACGTCGCAACCGCTCGGCGGCTTCATCCCGGGATTGAACGATCTGTCCGCGCGCGTGGAAACCTTGGAGGCCGAACGTCCCGGCGTCAGCGATCCCGGACAGACGCCCTATCAAGCGGCCAATCAAGTGGGCGGCCCGGTCGATCCGATCGACTATCCGCTCGGCGCCGCGCGCGCCCAGGTGCACGAGACCTACGTCGTGGCCCAGACCCGCGACGGCATCGTCATCGTCGACCAGCACGCCGCCCACGAACGCCTCGTCTATGAACGCATGAAGGCGCAGATGGCGAACGGCGGCGTCGCGCGTCAGGCCCTGCTCGTGCCAGAGGTGGTCGAACTCGATCCGTCCGAGGCCGAACGCGTCATGGCGAAGGCCGAGGAACTCGCGCAACTCGGCCTGGTGCTCGAAGGGTTCGGCGCCGGCGCCATCCTGGTGCGCGAGACGCCGGCCTTGCTCGGCGAAACCGATGTGCAGTCGCTGGTGCGCGACATCGCCGACGACCTCACCGAAAACGGCGAAGCGCTTGCGCTGGGCGAACGGCTGGCGGACGTGTGCTCGACGATGGCCTGCCACGGGTCGGTGCGCGCGGGACGGCGGTTGGCGGCGGCGGAAATGAACGCCCTGCTGCGCCAGATGGAAGCCACACCCCACTCCGGCCAGTGCAACCACGGCCGCCCGACCTAGGTGGAGCTGAAACTGTCCGACATCGAAAAGCTGTTCGGGCGGCGGTGATCCCGAGCCCTGCGCGGGATCACCGACAGGGGGTTATTCACGGAGCTTTAAAAAGCGCACGCAGGCGGCGCCGTAGGTGCGCTCATCCAGCAACTCGTACGCGTCGGGCATTGCGACGTTTTCGTCCGCCGCCTCTTCCCACACCGCAATGGCGCCCGGCTTGAGCCAGCCGCCGTTCGCCAAGCCCTGCAGCGCCCGCTCACCCAGCCCCTTCCGATACGGCGGATCCAGGAGCGCCAGGTCGAAGGGCGCGCCCGCCGATCCCGGCCGCACGCCCAGGTCCGTCGCATCGCGCCGATGCACCCGGGTCGCGCCGAACAGCGCGCCGTCCGGGGTCATGGTCTCGAGGTTGGTGCGGATGGCGCCGCGAGCCTCCTCATCGGTCTCCACGAACAGGCAGAAGGACGCGCCGCGCGACAGAGCCTCCACACCCAAGGCCCCGGAGCCGGCGAACAGGTCGATGACGCGCAGGCCCTGCAAACCCGGCGACCAGGCCGCGTGCTCCAGGATGTTGAACACCGCCTGGCGCGCGCGATCCGAGGTCGGGCGCGTGTTCGCGCCCTCCGGCGCGCTTAACGTCTTGCCCTTGAACCTACCGGCGACGATCCGCACTTGACCTCTTGGCGATGACAGACGGGCGAAAGCCGGGCATGGCTGGACGGCGATCTCGAGAGTCGTGGCCTTAGCACGATCCCATGCGTTGGTTCAGGCCGCATGTCCGTCGAAAGGGTTGATCCAAGTGAGCGAAGACCCCGTAAACCGCCGGCCGCTCAAGATCCCCAACGCCGGCTGGATCCGGCGCCTGGCGACCTTCCTGGCGAGGGGCGGAGTGACGCCGAACCAGGTCTCCTTCATCGGCGTGACGTTCGCGGTCCTGGGCGCCTCGTCGCTTGGTCTGTCAGGGCTGATTTCGGGCGCGCCGCGGGTGGCGCTCTTGATCGTGGCGGCCATCTCGATCCAGCTGCGGATGCTGTGCGGCCTGCTGGACGCAATGGTGGCGGTCGAACTGGGCAAGGGCAAACCCAGCGGCGCCATCTGGCACGAACTGCCCGACCGTTTCGCCGATTTCCTGCTGTTGGCGGGCGCGGGCTATGGCGCGATCACGGCGAACTTCGTCATGGGACCCGCGGTCGGTTGGCTGGCGGCGGTGTTGGCGGTGATCGCGGCTTATGTGCGCGAGCTCGGCCGTGGCGAGGGTCTGGCGCCGGACTTCAGCGGCCCGCTGGCCAAGCCCCAGCGCATGGCGCTGCTGACGCTGGCGGTGATCGCCTCATGCTTCGACGGCTTGTGGACCAAGCGCGGCGTGACCCTGATGGTGGGCGTCGGCGCCATCGCCATCCTGACCGCGGTCACCATCGGCGTCCGCGTTCTGCACCTCGCGCGGGCGCTTAAGAACCGCCCGACTGAGAAGCCTTGAAGCCCTCGTACGCCTTGATGAAGGGCGCCATCTGCGCCTCGAACGGGCGCCAGGCGCCGACGCGGTCCTGGGATGCCGGACGACGCAGTTCGCGCAGGCTGGCGCTGTCCACCGGCCGCGGATTGTCCTGGAAGTTGATCGCCCGCGGCCCGGCGACCACGCCCATATGTCCCGCCAGCGCGTGGATTACCGGCTCGGGCGTGCGCACAAGGGCCTCATAGTCGAAGGTCTTCAGATCGTCGCTCAACAGCGCGCTCCAGTGCGCGTGCAGGCGATCGACCTGGTGCAGATAGACGGCGGTGTTCTGCAGCGTCCACTTCCAGTCGTTGCCGCGCGCGAAGGGCGTGCGGAAGCAGGACCAGGCGACGTCGTAGGGATCGCGGCGCACCCAGGCGACCGGCGCCTTGGGAAAGGCGAGACGGATCGAACCCACGATCTGTGTATGGTTCAGCGAGCGATCGACGATGCGGCCTTCGAACCCGAAACGTTCGTCCAGGAAGGCGAGATAGTTGGACGCGAAGCCGGTCCAGAAATCGGGGGAGCCCGCCTTGGCTGCGGCCTCGGCATAGGTGTCGATCCGGCTCGGGCGATGCTCTCCCAACGGAAGCGTCGACAGGCGGAAGAAATTCAGAGCGTCACCGCCGCCGACGCCGTCGCAGCCGGTAAGCACGCGTTCCATCAGCGCCATGCCGCTGCGCGGCGCGCCGATCAGGAACATCGGGCGGTCGGTGTTCATGCCGCTCGGCGGCTGGGCGCTCATCAGTCGGCGGTCGAAGTCGCGCACGATCTCGTCGACCGCGGCCTCGAAGCCGCGCGCGTCCCAAGGCCGCTCCGCCGACATCAGGCGCGAGCCCTCCGAATAGCTGGAGAACGCGCGCGGAACATCACCCAGGTCCTCGTACGCCTTGCCGAGCGCGTAGAGCAGCGGGGCGCGGATTTCGGTGGACGCCGACGCCAGCCGCACGCTGAGGTTCGTCATCGCGGTCAGGTCGGGATCGGCGGGGTCGGTGAAGGTTTTCAGCGCCGCGAGCTGCTGCCAGACGAAGGTGAGGTCCGGCCGCGACGCGAGCGCTGTGCGATAGTGCACCACCGCCTGGGCGAAGTCGCCGAGCCGCGCGCTGTAGAATCCCAGATGGAACTGCGGCGCCGGATCGCCCGGCCGCTGGTCGGCGATGGACTGCGCGACATCGAGCGCCATCTCCACGCGGCCGGTTTCGCAGATCAGCTCCGCCACCTTCAACGCCGCCACCGGATTGAGCGTGTCGATCATGAAATAGCGGCGCGCCGCCTGCAGCGCGGCCTCGGTGTCGCCGATGGTTTCCGCGATCCAGGTCACATTGGCCCAGCGCTCGCGCAGGTCGGGACCGGTGGTGAGCAGTTTGCGCACATCCACCATGGCGCCCGGCAGGTCACCCTTGCGCATCCGCGCTTCGATCGCGGCCACCTGCTGGGTGGGATCTATGTAGGTCTGGAATATCTCGGTCATGGTCTATCCGCGACTGGGTCGTTTGGGTCCGCGAGGCCCGGCGCTTTTGGAGCCGCCGCCGGGACGGCCGCGCCCTGCAGGTTTCGGACCGCGCGCGGGTCCGGCGCGTTCGCCGCGCGCCGGCGCGGCCTTGCCGAAGCCGCCGCTTCTGCCGCCGGCCGGTTTGTCGCCGGTCTTTTTGAAGCCGCCAGCCTTCTTGAAACCGGCAGTTTTCTTGAAGCCGCCGGCTTTTTTGAAACCGCCTTCTTTTTTGAAACCGCCCGCTTTCTTGAAACCGGACTCCTTGAAGTCGCCGTCTGCCTTCTTGAAGCCGCCGGGCTTGCCTCCCGGTTTCGCGCCCGCCTTGCCGAATGACTTGCCCGCAGGCCGCTCGCGCTTTTCGCCGAAGGACTTCGAAGCCCGCTTCTCGCCGGCGCCGAAACCGCCGCGGCGGTCGCCGGCCGTGTCTTTGCGACGCGTGAACGGACGCTTTTCGCCTGACTCCTCGCGCGGCTTGCCGCGACCGAAGCCGGCGCGGGCGCTGCGGTCTTCGCCGCCTTCACGGGGACGATCAGCGAAGGTGCGCGGCGCGCGCGGCTTGCGTTCGCCGTAGGCGCCCTCGTCGCGCGGACGCTTCTCTCCGAATCCGCCGCTCTTGCGCTCGCTGCTGGGCCGATCGCTGCGCGGACGCCGCGCCTCGGACTTGCGGTCGCCGAAACCACCCTCGCCGCGGGGCTTCTTATCGCCGTAGCCGGCGCTCTTACGCTCGCCGCCGGGACGATCGCTGCGCGGACGACGTTCGTCGGACTTGCGCGCGCCGAAGCCGCCTTCGCCGCGCGGCTTCTTATCGCCATAGCCGCCGCTTTTGCGGTCGCCGGTCGGGCGGTCGCCAGTCGGCCCGTCGCTGCGCGGACGCCGCGCCTCGGACTTGCGAGCGCCGAAGCCGCCTTCGCCACGGGCCGGCTTTTCGCCCCGCGGCGCGCGCCGTTCGCCGAAGCCGCCGTCGCGGGACGCGCCAAAGGCCTTGCGAGGACGCGCTTCGGGCTTGTCGTCGCGCGAGGCGTATTTGCGCGGCGCGCGCTCTTCCCGTTCACTCGCCTCGGCTTGCGCCTTCGCTTCGTTGGCGCGCACGCGGCTCGGTTTCTTGCGCGGATCGGCGATAGCGGAGCCGGGGCGACGGCCGGCGCTCGGCGGCGCCATCGTCGTACGCATGCCGGTCGGCATGTTCTCCGGCGCGATGAATTGCTCGAGCTGTTCGCGGATCACCCGCGGCCCGACCTCTTCCACTTCGCCCGGGGCCAGGGTTCCGAGTTGGAACGGACCGTAGGCCAGGCGCAGCAGGCGGTTCACCTTCAGGCCCAGCGCCTCGAGCACGCGCCGCACCTCGCGGTTCTTGCCTTCATTCAGGGCGACGGTGATCCAGACGTTGGCGCGGCCGTCGTCCTTTTCCTTCGCCTTGTCGAGCGTCGCCTCGATCGAACCGTACTGGAGGCCGTCGACGACGATGCCGTCCTTCAGCTTGTCGAGCTTGGCCTGGGTCACCTTGCCGAGCGCGCGGGCGCGATAGACGCGGCGCGAGGCGTTGGCCGGCAGCTCCAGCGCGCGCGCCAGGGCGCCGTCGTTGGTCAACAGCATCAAGCCTTCGGAATTGAGGTCGAGGCGTCCGACCGAGACCACCCGGGGCAGGTCCTGCGGCAGGTGTTCGAACACCGTGGCCCGCTCCTTGGGGTCGCGGTTGGTGGTCAGGAGGCCCACCGGCTTGTGATAGCGCCACAGCCGGGTCGGCTCGGGCGCGCCCACGACCTTGCCTTCGACGGTGACCACGTCGTCGACGCTGATCAGCACGGCGGGGGTGGCGAGGATGCGGCCGTTGACGGCCACCAGGCCCAGGCCGATCAGGCGCTCGACCTCGCGGCGCGAGGCGACGCCCGCCCGGGCGAGGCGTTTGGCGATGCGCTCGGTGCGTTTGGGCTTTTTTTCGGCTTGACCGGAGCGGGACTTCGGGCCGCTCTCGCGGGTATGACGGACCATGATCGGGCTCTAATGCGCATCGCGTTGGCCGAAGCGCAAGCCGCCGCCGCCTGTGGCGAAGCGCCCATCGGCGCGGTCCTGGCCGATCCGGCCACCGGCGAAGTCCTGGCCAGGGCCGGCAACGCGCCGATCTCCAGCGCCGATCCCACCGCCCACGCGGAGATCCAGGTGCTGCGCGAGGCGGCTCAGCGGCTGGGCAACTACCGCCTGACCGGCCTGACCCTCTACGTGACCCTGGAACCCTGCGCCATGTGCGCCGGCGCCGTCAGCCACGCCCGAATCGGGCGGCTGGTGTTCGGGGCCGAGGACCCCAAGGGCGGCGCGATCCTTCACGGCCCGCGCTTCTTCGAACAGCCGACGTGCCACTGGCGTCCGCAAGTCGAGAGCGGTCTGTTCGCCGAGGAAAGCGCAACCCTGCTGCGCGACTTCTTCCGCGAGCGGCGGAAGTGAGCATGGCGCGTCGCCCTTGCGGGCAGGCTTCGTCTATTGGCGCAGATCTCGTCTGGGAGCGTTGCTGGCGACGGCTTCGAGCGTTTCCCTGGCCTGCTCTACGACACGCTTGGCATGTCGTAACTCATCCTTCAGGCGCTTGGCCGCGCGCTCAGCTTCGACTTCGCGCTCTGCCTCTTGGGTACTCAACGCAATCCCTCAGACTTCTACGCCTCGCCAACGGCTGGCGAGTGTCGGGGTTCCGACGTTCCATCGCAAACTCAAGGCTGAAGATAAGCCGTTAATATTGCCTTACCGAACCGAACTAAGATGTTCATTTTGTTAACATTTGTTGATCTTAGTACGACAGAAGACCGGTCTTGGTGTTGCGAGGACCTGCACCGACCTCCGGCTGCGAGACAAAATCCAAAATCCACTCTTGACCCGGACCCAGGGTCCGGCCCGATGGAGGGCGGGTTCGAAGACAGGAGCTCGCCGCCGATGACTGCGCATCGCGATTTTCGCACCGCCGCCGACGCCGCCCAGCGGCTGGGCGTCACCGTGCGCGCGCTGCGCGTGTACGAGCGGCACGGCCTCGTCCGTCCCGGCCGCACGGCCGCGGGCTGGCGGGTCTATGGGCCCGACGAGTTCGCGCGCCTGCACCAGGTGATCGCGCTGAAGCGCCTGGGGCTGAGCCTCAAGCGCATCGGCGAGATGCTGTCCAACAAGGCGGTCGGACTCGACGAGGTGCTGGCGCTTCAGGAGGCGGCGCTGAGCGCGCAGAAGCAGACGACCGACCGCGCGCTCGAGCTCGTGCGGCGCGCCCGTCTGCGCCTGTCGCGCGGCGAAACCCTGCCGACGGACGATCTCGTCAATCTCACCAAGGAGACCGTCATGAGTGATTTCAAACCCAGCCCCGAGTTCGAGGCGCTGATCGACAAACACGTGGACAGGGACCGCGTAAAGGATCTGCATCCGGGAACCTGGACCGCGGAAGACCAGGCCAGGGTCGGCGCCGAGTGGGCCGCGCTGATGAGCGAAGCCGATCGCCTGAAGGACGGCGATCCCTCATCGCCGCAGGCGCTCGATCTCGCGCGGCGCTGGCGCGCTCAGGTGCAGCAATTCACCAAGGGCGACGCCCAGCTCACCGGCCAGATGACCAGCATGTACAAGGAAGGCTTCTCCGACCCGAAGATGCAGGGCCAGATGCCGTTCTCGCCCGACATCTGGAAGTTCATGGTCGAGGCGCAGAAGCGTCTGGCCGAAAGCGAGAAGTAAGAAACGAGTCCACGGACCACACGGAAATCACGGAAGAAGAAAGAAGGATTGTCCACGAAAAAAGCTACGCGCGCCTCAGGCGCGACGTCTGGCTACTCCGTGCTTTCCGTGTGGTCCGTGGACTCTCTGACCTACGGCGTCTCGGTGCGCGTTGTGGCCGGAAGGATCGGGCGCAGCGCCACCGGGGCGGCTTGTTTGCGCGGCGCGCCGTCTTCGCGTTCGCGCTTCACGATCAGCGCGTCGATGCGCGCCTTCTCGACCTTGAAGGAATTCAGCTCGCGGCCCGTGAGCACGGTGGCGGCGGGGATTTTTACACCCGCCGGATTGACCCGCTTGCCGTCGAGCCAGGTTTCGTAGTGCAGGTGCGGGCCGGTGGCGAGGCCGGTCGCGCCGACATAGGCAACCACCTGTCCCTGATGCACGTGCACGCCGGGACGAATCCCCGGCGCATAGCGCGAGATATGGCCGTAGCCGGTTTCCCAGTCGCGGTTGTGGCGGATCTTCAGCCAGTTTCCGTAGCCGCCCCAGCGCCGCGCCTCTTCGACCACGCCGTCGCCGGCGGCAAGGATCGGCGTGCCCGTGCTCGCGGCGAAATCCACGCCCTGATGCATGCGCATGTAACCGAGCACCGGATGCATGCGCATGCCGAAGTTCGAATTCATCCGCGCGCCATCGACCGGCGTGCGCAGCAGAAAGCCCTTAATGTTCTTCCCGAAGTCGTCGAAATAGTCGAACTTGCCGTCGTGTAGGAAGCGGTAGAGCCGCGTCGGCGCGCCGTGGGCCTGCAACTCCGCGAACAGCAACTGACCGGTCTCGACCGTGCGTCCGGTCTCGGTGCGCTCGCGATCGAACACCAAGGTGAACTGGTCGCCGCCGGTGATGTCGCGCGCGAAGTCGAGCTTGTGCTGGAACAGCTTCACCACCTGGTCGGTCACCGCCGAGGTGGCGCCGAGCGCCGCGGCGGATTCGAACAGCGAGCCGTTGACGCGACCGTGGGCGACGGTGGTCTCGTCGGACACCTTTTCTTCGAGCCGGCGCGCTTCGAGCGTGCCGTCGATGGCGCGCGACAGGGTGAGCGTGGTGGCCGCGCCGGTGCGCGTGGAAAGCCCGATCAGCCGCAGCGGGCCCGAACCGTCGCGCGGCGACGCGACGGCGGCGTCGAAGCTCGCGCTGTGCACCCCCGAGGCGGCGAGCGCGCGCGCGGCGCCGGACGCGTCCTGGTCGGTCACCCCAAGGCGCCGCAGGGCGGTATCGACGCTTTCGCCGCCGGCGAGTTTCACGCTGACCTTGCGCGGCAGACCGAGGCCCTGGGGCTGGGCGGCTGTCTCGAACGCGCGGGCCTCGAGCGCGGCAAGCGCGGTGGGATCGAGCGGCTGGTTCGAGATGGCGGCGGCGTGGGCCGGCTGAAACACCCGCCAGGTCAAGGCGGCGGTCACCACCGCTGCCAGCGTCAGAAGGACAGGCGGCGCGAACCGGACTGGACGGCGGCGTGGATCGAACTGAGCCATCAAACCCCGACGGATGCACGTCACGGGCCGCGCCTGTGGCCCCAGCTGGGCCCGGTCCCCGACGTTACACGCTGCTACGACCGAACACCCCCGTGCCGGCGCGGCCAGAACACTAATCCTGCGCCGGGCCGCAAGACAAATTGTTAACGCCGAGCTTGGACCCAGGCCGTCCCGCAACCGGTTTTCCCTTGCAGGGGTAGGCCCGGCAGGCGCAAGCCGGGACCCGTCGCCGCAGCCCGGCTTAAGAATTGTCGCCAAGGACTCTGCATGAGCGTCCAGCCGCCGAAGCCCCGCGCCAAGTTCCACCTCGGCTACCTGCTGCTGATCGGACTGGGGATCGCGGCGGTGGTCTACACGCTCTGGGCGCTGAAGGCGTCGTGGGCGCTCGGCGGCGGCCCCCACATGAGCGTCAACGGCTGGATCGCCCTGGCCTTGGCCTTCGTGGTCACCGGCGTATTGGCCGGCGGCCTGATGTGGTTGGCCTTCTACTCATCCCGCAAAGGCTACGACGACAACGTCGGACGCGAGGAGGATGACGAGGAGTAGGCGGCCTAGCTTTCCTCGTCTTCAGTAGCCACCGATGCCGGACCGCCCAGCGCTGCGAAACGTCTCCTTGCAAGCCATTCAAGACGTTGCGCCTGCGTTAGCAGTACTCGACGTAACCCACCTTGTACTTTTCGCTCGGCGATCACTTGTGCGAGGCGAGAGATAATTAATGAACGCCTCGCGGTCCTGGTATCAGGATGCGATCGAATGACGAAAACCTCGTCGGAGACAATTCTTCCCCGCAACGATTTCGGAATTGGCGCTGTCAGCGAACCTGAGGGTGGATCCTTTTCATTCAGGATTGCCTTGAACTCTGACTCCCTGATCGCGTTCTGGGTAATCACGCGTTCTAACGCGTTTAGGTAATCCTGTGCGAGGCGATCAGTTCGAGGCGTTTCCTGAAACTGTGGCAGCGGCCAAACTTCGATCTCGAGCACCTCGAAAGGGTCCAAGACAGACATTGCGACCGCATCTGTTCGCTGATTCGTCAGATGGCGACGTATGCGGGTCCGAAGCTGTTCGTTCGTTTGCCCGACATAGATTGGTTCGCCATCGTAGTCGAAAAATGCGTAGACGCCCCAACGATAATTTCCGACTCGGTGCTGGCTGCCGGTACTTTCCTCAAATGGAGTGTCGAGGAATTGCGCAAGGTTTCGCCGGAGGTCCTCGGTCTCGAAGGGCGACGATGCGATTCTATCGGATTTAGTCGACATCTTTTCAGCGTATCGCGGCCATTGAATAGCGCTGGGTCTAAGTGAAAGTCACGCGGCTCGGCGTTCCGTTTCGCCCATCTGCTCGATGATAGGTTCGAAAAGATGACGCGCTAAATGCCTGACTACGGGCACGGCAACGCCATCTCCCGTCAGATGGTAGGCCTCATTGTAGTTATCCGGGAGAATGTACCCCTCGCTGAGGCCCATTAAGCGCGCTGTTTCGCGAGCAGAAATTAAGCGCGTCCGAATGATTGGACCGTCCACCACCATGATGATTTGGCGGCTTGATCCACCGGCTGGGGTTCGCAAGCATCCAGCCACATCGTCAAATCTAACTTCAGCGCGCTGCACTTTGACATTGTTCTCATTGAATCGAGTGCGCCTGTAGATGCCGCCCACAACACGGGACCCGGCTCCCTTCGCGGCCGCAACCTTCGCGCGGTTGAGTGAACTCATCATCGCTAGAAGCTGACGCGTTTCCGACGCCGAGTGCCACGAAACACTAGTTGGATGCTCTTCAATGATGTCGGCAAATGATTTTCGACGTGCCGATGGTTGCGGCACATTCCACCAAATCATTTCAGAGCGCAGGCCAGCCCGCAATTGACTGACGGCACGCTGCAGGCCGTTGGTGTGATACGGCTCAGACGGACAGTCCGCGACGAGATGGCGGGGGATTGGTACATCATTCCGGACGCCAACGACGAAAAGCCGGGGACGAGACTGTGGAACAAATTCGTCCGCGTTGATTACGAGAGCGCCGAACCGATAGCCCGCCTTGACGTACGTTTGGCAGATTGCTTGAAAGTCTTTTCCGCCATGCGAAGTGAGCGTGCCGCACACATTTTCCAGTGCGATGACTTTGGGTGCCCGACCATCGTCAATCAGCCGACTGATAACGTTCCAAAATGGATAGAACGTTCCCGACCGCTCTCCGCGCAAACCGGCACCACCACCGGCCAGGGACAGATCCTGACATGGAAACGATCCCCATACGAGATCAGCAACATCACGTAGTTCGGCAAGGTCAACTTGACGAACGTCACCTACTTTCAACACATTCGGGGAAGGGAAATTGGCGCGGTAGATACGTCCCTTCTTGTCATCGAAGTCATTGGCAAACAGACATTTCCACTTAGGTCCGAGGCCAACTCTCGCCATGCCCCCGCCGGCAAAGAACTCGTAGAATTTAGGCATGCTTGCGCCACCCTTCTTCTCGAGCGGGCTTTACGTTTTCCCTGCGGAGTTTTTCCTCAATCGCTTCGGCTATCCAAGTGTTACGGGACACATTGCCTGAGCGTGACGCACGGCAGCCGTCAATCCGAGCAAAAATCTCGGTCGAGAGTCGGAGGTTGATCCGGTCCAGATCCTGAACGCGGCCTCGTTTCGAATCACCATTCATGGCGCCACTCTGGCGCCGGAATGGCGCCACGTCTATCAGAAGTTCCATCTTTGTTCTTATTCTGGCCGCTTTCGTCAAGCCCCGACAGCGCGCCACACGATCGTCGCGAACCGACTGCAAGCTCGGCCGTTCTAACGAGACGGGCGGGCTGACGCCCGGGACCTGGGGGAGGTTCATCGCATGCGCGTTCAAGCCACGGGGTTGGCGGCGTTGATGCTGCTGGCCGCCTGTCAGAAGCCCGCCGCCGGGCCCAGGGCCCATGGCGCCCCCAGCGAAGCCCAGCCGGCCGCCGCCACCGCGCCGGCCAGCGCACCCGAGGTCGGCGGCGTCGACCTGGCCAACGACCTGCACCTGTCGGGGTCCGCCTGGTCGCTCGATATCGGGGCCGACCAGTTGAAGCTCGAACGCCAGGGGAGGCCCGACCTCAGCGCCAAGAACATGGGCCCGCAGGTGGCCGCGAACACCGCCTCCTGGAGCGCGACCGCGTCGGACGGGTCCGCGCTGAGCGTCACGGTCACCGGCAAGCCGTGCGTCGATCCCGGCGGCGTGTCGCAACCGCTGACCGCGGTTGTCGTGATCGCCGCTGAAACGCTGAAAGGCTGCGCAACCGGAACGCCGGTGCAAGTGACCGATGACGCGCCGAACGTGGTCTGCACTCCCGGGAAAGTGGAGTGCAAGACGAAGCCGAGTCCACCGGTCGACGTCGAATAAGCGCCCACGCCTAGACAGTTGCCCTCACCCGAAGGGGGAGGGTGGCGCGAAGCGCCGGGTGGGGGGCCGAGCGCTACGAATGCAGGTCGTTGCGGATCGGGCTCGCGTCGCAAGGTGTTCGATGTCGCGCCTGTCACCCCACCCCGCTCGCTTCGCGAGGCGACCGGCCTTATGGCGCAGCCGTACCCAAGTAAAGCTCTTCTTCAGGCCACACAACGATCCTAGGCGGCATGGGTGTCGCCCGGACCATCGGCCCGCTCGAACGTAAGTATCTGGAGATCGAGCAAGAGCTGGACGCCCTGAGACGGCGCGGCTTTGGCAAGAGTCCGGAAGGGCGCACGCTTGTGCACGTCCTGGAATGCCTAAGGGTATCCATTCGCCTGTTCGACGTGGCGTGGAAACCGCCAAGAGCGAGGCAGGCCCGCAGTGAGATCACTGAATTCGGACTTCGCCGTGGGGAGCTGGGTGGCACAGCGGTCAGGATCATTGGCGAGGCTGAGGCGCCGATGACAACTCGGGAAGTCGCCGTGGCGATCATGCAGCGGATAGACATGCCGGGAGACCGGTGGGTTCAGACGGAGCGCATGACCAGCACCCTCTCGAACCTTCTCAGGCAAATGGAGAAGAGAGGCTATCTCAAGGCTGAAGACTCACCAGTGAGGTGGTCTGTTACGCAGGCCAATCCCTTAGAGTCGGGATTAAACGACCCGGTTAAGCCCCGGCCGAGGACTCCGAGGCACGTAAGACGTCGGAGACCTGGGTAATCCCATTCCAGGACCTTCGGCGGCGCCGCGCAGTACCCACTTGAAGGTGACGTTGCCAATAGCCCTTGAAGCGTTTGGAGATCGGCTGGTGAGTTACTGCGCGCACAATCCGGCTCCACTGCTGCCCGTTATCGAGACGCCGGTAGTCCTCACGCCATAGGATTTCGTTGACGTAGAGATCGAGGTTTTTGTCGCGGATGCGGTAGTGAACGCCGTGCGCCGCGCGTTTGAGACGGGCATTGACACTCTCGACGAGATTGATGTGACGCCCCTCAATAACGAGACCTTCTTTGTGCTTCACCTTGTGATATTCGGGGTTTCGAGCGAAGCCGGACCAATTGCCTTCATCGGTATAGATCATAGCGTTTGGGTCGATTAGTTTCAGGATCGCAGACGAGCCGCGCGCCTCGTGAACATCGACGACAACGGCACGGCTTTCCCCACCAGAGCCGCGTTCACGAGCGATCACGACGGCCTTCACGCCGACGGCGTCCGTGTATTCATCGATAACACCGAAGTTCTTACGATCTGCGACCATATTCGCCTTCCGGGGCTTCGGCGTCAGAACGGTTCCATCAACTTCGACAATACCGGTCAGCAGCCGCTTCTCGCGCGAGTTGCCAAGCGCCTCTCTCAGCTTGTGACTCAGCACGAACGCGGCTTTGTAGCTGCATTTGATTTCGCGCCTGAGACGTAGCGCTGCGACGCCGCTCACACCGTTAGTGAACATGGCTATTGCGTAGAGTATTTTCTTGATTGGCATCTTGCGCCCGGCGAGGGCGGTACAGGTGGTAACGGTGAACGGCTTGCGGCATTCAGCGCACTTATAGAGTGGGTGCTCCCGGCCCTTTGCCTTCATCGTGTAGACCTCCGTAACGCCGCAGCGCGGGCAGAACGGTTCGCCACCGTTCTCGTGGAAACGGATGGCCTTGAAGGTCTTGTAGGCTTTGGCATCAGACATGCCGGCGATTTCAAATGGGGAGAGCGTGCACGCGGCCTTGGATAGGAGGAAATTCTGGGACTCCTGCCCGTGCTCATTGAGATCGATGCGCCGATAGCGCCCCGTAGGGCTCTTCAGCGTCCAACCTCTTTTCGCGCGTGCGCTGTCCGCCAAAATCTTCCTTCCGTCCGCTGAACCTGCCTTTCGCGATGTCGAAACATCATATTTGATGATTAATCATCGATTTTGAGGATGGTCAAGCCAAAATCGCCGAATATGATGATTTCTCATCAAATGGGGTGAGCGATATGGACCAGGACGTGGGCTTTAGCTGGGTTCGCGGGGCGCTCCGTTCGCACATGAGCCGGCTCGGCTTCACCTATGCGAGCCTGACCCGGGCACTTCGAGACACCTTCGAACTGGAGGGCGAGGAATGGAACGAGCGCAACATCGCGAACAAAGTCGGCCGCGGGCATTTCTCCGCGGTATTTTTCGTTCAGTGCCTCGAAGCGATGGGCGTTAAGGAACTGAAGCTCGACATGTCGGCGCATGTAGTAACGAGGCGGGATGTACGGCCCGAGGTCGTCGATCCGAGCGCTGCGGCGCGGGAACGGGCTAAGACGAGAAAGCGGCGGAACGCGCGGTGATAACCGTCAGCGCTGCGAAATATTCATCCACGGTCATTGCAGCGTCCGTTTTTAGAACCCTGCTTCGGACGGGGTAATTTCGGGATAGCGGCCGAGGATCGACGAAACTTTTGCAACGACGTTTGCGGGCAAACCTCGCCGAGCCGTCATGTGGTCTAGACATTCCAAGACAGCCTTCAGCTTGTTGTTTGGCGCAGTCGGGACGGTAGGGCTCCTCTGGATTGTCGGCTGCTTCTGAAAGGTTCGATTAAAGAGTCGATCATGATGGGCGCAGATGTTCCGAAGATCGACCAGGCATGCGATCCAATTTAAAAACACGGCATCCGACCTCACGCCAAACTCCAATGAAACCGCATTTCTAACGGTGCCCGATAGGTTTTTCAGGATATAGGACATGGCGCCGAAAGTGAGAAATTCCTTCATTACCCAAATGGGCGGAAGGACGGGTGTATCGTACGTGATAGTGTAATGCTTAGCTCTCCCGTCTTTCGACCGCTCGTAGAGTTCGCAAAACGAGTTCAGGGCGTTTTTGCGCCCGTACACGTCTTTGAAGGCACCGATGTCGAAATACGGATGACTGCCAAATTGTTTGCTCATTTCCTCGGATATCGCGTTTCGAAGGAGGAGTTCAAAATTTCCGCACGCGTCAAAGCAGGCGTTGCGTATAAGTGCGTCGCACTCATAAATCCGAAGCACGTCTTTGTAGGAAGTACCGGGACGAAAAGGG
>DASZMV010000031.1:0-8824 GCA_035551675.1 Caulobacteraceae bacterium | reverse complement strand
CAGGGTGCGCTTGTCGCCCAGGTTCCGCAGGTTGACGGTGGCGGTGCCGGTCGCGCCGTTGGATTCCATGGCGCCGAAGTCGGCGAAGGCCTGGGGCAGCGAGTTGATCAGGTCTTCGACGTTCTGCACGCCTTGAAGCTTAATGTCCTGAGCGCCGACGGTGGTCAGCGGGCTGACCGAGGTGAGGCCCGGGTGCGGGATGCGCGATCCGGTGACCACCACTTCCTGAACCGTGGACGCCGCGGGCGCCGCGGCGGGCGCCGGCGCCTGCTGAGCGAACGCGGGGGCGGCGGAGAACGCCAGAAGCGTGGCCCCGCCGATCATCGTCGAGGCCATCAGGCGCTCGCGAACCGTGTGTTTATTCAACTTCATTCCTCCTGAACCCTTGGCGGCCGTCACAGGACCGCCCTTTCTGGGCCGAATCCGACCAGCGGGCGGACTCGCCCTCCAGCGTGGCGGAACCCTAGGAGTAATGGTCGAACACGGTCAATGAACATATCACCGTTAGGAAACATGTTCGCTGAACCTGTCACATTCTAAACACATCCCTGCCCCCGACCGTCGGCGAAATGAGACGACGCGGCGGCGGCGGCAAAGCCAGGTTGACATGACCCGGTCACGGGCCGCCCGGAGACCGGTCCGACCCCTGATTCGCGTGATGGGCGAACTCACGCGCGCAACCCGGTTGGTTGCGGCGCCGAACCGCGATTCCCGGCCGATCGACGCCCGCAAAGGGAAGCGATTGCGCGGCGGCGCGCATTGATTTCCAATGGGGCTCTACTTCGGGGAAGGACCTATGACCCTGCTTTCTTCCGGGCTGCGCCCGAGAGCTTTTGCGCCGGCCCTCGCCTTGGCCCTGGCCGCCCTGGCCGCATCGCCCCTTCTGGCCAAGGACAAGCGGCAAGGCCCGGAGGTCGGCCGCGCTCAGGCGCTGCAGGACCTGGCGCACTGCCGCACGATCACCGAGGACGCGGCGCGTCTGGCCTGTTTCGACAAGGCGGCGGCGACTTTCGACGAGGCCGAGGCCTCCGGCGACATCGTGGTGGTGGACAAGGCCCAGGCGAAGGAGGTGAAGCGCCAGGCCTTCGGCCTGAACCTCAACGGCGCCCTCGGAATCTTCGACCGCGGCATCCATGCGGAGAAGGTGGATTCCGTCGCTCTGACCGTGGCCGAGGCCCACCAGGACGGCTACGGCAAGTGGATCATCACCACCAGCGAGGGCCAGATCTGGCGCCAGATCGACAGCGATCCGCTGGATGAGGCGCCCCGCAAGGGCCAGGAGGCCGTGGTGAGCCAAGGCTCGCTCGGCAGCTTCTTCATCAAGGTCGGCCACGACCGGTCGATCCGCGCGCACCGCGACCAGTAGGGCGCCGGAGTCCCGCCGTGACCGACGCCAAGGCTGCGGTCGACCGCGCCTACCAGTTGATCGAGGCCGGCCGCCCCGCAGAGGCCCTGCCCCTGACGACGCCGCTGGCGGAGTCCCTGGGCGCTGGCCACGGCGCCCTGGCGGTGCACGCCTCGGCGCTGAAGGCGCTCGGCCGCAGGACCGAGGCGTTGGGCTTTGAGCGTCGGGCCGCGCGCGGAAATCCGAACAGCGCGGTCGCCTGGCACAACATTGCCGGCACGCTGGATGATCTCGGCGAGTACGGCGAGGCGAAGATCGCCATCGACCGGGCGCTGGCGCTCGGCCTCGACGGCCCGGAAACCTGGCTGGTCAAGGCGCACGTTCATCTGCATCTGCAGGAAGGCCCCGGCGCCATCGGCGCCTATCGCCAGGTGCTGCGCCGCCGGCCCGCCGACGAGGCGGCTTCTCAGGAGCTGGCGCGGCTGCTCTGGATCGAGACCGGCGACTGGCGTCAGGCGATCCAGCCGGTAACGACCGCACGCGCCGCAGGGAGCCGTTCGACGCCGGTGCTGCTGACCGAGGCGAAGATTCTCGAGGCGGCGGGTTTGCGCGACCAACTCCATACCCTGCTCGACGGCGCCGTGGCGCAGGAGCCGGACAACGCCGCGATCAGCCGCGCCGCCGCCCATGCCTGGCTCGAGGACGACGAGCTCGCCAAGGCGTCGGACCTCATCGAGCGGACCGTGCGCCTCGCGCCGCGCGCACCGCAGGCGCTGATCGAAATGGCGGCCGTACGCCTGGCGCAGGGACGCGGCGAAGACGCCTTCGCCGCCGCCCGGCTGGCGACCGAGGTCGAGCCGTTGGACCAATCGACGTGGGGCTGGCTCGCCACCTCGGCGCGGGCCACTGGTGACGCCGCCTACGCCACCCTCTACAACTACGACCGCTTCGTGCGGCCTTACAGGATCGAGGCGCCGGTCGGCTGGCCCAATCTGGAAGCCTATCTCGTCGACCTGGAGCGCACGCTGCGTGCGCTGCACCGTTTCAAGGTGCATCCGGCGGACCAGTCCTTGCGCGAAGGCACCCAGACCAACGCCGACTTCAGCCAGTCCGACGATCCGGTGATCAAGGCCTTCTTCCAGGCGATCGACGCACCGATCCGGCGTTACATGGCGGAGGTGGGCGTGGGCGACGATCCGCTCAGCGCCCGCAACACCGGCGCCTACAAGATCGAGTCGTCCTGGTCGGTGCTGTTGAAGCCGAACGGCTTTCACGTGAACCACTATCATCCGATGGGCTGGCTCTCGTCGGCCTTCTATGTGCGTCTGCCAAAGGACGCGCTGGACAGCGACGCGCGCGAGGGCTGGATCAAGTTCGGCGAACCGCCGTTCAAGACCGTTCCCGCCCAGCCGCCTGCGCATTTCGTGCGACCCGAGCCGGGACTACTGGTGCTGTTCCCGTCCTACATGTGGCACGGCACCGTGCCGTTCACGACCGCCGAAGACCGGCTGACCATCGCCTTTGACGTGCTGCCGGCCTGAACGTCAGGCGGCGGGATAGCCGTAGAATTCGACCCACGGCGCCAGGATATGCCTCACGGGTTCGAGTTGGCGCGCGTACTTTCGCCATTGCTGCATGCCGTCGCGATAGAGGCCGCGCGTCACCTGCGAGGCGCTGGGCGTGCGGATCGGGCGTTGCTTGGCGGTTTCGGCGAAGTGCATCAGATCCTCGGTCCAGTCGACGTTAAGGAACGCGCAGATTTGGCGCACCTGGCCTTCGAAGTCGTCGACAAGGGCTTCATAGCGCACGACGTGAAGGTCGAGCGGAAGCCGCTCGCGATAGAGGCGAAACCCCGTCATAACCGCGTCGTAATAGCGGGCTGCCCGCTCGATCGAGGTGAACTCGTACATGGCGATGTTGAGCAGGAAGCTACGCCGGAAACAGCTCAGCACCACGTCGCGCGGATCGCGCAAGGCGAACAGGATTTTCGCCTCCGGGAACAGCTTTCGGATCAGCGGCACATGCTGGGAATTCATCGGATATTTATCGATGAACACCTTGTCGTCCGGCGTGCCGCCGAAGTCGCGCACGCGGTACCAATAGGCTTCCCGAAAGCGGTCGAGGTCTCGATCGTGGATAGTCGCCAGCCGTTCGATGCCGCCTTCCGCATAGCTGAACTCGATCTCCGTGTCGTAGAGCGTCGGCCGCTCCTCGAAGGCGGAGACCGCCGGGTGCGAAGCGAGGATCTGTTCGAGCAAGGTCGTTCCCGAACGCGCGAAGCCGAGCAGGAAGACGTGGCTTACCGCCTTGTCGCGCGCCGCCGCGCTCGGCGGCTCGATCCAGTCCGCCGGATCGGTTGCGGCGAACTCCGCCGTGCGCCGACGCGTCGCGGCCACCGCACTGACGTGGCCGGGGCCCGCATAGATCGCCGCGCGGTCGTCGCCGAGCTGCCCCTTGCCGGCGACATAGGCGTCCCAGGCTTCGTCGTGCCGGTTCAGCCGATCGAGGACATCGCCCAGCAGGACAAGCGCCTGGCTGCGCCCCAACTGATTGATACCGGGATCGGCCAGCATGTCGCGGACCATAGCTTCGGCGCGCGCATGGTCGCCGCTGGCGTTCTCGATCCGCGCCAACTGGAGGCGCGCGTCGATGTGCCGGGGATCGATCCTCAACGCCTGTGCCAGGAGCTGGCGCGCCTCGTCGCGCGCGTGCAGCCGTTCGGCGATGTCGGCGAGGCCGGCCCAGGCGTCGACGTAGTCCGGCGCCAGCGCGAGCGCGCGCTCGTAGTTCGCCTTGGCGAAATCAAACTCGCCGAGCATGCCGTAGGCCGATCCCAGGCCGTAGCGGGCCGGCGCGTAGTCTGGAAAGGCGCGCACGGTGCGCTCGAACGTCAGCACCGCTTCGGGCCGCTTCTCGAGCGCGATCTGGGTGAAACCCAGCGTCGTCAGAAGCTGCACATCTTCGGGAAAGGTTTCGAGCCCGCGTTCGAGCTGCTGGGCGGACTCCTCGAGACGGCCCTCCTGCTCAAGTCGCCAGGCGACCAGGTTGTGCAGCATGGGGTCGGCCATGCCGTCATCGAGCGCACGCTGCGCCATGTCTGTCGCGCGCGTCATGTCCGAAGCGGCCAGCGCCGCGTGGATGTCGGCCATACGCTTCTGCGCTTCGATGGGATTCACGATCGGCGAACTCACGATATCTGATATCCCAGCTTGCGAACCCACGGCTCGAGTACGTGCTGCACCGGCGTCATCTGCGCGGCGTAGCGGCGCCATTGGCCCATGCCCTCGCGGTAAAGCGAACGCGACACCTGGGCGCTGGTGATGGCGGCGACCGAGCCGCCGCGCGCGCGGCCGGTAAAATCCGCCATGGCCGGCGTCCAGTCGAGGCCGATGAAGGCGCAGACCTTGCGCATCTCGCCGTCGAAATCCTCCACCAGGCGCTCGTAGACGAGCCTGTGCTCGTCGAACTTCAGGATCGGGCGGCAAAGCTCGGCCAAGCTCATGGTCAGGTCATAGGCGCGCGCAGCGCCCTCGAGCGTCAAATACTCAAAGGTCGAGCCGTTGGCGCCGAACCGCCGGCGGAAGGCGCTGAACACCACGTCGCGCGGATCGCGCACGGCGAACAGGATCTTCGCTTTCGGGAACAGCCTGGCGATCAGCGGCAGTTTCGCGGTGTTGAACGGATTCTTGTCGAGGAAGACCTTGCCCCGTGGATCCACGCCGTAGCGCCGCACAACATCCCAGTAGGATTCGCGGTAGGGCTCGAGCGCCGCGTCGTCGAGCGCCGGCAGCCGGTCGAGATGCGTCCGATCGCGCAGGAAGCTGCTGAGTGCGGCGTGCAGAGTCTCCCGCTCTTCCAGGGCGACGACATCGGGGTGGGCGGCGAGGACCTGTTCAGCGAGAGTCGTACCGGAGCGGACGAAACCGAGCAGGAAGACGTGCTGCGCCTCGCCGCCCCCGCCGCCGCCCCCGTCGGCGCCTTGGGCGCCCGCCCTCGGCGCCCAAACCCAGGGCGGCGTCGCCTTGAAATAGTCGATCAGCCATTCGAGCATGTTCGACACGGTCGGCTCGCCGGGTGCGGCGAACCGCGGCGCATAGAGCGCACGCAGGATATCGTTCGATCCGGTGTAGGCGGCGAACGCTGCGACAGTGTCGCCGAGCGTGTCGAGTGCGTCGCCGCGCTGGCCTTCGGCGACCGCGCGATCGAGCGGGCCGACGTCGGGCCGCGCCAACAGACGGTCGAGGCGCGCCAGGGCGGCTTCGGCGTTCTTCTGTCCGAGTTCGGCGGCGGCGAGCGCGGTTTCCGCGGTGGGCAAGCCGGGCAGGCGCGCGAGCGCGCGTTCGGCCAGTTCACCGGCCTCTGCAAACGCGCCGCGCCGGGCGGCCAGCGTCGCGAGATTAGCCAGCGCCTGGCCATGGTCCGGTTCGATCTCGATCGCGCGTTCGTAGGCCCGACGCGCCTCCGCGAGGTCGCCCAGCGGTTCGAGCGCCCACCCGCGATTGAAGTGGGCGGGAGCGAAGTCGGGATTGATCGAAATCGCGTCGTCGAAGGCGGCGACGGCGTCCGCCATCCGGTCCTGGCGCGCGAGGCAGAGACCTAATGCATTGGCGATGGCGAAGTCCCGGGGCGCAAGCGTCTGGGCGCGCCGAAGGTCGGCGATGGCGGAATCCCATCGCGCATGCGCCTCGTGGTCGAACGCGCGAAGGTTCAGCAGCAGCGGATGCTCGTCGCCCGCGGCCAGGGCTTCGGTCGCCAGCGTCGTGGCCGCGGCCTGGTCGCCGGTCTCGAGCGCGCGCCGGATCGCCTGCCGGCGGGCCGATCGGCTGTCGGTCTCGGCGCTCGGAGTAGCGGCCTGATCGTCGGATTGCGTCACGGAGTCCCTCGTGCACGCGGTGCGCCGGTCGATCAACGGAAAACCGGCAGTGGCGCGGTGCGAGGTTGTTAATCGACCGCCAGGGCCTAAGCTCGCCCCATGACCCAGACCTTTCACCCGGTGACCGGCGACTTCGCGGTCGCGGGGCAGATCGAGCCTTCGGACGTCGCCGCGGCGGCTGCCCAGGGCTTTCGCCTGATCGTGAACAACCGGCCCGACGGCGAGGAGCCCGGCCAGCCCTCGGGGGCGGAGATAGAGGCGGCGGCGCGGGCCGCGGGCCTGGCCTACACCGGCGTTCCCATCCGCGGACGGCCGGGCCCCGCCCAGATCGAGGCCATGACCCAGGCGCTGGCGGCCGCCGACGGGCCGGTCCTCGCCTATTGCCGCAGCGGCATGCGCTCGATCGCCGCCTGGGCGCTGAGCGAAGGCGCGACCGGGGCGCGGACGCGGATGGAGCTCGTCGGCCTGGCGCGCGACGCCGGCTTTGACCTGTCGCAGGTGCTTTAGGCCATCTTTCGTCGGATAGAGGCCCAAGCCATATCCAGTTGGCCCTCTTCGCGTAGCAAAGATTGGCTAACGGCTGATCGCGACGCGGGTGCTGACCGGATAGTTTGCGGGTTCGCGCGAGCTGCTCGACAGGACGAGTTGGACCGCCATGAGACAGAGGAACGCCGCGGTGACGAGCTGGAGCCGTTTTGAGACGAAGAGCGCAGCGGTGGCGGCCATCTTGACCTCCGTTGAGGTGTCCTATGCGCCTCGTCGCAAGGTTCGGGCCGGTGTAGAGGCCCAGGCATGAGCGTTCAGATTCCCTACGTGCGCGACATCGACGTCGCCTATGGCCGCTCGGACCAGGTCTCGCCGCGCATCCGCCGCGTCATCGCGAAGAACCCCGGTCCGTTCACCTTTACCGGCACCGGGACCTACATCGTGGGCAAGAAGGAGGTCGCGGTGATCGATCCCGGCCCGGCGATGGACGAGCATCTCGACGCGATCCTGGCCGCCGTCGAAGGCGAGCGGGTAACGCACATCCTCGTGACCCACACCCACCTCGACCATTCGCCGCTGGCGCGGCCGCTGGCGCGGCGAACCGGCGCGCCGATCCTCGCCGCGCGTCCGCCAGAGCCCACCGGCGGCGGCGACGTGAAGACCGAGGAGGATTCGGACGAGACGTTTCGGCCCGACGTAATCCTTACCGGCGGCGAACGCGTCAAAGGCCCCGACTGGACGCTGGAAGCCATGGCGACGCCGGGCCACGCGTCGAACCATATCGCCTTCGCCCTGCTGGAGGAGAACGCGCTGTTCAGCGGCGATCACGTGATGGGGTGGTCCACCACCGTGGTCAGTCCGCCCGACGGCGACATGGACGCCTACTACGACAGTCTGAAGGCGGTGATGGCGCGCGGTTTCACGACCCTGTGGCCGACACACGGGCCGCCGGTGACCGATGTCGCGCCTTTCCTCGACGCCTATCTGGCGCACCGCCTCGATCGCGAACGCCAGATCCTCGAGCAGATCGCCCAGGGCCGCGCGCGCATCGCGGAGATGGTGCCGGTGATCTACGCCCAGGTGGACTCGCGGCTGTGGCCGGCGGCGTCATGCTCGGTGCTGGCGCACCTGATCGACCTCGAGCGACGCGGCGTGGTGACGAGCGACGAGCAGCCCGGAATCGGGAGCGTCTATCGATTGAGCGCCTGAAGAATGCGCACGATCATGGCGCAGTTCTCGCCGTTATCCGACAGACCGTTGCGGCGAACGATGCGGATGTCGGTGCGTTCGGGGCGGATGCGCACGGCGATGTCATCGGTGACGCCGAACCAGGTGCCGGTCCGCACGCCCTCGACCAGGAATACCTGCGACCCGGCGATCTGGAAACCGTTGGCCCGCAGGACGCTTTCGACCTTGTCGGGGTCGAAGCCGTGCAGGATCGCCTTGGCGCCGGGACAGGTTTTCGCGTTCACATCCGCGACCCGCATGCCGCCCCACGGCGGCCCCGCCGAAGCCGGTACGCGAGGATCGTCCTCGACCGGATTTTCGGCGCCCTCGCGCAGGTACATCAGGTGGTCGGAGAAGCCGACCGGATCTTCCCAGTTGGTCGAGACGTCATGCACCGGAACCGACGCATGGACGGTCAGAAAATAGCGCGCCTCGCCGGCCAGGGTGACGAGCGAGATCACCAAGGCCGCGATCGCGGTCGCGCCTTGCCTGGCGAAGTTGGAGAAGGACGCGAACAACGCCGCCGCCGCGACGATCGTGGCGAGCACGGCGACACCGGCCGCGAGCTTGGTTGCGATCAGTCCGAACGCCGTGTCGTACGGAATGAACCCGCCGTGCGCGCCCAGCATGCCGACGCCGACGAGAATGGGAGCGACGATCGACAGGCCCAGCGCCCAGGTCACGATCGGGGAAGACTTTCTCATCGCCGCTATCTCACCGGCTCGGTGGCGGGAAGTTTGTAGTCCTTGAACTTCTCGCGCAGCAGCTTCTTGTCGATCTTGCCGGTGGCGCCTAGGGGAATGTCGCCGACGAACTCCACCGCATCCGGCGTCCACCAGCGGGCGATCCTGCCGTCCAGGTAATGCAGGATCTCCTCCGGCGTCGCCGTCTCG